>CAZPNU010000012.1:0-75807 GCA_964588075.1 uncultured Candidatus Cloacimonas sp.
TACAATTCCACTAGTTATACACACGAGTTACCACTTTTTTGGGGGAATGGCTTATAATTTTGTGGTTTCAAATATCCTGGCGATCCCAAAGCCCTTCCTGAGTGTGCCCAATTCCCTCTTTTGTTCCCTGAGAATTGCATTCTTTCAAGAATCAGTATCCAATTCAAATTCCAATCTGAGTATTCCATGGCTCTGAGATTTTTGTTTAGCCAATTGTAATAGAATGGGAATACTGAGCCAATACCAGCTTACTATCCAGTTCATATCTCCACAATATTCGGCATAAGCATTCAAACTTGTTTATTTGTTGATATGCATCCACTCTTACACCAAACAAAGTTTATGTGCAAGTATATCAGCTGCCTCATTCATAGTGCTTTCAGGTGAACTACCTGTCCTTATACCTTAGCCACTTCATCATTTCGTTAAAGTTAGCTGTTTTCCCATACATGAGCATGCCCACACGGAAGATTTTTGCAGCCAAGCGAACAAACAGGTAGATGGAAACAAGCAGTACTGAAGCACTAACAAGCACTTCCCATAGAGATATTTTTACAAATGCGCTACGCATGATCATTGCCATGGGGCTTGTGAGGGGGAATATACAGGAGAATTTGGCAATTGTCCCCTCAGGATTCTTCACTATGGGAGTGATAAACAAGATGGATAGCATCGGTATCATCATGATCATACTCTGAGTATTTCCCGCACTTTGCAGATCATCCATGGTTGATCCTACGCTTACGTAGATAGTACTAAACAGCAAGTACCCAGATACTCCAAAAAAGATGAGCAACGGGATGTTAGTATCAGACAATGCCTGCAACAGCGGGAAGTCCAGTAAATACACCACTCCAGGCAAGCTCAACAGTATCCAGAATGTCATTTGGATAACCCCCAGTAACAGGTGGCCCAAAATCTTGCCTTGCATCAAGTGATGTGGTTTGATGGATGATAGTACAATCTCTGCCATGCGATCCCGCCGTTCCTGCAAAGCACTTTGCATCAGCATAGAACCACTGGAAAAGATGAGAAAGAACACCAGCACCAGAAAGGTTAATGATACTGCCATAGCGTTATCCTTTGGGGCTGCCGCTTTCTCCATGGCAATTTGCTCGATACTTGCATTGGCAGTTAGATATGTAAGCTGCTCAGCCGACATATTCATGCTAAGCATACGTTTCACTTTCAACAATTCCGACAAAGCCCCCTGCACAGAGGCAAAAGCAGATGGATTGCGTTTATTATAATGATATGCCAGCTTCCCTGTATTTAAGAAATCGGCTCCAATCAGCAGGTAACCTGCTGCCTTCTCCCGGTAAACCAATTCTTCTGCTTGAACCTGATCTGCAGCTTCCTGAATATTGAACTGATCGGTAGGCAAGGCTTGTCTTAGCTGCTTGGCTACATCTGCATTACCCACAACATACAGCTTGGTCATGCTTGGTTTATCCATCTTTTCCAATAACTTTGGCAATCCGGCAAAAACTACCATTATAAGTGGGGTGATAAGGAGAGAAATGATATACTGCTTGTTCTTCAGATTCCGCATCAGTTCCCAGATGGCTATCTTAATCGTATCACTTTTCATTTTCAGCTCCCATGGCGATTTTTACAAAGATGTCGTGCAATGATGTTCTGGCAGCATTCAGCTCTGTTAGTTTGGTTTGTTTGGGTATTTCTGCTAGAAAGTCAGTTAAACTTAGGTTCTCCTTCAGGTGGCAAAGCACTTTCCCCTCACCTGTATGTTCGAAGGAAGATATTGATGCCGAGTTTGCCACAAAGCTCAAGCCATCCTCTGTATTGGCGTTTAACTCCACCCGATAGCTTCCATATCTCTCTTTTATCTCTGCCAGCGTACCGTGAAACACTTGCTTCCCCTTATGTATAAGGAAAATCCTATCACACAATTCTTCCATAATATTCATCTGGTGGCTGGAAAGAATAATTGTAGCTCCTGCGGCGGCGATTGCCTTGATTTCTGCCTTAAACACATCCTGGCTCACCGGATCCAAACCGGAAAAGGGTTCATCCATGATAATAAACTTAGGTTCGTGAAGCACACACCCTATGAACTGTACCTTTTGCGCCATACCCTTGGAAAGCTCTTCTATCTTAGAATTAGCGTTGTCTTTTAGCCCAAACTTGTCCAACCACACTAGTGCCCTTTCTTTGGCTGTCTTCGCCGGAACACCCTTTAGTCCTGCCAAAAAGCTAAGGATACTAAGCACTCTGGCTTCTTTGTAAAGCCCCCTTTCTTCGGGCAGATAACCTACCATAGCCTGTGGGATGCCGCTTAAGGGCAAGCCATCTCCAAAAAAGCTTATCTCGCCCCTATCGGGAGCTGTTATTCCCATAATCATTCGGATGGTTGTGGTCTTTCCAGCCCCATTGGGTCCCAGAAACCCTAGGATTTCGCCGGCTTTAGCCTCAAAACTTATATCATTAACCACTTGTTTCTGTGCATAGCTTTTGCAAACACCGCTTACCTTCAAGCCTGTCATACTTACTCCCATAAACGTCTTTGTGTTACTAACCAAAACATACATCGGCACTATTTGGGCAAGACCTTTTTTATGTCCAACAATCTACGTGCCAAAAAAGAACCCCGAACCGAAGCTCGGGGTTTTGTGTTTATGGATAATCTATAGTTATCTAACTATCATTGCCTTGCGGACACTGCTGTCTCTGCCGGCAAACATCTTAACGAAATACACACCGTTGGGGCATTTGTTGCCTAAGTAGTCTGTGCCGTCCCAAGCGATGGAGTAATCTCCCAGAACCCTGTTTCCATCGCTGAAGCTGTTGATCAATTGACCGCGAGCGTTGTAAATCTTGAAGCTGACATCAGTTTGTTTGCTGATGTTATATTCAATCATGGAATAGGGTGTAATAGGATTGGGGTGAATGGATTTGATTCCGTTTACCTGAACCACTTCCGGCAGCTCCGGACCAGAGCCTGTGCTGCTGTAATAGATAGAAGTGGGACCATGGTTTATGGTTATTCCGTTCAAATCTTGCACTTGTAACCAGTAATAATAGGTTCCGTCTTCACTCAGGTTGCTATCGGTGTATTGATAAACCTGCTGGATGGGAGAGTTTGCTGAATCAATCATATCGCAGATTGCGATTGAGTTTGCCCAGTCACTATCAGTGGAGCGATAAATGTAATAACCGCCAACACCTGTTTCGGATTGAGTAACCCATTTTACGGTAACGAAGTTCTCTGCGGAAAGCACTGCAGTGAATGAGCTAAGCTCCACAGGCAGAATTTCATTCTCTTTGCCAATGGTATATTCACCCTTGGTTAAGGAGGCGGGGATTGTTACCGTCACCCAATTTGTGGCACCGGAATAATCCATGGCATCGGCAGAATACTTGGTTAGACCCTTGAACACAGCGGGAGGATTGGTTGACCAATCAAAGCCACCGTCATCAGTATCGGTCCAGTAGAAAGTTACAACTTTGTCGCCCGTATAGGTTCCGGTGATATTCCACTGGCGGTCAACATAGGCAGGTAGCATTGCGTTAGTGGTCATACCCATGCTGAAATTGCTGATGTTATTCCCGGTTTCAGGGAAGCTGACATAGTTCAGCCCCACAGAGCTATAACCATCAACTGCTTGAGTTCCAGACACTGCACCGGATGTTTGGGTAAGGGTTCCGTTCACGGTGATGCTATTGGTAAAGGTAACACCGGCAGAGTTATTGATAACAATGTTGTTGGCAGTGGATAAACCGTTTCCGGTAGCTTGGGCAGAAGTTCCGTTAAAGGTGTAGTTTGCACCGCTATTGTATGTTCTGGTTCCACTCACCTGAATGCTGCCGGTTGCGCCACTGCTGGTGATACCCGCAGTGTTTTTGGTTATCAAACCGGCACCGGATTGAAGAGTAAAGGTACCTGAACTGGTGAGGACACTTGTACCAACATCAAGGGTTGAGCCTGTCTTAACCACATAGTTGATTCCGCCGGAAATGGTGCCACCTGTCTTAGAGAAGGTTTGCGTTCCGCTCTTGGTGAAGTTTAAGGTGGAGTTTGTGCCGGTTGCAATACCTTGCAGGGTACCGCCGGACATAGTGAAGTCACCCGCCACATTCATGGCATAGGGGACATTCATACCGGTACGCTTAATTTGGAATGTTCCACCCTCATGCTTGTAATTGGTGAATTCCAGTCTTGCATTGGCAGGATCAATACCCTCTACACCGGATACTTCAAGTAGAGATGAGCCGGTGCTCTTCATGATAAAATCATGGCGGACAGGACGGAAAGAAGTACCGGGGATATACACCGCCTGGCTTTGCCCGGTGGTGTTCCAAATGAAATCATAAAAGCTCTGGTTAGTGCCCTTTAATTTGGTGGTTGCCCCTGTACCTGTCATATTGATAATCTCACAGGTAGAGCCATCACTCCAAGTAGCAGTGGGGATGGAACCGACAAGTGCGGCAGCCCAGTTATGCTGGTACTTACTGCCATTGTTGAAGGTCAGGGCACCTGTAGTAGTGATAGTGCCAGCACTCTTCACTGTCCCAGTAACGGACATATCTACTGCTGTAGGTCCATTTGCCACGGTGAAAGTGATACCTGAGTTTATGGTTATCTGACCGCCGGAATCCACGGTTATTTGATCAGCGGCTACATTAGCGGTAACGGTGACCGTATGTGGACTTTGAATAGTGATGGTACCGCTGGAATTGGTGGGTGTTCCCTGGGGAGCTGTAGGCTCAGCCCAGTTTGTCCCATCATGCCTTTCCCAAGTGGAAAGCGCATTCCAGTTACCAGTTGCTTTTGTACGATAATCGCCCGCGGCGGCAAACAAGCCGGAGCACAGGGTCATCAATACAAGAACAAATATGAAAATATACCTGTGTTTCATATTACCTCCATAAACACGTATATTGCTGTTATTATTCTCTTTCTACAAGCCGGCTGCCAATGCAGCATGCTAACACAGAACATATTAGATATCTACGCTGCTTAGTCAAGACAATATATTGACTACTTCTGTGAGATGCTATACAAGAATCCCTTCTCAAGTGAAATGTTATTTAGGATGCGTGGCTTAACCCCCATCTTTGCAATACCTTAGCGTTCTATGTGTATCTGAACTTGTGTGGATATTCTTCCACTTTGTGCCAAAATCTAGTTTTATGCCGTAATTTCATTATGAGATAATATTGCTCATGATATCTACCTCGTCCTTGCCATCATTACCTGATCATTGCATAATCATTGCATGTTTCATCCGTAATAAACATGTAATGATTATGTAATGATAGTTGGCAATACCCTGTAACACGGATGCGAATCAACGAAACTAACTCCACTTCGTTACAATCAATCAATTCGATCTTATCAAGATATAATCATCCCCCACCCTCCATTTAATAGGAAGATCAATCAGTCAAAGAATAGTGCAAGCTAATGGTGGTGCGAACTTTGTTCTTTGCATTTATCACATCTTGACAAGATTATGCTGTGTAGGAAAAATGGCGGAAATTAACAAAAAAGGAGTTCAGCATGGATATCAAGGAAATATTCGCACAGATTAGAGCCCTTATCGGCAAAGCCGTGGGAGTGGAGATGTCCTTCGGGCAGCCTTCCAAAGTTAATGATTTATATATAATTCCCGTAGCTAAGACAGCCTTCGGATTTGGTGGAGGTTTGGGATCTTCGGGCATGAAAGCCAAGAAAAAAGAGGCGGTTGAAGGTGAACCTGTAGAAGAAACGCCACAGGAACCAGTTGAAGAAGTATCAACTGACAAAGCTGCCAATATGGGCGGTGGAGGCGGTGGCGGAATGCACACCAACCCCATCGGAATATACAGCATCAAGGGCGAACAGATTAAGTTCCATCCGGTTATCTCGATAAAAGATATCATTGCGATTATGGGGCTGGTGTTCCTCTTTACGCTAAGGCTTAAGAAGATAAAATGCAAAGGAAAATAGATATGTTTTTAACCGATGAAAAGTTAGACAAGTTACCCTACCGCTACTTAACCAAGGACTTCGATGTGAGTTCATGGGAAGCAGTGAAGGATTATCTGGAGGCTTTGTGTACTCATGACACCTCCACTCCCCAAGCTCTGGAGGAGTTGTTGCTGAAGTATTCGGAGCTGTTGAAAGCTCTTAACGATGAATTATCCTGGCGTTATGTACGGATGACTTTGGAAGCCGATAACCAGGAGAAGGCTGATGCATACAACGATTTCTTTGGTAACACCTATGCTCCCACAGAGGCTTATCAATTCAAGATAAAAGAACTATATTATCACAGTCCGGCAAGAGATAAGCTGGACGCTTCAACATATTCCCTTCTAAACCAGATTATAGCCAAAGATATCGAGCTTTTCCGCCTGGAGAACATCCCACTGCAGATTGAGGAATCGGAGTTGGCGAATAAGTATGGCAGCATCGTTAGCCGCATGAGCGTGATGTTTGAGGGAGAGGAACGCACACCGGCACAGTTATCTGTGTATATGAAGAATGCGGACAGAACTAAGCGTGAAGAAGCATGGCGTTTGCGGATGGGCTTGTTTGCCAAGCACCAGGATGAGCTGAATGAACTTTATGGCAAGCTGATTTCTGTGCGAAAGAAGCTTGCAAGCAATGCCGGATATAGCAATTATCGGGATTATAAACACTTCGAAATGGGAAGATTCTCCTACACACCGGAAGAAATACATCACTTTCATGATGCCGTGGAAAAGGTGGTGATACCCTTCGTGAAAAAGCAGGAAGCCGTACGTAAAGAAGCTTTGCAGCTAAGTGTTTTGCGTCCCTGGGATACAGTAGTAGATTTGGATGGCAGAAACCTAAAACCCTTTGAGACCACAGAGGAATTCATTCAGAAAAGCTTGCGCGTGCTAAACAAAGTTAGCCCGGACTATGCCAGACAACTGGAGATGATGAACAATACCGGATTGCTTGATCTGGAGAACAGAAAAGGCAAAGCACCGGGTGGTTACAACACCAGTATTCACAACTTAGCAAGCTCTTTTATCTTTATGAACCATGTTAAGCAGCATAACGATGTGGTAACTCTTTTGCACGAAGCAGGACATGCCATGCATAGTGCTGCCATGGCGAAGATAGAGTTATCCCAATATCTGGACACCCCTTCCGAAGTGGCAGAGCTTGCATCCATGACCATGGAGCTTTTAACCATGGACTATTGGGATGAGTATTACCCCGGCAAGGAAGATTTGAAAAAAGCAAAGCGGGATCAGCTTCAAGGTACGCTTACCTTCCTGCCTTGGTGCATGATAGTGGATGCCCTGCAACATTGGGTGTATCTGCATCCTGAGCACACTGCGGAAGAAAGATATCAGGAATACCTTTCCCTGCATAAACGCTTTGGCGGTATTGTGGATTGGAGCGGTCTGGAAGATTTCCGTAAGATAGGCTGGACGATGCAACTGCACATCTTTGAGGTTCCATTCTATTACATCGAGTATGGCATGGCACAGCTTGGAGCACTATCCATCTATATGAACTATCGTAAAGATAAGGCAAAAGCATTGCAGCAGTATCAGGCATTCCTGGAATTGGGATACAGCAAACCTGTGCGTGAGATTTACCGTACCGCAGGGATAGATTTGGATTTCAGCGAAGCACGCTTAACCGAACTGGTGGAGTTTGTTAAACAAGAACTTGAGGAGATTGAGAAAGCCTGATGCTGTCCATTATCAGTAATTCGCGCTATGCACCATTTAATATAGCCACAGAGGAATACATCCTTCGGAATATCAATGAGGATGTGTTCCTGCTGTATATAAACGAGCCAAGCATAATTGTTGGCAGGCACCAGAACACACTGGCGGAGATAAACAGAGAGTGGGTGGAAGAAAACCACATCCCCGTGGTGAGGAGACTAACTGGAGGAGGCTCGGTATTTCATGACCCGGGCAACCTGAATTTTTCTTTCCTTATGAAGGAAGCGGAGGATGAGTCACGCAGTTTTGCCAAATATACCATGCCGGTATTGGCTGTGCTGAATGACTTGGGGGTGCAAGCTATCCTTGAAGGGAGAAATGACCTCACTATTGAGGGCAGGAAGTTCTCCGGCAACGCCAAAACCTATATCTTTGGTAAAACCTTGCAGCATGGCACTATATTGTTCAGCAGCAAAATGGGAGACTTAAGCGCAGCACTAAAGGTTAAACCGCATAAATTCAGCGACAAAGCGGTAAAATCGGTGCGCGCCAGAGTAACCAATGTATCCGAGCATCTTAGCACTCCCGTGGAATTGGAAACCTTTATCTCTCTGGTTAAGACAAAAGTGCACAGCATGTATCCGGAGATTAGGGATTACGCTTTTTCGCCCGCAGAATTGGCAAGCATCCAGGAACTAGTGGAGAGCAAATATGCCACTTGGGAATGGAACTATGGCAAATCGCCCAAATATAACCTTTCGCACGAGTTACGCTGTAAAGCCGGGATTATTGAGCTATATCTGCAGGTGGAGAAGGGAATAATTCAAGAAGTGAGAATCTTTGGAGACTACTTTAGTTCCCGGGATACTGCTGAGCTGGAGCAAGGCTTAATAGGTGTCAACCATCAACGCGATGCAGTGGCGGAAGTATTCACCCGTATGGATTACCAAAGCTTCTTTGGAGCGGTGGAATTAGACGAGTTGTTGCAGGCTATGTTTTAAAGGATTGCATTATGGAGCAAACTAAGCTTAAACTGGGCATATCTTCTTGTCTGTTGGGAAATAATGTGCGCTATGACGGTGGACATAAATACGACAACTGGCTGGTGGAAACTCTTGGTGAGTGGGTGGATTATGTTCCCGTTTGCCCAGAACTGGAGTGCGGTTTACCGGTTCCCCGTGAAGCGATGCGCTTAGTTGGTGATATCGACAACCCCAGGCTCCTCACTCAAAAATCGGGGATTGATCATACGGAAAGAATGCAAGCTTATTCCAGCCGGAGAGTTGCAGAACTATCCCAAAAAGAACTTTGCGGTTTTGTGTTCAAGAGTAGATCTCCCTCCAGCGGGATGGAAAGAGTTAAAGTATATCCTGCCCAGGGCGGTGCTGCCGTAAAAAAGGGGGTGGGGATGTTCGCCAAGGTATTTATGCAAGCAAACCCCCTGTTACCTTGTGAAGAAGAAGGTAGATTGCACGATCCCGTACTGCGGGAGAACTTCATTGAGCGCATATTTGTACAGCACAGATGGCAGAGCTTGCAGAGGAACAATCCTACTGTGGGGAGTTTGGTGAGCTTTCACACGGCTCATAAGCTACTTATCATGGCTCATAGCGTGGTGCATTACCGTAGCATGGGTAAACTCGTGGCGAGTGCAAGCAAAGCAGAGTTAGGCACAGTAATGCAACAATACTATGTGGAACTGATGACGGCTATGGCAAAACCTGCCACCCCCAGCAAGCATCAGAATGTGATGATGCACATATTAGGCTATTTTAAGCATGATATTGATGGAAGTGAAAAGGAAGAGCTGTTACAATTGATAAACCGTTTCAAGGAAGGCTTGCTACCGCTGATTGTGCCAATAACCATGTTGAATCATTATACCATTAAGTACCAAAAAGAATATCTGGCGGGGCAGATATACCTGAACCCCCATCCCATAGAGCTAAAGCTTCGCAACCACTGCTGATTACCACAGCAGCCTTTGCAGGTTTGCCGTAATATCGGCTTTGATGCTTTCCAGTGGGTTGGGTATCCACCAACGCGGGTGACTGAGAAACAGAAAGCTTTCTCTTTGGTGGATAAGTTCGAGAGGTGAGCCGGGATAGTAGTTCTGCGGAGCAGGTTTATCACTTATATGGTGTACGTACTTCTGCAGCAGTTCCGGATCATAAGCTTCATAATCTATGCCCAGAGAACTGCGAAACTGTCTATCTTGCATAAAGAGCTTGTTACCTAAATCTATGGTTGGATATGTGAAATCACCATGTGCAGCAGCACAGGTTAAAGGGCTCTGAACCGTTCTTCGCAAAGTGCACAAGTTTTGGGCAAACATTTCGCGAATATCAGAAAGATGGGGTAGGATAAGCTCCTTTTGTTTCAGATGCTTAGCCTTGGCATAATCGCTCAGTTCCTCGTAGTGGTAGCCGACCTCAAGGTTTTGGCGATAAAGCGTGTCCATAACGGCAGGATTCCAGGTGCAACGGCGAAAGAAATATGTACCCCGAGCATTATGTGATAGTTCTATTTGAGCAAAACGAAGTGCAGCCTTGGGGTCCGTGTCTATATCGTGTCTGAGAATAATAAATGGTGTATCGGGTGCTTTCTCCATGCGTGATAATTCACCCAGAGTTAGGAACTTGTATCCAAGGGACAGCGCAGTCTTAAGGATAAGCTCATATTCATGCATCGAATGCTTTGGGCAAAAAGTATTGGGGACTTTCCAGATAATCCGGTTAAGCAAATTCGGGATCAATGGATAACCCTCATGAAGTCCCGCATAACTTGCCGGGAGAATAGGTATAGCAACGCTAAATACAGAGCAAAGATGGCTGAGCCATACAATAGAGCATATGGTGTGTTATAAGCACAGTAAAATGCATAACCCAAACCAGCAATAACAACTCCCCGCAAAAGAAGTTGTTGTAATGAAGCTCTAATTGGTGCTTGTAATAGAACCAAAGACATAAGGTAAAATAACAAATTCATCAGAGCACTAACAAGGCTAAAGCACAACACCGCCACAACGAAACCGTAACGTAAGCCAAACCAAAGGGCGATAATCCTGAATGTCAATGATACAAGATTCCATATCAATTCATAGTGCGGTTTACGGCATACAAATGGTATGCTGCTGATGGGATCGTTCAACATGCTGCTGGCAAAGAAAGGCAGTAGGCAAAACAACAATAGCACAGCTTCGTTCCATTTATCAGCAAAGAACCAAGGAACCAACTTCCCCAAGCCAAAGGTGTATACCATCAACATTGGGATACCCAAAGAGATAGTTAGTCTTGCATATGTACTGATGTTAGTTATGGTTCGGCTACGGTCGCTGAGGGCAAAAACAGGAAACAATACCGTCCCAACAGCCATGGTAAACATCACAACAGGTACACCTATGAGTTGAGAGGCAAAGAAGTATTGTCCCATAGAAGAGCTTTGCACAAATGCCCCTAAAAACAATATTGGAGCATTCCCTGCGTAGGTGTTTAACAGATGAATGGCACTAACGTTTAGCAGGAATGCCTTGTTTCGGGCAATAGTCGTGGTGCTGTAGCCCATCCACTTTAGAGAGAACAAACGCTTTATCCGAAGTGTAGGGAAGGGCTTCAGGTAAAAAGCCAGAAACAAGCACTCCACCATGTTCCCCAGATAGTATGCCACTACATATACCCAAACATGTCGGTAGAATGGAATGATTGCAAAGCTTATGCAACAGTAGAAAACCACATTCCATGTTTCAGCCAAAGCAAGTTCCTTGAACTTCAACTTGACTTGTGCTATGCTCCTGAGTAACCTGCGAATTGCTTCCACAACAACGAATAGTGAGGTGTACCTTAGAAGAATTGTCAACTCGTGGTTGTCATACACTCCACCTATAAGCGGAGCAACAAGTATTAGAACTATGCTGAGGAAAATTGAGAAGCCGGTTCCAAGCTGAGCGAAGCTGTGAATTGCCAACAAACGGTGCCGTTTCATGGTGATTACGTTGGAATCCATGCCCAGCACAGCTAAAATAGTAACCATGGTCAGAATCAGGCTGTATGTACGGAAGAGTCCGAGATCGCTTTGGCTGAGCCAAGATGCCAATGCCAGAAGCAATGCCAAGCTCATAAACCGCCTCAGCACGGTTGTTATAATATTCCAGCGAATGCCTTGAATGATGTTGTTGCGGTTCAATGATTCAAACAAAGATTTCGCTTTGCTCCGGTGAGGGATTCAATCCCAAGTGCTTGTATGCTTTGAATGTTGCTTTTCTGCCCTGAGGGCTACGCTCTAAGAAGCCTTGCTGCACAAGGTAGGGCTCGAATATCTCTTCAATAGTGCCTGCATCCTCTCCAATAGCCGTGGCAATGGTCTTTATTCCCACAGGACCACCCCGATAATTATCAATTATAACTCCCAGGATACGTTTATCCATCTCATCCAAGCCGGCATGGTCCACTTGCAGCATTTGAAGGGCTGAGAGGGCAATCTCCAGAGTTATAACTCCATCCCCTTTGATCTGTGCATAATCCCGAACCCTTCTTAAGAGACGATTGGCTATGCGTGGAGTACCCCTGCTTCTGCGGGCAATCTCGGCTATACCATCTTCCTCAGCGGCAACCTCCAGAAGATTCGCACTACGCTTGATTATCCTGGATATACTATCAAAATCATAATAATCCAACCTCAGCACAATCCCAAACCTATCACGTAGAGGAGGGGTTAGCAATCCGGCTCGAGTAGTTGCACCAATAAGGGTAAACTTCTCCAAAGGTATCTTTAGGGTGCGCGAACTGGGCCCGCTATCCAGTATTATCTCCATCTCATAATCTTCCATCGCAGGATAGATATACTCCTCTATCACATGAGACAGACGGTGGATTTCATCAATAAACAGGGCTTCATGTCTTTGGAGATTAGTTAAAATACCGGCAAGGTCAGATGGTTTCTCTATCACGGGACCGCTTGATACAGTTATACTCACTCCCATTTCTCGGGCAATAATCGCTGCCAGAGTGGTCTTACCCAAGCCAGGAGGCCCGTATAATAATACATGGTCTAACGATTCTCCTCTTTTTGTGGCAGCTCTGATGCTGATATCTAGCAGCTCTTTTAAGTGGTTTTGTCCGATAAACTCTTGCAAGCTTTTTGGACGCAATGCCCGATCAAGTTCATTGTCTTCACCTTGTATTATTGGGCTGTTTATCCTTTCTAACATAGTGCTACTTCATCATGCCCATAAGTTTGAGAAGATGAAGTCGCCACACCATCCAAGCAGCTTCCCACACAATGTTACGACTCATCTTCGAGACTCCATTTATCCTTTCGGTGAACACTATGGGAATTTCTTTGATACGAAAACGTTTTACCCATGCCTTGAAGTTCATCTCAATCTGAAAGGCGTATCCATCAGAAAGGATTGCATCCAAATCAATGCTTTCCAGCACTCTCCGGTGGAAACATTTGAAACCTCCGGTTGGATCCTTAATCGGCATACCCGTAATCATACGCACATACTTACTGGCAAAGTAACTGATAAGTAAGCGTTTAAATGGCCAGTTAATTATGTTCACTCCATTGCAATATCTACTGCCAATCACTAAATCTTTACTCTTTGCAGCCTCGATTAACCGAGGAACATCATCGGGATTATGCGAGAAATCGGCATCCATTTCCATGATGTAATCATATCCATGCTCCAAGGCATACTTAAACCCGGTTACATAAGCAGAGCCCAACCCCATTTTGCCCGGTCGTTCTATTAGGTGTAATCTCGGCTCAGTCTCCTGCAATGTGCGCACTGCTTTGCCTGTGCCATCCGGTGAGTTGTCATCCATTATCAGAATGTCTATATCTTCGCCCTTGCTTAGCACACAGTTTATCATTCGCTCGATATTTTCGATTTCGTTGTAGGTGGGGATAATCACCAAGGTTTTCATTGCTATTTATCCAGATTGTTTTCCATCAATTGTGTCTCAGGCACTTCACGGAATGCTCGTGCGGGATTTCCGACCACGATGGTTTTGGCCGGGACATCCTTTGTTACCACAGCACCGGCAGCCACAACACCATCGGTGTTTATAGTCTTTCCAGGCAGTATGGTTGCGTTTACCCCTATCCTGGCACCGTTAAGCATAGTAACTCCCTTGAAGTGATTAAATCTTTCTTTATCTCTTGCCATATAATTATCGTTACTGGTTGCCGTGCATGGTGCTACAAAGCAGTAATCACCCACTTCAGAGTATGCTGTAATGTAGCTGTTGGTTTCAAACTTATTCCTGCTCCCAATCTTCACAAAGTTCTCAATTGTCACATTACGCCCCACTATATTCAAATCTCCGAGAGCTACATTTTCTCTAATGGTGGCAAGATCAGCTATCAGATTACGTTGTCCTATCTCGCATTGACAATAAATCACCACATTCGCACCAATCTGGCAATAATCACCAATGTTGGCGGGCTTGAGGTCTGTAGGAACTTTGAATATACTGCGTGGAGAGGATAGAGGTTTCTTCCCAATAATCACTCCATCATCGATTCTAACGGCGTTACCAATCTTGGTATTGGCATGGATCACCACATTGTGTCCGATAAGACAATCATCACCAATAACCACACCATCCATGATGATACTGTTAAATCCAATCGTTACGTTCTTGCCAATCTTAGCGCTGCTGTGTATATGTTGATTCATGAAACCTCCACTTACTGATAAACCAACTTTTTACTCGACAAGGAATAAGGCAAGCAAAAAATGTCCCAATGTGGAATAGCATAAAGGAAACATGATGATTGAGTGCATCAACCTGTTCTGTGATAATCTTGCCCTCGAAGGTAAATCGGTACGCACTATAGAAGCTTATCGATTGGATTTATGTCAGTTTCATGAGTTCGTAAAGCGTTTTTTTGAGGATGATGAGGTTCCCGTGGAAGCCATCACTGTGCTCAATATCAGAGATTTCTTGCGTCATTTGAATGAACTCCAGGATTGCAATCGCTCCCTCGCCCGTAAGAGCGCAGCATTAAATAGCTTCTTCCGCTTCTGCAAGCGAAAGAGCTATATATCTGCCAATCCTATGGACAAGATAAAGCGACCAAAGTACGAAAAACCTTTGCCAAAATGCTTCACGGAAGATGAAGTGCGTAACCTACTTGCCATTCCTGACATTAGCAGCCCATTTGGAATTCGCAACCGAGCTATATTGGAAACTATCTATTCCTGTGGATTGCGTTTAATGGAACTTGCTGGCATCCGCATGCAGGATTTGGATATGAAGAAAGCTCTATTAAAAGTTACGGGGAAAGGTAATAAGGAGCGCATCATCCCAATCGGTTCCCATGCGCTTTCTGCTATTGCCGAGTATCTGCCCATTAGGGATAAACTTGCCACACCACAGAGTCCTAACAGGCTTTTTCTCACCAAAAGCGGGAAAGCATTTGATACAGATCAGCTTGACACCATCCTTAAGCGATATTTCGAACTAATTGCCCGTGCCAAGGGATACACACCTCACTCACTTAGGCATAGCTTCGCAACTCATATGCTATCCAGAGGGGCAGATTTGCGTGCCATCCAGGAACTGCTGGGACATGCGCAGCTTTCCACTACCGAGCTTTACACCCACGTCAGCCTGGAGGACATTAAGAAAGCATATAATAAGGGACATCCACGCAGTTCTTAATCTCCCTCTTCCCCATTATCCTCTTCTTCATCAACCGGTTCGGGATACTCGGGCATGGCAGCCATTCGTTTTCTGCGTCGATGAAAGCCCACTATCACCACCAGCGGTAATGACACCGCCAGTATCGAGTTTATTCCCCAGAACAGATACTGAAAGCGTAGTTTCTTAATGTATGCCGCAAACTGACGGTGAAAGTCGTAGGCGTTATTTCGGTAAGCTTGAGTAAAACACTCTCTGAACATAGCTTCCACACCACTATGCTTTCTCTCAGACACAATATCCCAAAACCTACGCCATTCCTGCTCTTTCTTCTCGCTCATAAAACGCACTGCCATTGACGAGCTTAGATAGAAGATTTGCCAATCTTCCTGCTTTTCGGGATATCGGTAGCTCATCCTGAAGAGGTCGCTGGTTTGCCCCAAAAAGCTCTGTTGCAGAAAATACAAATAACGCTCGAAACCCATTTGACCGGAGTATTGCATTGCCATTCCTTCATGAAACCACAATGGGATGCCCTGCAAAAACTGCTCCAGATACCAATGTATATACTCGTGCATGATTGTATTGGTGAAGCTTTCTTTAATCTCCACTGGGGGACGGATATATATCCTGTTTTCCTTTCCACTGTAGAAGGCTTCACTAAACTCCACAATCTTGTCTTTTCCCAGGGTGAGTCGTTGAAAGCTTTGCTGATCTTTTACCAAATAAAGGATAGCCTGTTTCTCTGTGTATAGCCCCAAACTCATTTGCATTTTATCGATGCGTTCATCGAGTTTACTAAGGCTTTCCTTAAGCCTTCCGGATATCGATTCCTCGGCATACACATGCAGGTTGCCTGTGCGATGTTGCATGGTATAAGTTGCGCTTAACTCTATCCCAAACAGAAGGATAAACAACAGAAAACAACATCGCAATAGAACTAACCCGGGCTGAGAGTTTTCAACCCGGGTTTTTATCTTAACTGCTTTCAAATCGAAGCTCATCACCCACCGTCAGTAAGTTCTTCCCGTCTCAGCATCTCGTAGTATTGAGTGCTATCCTTCTTGGCAACATTCCCGGTGGGGATACTAATGATTTTAATCTCGTGTTCTGCTCCATACAGACGGAAGATGATATTGTCACCCTCTTTAACCAACGCAGAGGCTTTAGCAGCCTTCCCATTCAGTTTAACCAGATTTTTGTCGCAAGCATTCTTGGCTATGGAGCGTGTTTTGGTAAGACACAGTTTATTCAGCAATAAGTCCAGGCGCATCTTCCTCTTCCTTCTTTTGGTTCAGCACTTCGCGGATGCGGTTAGCAATATCCTTCATCTTAAAAGGCTTCATCATGAAGTCGCTAATTCCCTTTTTACGTGCATCTTCCACGGATATAAGTGTTGTGAACCCGGTACATATTATGATGGGTATCTCAGGCTTGATAGCAAGTAGCTTCTGCGCCAGATCCACCCCATTCATATAGGGCATGGTAGTGTCAGTTACCACAACATCAATACGAGAGTGATACTTGGCAAAATGTTCATAAGCCTTGCGTGGGTCGGTAAAACCCTCTACCTTATATCCCATACGCATCATCCCTTGGCGGAACACATTCACCAAGCTCGGTTCGTCATCCACAAACATGATACTTTCGGTCCCCGAAGAATCAACTGTATCCACTACCTCGGGAAGCCCCTGATGCCAGTTATCCGGTGTGTATTGGGGCAGGTAAACCGTAAAGGTTGTTCCCATACCCAATTCGCTTTCCACCCGCACAGCTCCATGATGACTTTGTACTATGCTATGCACAATGGATAACCCCAAGCCTGTTCCTTCATTGGCACTCTTGGTGGTGAAATAGGGATCAAATATATGGTCAACAATACAGGGGTCTATTCCTGTACCGTTATCCCGCACTGATATCTTTAAGTATTGGCACTGCTCCAGCTCTGGGAAAGCCTGCATATCGCGGCTGCGGAATGATACGGACTCCACAGATACTTCCAGGAGCGCTCCTTCGCGGTGCAAGGCATGCATGGCATTGGTGCCGAGGTTGATGATGATTTGGTGTATCTGGCCGGGTACGGCAATCACAGTGCTCTTTTCTGCATCGTACCGCTCTTTGATTTTTATGGAGCGTGGCAAATATGAACGCAAGAAGCGCACTGATTCCTTAACGTGATCAACCAGCTCTATCACCTCAGTTTTAGATTCTTCCTGACGTGAGAATGAAATGAGATGGCTTATCATTTCCTTGGCTCGAGTGGCAGATTTTAACACTTCCAAGAGGTTCATGGCAGAGTCGGATTCCGGGTCAAGATCATCTCCGGCCAGTTCTGTGTAACCGATAATTGCACTTAGGATATTGTTGAAATCGTGTGCAATACCACCTGTTAATCTGCCTATGGCTTCCAGGCGTTGAGTGCGTTTTAGCTGCTCATCCCGCAGGATCTCGAAGGTCACATCCTTACAACTGGCTATTATACTGGAAAGTCGTCCATCATTGTCGATAACAGGCTTTACCACCATATCCAGAGTAATTTTGGGTCCATCCTTGCGTATCATATCTATCTTACCATGCCAGGGTTGCGAGGAACGCACCCTTAACCATGATTGCTTCATCTCCATACGACTGGTTGGCTCAAACGGCAGATACTCAAATGGCTTATCCAACAGCTCAATGCGGCGATATGAAGTTATCTTCTCGAAGATGGTGTTAACATATTGAATAATCCCTTCCGGTGAGAAGATGATTATTCCTTCACCTGCCTGTTCTATGGCTTGGAACAACACATTCAGGTTCTCATCAGTCTGTTTCTTATGCAAAGCAAAGGCAATTTGTTCAGATACAGATTCCAGAAGCAGCTTATCTTCTTCGTTATACAAATCCACCTGGGTGTAGGATTGCACCACCAAAGCACCGATAACCTTACCCGAAAGCACCAGTGGCACTCCCAGGAAGTTCTTGCATTCATAGCCCATAAAGCCTATGTCTTGGGTGCGTTTTTTTACTACGTCATAGTCCAGCAGCAAGGTCTTGGCTTCGCTGATAATCTGCGCAGTAAGTGATTTGCTATCATCAGCAACCACAGGTGATGAATCCTCATTCATCTCATCGACCAAATAGGGGAAGGTTATCAGGTTGCTTTTACTGTCATAAAGCGCTATATAGAAGTTGGTTACATCTATCACTCTACCAAGAGAATCGTGAATTGCCTGGAACAAATCATCCAGAGAAACCTCGATGTTCACCGCATGACTTATCCTATGTAAAATGGTTGTTACCACCTCAGACCTATATACAGGAGTCATGTCGGTGAGGATAACGGCAAAGGTTTGCTCCTTGCCTGTTAGGATGGGGATAAGTGTCTGTTTGTGAGCATGCAATTTATGCTTGCCGTCAAGGAAACTATACTCAGCTACTCGATGCGCTCTGGGGGGATCAGCTAAAACCTCCAGAATAAACTCCTTGGTCATTCTGGGGTCTTTTTCCAGACGCACTTTCTGGTTGAACTCTTGATATACTTCCCAAAGGTATCTACCAACCAGGTTCTTGGCGTTTATGTCCAAGTGGGTTTCCATAGCGTGATTAACCAGGATTATCTTTCCTGTGGCATCCATCAGCATCATGCCTTCCGATGCCTGCTCGAAGATACAACGGAACAAAGCTTCCCGCTCTTCCAGTTCTCCTCGGGTTTTTGCCAGCTTGGTCATGTCCTGCATGGCAACTATCACATTCTCATAATCACGTTTTTCCCCACCGGGGATGCTCCAGGAGATGTTGAAGTATAGCTTGTTACCGTGCAGGTCGTAATTGATACCATGCCCATCGAAGTATTTCCTATCCTCACCAAGGGCAAGGATAGACTCCATCAGGCAATCCAGCGCTTCATCACGGAATATCTGTGCCACATTGTCATACAGTTCTTTTTTGCTCTTAGCTTTATATAGCCAAAGAGTGGTGTTGTTCACATCCACAACTCGTAAACGCTGCACACAATCCAAAAACTGTTCAGGATAGGTGTGGAAATGTGCACGAAGGTCTTTTACACCCTGCGCTTTAAGCTCGTTGAGCCTTTCAACAATACCGGAAAAATCTTCCACCCATAATGAGACGGGAGATTGGTCAAACAGCATCCGGTAGAAAGTCTGATTCATAGAGTTCATCATCCCTGCTTAAGTAGTCTTTGAGTCTCCAAGGCAATCATCAGTTCTTCATTGGTAGGTATCTTCAGCACTATCACTTTGGATTCTGGTGTGCTGAGCACCTGGATATCATCAGTAAAACAGGCATTTTCTTCAAGGTTTAGCTTTATTCCCAGGGCTTCCATATCTCGGCAGACCTGCTCGCGCAGAATGGGCATTCTTTCCCCCACTCCACCGGTAAAGATTAGTACATCAAGTCCATTTAGAGCAGCATAATAGCTGCCGATATATTTCTTTATCTTATAGCAATACACATCATGTGCCTGAATGGCTTTGGGGTTATGGCGGATAAGGATTTCGTCCTCTATCTCGCGCATATCGTTGGATATATGGGAAAGCCCCAGCATACCGCTCTTTTTATTCAATACGCTATTCACTTCTTCCACACTCATGCCAAGCTGCTGCTGCATGTGGATGGGAATGGCAGGATCCAAATCTCCGCAACGAGTGCCCATCATCAGCCCTTCCAAGGGGGTTAAACCCATGGAGGTATCGATGGACTTGCCGTCCTTGATGGCTGTCATAGAAGCACCATTACCCAAGTGGCAGGTGATAATCTTCAGCGAAGCAAGATCCTTACCCAGAAATTCCGCAGCCTTCATACTAACATACTTGTGGCTGGTGCCATGGAAGCCGTAACGGCGAATCTTGTGCGTGTTGTAATACTCCAAGGGTAGCGGATACAAGTAGGCATGAGCCGGCATGGTTTGGTGATATGCAGTGTCAAACACACCGCATTGCGGGCAATTGGGCATATTCGCTTTAACTGCTTCAATTCCTTTGAGGTTAGCAGGATTGTGCAGCGGTGCCAGGGAGATACACTCGATCATCACGTCCACCACATGGTCGGTTACCACCACCGCATCGGAATAGTGTTCCCCGGCATGAACCAGGCGGTGACCAACGGCATCAATCTCTTCCAAACTTTTTAATACACCTTTCTCGGGATCAACCAGAGCTTCAAGGATAAGTTGCAAGCCTTGTTCGTGATTGTCGATTACCATTTCCCGCTTTTTCTTGGTGAAATTGGGGCTTTTATATGTGAAGAGAGCTATGTCCTCTCCTATCTTTTCGGCAATGCCTTCTGCCATTAAGTCCTTGCTTTCCATATCGATAAGCTGATACTTGATGGACGAACTTCCGCAATTCAATACTAATACTTTCATTTACTCCCCTTGGGTACTTGTTTCTTCTGGGGCAGATAATCTACACCTCTGATAACTGTCAAATAGTTTTTACCACAAATGGATAGGTCAAGTTTCAATTATAAATCTCTCCCCACTTTCTCTTGAGATCATTACCTGATCATTGCATGTTTATTACGGATGAAACATGCAATGATTATGCAATGATCATGTAATGATAATTAGGGGAAACCATCTGAAAAGCTTTCTTGAAAGAAGGCTCTTAGCTCCTAATAGGCAAATTCAAGCCTGAACTCAGTTTGGGGCCGGAAATCTGTGAACTCCCAGGTGTAAACATTGTTATCAACCGCTTGCAGGGGGAAAGGAGGTTTGCTTAAGCTTATGCCTTCCTGCAATTTAAGTCTATATCGGGCATAGCTTAGAGGTGCATCCCAAGAGTTCGCAGTGCTGATGATATAGCATGCGCTGTTCCCTTTCAGTTCTTGGCGGTAGGCGATGCGCAGAGTGCAAAAGTATTGTGCGGGAAGGTTTAGCAGGAAGCTGAAGCCATTAGCGTTTTGATTAAGCATTTTACAGCTTGCTTCCGTGCCCTCAACTAACTCCAGGGCAAGAATCTGCGGGTGCAGAGCAAGGCTATCTTGCGGGATGGGAAAAAAAATAGCTCCGCTGTATGCTTCATCGCTATAGTTTACGAAATGGAACAAACCATCCATCTCCCAAAAGCCCTTTCCGAGGCTGAAATCAAGCTCCTCTGCCTCGAAGCTGAGGGCAGCCAGATGCAGAGAAAAGGCAAACAGGAGAACTACGCAGACAAGCTTCATTTCAGCACAATCAGCTTGCTGTTGCCCAAGACTCTAGCGCCATCCGAGAGACGGACGAAATACACCCCACTGCTTAGCTGCGGGAGTTGCCACATCTCTTGCTTGCCACTGTATTCCCGGCTGGTAAGCAGCCTGCCTTTGAGGTCAAACAATTGAAGTTGTGCAGAGGAAGAAAGCTTTGCGGGATAGGAAACACTAACTCCATCGGATTGCCCGAAGCGCATCACGCTGGGGTAAAGGGATAAGGATGCAGGAGCTTGAGGGGATTGAAAATCGTCCACAGAGGAGCTTGCGGTGTGTAGCACAACATTGTAGGTAGAATCAGGTTCAGCGAAGAAAACTACCTCATCTACAATATCCCACGAATCTTCACTCCTTAACCATAATCTAGTCTTGCAACAGTATTTGCTTAAGGAAAGCATTCCATCGGCATCTGTTAACCCTTCTGGGAGATATGAATGGCAGTAGTAAACAGGATGGTTTGCCACGGGAGTTCCATTTTGGTTTAGAACTTGAATATTTATTGTACTGCGAGCATTTGGAATTTGATAACCATCCTCTGTCGGAGAATAGTCCTTAGCCAGAAGCCAATATGAATTATCCCAATCATGGATTAATACATTGGTTATCACTTGATCTTCCACGAGTGAACTAAAGTCATTTTCGATACTGCTTCCCCAGTGCACTTCCTGGTAAAGGTAAGTTTGGAAGTCAATCTGCAGCATCCCGGATTGCCGGCTAAGGTTGGTGCCGGGGATGTTTATCGAAGGACAAGATTGATAGGTGAATTCCACGTTATAGTTGTATGTGTCAACACCATCACAAATCTGGATGTCTGTAATTCCAACATTTGACATGTGGTCGTTAAATTCCAGATGAAGAGAATCCTGCGGAGTGAACCAAATCCTACCAATTGGTTTAACCTCTATTGGGTTGGCAAAGACGGTGCCAAGTGTAAGCACCAGCAATAAAGCAAAAACAAAGCGTTTCATAAAACCTCCCGTTGCCACAATGCAAGTATGTAGCAACAAAAAAAACAAGCAAATTATGTTCCGCTTTGCAGGATATTGCTGGATATTAAGAACTTAGTTTAACACTGCTTTTAGCTTGGTGGCAATAATCCTGCTGTAAGCCGTGGCACCTGCATGGTTCAGATGGCTGAAGTCATAATAGTAACCTGGGTTAAACATGGCAGGATATTCGCTTGGCATAATAGAGAAAAGGGGGATGTTATAGTGAGTAAGCTGGGCTTTCAGCTCCGGTGCAAGCAGCGGTGTGGAAGCAACTTCGTGGTTAAGCGGAGCTTTGGGGCAATGGAAAGCGATAAGCTTAATGTCGTTCTCCCGACAAAGTTTAATGAAGGCATGGAAGTATTTGCGGATAAGCAGGTCCTGCCTTTGCTGCTCTTTGCTACGCTGCTTGGTGGAGGTAAGTTCCTCGTAGTAAATACTTAACGGGTTATCATGTTCGCGGGGATTGAACACTGTGAAGAGAGGATGGTAGCCATTATCTCCCATAACCTCTGCTGCGGATTTGTGCAGATATGTGGATAGGATGCTTAGGATTTTCTGGTTATAGGGATAGCTCTTGCTACAAAGCCAAAAGCGGTTTAGTGGTTGGATGTCCAAAAGCATTTTGTATATGGCGGGATGATGGTAATAGGGGCTAATCATACCTGTCTTGGAGGCATCAGGGCGGTAAAAATAGTCAGCATTGGTGAGATCCCAGATAATAAGCTTGGGCTTGTGCTTTTGCAGGATAAGTTGCAAGGCAGCGTAGTTATGAAAGATGTTGGTGCCTGCTTCGCCGGTATTGAACACCGAGATGCCAAGCTCCTGCTGCAAAACAGCAGGCACATAGCCTCTTTGCGCACCGGAAGCACCCATGATGTAAGCGTCATAGGGCTTGTCCATCAGATGATTCAATACATAGCCCGGTGCTCCACTGCGATTGGCAAAGAACATATGCCTCAGTGTCAAACCGAGCAGACCATCCAGCAAAGCCAAGATAGAAAGGAAGAACAGAGCTCTGTAAAAAAAGCGTCTCATAACTTAGTACTGATAGTAGATGAAGTTCTCACTGCTGAGAGATCCGATTAGCAGAATGGCAAGGGTAGCCAGCACATAAAAAGACCAGCGGACTACAGTGACCTGCTTAGCCCAGAAGTCCGAGATAAGCATCTCGCCCTTGTGAATATCAATGCCAAACACCAGCAGCATACCCAACCCGGCAAAGACAAGCTGTTGGCGAGAACCTAAGTATAAACCAGAGGCATCAAAGGAAAACAGAGTGCAATAGCGGATAGCCTCATGCAATGATGAAGCCCTGAGCAGGATGGCGGAAAGAGTGATGAACAAGAATACCAGCAACATGGAGCAGAGCTTCCCCACCCAAGCTGGTAATAAACCCCATAACCTTTGTCTGATGCCGGAACTCAGCATTTCCCAGCTTATTGCCAAGCCTTGCAACAAGCCGAAGACCACCAGCGTCCAATTTGCTCCGTGCCACACCCCAATAACCATGAAGGTAACAAGGGTGCTGAGGATAAGACCTGTTTTGCCCCAAGCTCTAAATTGATATTGCAGAGGCATAAAGATATAGTCCCGCACCCATGAGGATAGGGATATATGCCACCTGCGCCAAAAGTCAGTCACACTACCAGAGAAAAGAGGGATGCGAAAGTTTTCCATCAAGTTAAACCCAAGCAGCTTTGCAGAACCTATGGCGATGTCACTATACCCGGAGAAGTCCATGTATATTTGAATAGTATATGCCATGGCGGCTATGCCGAGGCTTAATCCTTGGTGCAGAGTCGGATTCTGGAACACCACGTCTGTGTAGGGGGCAAGGTTGCCCGCGATTACCAGCTTCTTGAACAAGCCCCAAAGGATGCGTCTTAAGCCTGACACAATATCATCATACACAAATGATTTGGGGCTGTTGATCTGCGGAAAGAAGCTCTTTCCTCGTGCGATGGGTCCTGATAACAACTGCGGAAAGAAAGACATATACAGGGCATAATCCTGCAGTGCCACCACCTTACGGCTATTCCCCCAATACATATCCAGCATGAAGCCCATTGCCTGAAAGCTGAAGAAGGACAAGCCAATGGGAATAACCAAGTGTTGCAGCCATGTGCCGGAGGGATCGTGATTGACGCCAAGAATCGGCGGGATGTATTTATAGAAGCCTAATAGAGCTAGGTTGAAGGTGAGAGCCAGATACACCCAAGCTTTACTTTTACTTTGTGCCATCCTCTTGCAAAGCAAATAGTTCATACTAATCGAGAGCAACAGAATAAGCAAGTATGCTCCTTGATTGACCCCATAAAATACCCAGGAAGCAGCCAGCAGGATATATGTCCTCCAGCTCTGTGGCGTAGCGTAATACAGCACAGCCACCAGAGAGAGAAAAGCCAGATATACTACTGACACGATGGACATATCAGCCCTGCTTCTCCAATATGCAATCCATCATGCTGCCGATATCTGTCATGTTAATTATCTCCATGAAGCTGAACTTCATCTCAAAATGCGTCTCAATGGCTGCCATCAATACCATGTGTGACAGCGAGTCCCATCCCGGTATATCTTTGGCACTACTACGCTCACTAAGCTGTACCGTGTTCCGCGGCAGCACCTGCTGTACCACTTGCTGTATCTCATCTAGCAGCTTGGCTCTATCCATCTTCATTTTTCCTCTTGTTTATATACTCGCTTTGCAACCGTTTAATATCTGTTTTGTCGCTGGAGTTACGCGGAAAGCTCTCCACCAGCGTGATTTGCTGGGGCAGCATACATGCGGGCAGCTTCCCCGAGAGGTGACGGGCAATCTCTGCTTCGCTTATCATGGCATTCTCCACAAACAAATGCAGCTTGGCGATGCCATCTTCCTCATCCACAACCACAACGCTGTTACTTCCCGCAGCCTGACTGGCATGATACTCTATCTCTCCAAGTTCAATACGGTTTCCCTGCACCTTCACCTGACGGTCTTTTCTCCCACAATACATATAGTTACCGAACTCATTCAAATAAGCTACGTCACCCGTGGCATAAAAGCGTTGGGGGCTTCCCTCCCACATCAAGGTGGTAAAGGCTTTACGGTTTAGTTCCTCGCTATTCACATAACCTTCGGATAGTTGTGCCCCGCCAATGTATAGCTCTCCCTGCTCTCCCGGTTCACACAACTCTCCATCATCCTTTATCAGCAGGTGCAACACACCCGGTAAGGGCTTTCCGATGGGTAGGATGTCGTGGTGCAGTTCCATATCCACGTTGTCATCCACCTTATATCCGGTCACGCATACTGTAGCTTCGGTGGGACCATACAGGTTCCAAACTTCCGCATTGGGCAAGCACGGCATCATACAATCCAATAGGGACTTGCTAACCGCCTCCGCACCTACAATAAGGGTCTTCACCGCAGGGAAGCTGAGCCTTGGCAGATATGGCTTCAACAGCGAAATCACCGATGGCACCAGGAACACAAAGCTCAGGGAATAGCTAAGCATCACGCGGGCAATCTCCAGATATTTTATCTTTGCCGCATCGATAGGATATATCTCTGCACCGAAGCACAGCGGATAGAATAGCATCAACACCGAGCCGTCGAAGCTGAGATCGAATATCTGCAACACCCTATCCTCAGCACTAATAGGGATTGGCAAAGCCTCAACCGCAGCCAGCATAGCATTCAGGTTTCGGGTGCTTATCTTCACCCCTTTGGGTTTCCCTGTGCTGCCGGAAGTGAACAAGATATATGCCGGAGCATCATCCGCTGGAGGCTCTAGGCTAAGCGGAACATAAGGATGCGGAATCTCATCCAGGCTGATAAAGCCGTAGCCTTCGCCCAACAAACAGGCATCATCCGCCTTGCTGCCCACAAAAGTGCTAATCCCCGCATCCACGGCAATCAGCCTGTTTCTATCCACAGGCTGAGTGGGGTTTAGCACCACATATCCGCAAGGGCTTAGCACGCAGGCAATAAGGAAAGCGTAGGTGGCAAGGTCGTTATGCATCACCAGCCCAATAATCTCCCCTTGGCTATGCTCCATCAACCAGTTGTAAAACCGCTGCACCTCTAAGCGTAATTCTGGGTAAGAATAGCGCACATCGTTTAGCACCAAAGCGGTGTTTTGCGAGTTGCATAATGTATCTATAAGCTTACTTAACATCAATTTAACCTCTGCCGACTATGTTGTGGATGTGTAACCTGTCGATTACCTAGCGATGTGTCGACACCGACTTCCTTACAAATTGGAGAGTGCTGCAATTGTCAACTCTTTTCCTCCCATCATACATTTCCCGTGAGATATGTACCCCAAGAGGCAAGAACGGGTCAACATCCTCCAACAATTCCTGGATAACTTCCACGTGAAATAAGGGCATTTTTACCCATACATATCAGCCGGAGCTTTGCTTCAGCCCCGGCTTTCTTTTTTATGTCTTACACTAACACACTCTATACACTTGCTTAAAGATCAAACTGCCCTGCATGATTACCATGCCTCTATAGTGTATAGGGTGACAGATTTCGGATTTGGTGACAGAAATGGGAGAAAAGTTAGTGGTTAGCGGGTTAACAGGTTAATAATGCTCCGCAGTAGCATAGCATATCCCTCTGCTCTTCTCTGCTTTTCTCTGCTTTCCCTCTGTGTTTAATAAAGACTATATCCCTATCTTGGTTTTCAATGAATCTCACCCGGAACATCATGATGTAATGTGTCAGTGAAAACTTCAAATTGGATCACCGAAAACTTCAAATGTCCAAGTCCGATGGTTTCCAAGCCTAAAACACCAAGTGTTACTGACTTTCTATCTTATTTCATTATATATGGTTACGCCCAGAAACTTGGAACTTGCTTTGTTCCAGTAAATGTCCACGTAAATCAGTATAGTGACCGGATTTGAAGTTTTTGATGATAGAAAAGTCCATATCCAATAGGAATGTCCAAGCCCAACACAGAACTGATTCACCTCCCATATCCCATTTATAGACAATGCGGTAGCGTCACTTGTCCAAGTGATAAGAATTTGAAGTTTTCACTGACACATTACAATAATCCCAGAGCGAAATGCTTGACATCCCTGCCCCAGCCGCAAAACATGGAAAAAACATCCGGGAAGGTGGATTTGGAACATCTATTGAAAGTATCCCTCAGCAGCCTGCACTACGTGAACAAGGTGTTGCTGCGCGACGTGGACCTGTCCGTGCAAAAAGGTGACCGGGTGCTGATAGTGGGCGCTACCGGCAGCGGAAAAAGCTCGCTACTGAATTCCCTGAACCTGATGAATCACAGTTATGACGGCTGCATCACACTCTCCGGCAAGGATATCCGCACTATCCGTCCGGAAGCCTTGCGCGCCAGAATATGTATGGTGATGCAGGAACCCTGGCTGGATCCCGGAACGGTGGCGGACGCCCTGGACGAACCTCTGCATTATGCCACGCGCAAGCACCATCCGTTTCCGCATCGCGAGCGCAGGGTAAATGAACTGCTTAGCGCCTTTCGGCTGCCGGATGGCATCCTGGAGCAAAGCACCGAAAAGCTTTCCGGGGGTGAAAAACAGCGTGTGGCGCTGGTACGCGCCCTGCAGCTCGATCCCGAGATCCTGCTGCTGGACGAGATCAGTTCCGCGCTGGACCAGCATACTTCCGGCATCATATCCGATTGCATCTTCAACAATTATCCCGGCACCGTGATCGCCATCTCGCACGATCCTTTGTGGCAAAACCGCTGGCAGAGGGTGTGGAGCATAGAAGGTGGCGCCGTGCGGGACAGCAAAAGGGAGGAATAGCATGGATATCAGCTACATAGGGCTGGCGCTATCCGCGGCGCTGCTGATCCTGCCGGTGCTGATCTTTGGCCAATTGAAGCTGAAACTCAGTGGACAGCTTTTTGTGAGCTTTGGCAGGATGGCAGTGCAGCTTGCGGTGATCGGACTGGTATTGCAATTCATCTTTCAGAGGCAGAACCTGTGGCTCACCCTGGCGTGGATGCTGATCATGGTTGTAAATGCCGTATTCACCCTGCGCGGCAGGCTGAAGTTTCAGCGCCGCATACTGTTGCCTGTGCTGATAGTATCACTGGGTGTGGCCACGGTGGTGGTGATGCCCTGGATCATAGCCTTGGTGGTGCGTCCCAAACCACTGTACTCACCCATCTATGCCATCCCCATCTATGGCATGGTGCTGGGCAATAGCATGAATAGCTGCGCGTTGGCTTTGGAGCGCTTTGAAAGCGGGCTCAGCGGCAACTGGAAGGCATATCAGACCCGTTTGGGACTGGGAGCCAGCCTGTGGGAAGCCGCGTTGCCACCTTTCCGGCAGGCCATGCGGGCTTCGCTGATGCCACAACTGCTCACCATTGCGTCCATTGGCGTGGTGAGCCTGCCCGGTATGATGACAGGCCAGATCTTGGGTGGGGCGTCGCCCCTTGTGGCCATCAAATACCAGATGATGATAATGATCTCCATCTTCTGCGGAGTGAGCCTCACGGACTATACCGCCATCAGCCTGTATCTGAAAAAACGCTTCGATAGATACTACCTGCCCCGGGAGAGTTAGCAGGCTACTTGCATGGGCAGATCAACGCGGGCAGCGTGGAGGTGTATCCTGCCAAAGGATCAGCGGACGCGGATAAAGCTGTTGTTTTCCAGCTCCTGAAAGGCGGTTTGGATCTCCTCCCGGGTGTTCATCACGATCGGTCCGCGCCAGGCGATGGGCTCGCCAAGGGGTTTGGCACACAGGAACAGCATTTTGAAGCCCTGGTCTCCAGCGCTCACAGATATCTCATCGCCATCGCCAAACAGCACTACCTGGTGGTTTTGCACCTCTTTGCCGTCGATAACAGCAGTGCCTTCGTAGGCATAAATGAAGCAGGTGTGGCCTTTGGGGGCGGGGAGCACGGATCTGATGCCAGCCGGGATGGAAACATCCCAGTATTGGGGCTTGATCACGATATCGTCCACCGGGGCGGAAACACCCATCAGGCTGCCGCAGATGAGCTTAACCTTCACACCGCCTTCCATATCCACCACGGGCATGGCATCGGCACGCAGGTCTCGATAGCGGGGCGGGGTCATTTTGTGCGCGGCAGGCAGGTTTGCCCATAGCTGAAAGCCATACATGCGGCCGTTTTTGTCACCCTTGGGCATTTCCATGTGGATGATGCCGCTACCCGCGGTCATCCATTGCACTTCGCCACGCTTGATCACACCACGGTTTCCCAGGCTGTCGCCATGCTCCGCGCTGCCTTCCAGCATATAGGTGATGGTTTCGATGCCACGATGGGGGTGCCATGGGAAGCCTGCCAGGTAGTCATCAGGATCGTCATTACGAAAGTCATCCAGCATCAGAAAGGGATCGAAGCGGGGTTTGTCATAATAGCCAAAGGCGCGGTGGAGATTCACTCCGGCACCTTCCAGGGTGGGAACGGCATCCTTTATCAGCTCTATGGGGCGCATATTTCACCTCACCGGCAGCAGTGCCGGGTAGAATTTCCCCAATCTTCATAGCCGTGGGACAGCGGTCAAGCTTTTTCTGCGCCAGCGCTTGGCAGAAACCCTGGAATGGTGTAATGTGTCAGTGAAAACTTCAAATTGGATCACCGAAAACTTCAAATGTCCAAGTCCGATGGTTTCCAAGCCTAAAACACCAAGTGTTACTGACTTTCTATCTTATTTCATTATATATGGTTACGCCCAGAAACTTGGAACTTGCTTTGTTCCAGTAAATGTCCACGTAAATCAGTATAGTGACCGGATTTGAAGTTTTTGATGATAGAAAAGTCCATATCCAATAGGAATGTCCAAGCCCAACACAGAACTGATTCACCTCCCATATCCCATTTATAGACAATGCGGTAGCGTCACTTGTCCAAGTGATAAGAATTTGAAGTTTTCACTGACACATTACACATGAGCAGAATATGCGAGATAAAGACATAACACTTTACTTGACATATTATTCCCATTGTATGACTCTGCACCCGAGGGCTAAGAGACAAAGCCAATTCTCTTACACCCCTCGCATGGGAGGAACCATGAATAGGTTGTTATTCTTGATAGTGGCAGCTTTGTTGATCCTGCAAGCAGTACCTGCCTTTTGCATAAACCATATGGATTTACTAACAACTATCCAAGGTGAATTTGACGGTGCAAAGCTAGGGAAATCAATTTGTAGTATTGATTTTAATGGTGATGGGGTGCGCGATTTGGTTGCCCTAGCAACTCAATGGAACCCCAATGGAGCCTTAGATACAAGCATGATATACGGCAAAATATCCTTCTTCTGGGGTAGTGTGAACTTTGACAACATTGCTGATTTCTCCATTCAGGGTACATATAACAAACAGTATGGTATGGGCAGAATCATCAATGCCGGAGACATCAACAATGATGGGATAGAAGACTTATGTTATTGGGGCTCAGAGCAAAGTCAGGAGAAGATATGCATCTTCTATGGACGGCAAAATCCCGTGGCTTCTCCTGATGTTACCCTTACCTTTCCGCACTCGACTATTTTTGGTTGGGGTTATTTATTCCCCCTTGGTGATATCAACAACGACAACCATGCTGATATAGGGTATGTACCACTAAACTCTGATTACCAAACTGCTTCTTTGAGGGTGCTTGATGGTGCTTCCTTAACAACAACAATCCTCTCTACTATTGTTTGGGCATCTCCTGGCAGTTCAATAAACGGAATCGGAGATGTGAATAATGATGGGATTGATGATTATCACATCTCTCGAGCACTTGTTCCCGGAGACAACACTCATAGCAGCCTAACGATTTACTATGGCAGCGGCTCATTCCCCAATTGCGACAGCCTGCTTATCAGCCCGGATACCAACAGCTTAATTTCTCCTCAAGCATGCCCACTGGGGGATGTTAATGGCGATGGAATTGATGATTTTGTGAGCTTTATGAATTGGAGTGGAGGTAAGGTATGGTTAGGATCAGCAAATCTTAGCAGTCAATGGGATTTTGTGATTGACGACATATTCACCACTTCTGATGGTTATGATTTGGTTCACGGTGATTTTAACAATGATGGGTGTGAGGACTTCATGGGAGTTAACTTCCATTATGCTGGTGATGATGGCATAGCTTATGTATGGCTTGGTGGGTACGATCCCAACGGAACGGTAGATTTAACCATTCCCCACAGCATAGGCGTGGCTCTGCAGTTTGGTTGGGCACGGGCAGCAGGGGATTTTAACAACGATGGATACTGTGATGTGGCAATCTCGCAACCCTATGCCCAATCCGCACCTTTGGCAACCCCAGGAAGAATATTCATCTATCTGGGCAATGCTCAGTTAGCCGATACCACTGTGGCAAACGAAGATGAGCTTGCCCCACAGTTACAAGACCAATGGCAGTTCACAAGCTACCCCAATCCATTGCCTGCGGGTAAAAGCCTCTTCCTTCGCTATCTGGGTAAGGGTTATGCCAAGCCCATGACCAAGAATATCACGCTGTATAACCTGAAGGGACAGCGGGTATTCCAAACGCAGGACAGCAGTCGTAGGGAAACAAGCAGCATCAGCCTTCCCGAACTCCCAAGCGGAGTTTATATCCTCAGCATCTCCAATGGCATCACGCGGCTATCAAGCAAACGGATAGTGGTGTACTAAAGTCTATTGGCTAATGCCATTAAACAGTATTGGCTTCGGTCAGTTAGGATATGCCAATAAACGGCTTTTGGTTTTAAGTCCATTATTATGATCAGTATTATGCAAGTATAGCACCTGCTACATATAAATCCATCTCCACTCAGCTAAACACTTCCGTCATTCCAGCGTCCGGGGTCCCCGACAGACAAGTCCTTGGCTGTTGGGGTGGTTCGGCTGGAATCCAGTTCTTTTGTTACCTTCGCATTACCGAGCGGTTTTAGTGTCTCAAAAGAGTTATGTCGCCCTAAGGGGCTTATTCTGAGGGGGCGTGGGACGAGGGTCTGCGCATTGCTGTGCAATGCTCCGAACCCATCGCTATGATATATCGCCCTTCGGGCTCAAGGGTGGTTAGACGTTAGAAGTTAAACGTTAGACGAAATGTGGCTTTCTGACACGGGAGGGCACACTGACGGATTGGTTAGAAGAAGTTAAACGTTAGACGAAGCGTGGCTCTTAGACACGGGAGTTCTCATTAACGTTTAACCTTTAACGTCTTACTTATTCCAACTACGCCTGCATTACGCGTGAAATACGGATGCGACGCGTAATTCAGGCGCAATGCATCCGTAGTTGAAACAAGAGATCAGCGGACGGCGGTGAGGTGAGTGAGGCGTTTAAGCAGTGAGCCTTTTATGCTGCCCTTGCTGAGGTATAAATCGCTAACCACCGTTTTGTTAATCACATACACCTCATTTTCCCCGTTATCGCCGGGTTTGCGGTAACCCCAAGTGTCGTGCAGGGCATAGGCTTTACCCCCGCTTTCGCCCAGATACAGCATGATGTGCCCTTCCATACGCAGCAAGCTGATGCCGGGAATACCCTTCTTAATAATGATACTTTCGCGCTGAGCTTCACTTTCTCCCCCGCCGAATCCATACAGTTTCTTGGTGGCTTTTGCCTGTTGTAAACCGTTACGGGGCAGAGTTATACCAAAAGTAGCGAAGATGCGCATAAGGAGACTGCTGCAATCATAATCGCCATCCGTGTCACCCCAGCCGTAGGGCATATTGAGCATCCTGAAAGCTTGCTTATACACATTGCGGGGAGTGTAGGGCAGATAGCCGATGCGGGCATCTTCCTTGCTGATGTAAGCCACGCTGAGGCTATCCTTTACGGGGATTTGTATCTTGTAATAATCCGCAGTTTCCCCCAGCAGAGGGAAGGCGGTACCCATGCGGCAATAGATTAGATATTTCGTGGCAAGCGAATCCTGCCACACATCTGCGCGTGCTTTTAAGCTAACAACTTTCTGAGTTGCACTGAGATAGCTTACCCACTGCTCCTGAGGAAGGATGCATACCTCACTCTTCAAATACCATCCCATGGAGTTGGCACAGGCACCGAATAGCCACTTGCCATCGGCAGAGCTGTGATAAAACATAGTGGGAGTGCCGATGTCATAACCGCTATTTTGCATTTCATCGAACTCCACGTCCAGCACTTCCTTGTTCAGGTTATCTATGCCGGGAGCAAAACGCTGGCGTGCAACGGTGATTGGGAAGCCATACTTAATCTTACCATGGAGGGGGATGGCATTGATATTGGCGTTATTGCGCAGGGAATCGCGTAGAGCTTGGTTGGTTCTTGCACCGCTTTTGTCATATTTACCAGTGCCGGATATGGTGTTTAGCAAACTCTTGATCTGGGACTTAACTTTTGAGCCGGAAAAGCTTTCGGCAAAACGGCTGCGGGGTTTGATATTGGCATAAGGGTCGATACGCATACTCAGCTTAGATATCTGTTGGGGGGTGAGGATAAGCGTATCAGGATTGGGGTGTCGGGCAATCCAATAACCGGGGGTTTGCATCTCGGGGCTAACACCCGGTAAACGAGCCGGGGCAGCATAATAAACCGGTTCAATGGGGTTGCGGGCAAAGAGTTGGGTAAGAATTAACAGAGCAAACAACAGGCTCAGCTTTAGTTTCATAATCACTCCACAATTGTGTCCAGTACAGGTAGCATTTCGGCTAAGAAATCCTCATATCTATCTTCCAGAATGGCTTTGCGAGCCATCTGCATAAGTTCTTGGTAGAACCACAGGCTGTGGATGGTGGTTAGCCTCATGCCCAAGATTTCGTTCATGGTGATGAGGTGGCGGATATAGGCACGGCTGAAATGGGTGCAGGTGTAGCAACCGCAGAGAGGGTCGATGGGACGGAAGTCCTCTTTGTAACGGGCTGCCTTGATAATCATCTTGCCATAACGGGTGAAGATGCTGCCTTTGCGGGCATTGCGGGTGGGCATAACGCAATCGAACATGTCCACTCCATTGGCGATGTTGTTCAGCAGGTCGCTGGGAGTGCCAACCCCCATGAGATATCGTGGTTTGTGCTTGGGAAGGATGTCGCCCAGAAAAGCGGTTATCCTAAACATATCGTCCTTTTCCTCCCCCACTGCCAAGCCACCGATGGAATATCCGGGGAAGTCCATATCGATAAGTTCCAGGGCGGATTTCTGGCGTAAATCTTCGTAAACTCCGCCTTGCACAATGCCGAACAGGGCTTGGTGCTCTGTGTTGGTAAAAGCTTTCTTGCCGCGCTCTGCCCATTCCAGAGTGGTGGTTAAAGACTTGGCTACGTAATCCTTGGTTGCGGGATAGGGAGGGCATTCGTCAAAACTCATGATGATATCTGCACCCAAAGCCTGCTGAATCTCCATTACATATTCTGGGGTAAAGTGATGCAAAGAGCCGTCGATATGGCTGCGGAACTTAACGCCTTCCTTACTAATCTTGCGTAGTGCGGCAAGACTCATCACTTGAAAGCCTCCGCTATCGGTAAGCATGGGGCGGTTCCAATTGATAAACTTGTGCAGTCCACCTGCCCTTTGGATAAGCTCGTGCCCGGGACGCATGTATAGATGATAGGTGTTGCCCAGAATAATCTGCGCCTGCACATCTTCAAGCTCGTGAGGACTCATTGCCTTAACCGTACCTAGGGTGCCGACAGGCATGAAAACCGGGGTGAGAATATCGCCGTGATCGGTGTGGATTTTGCCGGCACGGGCTTTACCGCAAGTATGCTGTAATGTATAACTGAACAAAAAGTTCTCCTTTAGTGTTGTAGGGCGAATAGACGAAGCAGCAGTTTGCTGATGTCAGTGTAGAAAGCAAAGACCATCAGAGTCATAAGCAGTGCGAAACCAATGCGCTGGGCAATGGCTTGCACCTTGGGGGAAACGGGCTTGCGGATAATCCCTTCCACGAAGGCAAACATGATGTGACCACCATCCAGCACGGGGATGGGAAGCAGGTTCATAATCATTAGTGCCAGACTTATACTGGCAAAAAAGACTATCAGATAGCTAAAGCCACGCTGCCCTGCTTGTTGGCTGATGGTGGCAATCATCACAGGACCACCAAGGTTCTTTTGCAGTTCTTTGGGCTGCCCCACCAGCTTGTAGAGGCTTACATAATTCATGATAATGAAGTTGCCGGTGCTATTAAAGCCGTATTTAAGTGCTTGCATGGGATTATATTGCACGACGCTTTTAACCGGTAAGTCTTGGCTTATCCCGATCATCCTCTGCTGCCCCACCGATATGTTCCGCTCAAGGGCAATCCTGCGGTAAAGAATACTGTTGCCACGTTGAAGCTTTAGTGTTACAGTCTGGTTGGGGGAAGAGACGATGCGGCTACGCATATCATACCAGTCCACCACCTGCACGCTATCCACAGCCAGCACCCTATCACCCTTCTTGAGACCTGCACGCCAGGCAGGTAGTCCGGTGAAGACCTCTCCAATCTTGTTATCAGCTTTGGCATTGACCGATTTAATGAGGGAATCAACTTCTGATGGTGCAACATTAAGCTTTATATCCTCAGCTCCGCGGGAGACTAAAATGCTGTTGTTATGCTCTTTGGAAAGCTCCAGCAGGAACTCCTGAAAGCCCTTGATGCTCTTACCATTCACGGCTTTTAGGCTGTCCGCGGGCACAAACACCTCTGCCCATTTGCCCTCAGCACTGCCTATCACGGGACGTAAATCCTCCTGCTTCTGCGGCAACATGAAGGCAAACACAAACAGCAGGAAGCCAAAAAGCAGGTTAGCAAATGGTCCGCTGAAGGCAACAAGCGCTTTCTGCCACCACGCTTTACCTGTAAAGCTCAGGCTGTCATCCTTGCTTTCCTCTGCTTCATCCGGGTTTTCGCCCCTCATCTTAAGGTATCCCCCCAAGGGTATCCAACCGATGCGATATTCCACCCCGTTGCGGGTGGTGTGGAATATAGCTTTACCAAAGCCGATGGAGAACTTCTCAATCCCCACTTTACAGGCTCTGGCAGCTAGGAAGTGCCCCAGTTCGTGGATACTAATCATCAGCCCGAAGGCTATCAGCATGAAAAGGAAGTTTAGCAACTACTTACCTTGGTTTTTGGACATGGTTATAGCAATGAAGCTTGCCACATCGGTTGCATAGGAGCCGGTGCCAAAGCCCGCATCATAGCCAAGCTCGATGGCAAGCTCATGGGATATGCGCGGTCCACCACAAACGAACAGCATCTTATCACGCAAGCCTTCTGCTTCGGCAAGTTCTATCAATTTGGTAAGGTTATCTATGTGAATATTCTTTTGGGTAACCACCTGTGACACGAGTATCACATCTGCCTTCTCGGCTCGGGCACGGGCAAGAAGCTCCTCACTTGGTACCTGTGCACCCATATTTATCGCATTGAAGTATCTATAGCGCTCCAAGCCATAACGGTGATTGTAGCCCTTCATATTCATAATTGCATCTATGCCTACAGTGTGGGCATCGCTTTCTATGCAGGCACCAACCACGGTGATGCTGCGTCCCAAATGCTCTTCAATATACAGGTCGGTGGCTTCCATATCCATCACGGGTGTATCCACCACTTTAACTCTTATCTTACTTGTATCCACTCCGGTGGAAGTAACCGCATAGGCGATAAAGTGCGTGAAGCCTTCTCTCAGGTCACGCATGCCGGTTATCTCGGCACTATCAAAGCCCATTTGCAGCAACAGCACTCTGGCTGCTTCCTTACCAAAGGCGTCCGCAGAAACGGGAAGCGAAAAGGAAAGCTGCATCTTACCATCGTTCAGGGTGTCCCCATAGGGACGGATAATCTTGTCGTTCATATCCCAAGCTCCTGTTTCATCTGCTGCATGAAGGGATTGTAATAGTCCTTATCACGCATAAACACACCATCCATACCCTTTCCTCCGTTCTCCGGTCTCTTAATCTCGGCGAAATCACCTTTTGCCATCGCGGAGAACAAGCCCTCTTCGGCAACGCTTTCCAGGAAGCTTACTGCCTGCTCCAGCACCAGGTTTGCCCGTTTATTTATAAAGCTGTCCGGTGCCAGGCAGAGGTTGCTGTTCAGGTCTTTAACCGCATTGAAAAGGTAGTTGGCATTCTCAATAGCCAAAGAGCGGTCTGCAAGGTGAGGAGTATGTATTGCTTCGGTCATCATGCCCAGTAGTTGTACTCCTTGTCCGGTTAACTGTCCCACGAAGTTAAACATGGCATCCATCAGATGAGTTTTAAAGATATTCCCGCTGGCGAACTTGGTAGGCGGCATATACTTAACGGGTGCTTCGGGGAACAGCTCTTTAGTAAGCAGCGCATGGGCAAGCTCATATACAAAGCTGTTTTCTATCTCGGGATCTATCTCATAGGCATGCCCCAACCCCATCTTTTCCGGCTTAATCCCGCTGAGCAGGGCAAAGCTTTCATTAATCAACTGGCTGGCGGTTACAGTGTAGGCTTTATCAATGGCATCCGAAGTGGTGAGATAGTTATCCTCACCGGTCTGTATCTCTATCCCCGCATAGGCGTTTATCATGCGGGCAAAATATTGATCCAACAGGGTTCGCTTGGGGTTAATATCGCGGAACAGAATGCCATACATGGCATCATTAAGCATCAGATCCAAGCGTTCAATGGCACCCATGCAGGCAATCTCCGGCATGCAAAGACCGCTGGCATAGTTGGTTAGGCTGATGTATCGCTTCTCTTCGGCAGATACTTCATCCAGTGCCTTACGCATGATGCGGAAGTTCTCTTGGGTGGCATAAGTTCCGCCAAAGCCGACTGTTGTGGCACCGTAGGGCACATAGTCCAACAGCGATTGCGCCGTGCTGCGGATAACGGCAATGACGTCCGCACCTTCACGCGCTGCGGCACGAGCCTGGGTTACATCTTCGTAGATGTTTCCCGTGGCGACAATTACATATATGGCAGGTTTGCGCCTGGCACCATACTCTTTGAACATATCTTCCCGCTGCTGTCTTTGGCTGCGGATGTGAGCCAACATACTCTCCGTAAGGGGAGATAGGGTATTAAACAGCTCATCAGCGCTTGCCAGAGGGATTTCGGTTAGCATAAGCTGCCCGGAGGCAACTTGTTCCGCCACTTGCTGAGCACTTAAGTTTTTGGCAAGCATGGCATTGGCTACCCATACGGCAGCACCCTTGGCAAGGGCATTGTTCGCCTTAAGATGATCAACAACTATGTTGGGCAGAGGTTCACCGCCTTCCAAGGCACCATCGATGCCCATCAGGCGTAAAACAGTACGCTCAATCGCCACAGAGCTGTATCCCTCGAACAACCAATTAAATGCACCGGTTATCTGTTGGGCTGCGATGCGGGAGCGTTTCACCAGATTTTGGTCTAAGTCCAGTTTAAGCATGATAACTCCAAGTTCTTGTATAAAGAAGTGTTGCCGAGCTTTTTGGAACTGGGGTTTTGGTCAAGGCTTTTTCGGTTTCCATGCACCCCGTTCATGGGATCATTGCGTAATCATTACGTAATCATTACGTATGAAACAGGCAATGATTAGGTAATGATCGAGTATTGCCACCAAGCAGAGATACAAAGTTTAAGCATATAATACCCGAATGAAGCTCGTGTAAGCCCTTCCTACACCCTCTGCTAAGAAAAAATCGGAAAAGCTTAATATTTCATTTGACACGAGTGCAAGGGGGAAAATATGTAGGATGTGGCATAAAAAAGTGTTGTGAAGAGGTATGCCGCAATAACTGAACAAGAGGAATTTTTGATGGAACAGGACTTCAGCAAGCTGGACGCCATAGTATCTTCCTTCAAAGGCAAGAAAGGTGTTCTCATCCCCATGTTACAGCAAGTTCAAAATGAACTGGGATATCTCTCCCGGGATGCCATGCGCTATGTGGCAAGAGCCACCGGGGTTCCCGCAGCGGAGATTTATGGCGTTGCCACATTTTACTCCATGTTTCGCTTGAAACAGCAAGGAAAACACATCATCCGGGTTTGCAAAGGAACGGCATGCCATGTGTCCGATGCAGATGGGATAAAAAATGCACTGGTGGAAGCATTGCAACTACCCAAGGACGAAAATACCACCGAAGACATGATGTTCACCCTGATGGAAGTGGCTTGTTTGGGTTGTTGCAGCCTCGCACCGGTAATCATGGTTGATGATATGACTTTTGGCAAGTTAGTACCGGAAGCCATACCAGCAATCTTGGACAAATTCAGGTTTTAGGGGGGAGAGATGAACGAGATAACCGTTAGAGTGGGACTGGCAAGCTGTGGCATTGCCGCCGGAGCAATGGATGTTTACAAAGCTCTGGAAGAGTATCTGGCAAAGAATCCCAAACCGGTGAAGCTGATGCAAACCGCCTGTATCGGGATGTGTTTTGAGGAGCCGATAGTGGAATTCGATGGTTCCTCCCTTGGGCAGATGCACATAGGCAAAGCATCTCCCGACAGCATTATTAAAGTGTTAGAAGATTACCTGGCAGGCAATCCGCCGGAGAAGGATATTATTCTGGGCAAGAAACTGCAGGGTAGGCACGATGAGCTTATCGCCAATCAACAGCGGATAGTGCTGCGTAACTGTGGGGTTATTGACCCCAAGAGCCTGGCAGATTACGAAGCTGTGGGCGGATATGTAGCCCTGAAAAAAGCCTTGGCAATGGATAGAGAACAGATTGTGGAGCAGATTAAAGCCTCCGGGCTTCGCGGCAGAGGTGGAGCAGGTTTTTCCACCGGCTTGAAGTGGAGCTTTGCCGCCAAAGCGGTATCCGAGAAGAAATTCGTGGTTTGCAACGCCGATGAAGGCGATCCGGGTGCATTTATGGACAGAAGCGCCTTGGAAGGTGATCCGCACAATGTGATTGAAGGTATGATTATCGGTGCCTATGCCATGGGTGCAGATGAAGGATATATCTATTGCCGTGCGGAATACCCCATGGCAATTGAGCATCTTAAAATAGCCATTGCTGCAGCGGAAGAAAAGGGCTATCTGGGAAGAAACATCTTGGGTACTTCCTTCAGCTTCGAGCTGCATATCAAGGAAGGTGCCGGTGCCTTTGTCTGCGGAGAAGAAACCGCTTTGATGCAGTCCATCGAAGGTAAACGCGGCATGCCTACCATTCGTCCACCCTTCCCTGCTGAAAGCGGATTGTGGGGCAAACCTACCAATATCAACAATGTGGAAACCTGGGCAAATGTGCCCTGGATTATAGTGAACGGAGCGGCAGCTTTCCGTGCCTTTGGGACAGAGAAATCACCCGGCACCAAGGTGTTTGCCCTGGCAGGTAAGATTGCCGGCAGCGGATTGATTGAAGTGCCGATGGGTATTCCCTTAAGAGACATTATCTACAAGGTTGGCGGAGGGATGAAGACCGAAAAGCCCTTCAAAGCCGTGCAAATGGGTGGTCCTTCGGGTGGTTGCATCCCCGAATCTCTGCTGGATACCATTGTGGACTACGACTCAATTACAGCAACGGGAGCGATAATGGGCTCCGGTGGTATGGTAGTGATGGATACCGGCACTTGTATGGTGGATGTGGCAAGATTCTTCCTAAACTTCACGCAGAATGAATCCTGCGGAAAATGCACCTTCTGCCGTATCGGAACCAAAAGGATGTTGGAGATACTAACCCGCATCACGGAAGGGAAGGGTAAGCTGGAAGATATCGATACCCTGATGGAGCTTTCCGAAAACATCATAAAAGGCTCACTCTGTGGTTTGGGGCAAACAGCTCCCAATCCCGTGCTGACCACGCTGCGTTACTTTAAGGATGAGTATCTTGCCCATATCGTGGATAAACGCTGCCCCGCAGGAGTGTGCACCGCACTGTTGAAGTATTCCATAAACGCAGACAAGTGCATAGGCTGCACAGCTTGTGCAAGAAAGTGCCCTGTTTCGTGTATCAGCGGATCAGTTAAGCAAGTCCATGTGATAGATCAGGATAAGTGTATAAAGTGCGGAGCTTGTATGAAAGCATGTAAGTTCGACGCGGTAATCAAGGCATAGGAGCAGGAAGATGATTGAAGTTTTGTTAAACGGAAAAAAGATAGAGACCGAAGCAGGAATAACAATCCTGGAGCTTGCCAAACGACAGGGTATAGAGATACCCACCCTTTGCCACGATGAAGAGCTTAAGCCCTATGGCTCATGTTGGGTGTGTGCCGTGGAAGTGGTTGGCAGAAGAGGCTTTGTAACCTCATGCGGAACCATTATCAGCAATGGCATGGAGATTAATACCGATACCGAAGCGATTCACAAAGCCCGCAAGATGGCACTGGAACTGTTGGTATCAGACCACTATGCAGATTGCGTTGCACCCTGCACCGTGGCTTGCCCGGATCATGTGGATATTCAAAGCTATGTGTCCCTCATTGCCAATGGACAGTATCACGAAGCAGTGAAGGTGATTAAAGAGACCCTGCCCTTACCGCTCTCCATTGGACGGGTGTGTCCCGCTTTCTGTGAAAAAGAATGCCGTAGGCAGATTGTGGAAGATCCCATCGCCATCCGTCAGCTAAAGCGCTATGCCGCAGATGAGGATTTAGGCGATGTTTGGAACTATGTACCCGAGAAAGAAGCGGCTAAGGGCAAAAAAGTTGCCATTATCGGTGCGGGACCCAGTGGCTTGACCTGTGGCTACTATCTATCCAATCAGGGTTATGAGGTGCAGGTGTTTGAGGCATCTCCGGAAGCGGGAGGTTGGCTGCGTTATGGTATCCCGGAGTATCGCCTTCCCAAGGCGGTGTTGGATGCCGAGATTGCCCTGATGTGCAGCAATGGTATGCAGATTAAGTATAACACCAGCCTCGGCAAAGATGTGTCGCTTAGTGCCCTGGCAAAGGAATTTGATGCCGTGTATCTTGCCCTTGGTGCCCAGAAAGCTGTGCCCATGCCTGTTCCGGGAAGTGACTTGCAAGGATGCTTGTTGGGAGTGGACTTCCTTAAAGCCCATGCTTTGGGCTGTGCCCCCGAACTGGGCGAAAGAGTTGCCATTGTGGGTGGAGGAAACACAGCTATCGACTGTGCCCGAACTGCCCTGCGCAAAGGATGCAAAGTTAGCCTGATATATCGTCGCACCAAAGAAGAAATGCCGGCAGAACCCTTTGAAATTGCCGCATCTGAGCATGAAGGGGTGGAGTTTTACTACCTTAGCAATCCGGTTGAGTATCTGGGCGAAAACGGCAAATTGAAACAAGTTAAGATAGAAAAGATGTGCTTGGGAGAACCGGATAGCAGCGGACGACGCAGACCTGAGCCGACGGGAGACTTCTTCGAGCTTCCTTTCGATAGCATCATTGCTGCCATTTCTCAAGTGCCTGAGGTGCAGTTGTTTGCAGATGAGCCAAACTATATTGACGGAAAGGTGTTGCCGTTGTCTCGTTGGTCAACTGCAATTGTTGATGAAGCCACAATGCATACAGGTATAGCAAATGTGTTTGCCGGTGGTGATTTCCGCAGAGGAGCCGCCACAGCTATCGAAGCCATAGCCGATGGTCGCTTTGCTGCCGTTGCCATAGACCAATACCTAAGTTGCGGTAAGATTGATGTTGCATTAGCTCCATTTGATTCTAAGAAAGGTACTTCCATAAAGGATGTAAGCCACGAAGAATACTCCGTATTTGCCAAAGCAGAGCGTGAAGAGATGCCCGAATTGGCAGTGGAGGAAGCGAAGAGTAGTTTTAAAGAGGTGGAGCTTGGATTCAGCGAAGATGCAGCCCAGGCAGAGGCAAACAGATGCTTGGAGTGCGGATGTCAGGTGAACGAAACCTGCTCGCTGCGTAAGCATTGCACGGATTATCAGGTAAATGCCGCACACTTTATTGGGGGGATTAACAAGCACCCCATCGACTATACCCATCCCTTCATTGTGCGTGATGCCAATAAGTGTATAAACTGCGGACGCTGTATTCGCACCTGTACAGAGATTCAAGGTGCCGGTGTGCTTGGTTTCATATATCGCGGTTTCTCTGCCATTGTGGCACCGGAATTTGGCGAATCCCTAACCCAAACCACCTGCCTCTCCTGCGGAAAGTGTGTGGATGTATGCCCTGTGGGTGCGCTTGTGGAGCGGACAAGTTTCTATAAGCAGAACCCTCACAGCAAAGACATTGCAGTGCAGAACTGCGGTATCTGCGGACTGGGCTGCGTGATTCAAACCGAAACCCAGGCAGGAATTGTCACTGCAGTAAGCAGTGCACAAGAGACACCTGGATTTAACGGGAAGAATCTATGCTTCAAAGGACGCTTCGGCTGGCAGTGCTTGTATGGCGATGATTGGCTGGCTACCCCAATGCTGAAAACGGATGGCAAGTTCCAGAGTATAACTTGGCAGGAAGCAGCCGACATCCTGAAAGAAAGGAAACAGCAATGTTCCTCAGCAAGGTTCGAGATTAGCCCCAACATCAGTATCGAAGAGATGCTGATGGTGAAAAAAGCCTCGGAGAGTTGTGGAGCGGGACTGTATGCCAATCCGGAATATGCACGGTTTAGTGATGCCTATCTGGCTTTGGCACCGCAGGATAATCCCTATGCCCAGCTGGATAAATATAGCGAGTATGTGGTGTATGGTGAGTTGAATCAGACTCTGGCGACTTTGCTAAGGTTACAACAACGTGCAGGTAAGAAGCTGATATTAGTAGCCTATCCAGATGGAGCTTATAAGCAATTTGCCGATGCCTGCCATAACAATCTGAATGAGCTGAAACCTTCCGAAAACACCCTCTTTATCTACAATCAGAACAGGATCAGCGAAAGAGAAGAATTTGAGCTTTGGAAGTTAGCAGCAGCAACAGGAGAGGACAATATCCTTTGCACTACAGACTATCGCAATCATTTAGGAATGCTGGCAGTTAAACCTAAGCTTGGAACATGTGCAGCAACAGACTTTGCCCTTGCGTATGGATGCTACCCCCAGAAGGCAGAGCAAGCTAAGTTCAGTGTGGCTATGGTTAGTTTCTTTGATCCCCAGTCACCGGTTGATATGCTTATCCCTGCTCCAAGCTATATGGAGTTGGAAGGCACTTCCATAGCTGATATGGGACATGTCACCAGAGGGGATAACCCCGGTAAATCAAGCACTATCAACGAAGTGATGCGCATGTTCTATAATCTTAGATGGATTCATCCAAACAGTGCTGAGGTACCATACTGGAATGCCATGGCAGATGAGCTGCTTACTACACTGCAGGAACATGATGCTGAAAAGTTTGCACCTGATGCCATAGATACGGATAAGCTGTGTGGTGAAACCAACAAGCTGCCAAGTCAATTGGAACAACGTATTGAGAAGCTGTTTGCAACAAGGCAGGAGCTTCATAACTTCGAAGCATAAGCAATAAATAGTGATATGAAGAAGCGGAAGCCAACACATAAGCTTCCGCTTCTTTTATCATAAAGTAATGAATTGCATCAAAGAGGATGGTAGTGATTAAGTTCGGCTACTCTTCACAGTGGCCTTGGAAGCACACCACTTGATTCTTACCGTTTCTCTTACCTTCATACAAGGCTTTGTCTGCCTCCACTATCATATCCTTTGCCCCGATATCGCCGATGTGATAGCTTAGACCAATTGTACATGTTACTTGTAGTTCAGTGCCCCTGTAACTTAACTTAAGGTTTTCTACTTTACTGCGAATACGCTCAATCACAATCATAGCACCATCGCATGATGTTTCTGGGAAGATAAAGAGGAATTCTTCACCACCCCAGCGTCCCATGGAGTCTGTGGTGCGTATCCCTTTTAGAAATATATCAGCCAACTCTTTCAATACCAAGTCTCCACAATCATGCCCATAGGTGTCGTTTATCTTCTTAAAGTTGTCAATGTCGGCAATGGCTATCCCGAATCCTCTCTTGGTACGTTGCGTACGGTTGCTTTCTCTATCCAACACTTCTTCCAGCACCCGTCTATTATACAAACCCGTTAAGGTATCTCTGCGAGAGAGCTTTTTCAGGTTGGCATTTGCCTCACTTAGTTGCCTGTTCACTTCCTCCAGATTCTGCATCACCAGCTTCAGATCGTTATCTGCCCGAACCTGCTTATCGATATTTACAAATACACCAAGCAATCCAAGGATATCTCCATCGTCACTATATAAACCCGATACATGCAGGTCTGCCCAGAATACCGAGCCGTCTTTGCGCTGGTATCTGCGTTGTTTGCGGATAGATCTTCCCTGTTCAGATTTAAGATACTCAAAGCTTATTACACTACTGCTGCGGTCGATGTTGGGGGTCACATCATTCACATGCAGGCTTTGTGCTTCCTCCGCGCTATAACCCATCAGTTCACACCAAGTTGGGTTAACAATTACATACTTGCCATCCGGATCGGTTACGCCTATTGCCACCACTGCACTATGAAATATTCGTGAATACAAAGTCTCAAGATTCAACTTAATCATACATACCTCTTTGGAGAATTGGATGTATCCGGGTTGGGAAGTAAAAGGCGAGGTGACGCAAGGCCCCCTCGCCGTAAGCTTATTACATTATGCGGGGGTTACAGGTGGAGTAAATACTCTTTGTCCCAGTTCGTTATCAATCATGAAAAGGGCGTGGGCATTGTCTCCTATCATCTTCAATCTGGTTACAATCCTATCTGCTGCGGCTTCTTCTTCCACTTGCTCATCCACGAACCATTGCAGCAAACCTCTGCTTGCGTGGTCTTTCTCTTTAATGGCAATTTCCATTAAGTCGTTGATGCTCTTGGTTACAAATTGCTCATGTTTCAGGGCAGCCTCAAAGGCTTTCAGCGGAGATTTGAAGTCCACAGTCGGTTGCTCAATCGCCTTCAGTTCCACCTTACCTCCTCTTTCGATGAGGTAGTTAAAGAATTTCATGGCGTGAAAGCGTTCTTCTTTGCCTTGTGCATCCATCCAGTTGGCAAAACCATCCAGATTTTGGTTGGCAAACCATGCCTGCATGCTAATGTATAGGTATTCGGAATACAATTCCTTATTTATCTGTGCGTTTATGGCGTCTTGTAGTTTCTTGCTGATCATAATTCCTCCAGCTTGGTCTTTATTTGTTGTTCAAGGTTTTGTTTCAGGGCTTCCAAATCCTCATGACTGGGGATGTACTGCTGCTTTAAGGGTTCCATCATGTTAAAGCCGCATTCTTTGGGATCGCCCAAAAGTTGTTGCAAGATAGGTATGCTTTGCCCACCCCATCCATAACTGCCAAAGGCTAAACCTATCCTATCCTTGGGAGATAATCCCTTTAAGTAATAGATAAAGGCAGCAACTGTCGGGAGGATTGAGCTGTTTAAGGTTGGCGAACCTACGGCTATGAACTTTGCATCCATAATATCTGTCATGATGTCCGATATATGATTATGTTGCAGATTCAGCAGCTTGGAGCGAATACCCATCTTTTCGAAAGTCTCATGTATGGCATTTGCCATCATCTGCGTGGATTTCCACATGGTGTCATATATCACCAAGGCACTGTGACTGTCGGACACGCTATATGCCCAGTTCTTATATTCCTTCAGGATGAGGGGAATGTTTTCCTCTGTCCAGATAACTCCGTGGCTGGGGCAAATCATGCTGATTGCCATGGGAGCTGCGGCGTCCAACACCTTTTGTACTTGTTTGGAGTATGGCAGCACGATATTGGCGTAATATTTCTTGGCTTCCTCCAGCACTATCCCAATCGGCAGGTCTCTTGCCAATCTTTCTGACGAAGCTATATGTTGCCCAAAGCCATCGTTGGAGAATAGTATCTGCTCTTCCGGGCAATAGGTGAACTGATTGTCCGGCCAGTGTACCATAGGGGTGGTGAGAAAGCTAAGCGTCCTTTTACCGATGCTGATGCTTTCTCCGCTTTTAACTTCTCTGAAATTCCAATCCTGCTTATAATGCAGTTTCAAGCCCTTAATCCCCGTGGCGTTGGTATAAAGCTCGGTGTTCGGCAACAGCTTCATCAATTCCGGTAAGCCACCTGAGTGATCCATCTCCACATGGTTCTGGATTAAGATATCAATCTTCCGAGGGTCGATTACGTCACTTATCCGTGCTATCATCTCATCATACAGATAGCTTTTAACATTATCGATCAGAGTAATCTTCTCATCTATTATCAGGTAAGCATTATATGTGCTTCCCCGCTGAGTAAGGTAACCGTGGAAGTTGCGTAAGTCCCAGTCTATGGCACCAACCCAATATATGCCTTCACGTAGCTTGATAGCCTTCATAATCTATATCTCCTGCTATTTTATTGTCATTCTGCTTACCCATGCATTGCCCATCTCAGTAGATAAATTAGTGCAGATAGTGTATTCAGTCAAGAAAGTTTTATTACTTTTGGCAAACGGAGCAGAAGAAAGTTCCCCTTCCCCCCATCACTGACCTCTGCACTTGGTGTCCCTTGGGACATAAATCCTTCTGATACACCTGTAGAAAGTGCTGAAACTCTCCGCTTTTATCATCAATCCGCCTGAAATCCGAAATGCTGGTCCCCCCCATCTTTATTGCTTCTTCCAGCACCGCCACTGTCTCTTTCACTATGCTTGCAACCTTTATTACGCTAATCTGCGAGGCCGGTGTTTGGGGTAGAATCCCTGTCCGATACAGCACCTCACATACATAGATATTCCCCAGCCCCGCAATTACCCGCTGATCCAGCAGAACCGTCTTGATGGGTGCTTTTTTCTTTGCCAGAACTTCCCCCAGCCTTTTGGCGGTGAAATCCTTATCCAGAGGCTCCATACCTAACTGAGGCATATGGTTTCCCAAGCTCGGTGTGGGACAAACAACAATCTTACCAAAGGTGCGGGGATCAATGAAGTGCACCACTTCTCCGCCTTTCAAGCTGAACCTCGCCCGTTCATGAACCAAAGGCTCATCTCCCGCATTAGCAGCCACCAGCTTGCCTGTCATCCGCAAATGGATTATCAGGCTATATCCGCTGTCCAGATGCACCTGCATGTATTTACCCAGCCTTTTATATCCTGTCATCTTTGCCGGGAAAGCTCTATCTGAAGCATCTGCATGACAGATAACCGTCCCCGGATAATAGCACTCCAAACCTGTGATTGTCTTGTCCTGGATTGCTTCTGCAAAGCCATTAAGCACTGTCTGTACTTCCGGTAATTCCGGCATCCTTATCTCCTGTGTAACAGATATTTGTGCACAGCATGAGCAGCATTTGCTCCGTCACCCACGGCAGTGGCAACCTGCCTGAGGGTCTTTGCCTGCACATCTCCCGCCACCCACACTCCTTCACGGCTGCTGCTGTTGTCGGCAAAGCTCTTCACATAGCCGTTCTCCAGCTCAACTTGGTTCTCAAACAGCCTGGTATTGGGCACTGTGCCAATGAAAATGAATATCCCGTCTGTGTCCAGCAAAGATTCTGCTCCGCTCTGCACATTCCTTATCTTCAGATGGCGATGCTCCCCGCCAAACTCGATGGCTTCCACCACATGATAGGGCATCAATTCGATCTTTGGCTCAGCAGCAACTCTTTCCTGCAATATGGGATCCGCATTATACCTGTCACTGCGATGAATCAGATTTATCTTACGCGCATATTTGGCAATAAACAGGGCTTCTTCGAAGGCAGAGTTACCTCCCCCCACCACGGTTACTACCTTATCGGGATAAAAGGGTCCATCGCAGGTTGCGCAATAGGACACCCCTCTGCCGGAATACTCTTGCTCTCCGGGGATGCCCAAACGCCGAGGCGAGGAACCTGTGGCAATGATAACCGTCTTTGCTAGCCAAGTATTAAATGCGGTGGTCACTTCTTTGGTTTCCCCGGTTAGGTTCACCGACAGAACATCCTCCTGAACAACTTTCAAGCCATAAAACTTGGCTTGGGATTCCATGTCCCGGGCAAGCTTTTCGCCCAATACCGGTTCCGGAAAGCCGGGATAGTTCTCCACCCACTGTGTCGCCACCAATTGCCCACCCGGAACCACCGCCTTCTCTATCATCAGCGTATTCAGTTTATAGCGTGCGGCATAAAGCCCGGCGGTAAGTCCCGCAGGACCTCCGCCGATGATGATTAGGTCATACAGCTCGCCTGCATCTGCTGTATCCCCCATATTAAGCTTGAAATCCAACATCTTACAATGCTTCCTTAATCTTATTGACGAGCACTTCCTCCGGAACGGCTCCTTCCACATACCACTTTTCGTTTATCGTGGTGCGAGGTACTCCCTGCACAGAGTACTTCTGCGCCAGATGTGGGAACTCGCTTATCTCCACCATGTCTGCCTTCACCAGGTCGCTATAATACGCCATCTGATGGGCAAGCATCACTGCCGGCGGGCAATAGGGACAGGTGGGGGTTACAAATGTTTGCAGGTGAATGGGTTTTTGCAGGTTGTCCAAGAACTTCTTGGTCGCATCGCTAAGCTTGGTTATGCCTGTTGAAACCATCAGAATTGCGGAAAGCAGGGAAGAGAATTCGTATCCTGCGGGGATGCCGTAGAAACGAATGCCATAATCCTTTTTGCCCACCACAGCTATTGCCGGTATCTTATCGATGCCAAATTCTTTAACCGCCTCAGCATCATTCTCAAACTGGTGCAGCTTCATTTGCAGCAAGGAATTGGCTGCGCTAAGCTCGTCCAATAACTGGTGGGTTTCTTTGCAGTAGCCGCATTCAAAGGATTGGCTGAACAGCTCCAGCGTTACGGGTTCTTTCATATTTTGCAGTGCCTTTTTAACTTCTTGCATCACTTTATCATCTAACATTGCCATGGTAGCATCTCCTTAGGGTTTTTCTAACATAATAAGCATGTTTTAGCAATGCGCAAGTGTGACTGCTAATAAACCATACTGCTTTGTTTTGCATAGATTTCCCAATATCCCCTTAGTGCCTGCTTGGTATCACTGCCTTATCATTGCATGTTTATTACGGATGAAACATGCAATGATTATGTAATGATCAAGTAATAGCAACAGGGAAAAATCACCCGGGTCTCACTCAAGCCAACTACTCCATGCAGAAATAACCAAGTAACAATCGTCATCGTTTGCATGCGCCAACGTCACTTTGCTATGGAGAGAATGGAGGATGTGGCTGATAAATAGCGAAAAGCATTGACACAAACACAGGTATGAATAGAATTGTAAAAAACTATTCTTTGTGTGCATTGAACAAAAGGAGTGAAAATGCCCTATATTTCTAACACTGATAGAGATAGGCGCGAAATCCTTGACCGCATTGGAGCGAAAGATTTCGACGAATTGATTACCGCTATTCCGCAGAACTTACGCATGGATAAGCCTTTGGCTTTGGATGCACCACTTTCTGAACTTGAGATTACAAATAAGATAAAGAGCAAGACCTGCCAAAACATCTGCGCTGGCTCTGCCAATTCATTTTTGGGTGCCGGAGTATATGATCACTTCATCCCTGCAGCCGTGGATACCATCGTTTCCCGTCCCGAATTCTTCACTGCCTACACCCCTTATCAGGCAGAGGTGAGTCAGGGTACCCTGCAATTCATCTATGAATTTCAAACCATGATTTGCGAACTCACCGGCATGGAAATAGCCAATGCTTCGATGTATGACGGTGCTTCTGCCATTGCCGAAGCAATTCTGATGGCTGTGCGCAAGAACCGTCTGACCAAGGCAATCCTTCCTGCAACCTTGCATCCGGACTATGTTAAAGTTATTAAAGTATATACCGAAGGCATCGGGGTGGAACTGCTTACCGCTCCCGCCAAGGATGGCGTAACCGACCTAACCGCATTGGAAGCAATGATGGACGGCACGATTGGCAGTGTGGTGATGCAAAGCCCGAATTTCTATGGTAATCTGGAAGATGTTAAAGCAATTGATGCCATCATTCATAGTCAGCCTAAAAGCCTGATGATTGCCTGTGTGGATCCCATCTCCCTTGCCGTGTTGAATGCTCCCTCCGAGTATCATGCAGACATCGTGGTTGGCGAAGGACAAGCCCTTGGCAACAGTATGTTTATGGGTGGACCTCTCTTTGGCTTCTTTGCCACCAAGATAGATCTTGCCCGTCAGATGCCCGGCAGAATAGTGGGTGGAACTCTGGACAAGGATGGCAAGCGAGCTTATGCCCTTACTCTGCAAGCCAGAGAGCAGCATATCCGCCGTGAAAAAGCCACCTCGAACATCTGCTCCAACGAGTCATTATGTACTCTGGCAGCAGTGGTGTATATGAGCCTGATGGGGCGTGAGGGACTTAAGGAAGTTGCCACACAATCTGCCCAGAAAGCACATTATGCCGCAGCAGAACTTACTAAACTTGCAGGAATCAGCCTTGCATATCCGCAGGCTAAGTTCTTCAAGGAATTCGTGATAAACACCCCCAAACCCGCTGCGGAGATAATCTCTGCCATGCTGCCCCGCAACATCTATCCCGGTGTGGATATGGCGGTATATGGGATGCCCAACGCACTGATGATTGCCGTAACCGAGAAGAAGACCAAGGCGGATATTGATGACCTCGTGCAAGCCATGAAGGAGGTGTTACATGTCTAAAACAATATTTGAATACAGCACACCCGGACGCAAAGGCGTAACCTTGCCCAAGCGCGAAATAGATACCCCGCTGGAAGAGATGTTCGGTGCCGAAGTTCTGCGGGAAAAGATTGCCAGATTGCCCGAAGTTAGCGAGCTTGATGTGATGCGGCACTACATTGCCCTGTCGCATAAGAACCACTTTATCGAAAAAGGTTTGTATCCTTTGGGAAGCTGCACCATGAAGTATAACCCTAAGGTGCATGAGAGTCTGGTGCGGCATACCTGCTTTGCCAACCTGCACCCCTATCAGCCGGAAGATACCCTGCAGGGGGCTTTGGAACTGCTTTATGAACTGCAGGAGGATTTGGCAGAGATTTCCGGGATGGATAGAGTAACTTTGCAGCCCGTAGCCGGAGCGCAAGGTGAATTTACCGGCATCAAGATAATAGCTGCCTACCACAAAGCAAAAGGCAACCACCATAAAACAAAGATAATTATCCCCGATTCTGCGCATGGAACCAACCCCGCAACCTGCTCCCTGGTGGGCTTTGATGTGGTGGAACTTAAATCCAACCCGGACGGACGCTGCGACCTTGAGGCTTTGAAAGCTTTGGTGGACGAGAATACCGCAGGTTTCATGCTCACCAATCCCAACACTCTGGGCTTGTTCGAGAATCAGATTGAGCAGATTGCCGAAATCCTGCACAGTGTGGATGCTTTGATTTATATGGACGGAGCGAACCTGAATGCCCTGATGGGGATAGTGCAGCCCGGCAAGATTGGCTTTGATGTGATGCACTTCAACCTGCATAAAACCTTCAGCACCCCGCACGGTGGTGGCGGTCCCGGCTGTGGTCCCGTGGGAGTGGTGGAGAAACTCATTCCTTTCCTACCAGTTCCGATGATTGCCAAGACCGATAGCGGGTACTATCTGGACTACAGTAATGAAGCAACTTCCATCGGTAAAGTGCACAGTTTTTATGGAAACTTTGCCATACAGGTGCGAGCCTACATATACATCAAGATGCTTGGAGCCACCGGTCTGCGTAGAGTTTCTGAGAATGCCATCTTGAATGCAAACTATTTGATGAAGGTATTAGAGCCATATTATCACATCCAGCATACAGAATATTGCATGCATGAGTTCGTGATGGACGGCACAAAACAAAAGAAGGAGCAAGGTATAGCCACCCTTGATATAGCTAAGCGTTTATTGGACAAGGGCTATCATGCCCCCACGATATATTTCCCCCTCATCATCCCGGAAGCGATGATGGTGGAACCAACCGAAACCGAGAGCTTGGACAGCTTGAAAGCTTTTGCAGAGGCACTAATAGAGATCGCACACGAATGTGAGGAATCTCCCGAAACCCTGCATGAAGCTCCGCTCTGCACCCCTGTTAGAAGGGTGGATGATGTCCGGGCAGTAAAAGTGCTTGATCCGATATATACCATTGAGGATTGAGCCGCATACCCCAAGGAGATTAAATGAAAAGACTCGTTCTAATTATAGCCGTTCTGGTAGGCGCACTTAGCTTAAGTGCACAGGCAATAAAGCTTGGTTATGTGAACACGGATAGGCTGTTGCTGGATAGCAATGAAGCAGCCGAAGTGGCAAGGTTGTTTGCCTTGGATAAGCAGAACTGGAGCAACCAAGTTAAGCAATTGGATGAAGAAATTAAACGCATGGAGCGGGATTTCGACATCCGCAAGCTTACCATGAACGATGCCACCAAGCGCGAGACCCAAGGCAAGATAGACGCCAAGAAAGGCGAAGCCGGCAGATTGCTGGAGGAATACTTCGGTGATAACGGCAAAGCAGAACAACGCTACAAAGAGCTTATTGATCCCCTCACAGCGAAGATAGATGCCCTTATTAAAAAGACTGCTCAAGACGAGAAATACACCATGATCTTCGACGTAAGCATGGGAATGGTGCTGTATGCACTCCCTGCACTTGACCTCACAGATCAGATACTGCTTGAGCTGAATAAAGATACCGTCAAACCCACCGGAACCGAAGCTCCTATGCCCGACAAACCGGCTATCGACGGGACATCAGAAAATAAACCCCCGGAAGAATATAAGCCGGGAACCATAACCGAAGAACCAAAAAAGCCATAAGAGACTATGAAGAGATTTGATACCGAACTGAAAGCCGGACAATTGCAGGGAATCCTTGGCGGAAGACTAATTGGCAATCCTGATATTGAACTATGCAAAGTTAGTGAAGCTGCAGAAGCAGATAAGCAAACCGTCATCTTCTTGGAACAAGATAGGTTATTAGATGCCGTGATAGCATCTGAAGCCGGATTGATTATCACCAAGCAGGAGTATATCCCCAAGTTACCGGAAAAGAACCTAATAGTGGTGGAAAAGCCCTATTTTGCATTGATGGTGCTGATTACTTATCTGCAGAAGCTGGAAGCCATGAACCGCAGTTTCCAGATACATCCCAGTTCGGTGGTTGCGGGTGACATCCGCTATGATGGCGAAGTGTCCATTGCTCCCCATGTGGTGATTGGCAGCGGATGCTCGCTTGGTAAAGGCGTTGTTATTGGTGAGGGCTGCAGTATCGGCAAGAATGTGGTTATCGGGGCAGGAACCTTCTTGTATCCGAATGTAACCATTTATGATGACTGCATCATTGGCAAGAATTGCATTCTCCATAGTGGTAGCGTGGTTGGAGCAGACGGCTTTGGCTTCATGCTCATCGAAGGCATACAGCAAAAGATCCCCCAAGTTGGCAACGTAATCCTTGGAGATTATGTGGAGCTTGGAGCAAATAGCTGTATTGACCGTGCCACTCTTGGCAGCACCCGTATCGGAAAAGGTACTAAGATTGATAATCTGGTGCAGATAGGCCACAACTGCGTAATCGGAGAGCACTGCATCCTTTGCTCACAGGTGGGGCTTGCCGGCAGCACTGTTGTTGGCGACTATGTTTATCTCGCCGGGCAAGTGGGAGCTGCGGGGCACATCAAGATTGGCAACAAGGCTATGATCGGTGCCCAATCCGGCTTAGTAGGCGATGTGCCGGAGAACAGCCGTTATTTCGGTTCTCCTGCCATGGACGCCAACGATATGAAACGTATATTTATCGCCCAGAAACATCTGCCTGAGATGCTACGTGCCTATCAGAAGGCAAAGAAGAATAACACTGAACCCATATAGGAGTTTATATGGAATATAAGCACACCATTGGGGGTGAGGCATCGTACACAGGTATTGGGCTTCACTCCGGAGAGATTAGCACCATTCGCTTCAAACCCGCCGGAGCTGAAGAGGGGATTGTCTTCATTCGTACGGATATCCCCAACCAACCTGAGATCCCTGCAGATATTGACCATGTGGTGGATATTTCCCGTGGAACCACCATCGGTGTGGGCAATGCCACTGTCGGCACTATTGAACATGTCCTGTCCGCCATCAAAGGCTTACGTATAGATAATATCCGCATTGAGATAGACGGTCCCGAGGCTCCCGTTGCGGACGGCTCGCCCATCGTTTTTATGAATCTACTCCGTCAGTGCGGACTTGTGCAGCAGGACAGTGAGCGCATCTTTTTCGAGCTTGATTCTCCCATCAGTTTCTCTGCTCCTGAGGATAATGTGGATATCGTGATTGTCCCCTCCAATGAGCTTAAAGTTACCTTTATGATAGACTATAAGCACCCCAATCTTGGCACTCAATACACCTGGCTACCCAGTCTGGATTATTATGAGAAAGAGTTTGCCGGTGCCCGCACCTTTTGCTTCATCAACGAAATCCTTTACCTTAAGGAAAAGGGCTTAATCAAAGGCGGTTCGCTGGAGAATGCCTTGGTGATTGCCGAGCCCAACATCAGCGATGAAGAACTTAAGCATCTTCAAGACGTTTTCGGTTATCACAAACCGGTTACTGTATCCAACGAAGGCATCCTGAACAGCCATCCCTTGCGCTATTACAACGAGTTTGTGCGCCATAAAGTGGTTGATCTTTTGGGTGACATCGCCCTGTTGGGCATCCCCATCAAGGGGCATATTCTTGCTGCCCGCAGCGGACACAAGACCAATGTGGAACTGGTTAAAAAGCTCCGCCAGATACAGAAGAAGAACGAGCTTAAGAAGATTTACCAACGCGGCAAGAGCGAAGAGGTGGTGTTCGACATCAATGCCATCATGCGCATCATCCCGCACCGCTATCCTTTCCTGTTGGTGGATAAAATTACCGAGTTTATCCCCGGCGAATCCTTGGTCGGCATAAAGAATGTAACCATCAACGAGCCTTTCTTCCAAGGGCACTTCCCCGGCCATCCAATCATGCCGGGAGTGCTTATCATCGAAGGCATGGCACAAGCAGGAGGGATTATGCTGCTGAACCAATTGGAAAATCCTCAGGACTATGTGGCATACTTTGCTTCGATAGATAATGTGAAATTCCGTAAACCGGTGCAACCCGGAGATACCTTACGCTACGAATTGAAAGTAATATCTTTAAAGCGCTCGCTGGCTAAGATGCACGGTGAGACTTTTGTAAACGGTGAGAAGGTTGCCGAGGGTGACTTCCTCGCCATGATTATGGAGAAAGAAAAATGAGTTCTATCCACCCTACTGCTGTAATTGAGCCCGGTGCAGTTATCGGAGAAGGCTGCATCATCGGTGCATATTGTCATATTGGTGCCAATGTGGTGCTGGGTGCAAACAACATCCTTGCCCAGAGTGTGGTAATCGACGGTTTCACCACCATCGGCGATGGCAACAAGATTTCCGCTTATGCCATTTTGGGAACAGATCCCCAAGATCTTAAGTTCAAGGGCGAAGCCACCCGCCTGCGTGTCGGCAGTAATAACACCATCCGCGAGTTTGTAACCATCAACCGCAGTAACATGCTGGAAGAGGACACCGTGGTTGGCAACAATAACCTGCTGATGGAATATGTGCATGTGGCGCACAATTGCCAAATTGGCAGCAACTGTGTTATCGCCAATGTGGTGCAGTTTGCCGGACATGTGCATGTGCACGACTTTGCAACCGTTGGAGGCGTAACCGCAGTGCACCAGTTTGTGCACATTGGAACCCATGCCTTCGTAGGCGGTGCCTCTGCCATCAAAAAAGATGTAGTTCCTTACACCCGCGGTCAGGGCAATCCCTACAAAACAGTAGGTTTAAACAGTGTTGGTTTGATGCGCAAAGGCTTTTCCAATGAGACCATTGCCGGCATCAAAGAGATATACAACCTCTTCTACCGCAGCAAGCTGAACACTACCCAAGCACTGGAAAAAGCCCTCGCCATGGGCAATCTCAGCCCCGAACAGATGAAGGTTATCGAGTTCGTGCAACACGCTGAGCGCGGAATCTCCACATAATCACCCGGGAGCTATAATGAACCCATATATCCTGCTCTTGTTAGCCGTTTTGGTGCTTTTCAGCACTGCCTTAAGTGCCGTTAGTACCGTTAAAAGCGTGGATTTGCAGAAGTATCTGGGGCGGTGGTATCAGTTTGCCTACTTCCCCAATAACTTCCAGCCTAAGGATTGTGCCCTAACCACCGCCGATTACTCTCTGGATACCAAAGGTAAAATCATCGTGGTGAACACCTGTTACAACGATAAAGCAGGTAAAAGCATCAAGAAGCAAGCCACTGGAAAAGCATATCCCGTGGATAAAAGCAACTCCAAGCTTAAGGTTAGCTTTTTCTGGCCCTTCAAGGGTGATTACTGGATTGTTAAGCTGGATCCGCAATACCGCTATACTGTGGTAAGTGAACCCAAGCAGAAATATCTGTGGATTCTCACCCGCACCCAGGATTTGGATAAAGCAAGCTGGCAAGAGATAAACAGCTTTTTGGTTAAAGGCGGATGGGATATCAGCAAGCTGTCCTTCAGCGGTTCGGTTAAATAACACTATCTTACCTTTCTTTATGGGGCTTGGATTTCCAAGCCCCTTCTTGGTATCATTACATAATCATTGCATGTTTATTACGGATGAAACATGCAATGATTATGCAATGATCAGGTTATTCGAACAAGGGAGAGGTACCTGAGATGATTAACTTGAAATGGTAGAAGTTAGACGTTAAGCGTTAGATGTAAAACGAAATGAAGCTTTTAGGGCACTCAACCAATGGGCTCTCAACCTCCCGGTTGACAGAAGCGACCTAGTCGCTTGTTGTTAATGAATTATGCTCTCTGTTGCCTTGTTTCGTTTTAGAGAAATGATAGGAACACCTGATTTATCAGGTTGGCGGTGCCGGATTCATCCGGCATATCTTTGATGCCAACACGACAAACATTGCTTATACTTGAATTAACCGGATAAATCCGGTGGACCAACCGAATGAATTCGGTGTTCCTGCTCGAAGGCATTTGGAGTTAATAGCGGCTGGAAGCCGCTTACACTATGCTCAGCCACATGAACTACAATCCTTTGTGTTATGGCTAAAGAACAATCTGCTTGACGGATATTAAAACTCGAGAGATTATGCAAAAAGGTAATTGGTGAATAACAAACCATGAACGGATCGCACCGAAATGGGATGATTACTCCCTATGCCAAATCGTATAAATAGGGATGATATGAAAGGACTTGCGCTCAGCCTGCTGCTAATGCTTTGCCTCTCTCTTGCTGCCACCACCAGAATTGTGGACATCAACGGGACTGGACAATATACCAGCATCCAGACTGCGGTTACTGCTTGTACCTCAGGAGATACTGTCTTGGTGTATCCCGGAAGATATCTGGAAAACGTAAACATTTCTGTTGGTAACATCGTCATCCAGAGCTTGGAGCATGCTACAAATGACCCATCATTTATTGAATCAACTGTTATTGACGGCAGTATGTTAGCACAAGGTATAAGAATCAACCAAAATGTACAAAACATCACTATTCGTGGTTTGTCTATAACCAATAGTAAGATAGGGATATCATTAGGACAAAACAGCATATCGACAATTACAAACTGCTTAATCTATGGAAATGCTGCTTCAAATGGGGGAGGTATAAACCTCTTTAAAGGAACAACAGTGTTGAGTGGAGTTCAAATATATGACAATTATGCGTATATAATGGCAGGCGGTATTTACATTAATGGCTACATGGATACCGTCAATGTCACCTTTGATCCGGTGAACCGCTGTTCCATATACAACAACACAGCCGGAGCAGGGCAGGATATCGTTGCTCACTCCATAAACAATGACCTTAGTATCCCTCTTGACATGTTCACGGTTGCCAATCCAAACAGCTATTATGCTGCTCCTTATAGGGCTTACGGCAATGAGTTTCAATTGCTGATTGATGTTCAAAGGGCTCACCATCAGGAGCTAAACAGTGATCTGTATGTATCTCCCACCGGCGACGATAGCAATGACGGGCTTAGTCCCGCGACTGCTCTGAAGACTATCAGAACCGCAGTATATCGGGTTGCCTCGGACAGCCTGAACCAGAAGACAGTGCACATCCTTCCCGGCACCTATTCCCGAACTGCCAATCAGCAGGTGTTTCCCATACCCTTAAAGAACTGGGTTAAGGTTCAGGGAGCGGGAATCGGAATCACGCAGATAGTGGGAGAAATGGATCCTACTTTTGCCAATGTGCAATACAATGCACTGAAAGTATTTACCAGCTTCTACCAAACTCATGCCGGTCTGGAGAACTTGTCCATCACATCTGCCGGGTCTAATAACAGTTGTGCAGTTTGGGGTTATCAGGAAGAATCACTCTATCTGAAAAACCTAAGGATGTATGATCTGTACCCTGATTTGTGTGCAGTGATTGATATTACGCATGCTTCGAATGCCCTCTGGGATAATGTAACAGTAGAGGATATCGTAACAGAAGATATGGGGTTGATGTTCGTTGATGGCTATTTCACCGGGACAATTCGTAATTCTGTATTCAGAAATGCAATATCTGTGTTCATGAGTGATGAAGTGTGGGCAAGCCCACTAATATGGATGGGAACACAAGGAGAAATCAGTTTTGATAATTGTCGATTTGACAATTTAGAGATGCTGGATGATGATTCCAATATCATGACAATTGGTTACACAGCGGCACTTTCCCATAATAACAGATATAGATTAATCAATTGCTTGTTCAGCAACCTTCGAAGCCATTCTCGAATGATGATAATGGCATCGGAAGGATATCCAGAGATGGATATTGTAAATTGCACATTCAGCGGCAATACAAGTGATTCGTACATACTGATGGTCAATGGTAATATCAATGTTATCAACTCAGTGTTCCAGAATAACTGCCCTTACGAAATAGCGATAAACCCAATGCTTGATTCAGGAGAATCATCAACAATAACAATAGATTATAGTATGCTGAATGGAGGTTATAGTGGCATCCGGCAGGCTCCGGGAAATGTGATTAACTACCTAGATTCGAATATTGATGCAGATCCACTATTTATTGGTGGTAATGCAAACAACCCTCTTTACTACAGCCTTTCTGCATCTTCCCCCTGCATAGATGTCGGGACAGCAGACACCACAGGCTTGAGCCTCCTACCCTATGACCTTGCGGGGAACATGCGCATCTGGAACAATGTGATAGACATGGGCTGCTATGAGTATGGTGCTCCACCTGTGGGCATTGACGATCCTACAGCTCCGCAGCTTACTGAGGGCATCTATGCCACCAACTATCCCAATCCCTTCAACCCGGAGACCACCATGAGCTTCTTCTTGCCGGAAGCAGGAGTCACCGAGCTGTGCATCTATAACCTCAAAGGGCAGATGATTCGTAAGTTGATAAATGCTCCGCTAAGTGTAGGAACGCATAGGCTGGTGTGGGATGGGAAGGATGACCGCAACTCTCCGGTTGCCAGCGGGATGTATCTCTACCGGCTACAGAGTGGAAAACATAAGTTCAGCGGTAAGATGGTGTTGGCGAAGTAAACACTTAAGAAAAGCAAAGTTATTTAGATAAACACAGAGTAAAAGCAGAGAAAAGCAGAGAAAAGCAGAGGGTCATCAGAGCAAAAAGATAGTATAGGCTTCATGTTCACATCATCAATGTAGGAGCATTATTAACCTATTAACCTGCTAACCACTAACTTTTTCCCCATTTCTGTCACCAAATCCGAAATCTGTCACCCTATATACTATAGAGGCATGGTAATCATGCAGTGCAGTTTGATCTTTGAGCAAGTGTATAGAGTGTGTTTGTGTAAGACATAAAAAGAGTGATTTAGAACTAGTCAGCTTGCCATGCTGTTATAGTGGGCTATTATATCTGTGGTGTGCATGTGTAAGCTCACCGTGGCAAATTGCCTAAGAGATTAACCCCATGGAGGTTAAAATGACTTTGAGTGCCTTTATCAAGATCAGCCTTATCACCCTGGCTTTGCTTGGAATAAGCATCCTAACTGCCCAACAGGTCCCCGCAAGCAACATTAAAGCTGGAACAGCAAAGTATCATCCCAATGGACAGATTAGCCATGTCAGATTGCTAAAACCCATGGAAATAAGCGGTTTCCCCTGCAAAAACTGGGTGGCATTCAGCCCCAACGGCAAGCTGATAGCCTTCGATTCCTCAAGTATCGTCAAGATGGGACAGGATAGAATCCCTGCCGGCAGTAGATTTGCACTTTATGAAACAGGCGAAATCAAGCACATATTGCTTGCCGAAATCACTCGTATCCAAGGCTATCTGTGTGTGGGCTACGGAGTGGAATCGCCGGAGATAAACTTCTGGCAGAACGGCAAACTTAAGAGCGCATATTTGAAGAAAGCAACCTTGATAAATGGTCTTACTGCCAAACCCGGCTCTTTCTCCCCCGTACAATTTGCGGAAGATGGCAGCCTGACCAAACTTACCCTGCATAAAGCAGCTACGGTGGAAGGGAAAAGCTATAAAGCGGGTAGCATACTTAGCTTTGGTACGGGAGGCAAATTGCTGAAAGCTGAGCGACCGGGATATTTTAAACGTTTGGGTACAGGCATATTAGATACTGTGATATAAAGCACTATCCCACCTAACTTGAGCACCCTACCCTTGACACAAATATGCCATGTAAAATCATAGCATCAGATAAATTTACGTGGAGTTTACAGTGATGAATGCACTTATCAAGGATTTCCTTGCCTTTCTAAATGGAAGTAACAGCAGGTTTCATGCCAGTGTACAGATACAGAGCAGGTTACAGGCAGCAGGTTTTATCCCCTTGGATGAGAAACAACCCTTTAAGCTGAAGAAAGGCGGAAAGTATTACCTTTGCCGTCAGGATACCGCTGTACTAGCCTTTGTGATGGGGAGCGAAAGCCTTGCCAAGGGTGGAGTTAAGCTTGCCGCAAGCCATATAGATTGCCCTTCTATGAAGCTCAAAGTGGATAGTGTCAGTTGTGATAAAGGTGTTGTCCGTTGTGGGGTTGAAGTGTATGGCGGGCCCATAATCAGCACTTGGATAGACAGAGAACTCTCCATTGCCGGAAAGGTGTTGCTGAGAACCGCTAAAGGTGTGGAAAGTAAACTAATAGATATGCAGAAGCCCCTTGCCATTATCCCTAATGCGGCAATACACCTGAATCGTGAGATAAATAAAGGCTTTGAGTATAACAAACAGACTCAGCTACCTGCAATACTTAGCGTGAAGGAAAGCAGTGGTAATCCGCTGTTAGAGCTTATCGCCAAGAAGCTGAAGGTTAAAACCTCGGACATCCTTGAGACCGAGCTTTATCTATACGATGCACAGCCGGCAAGCCTGATTGGTATTGAAGAGGATATGGTTTGTGCCCAGGGCATGGACAATCTGGCAATGACGCATGCCATCCTAAGTGCTCTGGTGAAGACAGAGAAGCCGAAGCAGACGGTGATGGGTGTGTTCTTCGATCACGAGGAGATTGGCAGCGAAACCCCACAGGGAGCAATGTCCTCTCTATTGTCAGAAAGTCTGGAAAGGCTGTGCATAAGCCAGAGTAACTCCCGCGAAGACTATTATCTTACGCTACGTAACAGTTTCATGATAAGCGCAGATATGGCGCATGCCTACCATCCATCTTATAAAGAGAAATACGACCCGAACTACTCTCCATTGATGAACCAAGGTCCCGTGATTAAGCTTAATGCCAATCACCGCTATGCCTCCACAACAGATAGCACAGCGCACTTTGTTGCTCTGTGCGAGAAGGCTAAGGTGCCTTACCAGAAATTCCTGATACGCAGCGATATGCCCTGTGGCAGTACTGTGGGTCCGATAGTTGCCGCACAGCTTGGCTTGCATACCGTGGATATCGGCAACCCCATATGGGCAATGCATTCCATTCGGGAAACAGGGGGATGTTTAGATCATGATTATCTCGTGAAGGCTTTGGAGATGTACTTTCGTTAAGTCGAGAGGTCGAGAAGTCGAGATGAAATTATACACAACCTTGTTTGAGGCTACGAGAACAGATAATGAGTGGTTTTAAAGAGCTTAAGGTCTGGCAAGTAGCCATAGATATGGTTTATCGTATCTATGACGTCACCAAATCATATCCTCAAACGGAAACTTTTGGGCTGGTATCCCAAATGCGAAGATGTGCTGTGTCTATACCATCAAATATAGCGGAAGGTTCTAGCCGGAATAGTGCTAAAGAGTTTATCCAGTTCTTGTATATAGCACAGGGGTCTTTGTCAGAACTGGACACACAGCTTATCATCTCACATCACTTGGGTTTTTTGCCGGATATTGAGCAGTTTCAAGATACCATGATGAGACTGAGAAGTATGTTATCTGGCTTGATTAAGTCTCTGCAGAAGCAGAAGGAAATCAAATAGAGAATAACAGATGAGGATTGAAGCTGAATCACTGTATGCTCAAACTGCCTGGGAGCAGAGTTTGACCTCTCGACTGTAACAAAACAAAATCAAATTAAATAGAATTAGGAGACCTTATGGCAACCTTTAAGCCATTCAAAGCCGTTAGACCTGTGAAAGAGAAAGCCAGGGACATAGCTTCCCTACCTTATGATGTGATGGATTCCGATGAAGCCAGAGCAGAAGTGGCAAAGAACCCTTTAAGCTTCATCCATGTCGAGAAGCCGGAAGTGGATTTACCCCTGGGGATAAGCCTCTATGATCCCGCTGTGTATGCCAAGGCAAAGGAAAACCTATATGCTTACCTGTTGAATGGACATATGCGCCAAGATGATAAGCCGATGTTCTACATCTACCGCCAAACTATGAACGGCAGAGCCCAAATTGGCTTGGTTGGTTTGGCTTCCGTGGATGAGTATATGGACGGGATAATAAAAAAGCACGAGCTTACCCGTGCTGAGAAAGAAGCAGACCGCATCAAACATGTGGATGCCTGCGACGCACATCCCTCACCGGTGTTCTTCACCTACCGGCATCAGCAGGTGATAGATGCCACGGTAGCCAAAGTTATGGAAAGCAAGACACCTGAATATGACTTTGTAAGTGATGACGGCATTGGACATAGCTTGTGGACAATGGATAATCAGGAAGATATTGCCATCATCCAGGCTGAATTTGCCAAACTCCCATACCTGTATGTTGCCGATGGGCATCACCGCACTGCCAGCGCTGCCAAGGTGGGCTTGTTACGTAGAGAGCAGTATCCCAATTATACCGGAGAAGAGGAGTTTAACTTCTTCATGACGGTTATCTTCCCTGATAATCAGCTTAAGATATTTGATTACAACCGCGCGGTGAAAGACCTGAACGGCAACACCAAGGAAGAATTCTTTGCCAAAGTAGCCCAGAACTGGGAAGTTAGTCCCGTGGGAGCAGGTGCAGACTACGCTCCTTCGAAGCTGCATCAGGTTAGCATGTATATCGATGGTGCCTGGTACCATATCAGTCCCAAGTCCGGCACTTGGAACGAAGCCAATGTGGTGGAGAACCTTGATGTAAGCATTCTGCAAAGCATGCTGCTTGATCCCATTCTGGATATCAAAGACCCCCGCAGAGATACCCGCATAGACTTTATTGGTGGCATCCGTGGTTTAGGAGAACTGGTTAAGCGTGTGGATAGCGGGAGAGAAGCCGTTGCCTTTGCAATGTACCCCACCTCCATGGATGAGCTTATCGGCATCGCCGATGCAGGGGAGATAATGCCCCCCAAGTCCACCTGGTTTGAGCCCAAACTTCGTAGTGGTTTGTTCATCCATCTGTTGAAGTAATGAACAAATTCTATCTGGAAAGCCTCGGTTGTGCCAAGAACTTGGTGGATAGTGAGCACTTTGCTGCCATCCTGAACCAAGCCGGCTATCAGCTTACCGATGATGTGATAGGCGCAGACATTGTATTCATCAACACCTGCGCCTTTCTAGCCAGTGCTTTGGAAGAGCTGGAAGCCGTTCTGGATACCGTGGTTGACCTGAAGCAGAATAAGCAGGTAGGCAGTATCATCGTAAGCGGATGCGTGATGAACCGTCATGCAGATAACTTTGCCGAAGCTTATCCGGAAGTTGACCATTGGATTGGCTTGAAGGACTTTGACGCTTTGGCAGCCATCCTAAACAGCAATAGCAGCGCAGTAAGAGCTTCACTGGAGCAGGGCTACCATGCCTATCTGCGCATCAGTGACGGCTGTGAGAACCACTGTTCTTACTGCAAGATACCTTCCATCCGCGGTAAGCTGCAAAGCGTTCCAATCGAGACACTGGTGGCTGAAGCCACGCAACTTGCTAAGCGTCCTGTCCTTGGTGCTCACAAGAAGGCACCATATCCGCAGGAGCTTATCCTGATAGCCCAAGATAGCTGTCTTTACGGCATGGACATTTATGGCAGACAAGCCTTACCGGAGCTCATTGAGCAGCTTCATGCCATCGAAGGCTTCAAGTGGATCCGGCTGATGTACCTGCATCCCGATCACTTCCAAACAGAGTGGCTAAGCATGTTTGCCAAGTTCCCCAAGCTGCTACCCTACTTTGAGATACCCATCCAACACAGTGAGACTCACCTACTGAAAGCTATGAACCGCCGGAAAGGCAGGGAAGAGCTTATCAATATGTTCTCCGCTATCAAAGAGGCAATCCCGCAGGCTGTTCTAAGAACCACTTTCATCACAGGCTTCCCCGGAGAGACCAGCAAGGATGAGAAAGCTCTGTTGAAGTTCATGCAGCAGGTTCCACTTCTGCACGTTGGCACCTTTGCTTACTCTCCTGAAGACGGCACACCCGCTGTTGAGTTCCCAGATAGACCCAGCCCCAAAACCGCAGAGAACCGCCAGAATCGCATCGAGACAGAATGGTATAGCATCCAGGAAGAAAGGCTGCAAGCTTATGTGGATAAACGGGTTAGTGTGTTGGTGGAAGCAGCAGTTGAGGATAAGACCGGAGAGTACCACGGGAGAGCATGGTTTCAAGCACCGGATATCGATGGCGAAACAATCATCTCTGCTGCAAAACTGTATCCCGGAGACATCGTGGAAGTGGTTATAGACGACGTAATAGGCAATACCTTGTTTGCCAGTTTGATAAAAGAGGATTTGAATGACTAAGAAAATAGCCCTGACAGGGATCAAACCCACGGGCATACCACATATTGGAAATTACCTTGGAGCAATTGCTCCGGCATTGAAGCTATCACACACCTGTGAAGCACGTTATTTCATTGCCGACTACCATGCGCTAAACTCCTGCAAAGATCCTGCTGAGATTCGCCAAATGACCTTGGAGATTGCTGCAGCATGGCTGGCTTCGGGATTAGACCCGCAAACCATGCTGTTCTACCGTCAGTCTGACGTTCCCGAAACCTTTGAACTGCTAACTATCCTGTTGGCATTTACTCCCAAGGGTTTAATGAATCGTGCCCATGCCTATAAAGCCATGCTGCAAAGCAACGCCGAAGCAGGAAAAGACCCGGACGACGGTGTGAATATGGGCTTATACACCTATCCCGTGCTGATGGCAGCAGATATTCTGCTTTTCGATACAGATTTTGTACCCGTGGGAAACGACCAATTCCAGCATGTGGAAATGGCGCAGGACATCGCCCAGAGCTTTAACTTCGTGTATGGCACCGAGGGATTTCGCATTCCACAACCCCTGGCCCACGAGGACAGCAAAACCTTGGTGGGCTTGGATGGACGCAAGATGAGCAAGAGCTATAACAACACCATCCCCATGTTCGCCCCGGAGAAAGAGTTGCGCAAGCTTATAATGAAGATAGTAACCAACTCCCAAGGCGTGGAAGAACCCAAAGACCCGGATACCTGCAGCATCTTCAGTCTGTATAAAAACTTCGCCAACCCACAGCAAATTACTGCCCTCCGAGATCGTTATCTTGCCGGTGGCATGGGCTGGGGTCACGCTAAGCAAGAGCTATTCGAAGTGATGAATGCCCATCTTAGCCCCCTAAGAGAGCGATACAATGAGCTGATGCAAGATAAGCAAGTGATTCATACCGCTTTGAAGGAAGGTGGAGAGAAAGCTCGTGAGCTTGCCTCTGCCAAGATAAAGTACCTCCGCCAAGTGATTGGCATGGATTAATATACTCATCTTCAATTTCGCAACCCCGGTTTTATAACCGGGTATTTTTTATGTTCTCTCCAAACCCTCTTCTTGGTATCATTACTTAATCATTGCCTAATCAATACGGATGAAACAGGCAATGATTAGGTAATGATCAGGCGATTCCTCCAAGCAAAAAGATTGTATCCGGCAACTAGCAGCTTCCTCTGGGCAAAGAAAATCCGGAGCATAACTCCAGTGACAGAAAACATGGGATGGAGCTTATTCGGAAATTGCTTATTTTTGCTTGCCACAAAACGCACCCATCAGAAAATTGACGACACTATAATACGAGGAAAGGAGGCTCATATGATCCAAAGCTATAAAGTTGTAGATCAGCGGTTTATCCCCGCCGTTACACAAGACGAGGCATTCTGGATACATCTGGAAAGCCCCTCCCCGGAAGAAGTGCAAAAGGTAATCAATAAGTTCGATTTGCCCGAGGACTTCATTACAGACCTGCAGGACGCTGATGAGAACTCTCGTTTGGAATGGGAGGATAACGCCATGCTTATCATCCTGAGGGTGCCATTGTATTACAAGCACCGTTCGGCCAGCGTATCCTTTGCCACTGCACCTTTAGGAATTATAGCAACCCACGATAAACTAATCACCGTTTCCTTCTTCGATAATGAAGTGTTAACCCAGTATCTGGATGGTAAGCACCGCAGCTTCCCTATTACTCAACAGAGCTTTCTATTGAACATCAATCTCCGCACGGCGATATACTATCTGAAATTCCTGAAAGAAATTAACCGCCGTACCACTCAGATTGAGAATGAGCTGCACCAGTCCATGAAGAATAAGGAGCTTATCCGCCTGTTGCGGATGGAGAAGTCCCTGGTGTTCTTTAACACCGCTCTAAAATCCAATGAGATAATCCTGGAGCGCTTGCAACGCTCACGCTGGCTGCACAACGACCCAGAAGCGGAAGATATGATTGATGACGTAATCATCGAAAACAAGCAGGCAATCGAGATGGCAAACATCTACAGCAGCATCCTAAGCGGGATGATGGATGCCTTTGCCTCCATGATTTCCAACAACCTAAATGTGGTTATGAAGTTCCTCACCTCAGTAACCATCATCCTGGCATTGCCCACACTTATAGCTAGTATCTATGGCATGAATGTGCATTTACCCTTTCAGGAAAGCCCCTATGCCTTTGCCATTGTGATGGGAATATCCATTGTTCTGTCCATCCTGATGGTGCTGGTATTCATCCGCAAGAAATACTTTTAAGGAGCTTATATGTACTACCTCAGTGTTAGTGATACATTCTCAGCAGCACACCGTCTTTGCGGCTATCAAGGTGCATGCAGCAATCTGCACGGACATAATTGGAGAGTCCGTGTCGGTTTACAAACAGATACTTTGGATAGTATTGGCATGGCAATTGATTTTGGGATAATAAAAAGCATCCTGAAAGAGATATTAGACGAGCTTGATCATGCCTATCTTAATGATTCCCCGGTATTAAACGGGATAAACCCAACCTCGGAGAACCTTGCTCGCTACATATTTGAGCGGATGCACAAAGAGCTTACCTCGCACCCGGCAGATATCTACGAAGTGGAAATCTGCGAATCTGACCGTAGCAGTGTGGTATATCGCCATGCTTAGATTTGTGCAGTCCTTCTTTGTCAAAAGTGCGGTGGAGCCTGCTGACTACCCCGCCTCCCATTATCCGGAGTTTGCCTTTGCGGGACGCAGTAATGTGGGTAAATCCACCCTGATTAACTTGATAACCGACCATCATGGCTTGGCTAAAACCTCCGGTACTCCCGGTAAAACGCGCTTGCTGAACTTCTTTCTCATTCGTTACAAGATAGATGATAGCGAAGCCCCTGGGTTCTTGCAGCTAACTGACTTGCCGGGTTATGGCTTTGCAGAGGTTAGCCAGAATGAGCAGGAAAAGTGGCGCAAGATGGTTAGTAAGTATTTCGAGCAACGCCCCCAGCTAAAAAGCATCGTGGTACTGGTGGATATCAGGCATAGTGCCGATAAAAAAGACATCCTTATGCTCGAGATGCTGCGCTTACGTAATATTGATCATTGCGTGGTGGCAACCAAATCTGACAAGATACCCAAGACAAAGATAGCCAAGACGATCCAAACTCTCGGCAAGGAGCTTGGTTTGAAGCAAGAACCGATTTTTGCCGTGTCTGCTTTGAACAACACAGGCTTTGAACCCCTGATGGATTGGATACAGAGCCGTTTGGGCTAAGACATACATGGAATTCACCACAACCTGGGATGTTATCGTCGTAGGTGCCGGACATGCCGGGGTGGAAGCAGCACTGGTAGCTGCACGCCGTGGCTTGAAGGTAGCTCTTTTCACCATTAAATTGGAAGCCATCGGACGCATGAGCTGCAACCCCTCTATCGGAGGCCCTGCAAAAGGGCATCTGGCTAGGGAGGTGGATGCACTTGGCGGAGAGATTGGCAGAGTTGCCGACCTAACCGGGATTCACTTCCGTATGCTCAATCGCAGCAAAGGACCAGCAGTGTGGGCTCCTCGCGCCCAAAACGACAGAGAATCATATCATCGCATCATGCGGCAAACCTTGGAAGAGCAAAGCAATTTAAACATCGTTGAAGCAAGCATCACAGAGCTTATCATCTCCCAAGGAAAGGTGTGCGGTGTTGTTAGTCAAATAGGCAGACGTTACCTTGCACATGCCGTCATTCTTGCAACCGGAACCTTCCTACGCGGAAAGATTCATGTGGGGAAGGTGAACTACCCCGGAGGCAGAAGCGGAGAGCCAAGCGCAGAAGAATTATCTCTGAACCTGGGTGCTCTGGGGTTGCAAGTTATGCGCTTTAAAACAGGCACTCCCCCCCGGGTTGACCTCCGCAGTCTTGACTACAGCTGCTTGGAAGCACAACCAGGGGATGACAAACCCCAAGGCTTTTCTTACTATAGGGATATACCCTTAAAGAACCAGGTTTCCTGCTATCTCACGCATACCACCCCGGAAACCTCACGCATTATTCAAGAGAATCTGCTGGAATCTGCTTTATACTCAGGAATCATCACCGGAATAGGTCCCCGCTATTGTCCCTCTATCGAGGATAAGATTGTTAAGTTCCCTCAGCGTGACAGCCATCACATATTCATCGAGCCGGAGGGGATCTCCACCCATGAAGCATACGTGAATGGCGTATCCACCAGTCTTCCACCCGAGGTGCAGGAAAGAATTATCCACAGCATCCCCGGCATGGAAAAAGCTGTGCTACTGCGTTATGCTTATGCCATCGAATATGACTATATAAATCCTGAGGAGATAGATGCTTCCTTGGCGGTGAAGAAGCTGCCCGGATTATTCCTTGCGGGTCAGATAAATGGCACTTCCGGCTATGAAGAAGCCGCTGCCCAGGGCATCATCGCCGGAATAAATGCAAGCCTGTATCTGGAAGCCAAGGACCCTCTTATCCTCTCCCGCAGTACTTCCTACACAGGCGTACTAATTGACGATCTTGTTACCCGCGGCACCAATGAGCCCTACAGGATGTTTACCTCCAGAGCCGAATACAGGCTGTTGCTCCGTCAAGACAACGCAGATGAACGCTTGATGCCCATTGCCCATAAACTGGGAATTCTCAGCGAGCAACGTTGGCAACGCTTTTGCACGATGTTGGAGATCAAAGCCCGCGAGATGGAACAGCTTAAAACCCGCAATTGTTCCATTATGGAGGATATCAAAGAGCCCATACGCTACGCTCAATTGCTCAAACGCCCGGAGCTTAGCTTCAACGATCTTCCCCGCTATGGCTACAGCATACCCGCTGACCTAACAGAGGACATCCGCCAACGTCTTGAACTGGAGATCAAATACGAAGGCTACCTTATCCGCATGGAGGAAGAGCTTTCCCGCTTTCGTCAGGCAGAGGACATGAGTTTGGCGGAGGATATAGACTACCTTTCCATCCCCAGCATTGCTTGGGAAGCCAGAGAAAAGCTTGCCCGTATCAAACCACGCAGCTTGGGTCAGGCGATGCGCATCCCCGGCATTAACTACAGTGACAGCTCTGCCCTCATGATTTGGCTGCGCAAGAACCCCGGAGGTAAACCACGTGACTAACTCTATCCACACCCTGGCGGTTATCCCTGCCAGATATGCCTCAACCCGTTTTCCCGCAAAGGCACTTGCCCTATTGGCAGGTAAGCCTATTATCCAACATGTGTACGAAAGAGTAGCCTCTTCCGGACTGTTTTCCCAAACCATTGTTGCCACAGATCATGAAGCCATTTATTCTGCCGTGGAGTCTTTTGGAGGCAAAGTGCTGATGACCTCCGCCAATCACCAGAGCGGTAGTGACCGTATCGCCGAAGCAGCCTCCGCCATTCCCGAAGCTGAGCTAATCTTCAACGTCCAAGGCGATGAACCGCTCATCGATATCTCCTCTCTTGCTGCTTTGCTGCAGGTGTTTGCTGATCCCCAAGTGCAAATGGCAAGCCTGATGACTCCCATTACTGATGTTTCTATGCTGAATAATCCCAATATCGTTAAGGTAGTATGCAACAGCATGCACAATGCCCTCTACTTTTCCCGCAGCACTATCCCTTATAATCGAGATAACGATGCCCGAATTACATATTATCGCCACATAGGTGTTTATGCCTACCGTCGTAGCACCCTGTTTCGCTTCGTTAGCCTCCCCCCCAGCTCTTTGGAGCAATGTGAGAAGCTGGAGCAGCTCAGAGCCTTGGAAGCAGGCATCCCCATCCGTATGCTCATCACCGACTATCAAGGCATTGGCATCGACACCCCGGAAGACCTTCGCATGGTGGAAGCCATGCTTAACTCCCCCATTAAATAAGCCCTCGGAGCAAAGCCCATGAAAGCATCATTGTGCCTCTTCCCGTTGTTACTGGTTGCTGTCCTGTTACAGGCGGTACCTTTAAATATCCTTCACACCAACGATACTCACGGCATCTATCTGCCTCAGAAGACCAAGTCCGGCACCATGCTGGGCGGTTATGCGGCATTGGAATACTATCTGAACAAAGAGAAAATCGCTTCTCCCCGTTCTCTATACCTTGATGCAGGCGACCAACAGACAGGCAGCGTGTTTGCCTCCATGGCGTATAATGGTGCCATTGGCGGAGCAGTTATCCAAACATTCAATTACCTCAAGCCTGATGCAGCAACCTTCGGTAATCACGAGTTCGACCAAAGCTACGCCAACACTCTGCGCTTAACAGAACTGGCAAGCTATCCCTTCGTAAGCACAAATCTTGTTACCCAGCAGGGCAAAGCTCTGGGGGGCAACCCATACCGCATTGTGAAGCTGGATTCCCTGAAGGTAGCCATCATGGGGCTAACCCTTACGGAACTACCCGAAAAGGTGAAGATAGAGAATGTTAAAGACCTGAACATCCTGCCCTATAAAGCTGCACTCGAGAAATATCTGGATAAAGCAGATGCAGAGAGCGACCTGGTTATTCTCCTCACACACATCGGCTACGAGGCGGATAGTCTCCTGGCGACCACTTTGGATAAACGAGTGGATATGATTATCGGTGGTCATTCACATGTTAGCATCGATGAACCATGGCAAGTAAACGGCATCTACATTGCCTCCGCAGGCAGTTTTAACTTGCAACTTGGCAAGATTATGCTGGATGTTGAGGATGATCGCATTGCATCCTTCAAAAGCGAACTGATTCCTCTAGTGCTCCCCGAAACCATGCCCCAAACTGAGCTTGGTAGCTTCGTGAGTACCCTAGCGGACAGCATTGAGCAAAGTATGGGCAAGGTTATTGCCACCACCCCGGAAGATTGGAAGCCGGATAAGTTTGCCGAAACAGCTGTATCCCGCTGGGTTGCCAACTCCCTTAAGGCAGAATATGCCAAACAGTATCACCCTGATCTCGCCATCATCAACAATGGTGGTATCCGTAAGTTCATCCCTGCCGGGGATGTGACCCTTCGCGACATGCATGAAATGCTACCCTTCAGCAATTATGTGCTGCTGTTTTCCTGCTATGGCAGAGACCTGATTAAGATGGACGAGATAAACTCCGAACATGCCATCAGCAAGCCCTATGACATCTTGCAGTGTGCCGGACTTAAACGCTACACCGAGATTTGCAAAGGCGGACACGGACACAGCAAAACCTACTATGAGGTTAATGGCGAACTGCTGAAGCCCGATAAGGTATATCGCGTGGTTAGTCACGACTACATCTCCGGGCAGTGGGATAAGTACCTTGGGTTCAAGCCATTTGATGTGCAGGAGACTGGCGATCTTATCCTTGAGGCAATGATAAAACAACTCATCTCACAGTTCGGCAAGAACTAATCTCTTTCACATTTATCACTCTATGCACTTAGTTAAAGAACATGGCAGTTATACCTGCCTTCATAATGGTGCGGGTGACAGATTTCGGTTTTGGTGACAGAATCTGAAGAAAAGTTAGGGGTCTTCAGGTTAATGGTTAGCGGGTTAACAAGTTAATAATGCTCCGTAGTGGCATAGCATCTCCCTCTGCTCTGCTCTTCTCTGCTTTCCCTCTGTGTTTGATATAGACTATATCCCTATCTTGGTTTTCCATGAAACTCACCCGTAACATCATAAGCAGAATATGCGAAATAAAGACATAACACTTTGCTTGACATATTATTCCCATTGTATGACTCTGCACCTGAGGGCTAAGAGACAAAGCCAATTCTCTTACACCCCTCACATGGGAGGAACCATGAATAGGTTGTTTTTGCTTGCATGTTGCGTGTTTGCCACTATCGGCATACCACTTATTGCCATTAACAACATGCCACTTATTGCACAATTACAGGGAGAGCATAACGCTTCAAAATATGGGTTCACTCTGGATACATTAGACTTCAATCATGACGGTACAGATGACTTGCTGGTATTTTCCTTTAGTTACGGATATCATTGGAACCAAACTCCTCCCAGAGGCAAAGCATACATATACTATGGAGGTACCGAGTTCAACTCAACCGCGGAGGCAGCCCTAACGATGGAAGGAGATTACCCCAATGGAGAAGACAGGTGTATGGAAGGAGCCATTAATTGCGGTGATGTTAGTGGCGATGGCTTTGATGACCTCTTGCTGATCTACCATTACCAGAATATAGATTACAAATATTCCTTGGAATTCTATTATGGACAGACCGAGGATTTGCTCTCTCCCGATATGGTAATTGTTACTCAAGGATATGAATACCATCAAGAATTCGTGAAGCTGGGTGATGTCGATGGAGATGGTTACGATGATGTCGGTTATGTTCCATGGGACACTTCATGCAGACACACTATCTTATGGGGTGGGAGCTTCCAGAGCCAGGCTGTGCATGTTATGCCAATAAATCATATGTCCGGTGCATTCATTAGTGGCGTTGGCGATATAAACAATGACGGTCTATCTGATTTCAGCATAGCTTACATATTCGAGACACAACCCATTTATGACAATTTTATCAAGCTATATTATGGAAGCTCAAGTAGAGTGTTTGCTGAACCGGACACCCTGATCCATACAAGTACGCCCATAACGCTTGTCACCAAGCCGTTGGGGGATATCAATGCAGATGGGGTTGATGATTTTTTCGGTTATTCGGATCAATACTCAATGAGAATCTGGTATGGAGGGGTTGCTTTTGATGTAAACAACCCTGATTTGCTTATTGCACCACCTTTATTTGGTGATGTATTTGCCTCAGGAATATCAGCCGGAGATGTAAATAACGACGGATATAGCGATATAGTGGGAGCAAGCTATGCACAAGAGCGCTTCAAAGTGTGGCTTGGGAATGCAAGTGTGGATACAGATTATGACTTTATGCTTGGCAACGATTATGATCAATTTGGCTATGATGTAAGCACGGGGGACTATAATGCCGATGGTTACTGCGATGTTGCTGTTTCTGCCCCAAGAGAATATGGCGAGTACCCGCTCCACGACTATCGCGGGTATGTGTTCGTCTATGGTGGTAATGCAGAAATGGTGGCAAACGAGGATGAGCTTGCCCCACAGTTACAAGACCAATGGCAGTTCAGCAGTTTCCCTAATCCACTGCCTGCGGGTAAAAAGCTCTCCCTCCGCTATCTGGGTAAAGGCTATGCACAGCCCATGACTAAGAACATCACGCTTTACAACCTGAAGGGACAGCGGGTATTCCAAACGCAGGACAGCAGTCGTGGGGAAACAAGCAGCATCAGCCTTCCCGAACTCCCAAGCGGAGTGTATATCCTCAGCATCTCCGAGGGCACCACGCGGCTATCATGCAAACGGATATTGGTATACTAAAGTCCATTGGCTAATGCCATTATACGGCTATTGGATCTTGGTCAATCAGAATATGCCAATAAACAGTTTTTGGTCTTAAGTCCATTATCATAATCAGTATTATACAAGCCGAGCACCTGCTATTCATGAACCCATCACCACTCAGCTAAACATTTCCGTCATTCCAGCGTCCGGGGTCCCCGACAGACAAGTCCTTGGCTGTTGGGGT
>CAZPNU010000013.1:0-75151 GCA_964588075.1 uncultured Candidatus Cloacimonas sp.
CTTATCTGAGGGAGAATGACTGCTTTGATGATACCATGAACCTGAAGGGGAACCTTGATTATCTGAGTTCCTTCGGCATTGCGGACATCATTGGCAGCCGCATCGACAGCCTGACCGAAATGGTGCGTAACACCCTGCAGCATGCCTGCGTGTTGGGATTGGAATTTAACACCCGGGTGCTGAGTGAGATGCTGTCCCGCAAGCTGGATGATGACCTCGGCGAAGGAAAACAGGCACGCGTGTGGGCGGATGTGGATGAACTGCGCTATATCTTTACCCATGTGCTGATCAAGGACACTGCTTATAACCGAATGCTGAGCGATAAACTTAAGATACTGCATCTCTTAGCTGCAGAGACCATGGAAATGATGTATCAAGATGATGAGAAGGCCCTGAATGAGCATGCGGAGGAGATAGCAGGGCACTTTAAGCAGGCAGGATTTACTGATAAATTTGCTGAGTATCTTCATATTGCTGGACGTTGGCACAAGAGTACATTCAACTTTGATCAAAGTGAAGAGTGTCTTGTTAAGGCTTTGGAAATTAAGGAAAAAGAAACAGGGATATTTAATCAAGATACTTTAGCATGCGTGTCTGATTTAGCTGAGTTGTACTGCGACAAAGGTCTCTTTGAGCAATCAGAAAAGCTGCATATCCAAGTCTTGGAGATTAGTACGAAAGTAAATGGCGAGGAGCATTCAGATACAGTGAATTGTATGAGTAACCTTGGAAGTCTATACTTTGAATTAGGTAGATATGAACAAGCAGAGCGATTACATTTGAAAGCTCTAGATATAATTATAAAATGTTTCGGTGAAGAGCATCCCAGTACTACGACACCATTAAACAATCTCGCTTGTGTATATGCCAAACAAGGTGATTTTGTAAAAGCAGAGATACTCACGAGAAAGGCATTGGATATATTCAATAGACAACCAGAAGAAATAAGCATAGAAATAGCGAATTTATATAATGTCCTTGCAATGATTTGCTATCATCAGGATAAGTATGAAGATGCCGTGCTCTATGGCACAAAATCTTTGGACTTACGGTTGTGTTTATTAGGCCCTGAACATCCCAGCACGGCTCTCTCAATGGGGAATATTGCTGGGTTTTATATACAACTGGAGAAGTATGATCAGGCTGAGCAGCTGTATATTCGTGCTTTATCATCTCGAGAGAAAGTGTTAGGGATGGAACACCCTTCCATTGGAACCGCGCTGACGAATCTTGCTAGCCTTTACATAGATCAAGAAAAGTATGGATTTTCAGAGTCATTAATTATTAGGGCTATTGGAATAACAAAAAATTCGTATGGAAGTGATCATGAAAAATATGCTATTGTACTTACTAATCTGGCTAACCAGTACTTTTATCAGGAAAAGTATGTTGAAGCCGAACCATTATACAAGCAAGCATTACAGATTTTTGAGAATTCATTAGGTCGCGAACATATTAAGACTGCAACTGTGTTGAATAACTTAGCAAATATATACAGCCATCTAGGGGAGTATAATGAGGCTGTAACTATGGCTGATAGAGCTCTTTACATCGTTGAGAAAACTTTTGGGCCAGTTCACACTATTTCTGCAGCTATAGCAATGAGTCTGGCAGACATATATCATTCATATGGACGATTTGATGAAGCGATTACTATGTATGTCAAGTCATTGGATGGGAGGATATCACTTCTTGGAATGAGGCACCATGACACTCAGAAGACAATATATATGATGGTTGATACATATGAGAAGATAAACCAGCCAGAGAAAGCATCTAAGTATAGATCAATGCTGATAACACAAACGGAAGATAAGTAATCATTGAAGTTATGGAGGAAAAATGAAACGACCGTTATTCAACATGCCATCACAAATGATGATTACCATTTCATCATTAACGAGGAACAGAGTGAGTTCATTAACTCAATATACATCGCTTAGAATTGTATGTTGTGCCATATTGTTGTGTGGCATTGCTCTTATTACATCTTGTGATAAATCGACAAGTATTGAAAAAGCTGTATTAACCCCAACAATATCCCCTATGGGAGGTAGTTATTCTCAGCCTGTGCAAGTAAGTATCACCTGCGAGGACGAAGCTGCTAAGATATACTATACGACAGATAGTACTACCCCCGATGAGAGTTCAAACCTATATGGGGAAGCGTTTATCATCAATGCCACAGCTACCGTAAAGGCAATTGCCTATAAAGAAGGACTTAAACCCAGCAAGATAGTTGAGACTCAATACACAATAACAACGCCATCTGTAGCTACGCCAATTATAAGCCCCTCTGGCAGTACTTATACTTCTCCAAGGCAAGTTTCAATAACATGTTCGACACCTGGTGCAACAATTAGGTACACAACAACAGGCGTGACCCCTACACATACTTCACAACTATATAGTTCAGCTTTCACAATCAGCTCAAACGTCACAGTCAAGGCTGTTGCTTACAAATCAGGTTACTTAGATAGTGCTATTGCCTCTCAAAGTTACCAGATTATCGACTCAGATACATACTCAGCAGCTGAGACATGGTCAACAAATAAAGTGCTTACGCAACGTGGATCTGCACTATATGCAGGAGTCTACAAATATGAGAATTTGACAATAGGCAATAATGTTGTCGTTACCTCAAAGGGTGTCTCGCAGATAGTAATTAAGGTGCGTGGAACACTTACTTTAGGGAAAAACGTCCATTTTGCTGTGAGAAATGGGTACTATCCTAATAGCCCAACAACTCAGATATCTTCGATTACTTCATCTAACTACCATACCATCGGCACTGTCCAAAACGGATACAATCTATATCCCGGTACTTATGGGAAAGGTGGTAATGGCGGTGATGGCGGTGATGGAGATAGCGGTAGGTCACAAACTTTCTATATGTACGGAGAATGGATTGTAGTCGAAGGAAGTGGCGGCAGCGGTGGTGGAGGAGGCGGAGGAGGATATGGAGGAGGCCTTGGCGGATTTGGGGGATGGGGTGGATATGGGCCCGATGGTAGAGGTTATGATGGAGGAGATGGTAGTAACAATGGTGGTTACGGAGGATATGGAGGGGCGTGTACAGATAATCCCCAGGGCGGTATGAGTCAGAACATTGGCCAGAATGCTTCTTCTTATGATGAAGGTTTTGGAAGTGGTTCTTCCGGTGGTGGTGGAAATGGAGGAAGAGGTGCTATTGGGGACACAAACTATCTTGGGGGAACATACATCAATATTGTGAACGGCCATGGTGGCGGAGGAGGTGGAGGGGGCGGATATGGTGGAGGTGTATTGGTCATCATTGCTACCAATATTGTGTATAATACTAGCTTCCCACCAAAGTTCATTGTCTCTGGGCAATCTGGTGGAACCCGTGGAGGTGGAGGTGGAGCAGAGTCAGGAGAAAACGGACAAGGCGGTTTGTTGATCATAGAATCTCCTGGATTTTCAGCTACAACCAGTATGTACAACCTTAGCACAGAAGTTAATTTAGGAGTAGATTATGCTGCAACTAATGGTGGGCATGGATATGTGATTGGTAATCCTAAGAGGGTTATAATCAATGGCATAGCAGTTCAGTAGGATAGGTTTTGCGCAGCCGGATAGTCTTATATAAGTATGCTCAATCAATGAGATAACATAGTAAGAGGTGATTAGTATGACGAGACAAAAGCGATTATTAATGCTAATTGTTATGGCAATTGCATGCTCTGGTGTATATGCTACTCTATCAGCAGATTACATTTCTGATGATGGGGCTAAGGTTCACGCTATTTATGAATCTGGGTGGATTAACATCAAAGGAGATGGTATATCTACCACATTACCATTAACTCAGACAGACTACTCTACTTATGGGTTCAGTAAAAGTTCTATGATTGGCTATTACTACACCTATGAGATAGCCACTCTATCAAAAGACTATACTACACTGTCCTATAATTCCGAGTCAAAGTTATTTAAGATATACACTAAGGTGAAGCTTGATACGGATTACACTGCTAAAGAGTGCTTTGAGAAAGGCTTGGAGTTCTACGAAGGAAAGGCCAAGACACAAGATTACGCAATGGCTTTTAAGTGGTTCAAAATAGCATCAGATAAGGGAAATCCTTTTGCTCAACACTATCTCGGTAGAATGTACGAGTTAGGGGAAGGTGTTACTAAGGACATTGAGGAATCTTATAGATACTATACAATGGCTGCTGAAGGCAAGCATATAGGATCACAGTTAATTCTTAACATAAAGTACTTTCACGGCTTTGGTTGTGAGCCGGATTATATTGAGGCATATAAATGGGCTTATCTTGCTTATTATTATGCATCTAAAGATGGCAGCGTCAATCTAGATATTGTCAATTTGTACATAAAACAATCGGAGCAAAAATTGATTCAAGCTCAAAAGGAAGAGGCTATCAAAAGGGCTAATGCATGGATAAACATCCATAAATGAAAAAAGCCCTCGGATAAGCCGAAGGCAATATTGGCAGGGATGGAAGGAGTCGAACCCTCACGTACGGAACCAGAATCCGCTGTCCTACCATTAGACGACATCCCTTTGTTTGGCTGAAATAAACTGGCTGGGCAGGGAGGATTCGAACCCCCGGATGGCAGGACCAAAACCTGCTGCCTTACCACTTGGCGACTACCCAGCACACTATATCTGGCGGAGAGGCAGGGATTCGAACCCTGGGTGGGCTTTTGACCCACACACGCTTAGCAGGCGTGCACCTTCAGCCAACTCGGTCACCTCTCCGGCTGAAACTTAATATACACTTGGCGGAGGATGAGGGATTCGAACCCCCATGGGCATAACCCGGCGGTTTTCAAGACCGCTGCCTTACCAATTAGGACTAATCCTCCCGTTTGGAGTTTCCCTTCAATCTGAAGGGCGGGTTTTTGTCAAGCGCTTTCTTTGAAAAGCACTGGTGGAGCTAAGGGGATTCGAACCCCTGGCCTAATGATTGCGAACCATTCGCTCTACCAACTGAGCTATAGCCCCACGCAATCTAAAGGCAGCACAAGCATCAAACCCGTGCTGCCATTGTGTTTACTGCAAATCTGCAAGCAGGTCTTTTGTCAAGCGAAGTTTTGTATCCACCTCGGCGAACTTCTCTTTTTCCTTGGCGATAACTTCTTCCTTGGCATTTGCCATGAAGTTGCTGTTATTGAGCTTAGAGTTAATGCTATTCAGCTCTTTTTCCAGCTTATCAATCTGCTTCCCGAGCCTTTGTTTCTCGGCATCCAGATCTATCAAGCCGCTAAGGGGCATGAATATCTCGATGTTGCGCACCACTGACGCAATGGCAGCCTTAGGCTTATCGATGCCTATTCCGCCCGAGATTGCCTTCACCTTAGCCAGCTTACGGAAATATGCCATATAGCTGTCGAAGAGACTCTGTTGTTTGTCGTCAGCATAGCGGATAACCAACTCAATCTCCATGGAGGGAGCAAGGTTAAGCTGCTTTCTCAGGTTGCGGATGGCGGTGATGCTTTCCTGCACAAAGCTCATCTCATCGCTGATATCAGGATTGGATAGCTTCGGGTCAGCTTCCGGGAAAGCAGCGATTATCAAGGCTTCTTCCTGCATGGGGAACTCTGCCCTAATACCCTGCCAAATCTCTTCGGTGATGAAGGGCATAATGGGGTGCAGCAAGCGCATACCTTTCTGCATCACATCCAGCAGGATGTATTTGGCAGTAAGCTTGCTCGTGGTATCAGCTTCCGGGCGTAATCTATCCTTGGAAAGCTCGATGTACCAACTGCAGAACTCGTCCCACATAAAGCGGAAGATGGCGGTTGCCGCATCGTTCAGCCTGAGGTTCTCGTAATGTCCGCTCACTTCGGCGGTAACTTCCTGCAGCCTGCTGATTATCCATTTATCGGCAAGCTCAAGCTGCAAATCGCTTTCCTTGGGCAAGCCTTCTATCTCGCTGATATTCATCATAATGAAGCGGTAGGCGTTCCACATCTTGTTGGCGAAGTTTCGGCCAAGCTCCAGCATACTGTCCGCATAGGCGACATCGGCACCCTTGGGAGTGTTAAAGATCATGGAGAAGCGCAGGGCATCGGCACCAACGCTATTGATGATGTCTATCGGGTCGGGTGAATTGCCCAGGGACTTACTCATCTTGCGCCCAATCTCATCCCGTACTGTTCCGTGCAGTAACACGGTATTGAAAGGAATCATACCTTTGAAGTGCAAGGTGGACATAATCATCCGTGCCACCCAAAGATAGATAATCTCCGGGGCAGTGATAAGCACATTGGTGGGCAGATACTTTTGCAGGTCGGCAGTCTCTTCGGGCCAACCCATGGTGCTGAAGGGCCACAGCCAACTGCTGAACCAAGTATCCAGTACATCCTCATCCTGTGTGAAGTGCTTGCATCCGCACACGGGGCATTCCTCCGGCACTTCTTTTGCCACTGCCATGTAGTTACACTGCGAGCAATAATATGCGGGAATGCGGTGTCCCCACCATATCTGGCGGGAAATGCACCAATCGCGGATGTTGTTCATCCAGTGCATATACACCTTTGTCCAGCGCTCCGGTTGGAACTTAATCTCTCCGCTTTCCACCACTTCAATTGCCTGCTTGGCAAGAGGAGCCATCTTCACGAACCATTGGTCGGATAGGTAGGGCTCGATAACTGTGTCGCAGCGATAGCAATGTCCCACCGCATGGTCATGGTTCTCGGTCTTTTCCAATAAGCCATGAGCTTCCAGCATGGATAACACCTTTTCCCGGCAGGCATAACGCTCCATTCCGGCAAAGTCCTTGCCGGCTTCATCGTTCATAATGCCATGCTCGTCCATCACCAAAAGCTGCGCAAGGTTGTGCCGCACACCAATCTCAAAGTCATTGGGGTCGTGAGCAGGAGTAACCTTCACGCAACCTGTGCCAAATTCCTTATCCACATAATCATCGGCAATCACCGGGATGTTTCTGCCGGTGAGGGGCAATAGCAGTTCCTTGCCGATTAGCTCTTTGTATCGCTCATCTTTAGGGTTCACGGCAACAGCTACATCGCCCAGCATGGTCTCTGGACGGGTGGTGGCTACGGTTACATAGCCCTTGCCATCGGCATAGGGGTAACGGATGTGCCACAGCTTTCCTGTTTCATCGGCGTGTTCCACCTCGTCATTGGCGAGGGCGGTTACACAGCGTGGACACCAGTTGATGATGTATTTCCCTTTGTATATCAAGCCTGCTTCATAGAGGCTTACGAACACTTCTTTAACAGCGCGGGACAAGCCTTCATCCATCGTGAAGCGCTGACGGTCCCAATCGCAGCTTGCGCCCAAAAGCTTAAGCTGGTCGATAATGATGCCGCCTTTCTCGTTTTTCCAAGCCCAGATAAGCTCCAAAAGCTTTTCTCTGCCTATCTGATGACGGTTCTTACCGCTTTTGGCAAGTTCTTTTTCCACCACGTTCTGAGTGGCGATACCCGCATGATCAACCCCCGGCAGCCATAGCGTGGGTTCTCCTTTCATGCGGTGATAGCGGACAACGACATCTTGGAGGGTATTGTTCAGCACATGCCCCATATGCAGGATACCTGTCACGTTGGGCGGGGGAATCAGGACGGTGAAAGCGGGTTTTGAGGAAGCTTCATTGGGTTTGAAAAACCCGCCTTGCTCCCAAAAACCATACCACTTTCGTTCAATCTGCTGTGGTTCGTAGGTCTTGTTGATTTCCATTTTGTTTTCCTCTTTCTGTCGTTGTTTGTCCGCTTAATTAGCTGAACTTGCTGAAGTATGAACCAATTCAGGTAAACCGAAATGACGTCAAGCGAAAAGCAATATTGTGTAGTTTAGTGCTAACAGATAACTTTGTTTTTTACTTATTCTCTGCAATGCGGATTGCATTGCCCGTTGTGAAACTAACAGAAGCATAGAATAATCAAGTTTGCTATAACATACTCAGCTCGTATCGGGGCGTTGGAATTGTCGTTCCCTTTCCCATTTATGTTATACGGAAAAGCTTGGATTTTGCTTGACGTGCAGGATGCATGTGCTATTCTGCCAAAACATCAGAAAATGTTAGAGGATGGATCATGCCGGATTATGGAAGATTTAGCCCATTAGGAATCGACAGGATGGAGCTGAAGAGCGGAGGGGGGTGCCTCAGCTTCTTTGGATTGCCTTTTTTACTTTCAGGTTTGTTTTTGCTTTTAGCCTGTATTCAGGTTATCCCTTTTTCCAATGCAGATGAACTGCCATGGTGGACTTGGTTGATTCTGGCAGCTATGGGGCTTATTTTCACCGCAGTTGGTGGTGTCTTGGTGTTTGGGCGCAAGTGGGTAACTCTCGATGTCGCCAATGGACGCATCTGGATGGCATGGGGGTTGCTGAAGCCAATGCGGGGCAAGATGTATAACATGAAGGATTATGCAAAAGTTCAGATAAAATTCGTGGCAGGGGATTCGGACACTTCGGATAAATACGAACTTGTACTAAAGGCTTTATCTTTGGGGGAACTTAGCTTAACAAGCTTCACAGATTTTGGCATTGCCCATCAGCAGGCAAAGATGCTTGCGGGATTCATGCAACTCCCCATGGAAGATCTCAGCAGCGAGCATACCCAGATTATCCAGCCTGATGGCACAGATAAATCAGTCCAAAGAGCTGCAGATTCTCAGGGCACGATTAACCCTCCCGCGGAGATGAGGAGTGTGATCCAACAGCATGGTGAGGGGCTAAGGATCAGCATTCCTTATGGCAGATACTCACTTTTTAATCTGCTCGAGCTTATCTTTCCTTTGGGAATAGCGTTATATTTCGGGCGTTCAGTGCTTCCTTTCTTCATCCGCACGGATACTCCGGAACCTGTGCAGATGTTCTTTGGCGGTTTTGTGGGTTTATTCTTCTTTATATTACCTCTGATTTCCATGCTGAAGCGTTATCTGACACAGCGAGGTTTCTTTATGGTTGCCATAGTTAGTGCCGAAGGACTGGAGATTCACAAAGGCAAAAAGAGAATGAAGATCCCTGCGGATAGCATTATCAGTTTGGATTATGGCATTAGCGCCCAAGACATTCCCCAAGCAAAGCTATCCCCGGTCGTTGTGGCTCGCTTACAGCGTTTTGTGCGTAGCAAGGGGGTGATTGTTAAAAGTAAAAAAGGGATATTCTATATTGGTGCAGGTTTGCCGGATGATGAAGTGATGTACCTGTATGCAGTGATTAAAAGCTATCTGCTAAGGTGAGTTCGTAAGCCCAAGCTATGCAATAATAAACGCAGTGTAATGCAACTGATTACACTGCGCTTAGAATGGCTTATTAATCCGGCTTACTTTCGGGGAAACACCGCTTTAATGTAATAGAACGCTGCATCCATGCTTGCCTCATCGGCATAGTATAGCTCCGAGGTCTCGGCAAGCAAGTCATAAGTGCTGTTCATTGAGCTTGCTTTATACACCTTGTATGAGCTTGCATTGGGGACTGCATCCCAATCCAAAAAGGCATAGCCTTCTGCATTGCTGATGCGTAGAACCGGAGCAAGCCCGGTTACTTCCAGTTCCAGCAAGACTGTCTTAACAGGGTTTTGCGGGTCATTGGAGTAAACTGTAAGTAATGCCTGATACACTCCCGGCAGCAGACCCTCTGCGGAGAAGTTGCCGGTTAAGGACATTGATGAGTTTCCGGCAACCGTTCCATCCCAGTTATCCAGAGAGAACCACGCTGCGGAAGGTGAGCCAGCCTCAAGGGTGAAAGCCCCGGTTAATGTATGTGGTTCTGCTCCATAGATGTCACCAATAATCTGATAGGGTATGCTTTGAGTACCTGTGTATCCTGAAGGAATAGTGATGTTTACGCTTGCCACAGCGGTTTCATTCATATGCACAACACCCCACATGCCGGGACCAATACCTGTCCAGGTTACGGTGCTGCCATTTCCGGAAGTAATATCCGGGGTCATCGTTCCGCCGGTACCGCCCACGAAACCGCTGATACTGTTGATGATGAATCCTTCAGGGAAATCGATTATCACCTGCTTAAGCCATTCATCATCGGTGCTGGCGTTATGGACTGTGAACACCCAATCTGAAGTAGTGCCCGCCATGTATTGCGTCTTATTTAGACTGAGGGAGGAGCCAATGATGCTGCGCTGCGAAAGCAACTTTGTTCCGGGCTTCATTGTCTGGCGCTCTTGCCTCTGCACATCTTCAACTGTGGTAAAGAAGCTTAGGGGCTTACTCCCGTTGTTGGTAACAGTAAATGTATCAGAACCGCTAGATCCTGTCGCCATACGCATACTAAGCATTTCTACATTAAGCAAAATCGTTGGATTGGTGTAGCACTGTCCACTGAGGGGAAGGGATATAGAAGCATCTGTATAGCTGTTGCTGAAGATAGTAAGGTCTCCATCATAACTACCTGCTGCGGAGGGATTGAAGCTTAGGCTAAAGTTCTGGGTGCTTCCCGCAGGGATGGAGATTGGATAATTGTTACGCTGTACACTTCTCTGTGATACTGCATACCCCAAGGGTAGGTTTATCGTACCTTCCAGCACTCCACCACCGATGTTGCTTATGCTGAAATCTTGGTTGGCGGAGCTACCTGCTAATTGCTCTGGAAAGCTAAACCCCGTGGAGCTTATCGAGATCTGTGGAGTGTTCCCATAGCTTACTTCCAGCATAACCGGGATGCTCGTATCCCAATGGTTGTAGGCATTGGAGTTCAGTTGTATCACAGCTTGGTAGCTGCCCAATGGCAAGTTAGCGGCATTCAAAGCCATCTCGAATACAGCGCTCTGGCGAGAGCTTACTTGCGCATAAACGCTCTGCTGATTGTTTAAGGAAAGCCAAGAATCGGCATAGCCGGCAGGAGAACCGGTAACCACCACATCATCAATGCTGATGCCCCAAGCCGCACGGGCGTTACCCGCAAAGCCAATGTAATACTCAGCACTGGGATTGGGCAAGGCTAAGGTGCAAGATGCCCAATAGTTTACATTCTCCATGCTCCTAAGCAAGGTCCATTCACCTGTGGCAGAAGTGCGATAGTATACCTTTAGTTCATCTGCTGCGTTGGGCAGAGCGTGCATATAGTAATAGAAGTTTAGCTGAGGGCTGTAGCTGACTGCGCTAAGATTGAGCGGAGGTGTCACCAGCATGGTGATGTCATCAACGCTATCTTCATCAATCAGGTTGGCATTTACAAAACCGCTATGCGCATCGTTGGGCAATCCGGGGGAGCCGCGTCTAAAAGTCCAGCTTATGTTGCTGCCCGAAAGCTGTTCCTGTGTCCATCCAACAGGTATGGTTGAGCCTTGTTCGAAATCTTCACTCAGGACAGTCTGTGTGCTGCGATTGGGATACGCCACCGTGGCTGTTACAGCGAGAAGTTGCGCTCCGGTATTGGTGATGGAAAGTATGCCGTTTGTACCGGTTCCCGGCAATACCTCAACGGAGAACTCCTGTTGGTTGAACACCATTGTTGCGGGAGCCAAGCGTATCTGGGGATATCCGCCATTCATGTCCAGGAAGTGTTCCCATATTGACAGCATATCCCAGCCCACATAGGTGGAAGTGGTTTGCATCTCCGCAGTAGTTTTGCCATAAGAACTGCTCAAACCCGCTGAGGTAATAAGGTTTGCAAGCTGTCTATTCCAATAGCAGGAAGTGAGAGTGACAGTATTGATCTGAGCTGCAAAACCTCCAACTATGGCAGAGCTATTCCCACCATATTCCATAATCACAGAAGCATAGCAGTTCTTAATCTGTCCTCCGCTAAATGTTCCTGCCACTCCGGCAAATCCCCCCACAATCTCATATCCGGTAACCTTACCTGTTACAAAGCTGTCGTAGATGTTCACTCCGGCACCAACCAATCCGCCCACCTTCTGTGTTCCGTGCACATTTCCGCGGAATGAGCATTTAGTTATGGTGCCATAGTTGATGCCAATCAAGCCTCCGCAGTAGACGCCAAACAAGCCAATAATCTCCGCTTCGCCGTTGGTACGCACATGGCAGTTATCAACTGTTCCAAAGTTAGCGCCAACCAACCCACCTACCTGGTTCCAACCAGCCACAAGATCTATGTTCAGGTTCAGATTCTTCAGCTCAAAGCCTTGTCCGGTATAGCCAAACAGCCCTATGTTCGATTCGTAACCTGTGTGGTTGAGGTGATTAGCCTTTAAGCCGGAAATAGTGCAGTGATTACCATCCAACTTGCCATAAAACTTGTTGTCACCACTGGCAGCCGAACCGATAGGGGTCCAGTAGTAACCATAGTTATAGCCTGCATTACCCTGGAGGAAGTAGTCTGTCATGTCTATGTCATTGAGCATCTTAAAGTATTTGTCACTGTTCACCGCTCCACGAAAGTCATTCAGTCGGCTCAGTTGTCCCGGAGTGGAGATTAACCATGGGTCTGCCTGTGTGCCACTACCACCCGCAAAGGTCTCAGGAACAGGGATGCATACGCCCCATACACCAAGGTAATATGTGCTTTCAGTTTCGCTATTACTGCTGATTACTACATTGCCGTTAAAGGTGCCATAACCGAGCGGAGCAAAGGTTAGGGTGTACTGCTGCGAAGCACCTGCTGCAAGATTAAAGCTTAGTGTGTTGCGGGTACCGCTTCCCTCTGCCAAAGCATAATATTCCGGAGTGTTGATACTACCCGTAAGGGGAAGCTGGCCCATATTGGTGATGCTGAATGTTTGGCTTGAGGTGCTGTCTATATACCGGTTGCCAAAGTTGATACTCGATGGAGTTACCTGAATGTGGGGCATAACGGGATTGGTGCTGCCGGTTTGTTGCCATACCAGATAGGGGTAGGCATCGTTATAGGATGTGCTCATAAACCAGTAATCTGCTGTACCATTACTGCTTTCTCCGGCGAAGTCCCATCCCGCATATGTTGTTTGAGTCTTCATTGCAACAGTGCTCTTCCCGAAGCTACTTGCAGAGCCATAGGATGTGCTCATTCCTGTGCTTTGGGCATCCCAATAGGAGTTTGAGACTGTGCCTGCGGTCAGATAACCCAGCAAACCTCCTCGGTATGCAGGATTACCGAAATTCGTTACGGCTCCTGTTGCGAAGCAATCAGCTATACCGGGAGCACCGCTCTGAGTTTGATAGCCAACCAATCCGCCGATAAAATCATAACCTCTGGCTGCTGCACGAGAATATGACATATTGATATAGCCATTATTCTGCCCCACCAGTCCACCCACGGTATTGCCGGTGCTTATCACGTCACCGCTTGAGCAGCATCGGTTTAGTGTTCCATTATTCCAGCCAACCAAAGCTCCGTTCCACAATGTGCCACGTACACTTCCTGTGGCAGAGCAGTTCGTTAGAGTACCGTTGTTCCTGCCCACCAACATCCCCGCGGCATTTCCACCTTGTACGCTGCTGCCTACTGCACTTACTATGCTTAGATTCTCTATCAGGGCTGTGTTACCCGTATTGCCGAAGAATCCGCAATCTGCATATGAGGAACGATTTATCATAAAACCAGTGATTTTCTTGAAGTTGCCATCAAAGTGAGCTTGGAAAGGTGCAGAGCTTGTCCCAATAGGCATCCATCCTGCGCTGCCCCAAGCAGTGTATCCCGCCCCATCCTGAGCAAGGTAGGAGCTTAGGTCAATATCGTTCATCAGTTTGAAATGGGTGGATGAGTATGAGCTTCCCAAATAGTTTCGCAGGCTGTTAAGCTGAGCAGCCGTGCTTATCTGATATGGATTTGCCACGGAGCCATCCCCATTCCCATAAAAGTATGTATTGGCTGGCAAACTGATGTTATCTATCCAGGCACGGTTCTGTTTCCAGCCATCCCAACCGGTATCGCTGTTATCCCGGGTGAAAGACCATGACAGGTTATGAACGCCTGCCGTGAGGGAGAAAGAAACATAAGTCCAGCCAATGGTTCCTGCCCACTGATTCTGCAAGTTGCCATCGATATTGAACTTCAGAAAGTCGCCAAACACAGCTCCCCAATATTCTGTGTCGGTTTTGAAGTAAAAGCTGATGTTGCCTGCGGTCAGCACATTAATATTCAGGTTTAGGTTGGATATGGAGTTATTGTAAAACCCTCCCGATATTGCACTTGCCGTGCCGGCATATGGTTCAGTAATGGAAGTGTTCCATTGGTTATTCGGAGTGTCGGTGAACCAAGGAATATTGCTGGGGCTTTGGGATTCAAATCCTTCAAAGGTTGCCTGGGCAAGCAGCCCGCATGTAGAAAAAAGAAACAGTAATAAAGCAAGGTATTTTACCAAGGGTCTATCCGGGGAGTTCAATATCAACTTTTGCATCAGCATCACCTATCCAGTTCAATTTCCCGGAACTCATTTATTTAGCGCATAATCTGTCAAGTTCAAGTTTCATATATCAATCCCTTCCGCTTCGATTAAGTCTTCTATGCTTTATTTTCTCTGAGTATCTAACAACTCGATTCTTTCCCATATCCTGCCTATTAGGTTACGGTTGAGATACGGTTGCGATACCCAGCACTTTGCTGGGAGGCGCAACCGTATCTCAACCGTAACCTAATAGGCAGCATGTAGGTTTGGAGCAAGGCAAAATTTTCCTTGAAAGGCTTGAACTGCGCTCCATTCAACAAAAAGAGATGCCGAGGGCGAGGGTAAAAAAACATTGACAGTATCGAAGCGAAAATGATTATAGCGCCCAAGAGAAAAACGATGAGTGAGATGATGATTGTAAGGATGTTGATACCCATAAATATTGTGCCAAATAGATATTCACCCAGCAGACCATCCCGGCCAGCAACCCTTTATAGTAAAGGGCTGGGGCAAAGCAGTCTTACTATTCTGAAGCTTCCTCTCGCTGTAAACCTCTTAGGGTCCATCCCCAAACAAAACATACATCTCAAGCACCCGCCCTGCGGGATAATAATAGATTAAGCTATAATACTCTTCTCCAGTGTCTTATGCTTATATCTGCATAAGCGACGGGGCGAAGCTGTAGGCTGGTTTGGAGTATTGAACATCCTTAACACACGGAGCCTTATGTGAAACTGATTCATAGTATCAAAGCCATACTTTACGCACCGGGAAAATTAAGCTTTTTGCTAAGGTATTCGTTGCTGTTTACGCTGTTGTTTCTTGCTTTGGCATCAATGGCACTGTTGCGCATCATCTCTGTGGAAACAAATCCCTTCTTTTATGCAAACTTCTAGATTTTCTCTGGTTCTTTGGCGGGTGTTCTTACTCAGCATTGCGCTGGTAATCGGGTTAGTCGTGGCTGAACTGGTTGTGGCAAAGCTTATTGAGTATCCCTCTTATGGAGTTGAAGCCAAGGTTCGATATCGGATAGGTGGTGAGTATTGGACAAATATCCGTAAGCCTTATGCCAAAGTGTATAATGTGGAAGGGAAGAACATTGCAAAATACAACAACTATGGCTTGCCGGGAACAGATGTAACAAGCTTGGAGAATCCCGTTGTTGTGCTGGGTTCATCATTTGTTGAGGCTTTGCAGTATCAGCCCGAAGAGATTGCGAGTTCGGTGTTTGCCTCGGAACTGGTAACAAATGGCAACGATAACAGTGTGATAAATCTTGGTTGTAGCTGGCATGATCCATATGATTCCTGGTTTCGCTTGCTATATTTCCGTGAAAAGCTGGGCTTCACTCCTCGGGATGTAATTCTGGTGCTGAACTCCGACAACAAGGATTGGTTTGCCCGTCATCCCCAACCATTCGCTTTTACCAAGTCGGCAGATTTTGGGGTAAAGAACAGCAGCCTGAAGTTCAAGATATTGTTAGCACTCAGAAACTCGTCATCACTAATTGAACTTTTAGCCAAGGGAATGAAAGGCGGAAATGGACAGCTTAACGAAGAATCTGAAGCTGTGGCTGTGAACAAGAATAACTCAGACACGAGGAAAATGGAGCTTGAACAAGCAGGCGAAGGTTTATCTGCACAAATGGTATCCTGCCTTGCAGCGTTTAATGGGGAATACCCCGGGTTTCGAGTGCTAAGTGTTTATGACAATGTGAGTTTTAACCGAGATTTGCAGGAGTATTGTGACGGTGAATCCATACCCCTCAGCATCGTACCCATGGCAAAGCCGGAGTATATGATAAATGGTGCCGGGCACTTTAACCTGAACGGCAACAGGTATTTGGGTAAACAACTCTATGCTTTGTTTACCAAACAGGATAGCCCCCAAGTCAGAAAAGAGAGGTAATTATGGCTTATTCACCGAAAGTAAAGAATTCTTATTTAGAGACCCTTAAAACAATCAAAGACAATGGACTGTATAAGTCCGAAAGGCTTATCTGCGATGTGCAGGGAGCAGATATAGAGGTAGAGTTCCCTGTAGGTAGTGCGCATAAGCAGCTTATCAATATGTGCTCCAACAACTACCTCGGTTTATCCAGTCATCCGGAGATTATCAAAGCAGCGCATGAAGCATTGGACTATCGCGGGTATGGTTTGTCTTCGGTGCGTTTTATCTGCGGAACCCAGGATATACATAAAGAGCTGGAAAAGAGGCTTAGTGCTTTCTTGGGCGTGGATGATACCATTTTGTTCAGTTCCTGCTTCGATGCCAATGGTGCAGTGTTTGAGACTCTTTTGGACGAGAATGATATCATGATATCAGACCGCCTGGTGCATGCTTCCATCATAGACGGGATGCGGCTTGCCAAGGCTGAGCACGATACATATAAGCACAGCGATATGGCACACCTGCGCAAGAAGTTGGAGCAGTATCAGGACCGTCCGCGGAAGATAATCATCACAGACGGTGTGTTTAGTATGGATGGAGATATCGCCAAGCTGGATGAGATTGTAGCCTTGGCGGAAGAGTTTGATGCAATGGTATTCGTGGATGATTCGCATGCTTCCGGCTTCATCGGTAAAACCGGACGCGGAGTGCATGAGTTATGCGGAGTGATGGACAAAGTGGATATAATCACCACCACCTTTGGTAAAGCCTTGGGCGGTGCATCGGGTGGCTGTGTATCGGGCAGGCAAGAGCTTATAGACCTCCTTAGACAACGCGGCAGACCATACCTGTTCTCCAACACGCTGGCACCAACCATCACCATGGCAACCATGAAGGTGCTGGATATTCTGGAAGCAAGCACGGAACGCCGGGACAAACTGGAGCAGAATATGAAGTGGTGGCGCAACGCCCTCACTGAAGTAGGATTCATCATTGTGAAAGGGGATTCCCCGATAGTGCCTATCATGTTCTACGATGCAAAGCTGGCACAGGCTTTCTCCAAAGACCTGTATGATGAAGGTTTATATGCCGTGGGCTTCTTCTTCCCTGTGGTACCACAAGGTCAGGCACGCATTCGCACTCAGCTTTCTGCTGCACATGAGATGAGTCATCTGGAGAGGGCTTTGGAGGTGTTTGTGAAGATTGGCAGGAAGTACGATATCTTAGGCAAGAGCAAAGAAGAACTGTTACAAATCAAGCTATAGAAAGAGGATAAAATGGAAGAGAAATTATTAGACTTTATCAGAGACGAGTTTCTGGATGATCCGGATACTGAGATTGATGTGGATACTAAGCTTATATCGGGTGGGATGATAGATTCATTCTCATTGGTATCCTTGCAGACCTTTATAGCCAAGGAATTCGGGAAAAAGATACCTGCACCGCGTATTACAGCAGCAAGCTTTGATACGGTACGCCAGATGGTGGAGATAATAAACCAGTTCTAAAAGAACACTTAAGAGGATGAGTTGGTAACTTCCATATACTACTTTGCCTATCTGTTCTTGATAGTACTATGCTATTGGGCTATTCCCGGCAGGCTGGGGAAAACCTTGTTGCTTAGTGCAGCAGGCATGGCATTCATCGGCTATCACAGTGTGGCAACATTGCTGTTTTTACTTGCAGCAACGCTGTTAAGTTACATTTTGGGGAGATTAATCTCCCTAGGTAAACACCCCAAGGCTTGGCTTAGCAGTGGGATTGCATTGTTGTTACTGGCGCTGTTTAGTACCAAGTATTTGCCGATGTTCAAGCCTTTGTTGGATGCTTTAGTGGCTAAGCTATCAAGCGGTAAGGTGCTGGAACTGAGGGATATAATTGTTCCTTTGGGGATATCCTACACTGTTTTCAGGCTTATTAGCTATTTGGTGGACATCCATTGGAAGATAGTTAAGCCGGGGACATTTATAGACTTTCTGTGCTATACCACCTATTTCCCAATCTTCTTTGCGGGACCGATAGAGCGTTTCGAAGGTATGAAGCCTCAATTGGAGGCTGCTGCCACTATCAGCAACGAACAGCTAACCTTTGGCTACACCCGTATCATCTTGGGGGTTTTCAAGAAGTATGTGTTGGTCAATTGGCTGTTTGCTGCCATGGTAAGCCGTTCTTACAGCGGTGGAGTTGTTGCCCAAGCCATGTATGTGCTGGCTTATGCATTGTTCATCTATTTGGATTTCTCCGCATACTCGGACATTGCCATTGGTTCCTCTGCCTTGCTTGGTATAAAGATACGAGAGAACTTCAACAGCCCTTATGCTGCAACAAATATCACAGACTTCTGGCGCAGGTGGCATATTAGCCTCTCGGATTGGATTAGGGACTATCTGTTCTTTCCTCTCTCGGGGCTTTCCTCCAAACGGATGTGGCAAATGCTGCTTGTTCCCTTAATCGCCATGGGGTTGTGTGGAGTGTGGCATGGCTCGGGTTGGAAGTATCTTGCTTGGGGTTTGTTTCATGGCTGCTTGATTGCCCTATATCAGTTTAAGGGTAAAAGCATTGCTAAGCAGGTTTTCGGCAAGAATGTTATCGGCCGTCTGATTGCGAACTTAATGTTTATGGGAGTGATAGCGGTATCCTGGTACTTCTTCTATCCTCCAACCACGGAGCATAGCTTGCCTTTGGAAACAGGGAAGATAAATATGCTAAAGCTTGCCTTTCTTGCCGGGTGTGTAGTTCTGAGCGCTTGGCTTAAAGGTGGATTGCTAAAGCTGAAACTTCCTCAATTTGTGTCGGCGATTAGATTTAACCCGATCCTAATGCACTCGGTGCTGTTGGTGATCACTTTGGTAATTGGTATGTTTAACTCGGATAACACCTTTGTTTATGTCGATTTTTAAGCTTAAGTCGTTTTGGTTAATGATCGGTTCCTTGCTGGTGACAGCGGGGATATGCTTTGCACTGCTTTTTGTGTTTCCCTTGCCGGATACGAAGTATATCAAGGCTTTTTACGACAAAGAGATGAAGCTGAAGTCCATTGCCAGCCAGAAGAAGATTATCTTCATTGGTGGCTCTAACCTTGCTTTTGGTTTACACTCGGATATGGTGCACCAAGCTTATCCTGATTACAAGGTGATAAACATGGGGCTGAATGCTGGGGTTGGCTTGAAGACCATGATCGATCAAGTTCAGCCATATATCGGCAAGGATGATATAGTAATCATCACCCCGGAATACGAGCAGTTCAGCAATCTATTCTTTGGCAACAGCGCAGACCTTTATCTGGAAGTGTTGATAGACCAACCCAGATTTATAAAGCTAATGTCCATTCACAATGTTCCTTCCATTCTGGAAGCTCTGCCCTCTGCCTTACAGATAAGGGCAATAGCTTTGTTACAAAAGGCTTTGGGCAAGGATGCCCCCCCCAGTGTGTACAAAAGAGATGCCTTTAATGAGTATGGTGATGTGAACAGCCACACCCAAGTTGACAGCACCAAGCTTGACCCCAGAGAGTATGCTGATGTGTCCTATAAGGATACAAAGTTCCGTAATAAAGAGGCTGCAATAGCGTATATCAAAGAGTTCCGGGATTATTGCCAGGGCAAGAACGCACAGATGTTCATTGGCTATCCTGTGTTCTTGCACAGCATATTTCAACGCAGCACCAAAGAAATATTCGGCATTCATGAGGCTATCACGGCTGCGGGTATTGAGGTGCTTTATTCACCGGAGCAAAGCGTTTATGCCGATACTCTGTTTTTGGATACTACCTACCATTTGTTGTATCGCGGTAGTGCCATCCGTACTGCTGACTTAATAAGACACATGCAAGCGAACCACTCATTAACCGCAAAGTAGGTGATATGGTTTCATTGAAGTTCTTCGGTTTGCTTATATTAGCCTTGGCTCCATACTGGTTAATCCCTCGGCAAGGCTTCAGGAACATATTCTTAACCCTAATCAGCTGTGCTTACCTCTATTTATTGGATAGCCATGCAGTGATTATGGTTGCCTTTCTAAGTATCTTTACCTATGTTATGGGCAGGCTGATCCACTCGGTTAAACAAAAGGGGTTTATACACGGAATATCGGTTATCTTGGTGTTAAGTGTATTAGTGGTGTTTAAGTACTTAGGAATGCTTAATGGAGTATTAGTCAGCTTGGCGGGGTTTATGGCAGAACTACCGGTATTCAATATCGGCAAGTTGCTCCTTCCTTTGGGCTTGTCTTACATTGTTTTCAAACATATAAGCTATCTCACAGATATTAAATGGGGCTTGGTACAACCGGGCAGATTTGTTGATTTTCTCTTATACAGCAGCCTTTTCACCATCTATACTGCCGGTCCGATAGAACGCTTTGAGCGCTTGAAACCCCAGTTGGAGAACCCCCGGATATCTTTTAGCTGGGATAATGTGGAACATGGCTTCATGCGGATTGTTTTTGGCTTGGTTAAGAAGCTGATCTTTGCGGATTGGATTGGATATGCGATTAATCCTGTATGGCAGAATCCCCATCAATATGGTTGGGCAATTGGCATGTTAGCGCTTATTGGTTATGCATTCCAGATATACTTTGATTTTGCCGGCTACAGCGATATGGCAATAGGTGCTTCCCGGCTTTTTGGGCTAAGGATTATGGAGAACTTCAACAATCCCTATCTAGCACCTAACATCAGTCAGTTCTGGCGCAGATGGCATATTTCTTTATCGGACTGGATTAGAGATTACCTATTCTTTCCTCTGTCACAGATCAGTGGTACTAAGGTATGGACAGTGTTCTTTGTGCCGGTTATAGCGATGGCGTTATGTGGTCTGTGGCATGGAGCAGCCTGGCATTACGTGATATGGGGAGTGTGGCATGGCTTGGGCTTGGCAGTATATCAGATTTGGGGTAACCATAAGCGAACCCACAAAGCAATGGCCAAAGCCGTTAAAACGCCATGGTTTGGCTATCCTGCAATATTGATGAATTTCAGTTTCGTGACCATAGGGTGGTATTGGTTCCGTTGAACCTGCCAAGGGCATATAAACTACTAGATAAGTAGTCGTGAGGTTATTATGAGAAAGCTAATCAAGAGTGAAACCAAGATTACATGGTTGCTGATGGCATTGTGCGTTGGCGCAATTATTACTTTTTTGGGATGTAAATCCACCACCAAGCCGGACGAAACAGGTGGAATAAGCGGAAAGGTTATCCTTCAAACACCCACAAGCAGTTCTGTGAAAGCAGGTTTGGATTACTCCGGCATGAAGGTGGCTCTGTATAACAAGGCTACTCTGGACACCACGATGTTGCGCATTAACCAAGCCCATCCGGGGATTGGAGTGGTGATAAACCAGGAAACAGAGTTCGACCACCGTTTGCAGTCACCTGTTGCTACAGCCACAACTGGTGTTGATGGTTCTTTTTCTTTCAGTGGGCTAACACCGGGCGACTATAACATTGCCTTCCTGAAAGAGGGTTGGTCGCTTAAGTATTTATATAACATCAATGTTGCAGCCCAAAGCACTAACAATGTGGGAGAATTGACCATACCTGCTGCGGTGACATATAATTCAACCGTTGATGCACAGGTAACATTCAAGGGAGACACCAGTTACATCATCACCGGCACAACGAACTTCATGGCTCCGGTTACCATCGAGAAAGGTGCCAGAATCTATGTAGAGAAGAACGAATCCTTAAGGTTTAACAATACTGTCAGCATCAGCCAGGGGACTTCCACAGATGCTTACTGGAAAATTGATACGCGTCAGAGCCTTTACCAAGCTGTGATGAGCCCAATAGACTCCACCAAGTTCTTTGCCGATGTTACCTTAAACGAGCCAGCCAGTGGTTTGAGCTCGGGATTGGTGCGCCATGTTTATGATGGTATTAAGCTAAACACCAGCAATGCTTTTCTTACCGATGTGCAGATTCATGATTTCTCCACCGGAGTATCCGTTGGGAATACCGGAGTATTTGAGCGGGTGAGTCTCAGAAAGGGCAGAGTTAGGGGAATACACTCTTATAGTTTGGCAGGCTCCGCAACGATTAAGAAGTGCATTGTCAGCGGAGTTAATGAAGGCTTACTGATAGCTGCGGCAGGTGGATATACGGTGGAAGACAGCTATTTCATCAATAACGACACCTCAATTTTCCCGCAGGACTGTACTGGTTCGATTCAACATTGTAACTTCGAGAATGGCAAATATGACATTCGCGAACTGAACGCCAATGCCAATATTCAGTATAATAACTTCTATTCCAATAAGTATATAGCTATCTACCCACGCAGACTTGCCACCATCACCAACAACAATTTCTTTAGGACAGACTATATGTTTATCAGCATCCGCATGGAGCTGGGACCGCATTTTTCCATAGTTGATAGCGACCTTCTGGCGGAAAACAACTATTGGGCAGTTAGCGATCCTGAAACATACTTGCTGGATTCGGGAGATAATCATTTATACCCCAATCAGGGTTGTTGGTTTGATATAGATTGCCTGCCTAAGAGAAATAGCAGATTGACAACAGCGGGTATCCGCAACGTATAGGAAATATTACAGTTAGTATAGTGCCGGATTGTTTGGCGCATCTAAATCTTCAAATAGTATGATACTCCCAACTCACTAATTTATTATGCCTTTCCTGCTATCATTACATGATCATTGCATAATCATTGCATGTTTCATCCGTAATAAACATGTAATGATTAGGCAATGATAGCAGGAGATGATTTAGCACCCCCCATGCGATAAGGAACAGATTTGAATATTGCAAGTATAGCCCGGAGACTAAGCTCTAAGTCATTTTACCAAACGAGGAACGGAAAGATATTCTCTAATCTTTCCTCCTCAATCGTGTTCAAGTTTGTGAACATGATTATCAGCTTCCTGATGGTGCCGATAACACTGGACTATTTGGATAAGACCAGATATGGTCTATGGGCTGCGCTATCCTCGGTTTTGGCGTGGTTCTTCATCTTTGATGTTGGTATTGGAAGCGGCCTTCGCAACAAATATGTGGAGCTGAAAGCCAAAGGAAAGATATCCGAGATAAAGGAATATGTGAGCACCGCATACTTCCTGTTTGGGGCAATCGCCATTCTTATCGTGATCGTCTTTTCGGTAGCCAACCTCTTTCTGGATTGGAGCAAGATGCTAAATGCACCGGCATCCATGAAGGGAGAGCTTAGCGAAACCGTATCGGTGGTGTTCATCGTGCTATGCTTGAATTTCGTGTTGAAGCTGATAAACACTATTCTAACCGCAGACCTGAAGAATGGTATCAGTAACGGGATGGCAGTGGTGGCGCATATCATCACCTTCATTGGTATCTTGATACTCTCCAAAGTAACTGCACCATCTATCTTGAAATATGCTTTACTCTATACCGGGGCAAACTTCCTGGTTACAGCAGTGGCATCTCTCTATTTCTATTTGGGGATATACCGGAACATTGCCCCCAGCATAGGGACGATTAATCTGAGTTTGTGGAGAGATCTGGTGACCGTGGGCATGAAGTTCTTCTTTATCCAGATAATGGGTATTGTCTTCTTTCAAACCACCAGTTTACTTATCAGCATACTTATAGGTCCCGATTCTGTGGCTGACTACAACATTACGCAGAAGTATTTCTCCCTGGCTTCCATGCTCTTTACCATGATGGTGCAGCCTTTATGGACAGGTTATGGTGATGCATATTATCGCGGAGAATATGATTGGATAAAAAAGACCTTCAAGCGGCTGACCAAGCTATGGTTTGTGGTCTTTGCTGCCTTGCTGGTGATGATAATAGTCCAGAAACCTGTGTTTGCGATTTGGCTGAAAGGGCGCATCGAAGTGGATTATGTTATGTCCGCTTTGTTCGTGATCTTCTATTCTATGCAAATGAAAACAGTGATATACAACTCCTTTATCAGTTCCACCTCAAAACTGAAGCTTTCCATGATACTTGGTACGATAATAGTCCCGTTTTACATCCCGATTGCAGTGTTGTTAGTGAAATACCTGCACTTGGGACCTAAGGGAATAATTATCTCCTTGATATGCGTTCAGGCAATACCGGCAGTGATTCTCACCCCCATCCAGAGTTACAAGATTTTAAGCGGAGTACCGGGAATATGGCAGAAATGAAGCAGAAACTTAAAGTGGTGTGGATATGCCACTTCGATAACGAAGAGATACGCAGAGCCATGCGGGTTAAGCGAGTTGTTCCGGAGTTTGCCAATTGGATTCCGGATACAGCCAAAGCTCTTGCCGAGAGTGATGATGTTGAGCTGCATCTTGTTGCACCTTATTATTACATTTCTTCCGGGAAGTCCTTTAAGCTGGGTAAGATACATTACCATTTCTTTAATGCCGGAATGCCCTTCGTAAATAAGTCTTGGCGTCCCATATTTAAACGGGATGGGATAACGGATTTCTTTCTCAGCAAACTGGCTGTGCGTAGAATAGTGAACAGGATCAAACCGGATGTAATCCATCTGCAGGGTGCGGAAAACCCATATTACTCGGTGACGATACTGCAGTTTATGCATAAGTATCCCGTTGTGGTGAATCTGCAAAGAATGGATTTAACCTTTTACACAGGTCAGGGCATACTGTCGCGTAGAAGACAAATGATTGAGAAAAGAATACTAAAGGAGTTTAAGCACTTTTCCATCCGTTCACGCACGATGGAACAGGAACTCCTCGAGTTTAATCCCAAAGGGATTACACACTGGGTGATGTATGCCATGCCCAATGTGGTACCAATCCCATCTGTCAAGAAGTATGATCTGGTGTTCTTTGCCAGATTGCACCAATGCAAAGGGATAGAAGACCTCATCCATGCTCTTGCCAAGGTGAGGGAAGTGGTACCCACTGCAACACTATTGGTTATCGGCACAGCGAGCCAAGCATACAAACAGGAGCTACTGGAGCTAAGCATCAAGCTGGGAGTGGCTGATGCCATAACCTGGCGCAACAAAATCCCCACCAAAGACGAACTGCACCAAGAGGTTTCCAAAGCCAGAATATCTGTATTGCCCACTTACTTTGATGTTATCCCTGGGACGATTGTGGAGAGTATGCAGCTTGGTCTACCGGTGGTAAGCTATAAAGCGGGGAGCATTCCGGAACTGAATGATGAGTTTGAAAGCACTTTGCTTGTGAATATTGGAGATGTGGAGGGTATGGTTCAGCACATCATCCGGTTGCTTATGGATAAAGAGCTTTATAAACTAATGGCGGCTAGAGGCATTAAGCGTATGCAGAATTGGTTTGCCAATGAAAGTGTGATTGGGCAGCACATGGATTGTTATAGAGATACCATTGAAGATTTTAAAGCAAGCAGAAAAAAGGGGAGGAACTGATGTTAGCTGTAATATTGTCCGGTGGATTCGGCACAAGGCTGAAACCTTTTACGGGAGCAATACCCAAGCCATTGCTGCCGATTGGGGATAAAGCTCTTTTGGAAATACAGATAGAGCAGCTTAAAGGCTACGGTTTTGAAGATATTGTCCTTGCTACAAATTATAAATCCAGATATATTGAGAACTTCTTTGGTGACGGCTCTATGTATGGAGTGAAGCTAACCATCAGCAAAGAGGATGAACCCCTTGGCACAGCAGGTCCTTTGGCACTGGTGAAAGACCATATCAAAGAACCGTTTCTGGTGATGAATGGTGATATCCTGACCAAATTGGATTTTGCAAAGTTCTATGAGTTTTCTGTCGGGAAGGATTCCCTTATGACAATCGGGACAAAAGATATCATTACCCCCAGCAGATTTGGGAATCTCTTTTTCGATGGGGATCAGATAACCGGAGTGGAAGAGAAGCCCAATATAAAGCAGACTATCATTGCGGGGATATATGTGTTCAAACCGGAGATACTAAACTATATACCGATGGGGAAGAAATTCGGCATGGATGAGCTGATTCTTGCTCTCTTGCATGCAAAGCAGAGAATAAGTCACTACAACATAGCTGAATATTGGCTGGATATTGGTAAGCTGGATGATTATTCGGCAGCTCAAGATGTATATGAGACCCACTTTTTGGAGAAATAAATGACTAAAGTACTTGTAACCGGTGCCGATGGCTTTATCGGCTCGCACCTTACCGAAGCCCTGCTGAGAGAAGGATACAAAGTAAAAGCTCTATCTCAGTATAATTCCTTCAACTATTGGGGGTGGCTTGAGGATATAAAACCCTGTCCTGAACTGGAGGTAGTTAGCGGAGATATCCGTGATCCTCATTTCTGTAAGCATATCACCAAAGATGTAGATATTGTGTTTCATCTTGCAGCTCTCATCGCAATACCTTTTTCCTATGTTGCTCCGGATAGCTACATTGACACCAATGTAAAAGGTACTTTGAATATTTGTCAAGCGTCTATGGAGAATGGAGTTAAGCGAGTTATATGCACCTCCACCAGTGAAGTGTATGGCACTGCAAGGTATGTTCCTATCGACGAGAAGCATCCGCTTCAGCCTCAATCCCCTTACAGCGCTAGTAAGATAGGTGCCGATGCCATTGCCATGAGCTTTTATAATGCCTTCAAGCTTCCTTTAACCATTGCTCGCCCTTTCAACACCTATGGTCCTCGCCAATCAGCCAGAGCAGTTATCCCTACCATAATCAGTCAGATTGCTTCCGGAATGAAGGAGATTAAGCTGGGGGACACCAGTCCCACGCGTGACTTTAACTATGTGGAAGATACATGCACCGGCTTTATCCAGCTTGCCAGTTGCGATGCTGCTATTGGGGAGACGGTCAACATAGGCTCAAACTTCGAGATATCTGTGCAGGATACGCTTGAGATGATAAAGGATATTATGCATAGCGATGTAAGGTTTGTCACAGATGAAGCTCGCATCCGTCCCGAGAACTCTGAAGTATTCAGATTGTGGTGCGATAACAGCAAGATAAAGAGCTTAACGGGCTTCGTACCTGCTTATACTCTGCGTGAAGGTTTGGAGAAGACTATAGCTTGGTTCCTGAAAACTGAGAACCTGAACAAGTACAAACCGGGGATATATAATCTATAACCACAAATTACACAAATTGTTGGGCACAAATGAGCACAAATAGCAAAGAGAGCTTCCTATTCAAGGATGAATGCTTCGCCATTGTAGGGGCATGTATGCATGTCCATAATACACTTGGCTCTGCTTTTCTTGAGCCTGTGTACCAAGAAGCTCTTGCATTAGAGTTCAGTAAAAGAAATATTCCTTTTAAGAAAGAACAAAGGCTGGAGATATGTTACCACGAAGTGCTGTTGGACAAGAAGTATTATGCAGATTTCCTGTGTTTCGATAGCATTGTGGTAGAATTGAAGGTATGTTCCGGGCTGTGCGACCAGCATGTTGCCCAAGCGATTAACTATCTTTCTGCCCTAAAATTAAGGTTGGCATTGGTGGTAAACTATGGAACACCACGGCTTCAATGGAAACGAGTGATTCTATGATTTTATGTACAACATCTGGCATTCGCTATATGATATTTGTGAACATTTGTGTCCCCATATTTGTGTTCATTTGTGGTAAAGGAACATTATGAATTATCAACCCATTATTGACTATATCCGCTCCCTGTATCCAGGAAGAGAGCTTGTCCCTCTCCATGAGCCATACTTCGGTGGCAACGAGAAGAAGTATGTGGAAGAATGCATCACCAGCACTTTTGTATCCTCCGTGGGTAAGTATGTGGACAAGTTTGAGGAGTTGATACGCGACTTTACCGGTGCAAAGTATGCAGTTGCGACTGTTAACGGCACTGCTGCCTTGCATATAGCCCTTAAGCTTGCTGGTGTAAACTCCGAGGACTTGGTTATCACCCAACCCCTTACCTTCATAGCCACTTGCAATGCCATATCCTATTGTGGGGCAGATCCTGTATTCGTGGATGTGGAGCCCAACTCATTGGGTATGTCTGCACTTGCTCTGAAAAGCTGGTTGGATGACAATGTTGTACCGGATGTAAGAGATAATGAAGTTCATGCGGTGCACAGGCTTTCCGGAAAAAGGATAAGTGCCTGCGTCCCCATGCACACCTTTGGACATCCGTGTGAGATTGATGCCATAACCAATATTTGTGCCAATTATCATATTCCAGTGGTGGAGGATGCTGCAGAATCCATCGGAAGTTATTATAAGGGGCAGCATACCGGTACTTTTGGAAAGCTGGGCATCCTTAGCTTCAATGGGAATAAAACCATCACTACAGGTGGGGGAGGGATGGTTATTACCAATGACGATACCCTTGGTCCCCTGGCTAAGCATATCACCACCACTGCCAAGAAGCCACATCCTTGGAAGTTTGAACATGATATGACCGGTTATAATTATCGCCTGCCGAACATCAATGCTGCACTTGGATGTGCCCAGATGGAAATGCTCCCTGAGCTACTGGCAAACAAGCGTAAGACTGCAGAAGCCTATCGTTCTTACTTTTCCGGCATCACCGATGTTGATTTTATCTGGGAACCGACAAACAGTATATCCAACTTCTGGTTGAATACCATATTGTTGCCTGATATAGAACAACGCGAGGCGTTCCTTCAGCAGAGTAACGGTGAGAAGGTTATTACCCGTCCTGCCTGGATGCTGATGAACGAACTGCAGATGTTCAATAATGCTGTATGTGATGCCATTCCTCATGCTCAAGAGATTGCCTCACGCTTGGTCAATATCCCCAGTTCCTTCCGTCCCAATGCCAAAGGAGATGCTTAACCCATGTTTAAGCCAAAGCTTATCGTTGGAGGTGAGTTCGTCTTTTCACCCGAGATCCTCACAGCTCCCAAGCTGAGTCAGTTTTCACAATATGGGAAAAAGCTGCATCAGTACAGCAAATACTACACTTTCGGCGCATATTACTCCATCAAGGTGATTATAGAGAGTCTCAAGCTTCAAGCGGGGGACTATGTTCTACTGCCTTCATATCTGTGCCCCACCATCATCGAGCCTTTTGCCCAAGCGGGGGTTAGATATGATTTCTATAAGATGCAAGAGGGATTACTCCCGGATTTAGCAGATATCGAGCGAAAAACTCATAAAGGTTTACGGGCTGTTTTCTTCATCGACTATTTTGGCATCCCACAGCGTGATTATCTGGCGGGTATCGTTGCCGGATTGCGGGCAAAGGGGATAGCCATTATTCAGGATACTGTGCAATCCTGGCTGGATAACGAGGCTTATCTTTACGGAGACTATTGTTTTAATAGCGTGCGCAAGTTTGCTCCTTTCGAAGCAAGCGTGTTGTTCTCGCAAACAGACTTGGTTATCAGGAGCAACACAAAAGCTATCAGAGGCTTCATTCGCCACAAACGCTATGCTCAATTGCTCCGTTATGGGCACATCAACTATGGTTTGTTTAAACCTGAATCATTTCTGAAGCACATAGAAGCGTCCAACCAATGCTATCACCAGGAAGGCATTATGGGCATGCCAAAGCTGAACCAATGGCTTCTTGACCGCATGGATTTTGCCGCGATGGGCAGAAAACGTAGGTTGGTTTATAGAACCCTTATGGCTCAACTGAACCTGAAGCCGGTATTACAACAAGATATTGGAGATAGTGTTCCTTTGGGATTAGCCGTCTATCTTGAAGATCGAAATGCAAAAAAAGGGCAGCTCCACAGCCTAGATATCCACTGTCCTTTACACTGGACATTATCTGACGAGATTGATAAACATGAACATGAGTATAGCTGGGAGCTTTCCCGGCACGAGCTTACCATACCTTTGAATGTTAAGCTGCATCAGCTTACAGAATATATAAGAGAACTGAAGGAGGTATTATGAAGAGAGTTTATCTAAGAGCACTTGAACCAGAGGATGCCTTGATTACATATGCATGGCGCCAGAATCATGACATTGTTGATATGCTTGGAGGTAATCTAAGATTCATTTCCAAGGAACGTGAAAGTCAATGGACTCAAAACAAATCTATTGACGATACTCACGGAGTTTATGTTGCAATTTGTTTGAGGGGATGTGATACTTTGATAGGTTATGGCAGTATTAACTCCATTGATCTATCAAACCTCAAAGCCCAATTGGGTGGGGTGATTATAGGAGATATAACTCATCGCGGAAAGGGGTATGGTTTGGAAGCACATGAGCTACTTTTGCAATATGCCTTTCATGAAATTCCTTTACATAAGTTATATGGTTATTGCCTAGAAGAACATTTTGTTAGCCGGAAACTGATGGCATCGCTTGGTATGAGCTTAGAAGGGATATACAGGGACGATGTTTATAAAAATGGCTCGTTTCACTCTGTTGCATGCTATTCTATTCTTCGCAATGAGTATGAAAAGATAGTAAAAGAGAAAGGTGTATTCGCGCTGTTTAGAGACCCGGGAACAATCGCATAGAACCCATGTTCATTTGCATGCAATGATGTTACACAGCTTAGAGGTAATTGTTCTTGCTGATAAGGAAGAATATTGAATAGGGGTGTGATAAATATAAACCAAAATTCAGCATGAAGACATTGTTTCTTGCAAGCAACTTTCTGAGTTATGTGGATGTTTGCGTATTTGGCCAGCATCACATAAAAAAAGATTAGAAGATGGGTAGTTTCTGCTTATCGAAATATTTGTTCATTCAAAGATCAACATTAGTAAGTCCAAGATGATTAATGAAGTTCAAGAATTGGTAGTCCAGATTTATCAGCGTTGTAATCACTTTGCTATACACCATCAGGAATACTCTTTTTCAAATGAATAAGGATTGATTTATGTCAATTGGGAGAGTCTTTACACTTTCTAAAGCAACCAACTGGTGGGAAGTTATGACTAAGCTTCCACCAGAACAGCAAGATGTATATTTTACCCCTGCATACTATTGCTTGTATGCGAATCATCGTGCTATCGAAGCAATGTGTTATGTCTTTGAACAAGATGGTAAATGTGCAATCTATCCATTCTTGTTGAATAAGATTAACGACCTTGGCTATAACCTGGATGCCGATTATTATGACGTGCAAGGTGCCTACGGCTATAATGGAGTTGCCACCAATTGCCAAGAGCAGGATTTCATTAATGCTTTCTCTGCTGCGTGGTTGGCTTGGGCAAAACAACATAATGTTGTAGCGGAATTCATCCGTTACAATCCTGTGCTCCGCAATGAACAGCTTTGCCCTTGGGCTCCTCCCATCGATGTGTTGGATAATGTGCTCATCCACCTTACGAATCATGAGGATATCTGGAAGAATTCCTACGACCGCGGGGTGCGTCAGGCTGTCCATAAAGCAGAAAAACACAATCTTGCTTTCACCATGCAAGTAGGCAGAGAGATAACGGATACCGTGTATGCCAAATTCGTGGAGCTATACATCGAAACCATGCAACGCAGGCAAGCTGACGGCTTCTATTTTTTTAATCAAGAATACTTCGTTAAGCTTAGAGAGTATCTTGCTGATTATCTGCTGATGGTTTACGTGGAGTATGAGGGTGAGATTATCTCCATAGACTTATATCTGCATAACAATATCAGTGTTTACGGATTTTTGTCCGGCACCAAGAGCGAGTATTTTAAGCTAAGTCCCAATTCTTTATTACGGGATGAGACCATTAAAGCTCTTATTGCCAGAGGCTTTAAAACCTACTCAATCGGGGGGGGGCTTTCCCGCCACGATTCAGTGTTCAAATATAAGAAAAGCTTCAGCATTAACAATGAATCCCAGTTCTATATTGGGCGAAAGATTCATAACGAGCAGGTTTACGGTGCATTAACCGCACAGTGGGAACAGCGAGTGGGCGAGAAAGCGGCTGATTTTAAGCATTTATTACTCAAATACAGATATGGAATTTAGGATGCTGATTTCCAATACCCTGCCTATTGGGTTACGGTTGAGATACGGTTGCGATACCCAGCACTTTGCTGGGAGGCGCAACCGTATCTCTACCGTAACCCAATCAGCAAGGTATAGGCAAAAGATAGATTTTTGGGCGGTAAGTCCAAAGCAACTGGAGGAATAAAATGAAGGCAAAACTCAAAGTAATGCTCCCCGGATTCTCCGGGAACATGGATGATGTGGTAGTATATTACAACTCCCACTTGAATAAGTATATAACCCGTAGAAAAGTGAAGCCGAAAGTAACTCCCGATAACACGGTGGTTACAGCGATTCATGCTTTCAGAAGACGGATTGAGGTTAGTGAAGCCTATCTGGACGATTGCAGAGAGTACATTAAAAGATATAATCGTAAGTATCGCTCTCAGGGCAGGGCATACAGCACCTGGCCCAACGTGTTCCTGAAAGTCATGCGTGCTCAGTTAAAAGCAAATCCTGATTTGGACTTGACGACTCTTGACAGGGCTGAGATAGAGGCACAAGAACTGCCCTGCCGTACACTGTATCACGCCGTGGCAGCGGGGTATCTGGAAACTGTTCCGCGGTTTGACGAACTTAATGCACAGATATAGGGCAGTATATGAGGCAGATGAGTATATGAAGATGAGAGATAATTGAAATGAGGATAGATAAGATAACCGATTTTGTCATGATTGTGTTCATGAGCATTCTGTTCCTACCGGTGTTTTACCTCAATTTTAACACCAAGAAGTTCATTGGATATAACATAATCGGTTTCAACTCGGTTTTCTACACCCTGCATCTGCTTATCCTAATTCGCAGACCTGTGGTGTTTGTTAGCCGGCCCATGTTGTATGCCTATTTGTATTATTTCATCTTCTTCGTGTATAGCGTCAGCGGGTTTTTCGATACCAGCAATATGTGGTTTTGGCATTACCAAAAGCCGGTGTATGTTGCGACATTGATATACACCTACTACTATATCCGCCAAGACTATCGTGGTTTTGCCACCATTGTTTCTTGGGCACTGGCTTTTATAACCATGTCCGCTATATTGAACATTATTCAGTTGCATCGCTATCCTGATGCCGCGCGGTTTATGTTCATGGGTGCCAGAAGCCAGGGATACATCGCATTGGAAGAGTTCTATACGCGTATTGGAGTGGCGGGTTATATGTTCACCAACGGTGTAACCTATCTTGTACCGGTGGCGATAGGGCTGTTCAAATATGGGCATAGTAAGTTAGTGTCAAACTTCGGCTTGATATTTACGATACTCATATCCTATAGCGTATTGTTGTCCTCCATCACAGCACCAATACTGGTGGTGGCAATGGGCATCATTATCAGCCTTATGGGTCGGGTTAGGCTTAAGGCATCGCTATTCATTCTTTTCGTGTTCAGTATAATGTTGACGGCAGTGCCCAAAACATTCTATGCCAACATCTTCTATTACGCTTCTTACACAGTGAAGAACAAGGATGTGGCAGTGCGGTTGAAGGATATTGGAACCAGTATCGAAAGCGGGATTGACGTAAACGACCCTGAAACAAGTATGGATAACCGGGCTGAGCGTATTCCCAGGAATATATCCCGCTTCCTGGAAAGTCCTCTGGTGGGAAATGCACCGGAGAAAGTTGGGGACGAGCAGAACTTCCATACCTTCTGGTTCTATTACTTCGCCCAGTTTGGCTTAGTTGGAGGTATTCCGCTTCTGATAGCCTTGTTCAGTAATATACGCCGAAATCTACCGCTAATTGGCAGTGAGTTTCAGTTCTACTATCTCACTTCGGTGTTGATGTTCTTCATTTTGGGTATCCTGAAGGGTTTTGCCAACAATATGATGATTTATTTCATGATCATTACCCCAGGGATATGCTTATTGGAAAAACTAAGAAAAGAAAGAGTAGAGTCTGCGGCACCGGTACCGCTGACCGAGCCCAAACACGCATGAAGATTAAGATAAGATAAAGAGGAAAGTATGTTTAATGGCAAGACAATAATCATCACTGGGGGAACCGGGTCGTTTGGTAATGCAGTATTAAGACGATTTCTGGATACTGAGGTTAAAGAAATCCGCATCTTCAGCCGAGACGAGAAAAAGCAGGATGATATGCGCAAACTGTATCAGAACGATAAGATAAAGTTTCACATCGGCGATGTTAGAGATTATGACAGCGTTTGCAACGCCATGACGGGTGTGGATTATGTGTTCCATGCTGCAGCTTTGAAGCAAGTCCCATCCTGTGAATTCTTCCCCGTACAGGCAGTGCGAACCAACATTCTCGGTGCAGAAAATGTGATCAGAGCAGCGATAGCCAAGCAAGTGAAGAAGATGATTGTGCTCTCCACCGATAAAGCAGTGTACCCAATAAATGCTATGGGGATGTCCAAAGCCCTAATGGAAAAGGTGATGGTGGCGTATTCACGGCAACAACCCGAAGGGGGAACTGTGTTATGCGGAACCAGATACGGTAATGTGATGGCATCACGTGGCTCTGTTATCCCCTTGTTCATCGAACAGATAAAAGCCGGTAAGCCGATAACCATAACCGATCCCAGCATGACAAGATATCTGATGTCACTGGAAGAAGCTGTGGAATTGGTGGTTTTTGCGTATCAGAATGGCAATCCCGGAGATATCTTTGTGCAGAAGTCCCCCGCTTCAACGGTGCTGGATCTGGCACATGCGTTGATCGAGTTGTTTGGTTCGGAAACCAAGATAGATATAATCGGAACTCGTCATGGAGAGAAAAAGCATGAGACTTTGGTGAATAGGGAAGAGATGTCCAAGGCGGAAGATCTTCCCGGTTATTATAGAATACCTGCCGATACCAGAGATTTGAACTATGAGAAGTACTTTAGTAATGGCGAATCCAAGCTAACCGAAGCAGATGATTATACTTCGGAGAACACCAAGCGCTTGACTATCCCCGAGATTCAAAAGACCTTGCTGAGCTTGGAATATGTGCGAAAGGAATTGGCAATGTATAAGGAAAAACACTGATTGGGTGGTTGAGAGATGAGAATATTGATACTTGGCGGTAGCGGACTTATCGGGCATAAGTTATGGTACGAGCTTGGGCAAAGGTTCAATGATGTGTGGGTAGGTTTGCACAGAAGCAAAGAAGCCTATGCACAATACAAGATATTCTATAGCGACAAGGTTATATATAACTTGGATGTGGCTAAGACGGAGCAGCTTATCGGGGTGCTAAAAGCCGTAAACCCGGATGTTGTTCTGAACTGTGTGGGCATCACCAAACGTAAGGAAGAGATTAAAGATATAGCCTATGCCCTGCAGATTAACTCACTTCACCCTCATCTCTTGGCTAAATGGGTCATTGAGAATGGCAAACGGATGATACACTTCTCCACGGATTGTGTGTTCAATGGTGCTTTGGGTGATTACACCGAAGAAAGCCCCACTACAGCAGAGGATACTTATGGTAAAACCAAAGCGATGGGTGAAGTGCAGTATGAGGGAACTTTAACCATACGCTCCTCGTTCATCGGCAGAGAGTTGGAAGGCAAAACAGAGTTGTTGGAGTGGTTCTTGGCTCAACGCGGGAAGAAGATAAAAGGCTTTCACAAGGCAATGTACTCCGGGGTGTCCACAACCTTCATGGCTAAGGTAGTGGGAGATATAATCGAAAGATATCCTAATCTTTCCGGCTTGTACCAGCTAACAAGCCCCAAAGCCATTTCTAAGTTTGATCTGCTACATTTGGCGGCTAAGGCTTTCAATATGGAAGTTGAGATTATGCCCGATAGTGACTTTGTTAACATTAACACCCTTAACGGAAGCAAGTTGCATGCGATCCTTGGCTACCAACCGCCAAGCTGGGAAGAAATGCTGGCTCAGCTTGCATCAGAAACACTTTACGATTAGAAAGAGGAATAACCAATGAACAATGACGATCTGAAAGTACCACAATTCAAGTCCTTTGTGGATAAAGGGGATTTTGCAGCTCTGGAGAAGGTTTTTGAAAACAACTACATAGCAGAGGGTCCCTTTGCCAAGGATTTTCACGATAAATTGTTGCAGACAACCGGAGCAAAGTATGGATGTTTTGCCAGTAATGGAACTTTAGCACTATACCTTGCCATGAAAGCACTTGGTATAGGCGCTGGAGATGAAGTATTGGTACAGGATATTACCTTTATTGCTTCCGCCAATGCGGTGGAAATGGTGGGGGCAAAGCCTGTGTTTGTGGATATAGTATCCTATGACGATCCCTCCATAGATCTCAGCAAGATAGTGCTAAACAAGAATGTGAAAGCAATGGTGATCGCCCATCTATTTGGCACTGCATGCAGCAACATCCTGGAGATAAAGAAATACTGCCAAGATAATAATCTACTACTCGTTGAAGATGCTGCACAAGCTCTGGCGATAGATTCTGTCCATGGGCACTGCGGTACCTTTGGTGATGTGGGAACATTCTCCTTTTATGCCGATAAGACTATAACCACAGGCGAAGGTGGCTTTGTGGTTACCAACAATGAGCAAACATACGAACGTATGCTGTATCTAAGGAACCAGGGCAGGCTAAAAAGCGGTACCTTTGTGCATCCTGAGATTGGCTATAACTTCCGTATGACAGATATGCAATGTGCCTTGGGCTTAGCCCAGTATGCCAAGCTGGATTACATCATTGAGCGCAAGCATTACATCTATAACAAATATCTTAGCTTACTTGGTGACAAGGTTCAGTTCCTTAAGCTCAATCCTGATTTCTCGCATATCCCATTCCGTGTGGTGGTTTACACCCCCCAAGCACATGAAGTGATGGCAGAGATGTCCCAAGTGAATATCGAAGCCAGAACGGTGTTTTATCCCCTGCATCAGCAGCCCTGTTACCAGTATCTGGGTTATAGTGATGCCGGTTTCGAGCAATCTGTTAAGTGTTACGAGCAAGGTATGTGTCTGCCTACTTGGGTGGGCATAACGGACGAGATGATAGAGAAAGTGGCATACAATCTTATCAAAGCAATAGAGAAAGTGAAGTAAAACGAAGGGGATTAGCAATGAAAGTAATGACCATAGTCGGAACCAGACCGGAGATCATCAAGATGAGCCGTGTACTGGCAGAAATAGAGAAGCATTTGGAACTGGTGATAGTCCATACCGGGCAGAATTATGATTATGAGCTTAATGAGCTATTCTTCGAGAACCTTGGCGTTCGCAAACCTGATTATTTCCTGGATGTTGCCGGAGAGACTGTTGCCCACACCATTGGCAATGTGATAGCCAAATCTGATGATGTTATGGAGAAAGAAAAGCCTGATGCAATACTCCTTTATGGTGATACCAATAGCTGTCTGGCTGTTATCTCTGCCAAAAGACGCAAGATACCCGTGTTCCACTTCGAAGCCGGTAACAGGTGTTTTGATCAACGAGTTCCCGAAGAGCTTAATCGCAAGGTATTAGACCATCTTAGCGATATTAACATTCCTTTAACAGAGCATGCTCGTCGTTACCTGCTGGCTGAAGGCTTGAAGCCTGAAACTGTGATCAAGCTCGGTTCCCCCATGAAAGAAATCCTTTACCACCATATGGACGAGATTAAGGGCTCCAAGGTTTTGGAAGAGCTTGGTTTGAAACAAGGCGAATACTTCATCGTAAGTGCCCACAGGGAAGAGAATATCGATTCGGAAACCAACTTTAACGATATGCTTGATACCCTTAATGCCATCGCAGAGCACTATAAATACCCCATCATTGTGTCCACCCACCCTCGCACCCGCAAGAAGCTGGAAGCCTTGGACAGAAAGGATTTCAACCCTCTCATTCGCTTCCTGAAACCCATGGGATTCTTTGATTACAACAAGATGCAGATGCACGCCACCTGCGTAATCTCCGATAGTGGCACCATCACCGAGGAATCATCTATCTTAAACATCCCTGCCATAACCATACGCCAAGCCCATGAACGCCCCGAAGGTATGGACGAAGGCACTTTGATAATGACAGGTCTTAAGGCAGAACTGGTGATTAAATCCATCGAGATTGTCACCACCCAAGCCAAGGAGAAGGATAGAGCTTTCCGTTTGGTATATGATTATGACGTGGACAACTTCTCCAAGAAGTTCCTTCGCATCCTGATGAGCTACACAGACTATATCAACCGCACCGTTTGGAAGAAGTAAGACTTAACCCACACCTTATACGTCAGCAGGGAGTTAGCATATGTCAGAACCCTTTGTGAACAAGTATCCCCGTGTTCTTATATACGGCATGAGCTTTAAGCCTACTACCGGAGGTGGCATCACCCTCTATAATCTCTTCAAGAACTGGCCATCTGAGAATCTTGCTCTGGCAACAGATTTTGAGATGTTCAAGAATGAAGCGGTTGTTACAAGGTACTACCAATTGGGCAATCCCGCCAAAGAGGCAGCCAAGAGCGCATCTGCCGGGAACTCTGTTATCAAGAAGCATTCTGCGCTAAAAAGCCTGCTCAAATACCTGCTTAAGGGAAGAGTGTACATGAAATCCCTTAAAGAATACCCCAAGGTTATCAATAGTCCTTTCATTAAGTGGGTAAAAGAGTTCCAGCCCGATGTGATATATGCCATGGTCTATCGCATACACCAAATCCCCTTGATTCTTGCGATGCAGGAAGAAACAGGTTTACCTTTGGTTATCCATTATGGTGATGATTGGGTGCGCAAATATAAATTTGGGATACTCTCACCCATTGGCAAACCTATGTTCCACAAGGAAATGGTGCGCCTCGCCCAGGCATCAGCGGTGCGTCTTGCCATCTCTGACGATATGAGTGCAGAGTTCGAAAAACGCTATCTTGGCAAGTTTCACACTCTGCACAATACGGTTGACCTCAGCACTCTTGAGCATCTCTCCCGCACCTCATGGGATTACACCGGTAACTTCCGTATAATGTATGCCGGAACCCTTGAAGAGTATAACATGAAGGAACTGATTGATCTCTGTGAAGCAACCAAGGGCTTACCGGTAGAGATTCATTTATATGGCTCCACTAGGGATGGAGTGCACAAACAGACTCTGGAAAGCTATCCCCAATGTACGCATAAGGGTCTTGTTACGCACGATGAGATTTTACGGCTTTACCCACAGTATGATCTGATGTATCTGCCCTTAACTTTCAATCCAAAATTGCTGGATGGCGTTAGACTCTCTATGCCGACCAAGGCATCCGAATATATGATAAGCAAAACACCGGTACTGGTTTATGCACATCCCGAATCTGCCTTAACCAAATATGCACTTAAGGAAGATTGGGCATTTGTGGTAAAAACATCGCAGGTATCTGCTTTGCGGAAGGCAGTTATTGAGCTTATGGAGAATGAAGACCTACGCAGGACTTTGGGCGAAAAAGCAGCCGCAGTAGCCATCAGGAACCATAGCACAGAAGCCAACCAAGAGCGTTTTGTGAATCTGCTTAGTCAGGCTGCTGCAACCGGAAAAAGAGTTCCTGCCGCATCACCGGTGGCAACCCGCTCCAAATCATCCAAAGCCCAAGCAATTATGAAGAAAGCAGTTAAGCTTTACAATCGTTATGACTCCAAGATTGGAATGAACCTGCGGGTAAAATGGTTTAGGCTTTTGGGGCTTAATGCAGGACGCAACCTTAAGATCTGGGGTAAGCTGATTATTGAAGGCAAAGCCGAGAACATCACCTTTGGTAATAACTGCTCCATTAATAACTTTGTGATGCTGGAAGCAGGCGAGAAGATCACCATAGGTGACGATGTTGCCATCTCTGCCTTCGTGCAGATTCATACTTCCGGTGCAGACTTAAGCGTTAAGCCATTGCCCTCTTGCCATTTCCGCCAACCTGTGGTTATCGGCAGCAATGTGTGGATAGGCAGCGGAGCAATCATTGTTTCCGGGGTTACCATCGGGGATGACATCGTTATTGCCGCCAACAGCACTGTCACCAAGAATCTGGAATCCGGCTGGGTGTATGGCGGAACCCCGGCGAAACCGATTAAAAAGCTATATGAGCAGGATAAATAAAGTAAGCACAGCATGAAGATTTTATACTTGCACAACACTCCCCTAAGCTCTGAGGAAGCCAATCTAGTTCAGGTTAAATCCATGTGCAAGGCTTTTGCTTCCTTGGGACACGAGGTTATCCTCTCCCTCCCGGAAAGCGAAGCTGCAAAGGATTATCGGTATAACTCCCAAGATGCTTATCGTATCAGTTTCCGCAAAGCACTTAGCAGGAATCCCCGCATTGCCAAGTATCTGAACACTCTTTCCATAAACAAGGCAATCCGCCAAGTTAATCCCGATTTATGCTATGTCCGCTCTCCCATAATCCTACGCCAGGCTGCAAAAAGCAAGGTTCCCATTATCATGGAGCTGCACAACAAGCGCTTTCATGAGGCAAAGAAATGGCTGGATGCTTTCTGGAAGCGCTCTTTCATCAAGCTGGTCAATGCCGGAAGAATTGCCAAAGTGGTGTGCATCAGTGAGGCTTTGACACAGTATTGGATTCAACAAGGCATAGCAGCTAAATACACTTTCACCGCCCATGATGGTGTGGATGGCTCTCAATTTGCCGCTGTGATGAGCAAAGAGCAAGCCCGCACTAAGCTTGGTTTACCTGCTGAAGCTCGCATCGTCTCCTATGTTGGCAGGCTATACGAAAACCGCCGTATTGGGGATATTATTCAGCTTGCTGCCGATATGCCGGATACGCATTTCTGCGTTGTGGGCGGACCCCAAGCACAGGTGGAAAAGTATCGTGGCATCGCTGCCAGCCGTAAACTGCAGAACATCATCTTCAGCGGTCAGGTTCCCCATGCCGAAACCCCTCTTTATCTCTTTGCCGCAGATGTGTTGCTGGGCTTGTGGTCCAAGGATGTACCAACCATAAACTATTGTTCACCGCTGAAGGTTTTTGAATATATGGCAGCGGAGCGGATTGTGGTAGCGCATGGATTTCCCACAATTCGCGAGGTTTTGCGCCACGGAGAAAATGCCTATATCGCCAATCCTGAATCCTATAATGACCTTCGGGACAAGGTGGGAGAAGCCTTGGAGAATATTGGGGACAACAAGATTGCCAGCACGGCAAGAGCTGAAGTGATGAAGCTATACACTTGGGAACAAAGGGTTAAGAACATTCTTGGCTGTTTGTAACCAGATATTTACTTTTTTGTCGTTCCGGTGCTCGTTTCCTGATGCAATTGCTTAATCATTACATAATCATTGCATGTTTCATCCGTAATAAACATGTAATGATTATGTAATGATGCCAAGAGCGAAGGCAGAATAAACTGCTACACATGAATCTAACATAGACCTTTGGAAACTTGAAGGAGAACCTTATGAGGATGTTTTGGCTCGCCTTATATTATGGCTTTGCCTATCACTTACCGGGATATCACATGCCGCTTATCGGCAAGCTGTGTAACAGCATCCGCATCAGTATTCTCAGGCATCTGATGCCCGTGGGGAAAAACTGCCGCATCATGAAGCATGTGTATGTGGGCAATGGCAAGAATATCAGCATTGGCGATAACTGCCGCATAAACGACGAGATACGCCTGGATAATGTGAGCATCGGAAATCATGTGATGATAGCCCGTGAGAGCATTATCCTGGGTAAGATGCACGGTTATGGCAATAAAGAAATCCCCATGGAAATGCAGCACGGGAATTATGATATGAAATCTGTGATAGAGGACGATGTGTGGTTCGGTTTGCGGGTGATAATGATGCCCGGTTTAACCGTGAAAAAAGGCTGCATTGTGGGTGCTGCTGCGGTGCTGACCAAGGATACTGTGGAGTATGGCATATATGGCGGAGTTCCGGCGAAGCTGATTAAGATGCGCGATTAGTCTGTTAAAAAGATGATTACACGATAATAAAGGGAAGTTATGAACCAAACCCAAATAACCTTTTACCTTATGGGCTTGAGATATGGGTTCAGCCTGAAGCAAATGATGAAGTTTGTGAACGAAAACCAGTTTTGGAGCTTGGACCAGATACACGACTACCAATCAAAGATGTTCAAAGAAATGGTTAAGCACTCTTATGAACATACAACTTACTACCGTAAGTTGATGGACGGCATGGGGATGCACCCATCGGACATTAAGAGTATAGATGACATAAAGAAGTTCCCCATCCTTAAGAAAGAGCAGGTGCTGGCAGATTACCAGGGATTCACGGCTGATAACTTCAGCAGCTATCACCCAATGGAGCGTTCCACGGGTGGCACAACCGGCGTACCATTCAAGTATTACAACGATGCCAAAGCCTGGGGCTTGATACATGCCACCAAGATACGCACCTTCAATTGGGGGGGATACGATTTTGGCAGCGATAGAATCGTGATGATGAAGGGTGGCTCTATGTACAATCGGGGTAGGTTTGGGCTCAGAACCAAGCTCTGGCGTGCTTTGCAGCTAAACTACGACATTCATATCATGCACCTCACCGATGCAGATTTGGAGCTGCACCTTGCCAACATTAGGAAGTATAAGATCAGGTTCATGCGGGGCTATCCCTCCGCTATATATGTGTTTGCCCGCTTCCTTGCGAAGAAAGGTATCCAGGTTCCGATGAAGGGGATTTTCACCACTGCGGAGATGCTGCACGATTATCAGCGTTCGCAGATAGAAGCTATCTTTGGCTGCAAGGTTACCGATGCCTATGGCTGTGGAGAGGGCACTGCCAGTGCCAACCAATGCGAAGTGAATGACGGATATCACACCTGTATAGAGACCTGTAAGTTCGAAGTGGTAGATTCCGCAGGAAACGATGCTGCTCCCGGAGCTGAAGGAGAGGTGGTGATAACCTCTCTGTGCAGCTACTGTATGCCATTCATCCGCTATGCCCCGGGAGATATGGCGATAAATGGCTCCAGAGAGTGCTCTTGTGGAAGAAAGCTACCCAGGTTGGATAGGATAATCGGCAGATCATCGGATCTCATCGAACTACCCAATGGTAGATACATTAATGGATTGTCTATGCCCTTTGAAGCATTGTATGATATCTTGGATAAGTTTCAGCTTGTGCAGGAAGAAGAGGACCTGATGGTACTGAACATAGTAACGAAGGATACTTACTCCGCAAAGGACGAAGAGAACATCATGGAAGTGCTAAAGCACAACCTTGGTGAAGGCATAAGAATCCAAGTGAACAAAGTGGATAGCATTCCTCAGACTGTGGCGGGGAAATTCCGCTATGTGATATCCAAAGTGAAGAAATGAAAGATAAAGTAAACATCGTTAGTTCCTGCAAGATGGGTCCCGGTACCTTTGAGGCAAAGTTTATCCCTTTGAGCAAGCTTGAGGAGATTGGCAAGATAGTGGTGCTGCGAAAAAGTAAAGGCTCTGCGATAGCTAAGTTAGAGTATAGAATATTGCCCAAGCTGTGCAAGAACCCTTTGCTTAATACCATTGTGGCACCTTTGATGCTTGCTAAGCTTGCCATGCAGTATAAACCGAAGTTCCTGCTGGCATATCACTATGTTCCACACTTCTACTATGCATATTTCGCTTCGCTGCTAACGGGAGTTCCCTATGTTTTGGGGCAGACGGGTAACGATGACCAGCTTTTGGCTGTCAAGCCCCTTAAGGGATGGTTTCTGCGACATGTCATATCTAAGGCAATCCGGTTGAACGTCCCTGGGGAGAAATCACTATCTTTCTGGCAGGAAATGGGCTTTAGGCATGTGAAAGTTCTGCATAGCACCATTGATACAGATTACTTTACTCCGGTTGGAGGCGAAAAGCAGTATGACTTTGTGTATGTGGGGAGACTTGAAGAATATAAAGGTGCTCATAAGATCATAACCAGCATAGCCAAGCTTGCCAAGAGCTATCCGTCCGTTAAACTTGTTGTGATTGGTTATGGCAGTGCCGAGGAAAGCCTTAAGCAAATGGTGCAACAGCTTGGCTTGCAGGATAATGTGGAGTTCAAAGGCTTTCAGCAGGATACCAGGTATTGGCTGCGGCAAGGCAGGATCTTTGTGATGGCTTCGGATACAGAAGGTTTGCCATGCTCTCTGATGGAGGCAATGAGCTGCGAGATGCTTTGTATATCCTCGGAAGTGGGGAATATTGCCGATATTATCAAGCCGGGTGTCACCGGTTATAGCTTTGCAGCAGGAGATCAGAAACAACTGGATGATTTGATGCTAATGGCATATGAGCAAGAACCGGAGATGAATAGTATCAAAACTGCAGCGAGGGAGATAATTGTGAAAGAACATTCACACCATTCAGCTGCGGATAAATGGCGGGAATTGATAGATATTATTGAGAGGGAAAAATGAGACGCAAAAGATCGCTTGCAGCGATAGTGAGAGGCTTGGGTAACAGGCTGTTTCACCACTTTGCCCGGCATAGCTTTCCGGGGTTTGTCCGTATCTTCTTTCATCGTTTACGTGGTGTGAAGATAGGCAAGAATGTGCTTGTTGGGCTGGATACATTTATAGATGATGATGGGCCGGAGAGAGTGGTGATTGAGGATAATGTGTTCCTCACCGCAGGATGCATGCTGCTTACTCATCAACGTGACTTATCAGGTTATAAACGAGGTGACTGGGTGGGCAAAATGCCTTTCAAGATTGCCGGGATACACATCAAAGAGGGAGCACACATAGGCATTGGTGCTATCATAATGCCAGGAGTGACAATAGGCAGAGGGGCGATAATAGGCGCCGGGGCTGTGGTTACCAAGGATGTGCCCGATTATTGCGTGGCTGTGGGTGCGCCAGCCAAAGTTATCAAGGAGTTTCAAGAATAGATATGAAGATTTGGTTCGATATTGCAAACTCACCACACGTGCATTTCTTTGCCCCCATCTTTAAGCATCTTAGCAAGCAGCATGAACTTATCATCTCTGCACGTGACTTCTCCGAGACCTTACCCATGCTTAAGGCAATAGGGATAGATCCAATTGTTATCGGTGATCATAAAGGGAAATCCAGGATACGCAAAGTGATGGGTATGCTTACCAGGATATTTGATATCAATAAACAGCTTCCTGCCTTTGATGTAAGTATCTCCATTGGTGGGCAGGTTTCCACAATTGTTTCCTGGATGCGGCATAAGAAAGCAGTTGTATTTACGGACAACGATTTGTCCTATAAGTATCATTCATACAAGCTGGGCTCATACTTCATCTTTCCGCAAAGCTTCAATACTGATAAGGTGAAGAAGGTTGTTGGCGATAAGGGTGAGATAATCCAATACCATGGCTTTAAGGAACAGGTATATATGGCGGATTATGTCCCTAATCCGGAGTTCATCAAGGTGGTGCCGCTAACGGATTACCTGCTGATACGCCCGGAAAACCTCAAAGCATCCTATGTGCCCAAGGATACTGTGTCTCTTGTGCCGGAGCTATTTAAGCGTTTCAAGGATGAAAAGATACTCTTTATTCCTCGCTATAAAGAAGAAAGGGCTTATGCTGCGGGTTATAGCAATATATTTATGCCCGACAAGCCACTTAACGGTTTGGATGCCTGTTATTACAGTAAAGCTGTCCTCACCGGAGCCGGCACTTTTGCCCGAGAAGCAGCTATGCTTGGTGTACCCGCGGTGAGCTTCTTCCCCAGAGAGTCCTTGTTAACGGTGGACAGAGTGCTGGTGGATGAAGGCAAGATGCTGCATTCACGCAGTATCAGCGATATAGCAGCTTACGTAGCCTCAGCCCACAGGTCTGAAGCGGTGATGCAGAATAACAAGCAAGTGCAGCAGGAAGTGTTCGGCATTCTGGACTCAATTTTACTAAAGGTTAAGCAATGAAAACAATCCATCTTATCGTAGGGGCAAGACCGAACTTCATGAAGATTGCCCCATTATACAGAGAGCTGAAGAAGCACACTGACAGGTTTAACCCTCAGATTATTCATACCGGACAGCACTACGACGAAAAGATGTCCAAGCTCTTTTTTACCGATCTTGGAATGCCGGAACCCTCTGCTTACCTGCAGGTAGGCTCCGGTTCTCATGGACAACAAACGGCTCGTATAATTGAACGTTATGAAGAGCATATCTTAAGCAATACTGCCCCGGACATGGTTATTGTGGCGGGTGATGTGAACTCCACGATAGCTTGTGCTTTGGTTGCTAAAAAGCTCCATATCCCTGTGGCTCATCTGGAAGCAGGATTGCGCAGCTTTGACGAGAGGATGCCCGAAGAGATTAACCGCGTCCTTACCGACAGGATATCAGATATCCTGCTAACACCATCTCCGGACGGCAATGAGCATCTACGCTCTGAGGGGGTACCTGATGATAAGGTGTTCTTTGTGGGTAACATCATGATAGATTCCCTCATTGAACACACTGAGAAGGCAAAGCAATCCTCCATTCTGGCAGATTTGGGCATCACCGATACTGAGCAGTATGCCTTGATTACGCTGCACCGGCCCTCCAATGTTGACGAAGCAGAAGGCTTATCCATGCTGCTAAGCTCTTTTAGTGAGATAGGCAAGAGCTTAAAGTTAGTTTTCCCCATGCATCCGAGAACCCGCAAGAATATTTCCCGCCTGGGCTTGGATGAGACCTTGAACGGCATACCCAATCTGATTGTTACCGAGCCAATTGGCTATCTGGACTTCATTAAGCTGCAGATGAACGCGAAGCTAATCCTCACAGATTCCGGCGGCATCCAAGAGGAATCCACATATTTCGGCATACCCTGCCTTACCCTCCGCGAGAACACAGAGCGTCCCATCACTATTACAGAGGGGACGAACAAACTTGTGGAGCTTAGTTCCCCCGCCATAATCCACGAAGTGCAGCTAATTCTTTCGGGCAAACAGAAGCAAGGTAAGCTTCCGAAGTACTGGGATGGTCATACTGCCGAGCGGGTGGCATTCGTGATGGATAACTGGTTTCTGCAGAGAAACGAGAAGTAGGAGAGAGCTAATGAGAGACTTCAGCTTTGATATCTTCCATCTGTTGGTGCACCATCTGCGTAAAGCAGGCTACGAATTCCGCACCTTGCAGGATTACATAGCCAATCCCGAAGGCAGAGTTGTGCTTATCCGCCATGATATTGACCTCGTGGCAGCTTCCGCCTTGCGCTTTGCCAAGGTTGAGCACGAACTAGGTGTTTCAGCAAGCTACTATTTTCGCACCATTAATACCACCTTCAAGCCGGATATAATCAAGCAAGTGGCAGCCTTGGGTCATGAGATTGGTTATCACTATGAAGATCTGGCTAAAACCAACGGTGATATGGATGCGGCGATAAAGAGGTTCAGTGCCAATCTGGACGAATTCCGCAAGCTGTATCCTGTTCGCACAATATGTATGCATGGCTCAGCCGGCTCACCTTATGACCCCCGTGATATGTGGAAGAATTACAGTATGGCTGATTACGGCATCATCGCAGAGCCATACCTAAGCCTTGATTTTAATAAGGTTTACTATATGTCCGACACCTCCCAACGCTGGAATGGTAACAAGGTTGCTATTCGCGATAAAGTTCAAAGCTCTTTCAATCTATCTTTCACCACCACATGGGATATTCTTGACGGAATCGATAAACTTCCCGACCAAGTAATGCTTACCATGCACCCGGAGCTTTGGACAGAGACCTTTTGGGGATGGCTGGCAATAAAGGGTATTTTCACGGGACACAGCTTATATAAAACCAAGTACCGCAACAAACGGGTTAAACGCCAACAAGCTAAGCAGGGGGATAATTCATGAATCGCTACACTGCCCTACTTACCAATGATGTAGAAACAACCTCCATTTGGTTTAATGACTTGCGTGATGCCACCGGGGAAAAGGTACTCAAAGAGGGTATGCCTCTCCTATTGGATTTGTATCGTAAGTATAGTGTTAAATCCACCTTCTATTTCACCGGCTACATTGCAAACTTATATCCGGAAGTGGTTCGGATGATAATTGCCGATGGTCACGAGGTTGCCTCGCACGGCAAGTCGCACATCAAAGAGAATGGCTTCGACATCATGCCTTTTGACAAACAGAAAAGGCATCTTGATTATTCCAAGAAACTGCTGGAGGATATCTCCGGACAGGAGGTTATTTCTTTTCGTGCTCCTGCTCTTAGGGTTAGTAATCTCACCGCCCGAGCCTTGATTGAAACCGGTTTTCGCATTGATAGTTCCATCGCCTCACAGCGTTTCGATTTCTTTCTCTCCTTCGGCAGCAAGCAAAAGCTGAACTTCCTAACGGCTCCCAGGCTGCCCTACCGCACCAAGCAGAACAACATCTTTGCCAAGGGAAACAGTCCTCTGGTAGAGGTTCCTCTTTCAGCTACCTTCCTGCCTTTTGTTGGCACAACCATGCGCATCATGCCCCAGATAACTTCCCTGCAACAGAATTTGTTGCATTTCGAATCCGGCATCAATGCCAAACCCGTGGTTTTCGGGGTTCACCCCAATGAATTTATCGACGAAAGCATGGAGATAAGATCGATAAAGCGGAGGTCATCAAACATTATAAGCTATTTGTTAAACGATCTAATTAGGGCGAAACTTAAAACCAAGAATCTTGGGGGAAGCGCAGTCCCATTGTACGAAGCATTGATAATGTTCTATAAATCACGCGGATATGAGTTTACTACGATGAGATGCTACACGGAGCAATACTTCATATGATAAAGACCAGCTTCTTTGGTACGAGGGCAAGGCTTCTTTAATGTAGCGAAGTAAGAAGTCCTAGGATTGTTTTAACGTTTATCGATTGCAACACAAAGATTATTGATCCAAATATATCACATAAGGAGTGTAACGTATTATGCAACAACTTGTAAGAAATGTAAAGATCATAGGGACGGGTTCCCATGTTCCTGAGACGGTTTACACAAATGAGTATCTTGAGACTATCTGCCCAACAAAAGCACAATGGGTTGAGGAAAACTTGGGCATAAAAGAAAGGCATATTGCAGGGAGCAGCGAGACAACAAGCGATATAGCTGCATGTGCGGCTAGAAAGGCAATCGAGAATGCAGATCTAAAACCTGAAGATATAGAACTAATCATTGTTGCAACTGCTACACCTGATAGATTAGCTCCATCTACCGCTGCAATAGTTCAAGATAAGATCAAATCGTATAATGCAGTGGCATTTGATCTTAGTGCCGTTTGTTCCGGGTTCATGTTTGGCATTTCCACAGCTGCGCAGTTCATCGCAACAGGTGTTTACAACAATGCTCTGGTTATCGGGGCAGACACATTTTCTAAGATAACAGATTGGACAAGGCGGGATTGTGTATTCTTTGGAGATGGAGCAGGTGCTGCGGTGATCTCCCACTCAGGTGCAGATACGGGATTCATGGCTTTTAGGCTATACAGCGATGGTAGAGGTAAATGGTGTTTCACTATTCCAAGTGGCGGGACAGAGCATCCTTTGGATCATGCAATTGCAGATGCGGGGCTTAGGTATTTTCAGATGGATGGCAGAGCAGTCTATGAAACAGCAATCAAGGTGCTTCCTAAGGCAATCAAACAGGTTTTACAGGATACAGGTACCAGCATAGAAGAGATTGATTATCTTGTTCCTCATCAACCAAGTATCAGAATATTACAGGAAACTGCGAGGATTATTGGCTTGCCCTTCGAGAAAGTTCAGCATAATATGGCAAGATATGCTAACACCTCCGGCGGTACAATCCCTATCTTACTGGATGAGGTTAACAGAGCCGGAAAGCTTAAAGCAGGTACCAAGATACTATTTGCAGCAGTTGGCTCTGGTTGGACTTGGGGTGCGGGTTTATACAAATGCTAAGTGAATCAAAGGCAAGAACAGCTCTCGTCACAGGCGGTGATAAAGGTATTGGAAGAGCAATAGTAGAGAGTTTATACGCTTCAGGTGCCAAAGTGGCATTCACCTACAACTCCAATATTGCCGGTATGAAAGCTTTAACCAAGCAGATTCCTGATTTGGTCGCCATACAGTGTAACTATGGAGATAACGAGTCCATTGGTAATGCGATTATAACACTAAGTGAGATAGGTTTAGCCCCGGATATACTGGTGAACAACATCGGGATTGATGTGGACAGCACCTTCCGTAAGATGTCCTTTGAAACATGGAATAAAGTGATAAATATTAACCTTATCCAGCTTTTCCATTTTACCCAAGCGTTTGTAGCCAAGATGGCAGATCAAGGTTGGGGGCGCATTGTTAATATCTCTTCCATTGGTGCTTACATGGGGGCTTTCGGCAAGTCTAACTATGCTGCCTCCAAAGCGGGGATACTTGGTTTCACCAAAGCTCTCTCCCTAGAGCTTGCAACAAAGGGCGTTACAGTGAATGCAGTATGCCCCGGGGCAATTGAGACTGACATGTACTCTAGGATTCCCGAGAAGTATCGTGAGCAGATAGTTTCCCAAATACCTATGAACAGAGTTGGCAAACCAAGCGAAGTAGCCGAGTTAATAAGCTTTCTCTGCAGTGGGAAAGCCTCGTTTATTACCGGACAAACGATACACGTAAATGGTGGTCAGTACCTTGGAAATTGAACATATTGACTCCAAATAACTAAATCAGTGAAGCAGATGTTTTTTTATTCTCAACAGACGTATTCTGTTGTACTGCAGATAAGTAATTATAGGTTTCCGCTATCAAGCAGTTTGATTGCCATAACTTAAGTAATTTATGCTTGTGGTGATTGGACATACTGTTCGACAGTTGGAGAATTTAAGCTATTAGCAAGGAGATACTCATGGCTGCAAAAGAAGTATTAGACTTTTATGGATTGAAGGGGTGGGATGGTATTCTAAAATACTCGATTGTATTCATTTGGCGGTTCATATTGGATAAAGTAGCTTTCTTCTGTGTTGTAAAAAAGTGGAGAACTACGATCCATCGCTGGAGGGGTGTAAACATTGGGAAGGATGTGTATATTGGACACGAAGTAGTTTTTGACAGGGTGTTTACCGATCAGATTTATATTGGTTCACATACTTCGATTGGTGACAGAACTATTATCACAGCACACCAGAACATAGCTTCTGACACTGTCTTGAAAAGGCTATACCCGAGAAAAGTATTCAAAACAATAATTGGACAAGGTGTGTGGATCATGCCCAATGTTACAATAACTCCTGGAGTAATAATCGGAGACGAATCTATTGTTGCTACAGGTTCAGTTGTCACTAAAAATGTACCATCTCGTTGTATGGTTGCAGGTGTCCCTGCAAGGGTGATAAAAGATTTTTCGAGTGACATTCGGCTGAATGATTAATGTATTGTTTAATTACTTAAGCTCTATGGATGTTTATGCTAGCAGTTGGTTGTTTACCTATATATTCGGGTGTAGACTTGTGCAAGAGGCCAGAAGTCTTGAGTGTATCATCAATTTCTAGGTTTTAATGTTAGGAGTGAATGTAATATAGCTCAGCTTTGTGGATCGGATAAACAAGCTTTATCGATTGCTTCAGTACACAAAAATGTTCATTAGGTAGGCAAAGGTGAACGAACAAATACATAAACTCTCCAAATTCCAATGAAGATGAGCGAAAATACTTAAGACTGTTGCAGTAATAAATGGACACGAGATATACATAACCAGATCAGGAGCAGTTTGTTACATGTATGTTTAAGGCTCAATCAATACAGGAGCTAATCATGGAAAAGCAAACCGTAACCTTCGCAGTTCAAGAGACTGCTAGTCGTTTGGCAAACTACAGGCATCTCCTTAAAGATGTGGATCAACTGTCAATCTGTAAAAGGATTAATAAACTAATAAGCAGAGTTAATATCTGAAAGACTTCTCTAGTTGGTAGGGATGCTTATTCAGCAGAGGTTGTGTTTTGGATCATGTTAATTCAGGCTTGGTACAAGTTATCTGATTTCCGGATGGTTGAGCCGCTAATCTATAACACGATGTTCCTATGCTCTAAATTTGAGTATTGAAACTCAACTTTTCAGCATTACTACATAACACTTTGATAACAAGAAAGCTACTGTTTTGATTCTACTACTCTTATGCACGCTTTATATGTTGAGGGTGTTAAAATCATAAAGTAAAAATATATACGAATGGGCTTATTATGTTAAGATACTTCCATTTAGATAAGGAGAACCATATGAAGTATTTAGTAACCGGAGGAGCCGGATTCATTGGCTCCAATATTGTTAGCGAATTGCTGTCCAGAGGACACGAAGTGCGTGTATTGGATAACTTTGCCACCGGAAAACGGGAGAACATCCTCCCCTTGATGAAGGACCCGAATCTAACCATGATTGAAGGCGATTTACGCAGTTTCCATATTGTGCGGGCTGCGGTGAAAGGCGTGGATTATGTGCTGCACCAAGGTGCCTTGCCCTCAGTACCAAGGTCAATCAATGACCCAATCACCTCCAATGATGTGAATATCCTGGGTATGCTGAACATTTTGGAAGCAGCCAAGGAGTTTGAAGTGAAGCGGGTAGTGGTGGCATCCTCCTCATCCATCTATGGCAACAGTGAGACCCTCCCAAAAGTGGAAACCATGCCCATTAACCCTATGTCCCCCTATGCACTAACAAAGTATGCGCAGGAACGTTACTGCCAGGTTTTCTACCAGTTGTATGGCTTGGAAACGGTGGCACTGCGCTACTTTAATGTTTTTGGACCAAGACAGGATCCTACCTCGCAGTATAGTGCTGTGATACCGAAGTTTATCCGCATGATTATGCAGGATAAAGAGCCGATAATCTATGGAGATGGAAGCCAAAGCAGAGATTTTACCTTTGTGGAAAACAATGTCTGGGCGAATATTGAAGCGTGCACAGCTCCCAAAGCTGCCGGAGAAGTGATCAATATCGCTTGTGGACAAAGATATACCTTGGTGGAGTTGGTGCAGATGATAAACAGTATTCTGGGCAAGAATATCGAGCCGAAGTTTGAACAGGACAGAGCGGGAGATGTGAAGCACTCTCTGGCAGATATAAACAAAGCTAAGAACCTTCTTGGATATAGCGTTAAGGTGGATTTTAAGGCAGGCTTGGAAAGAACTGTCGAGTTCTTCAAGTAAACCGGGATTATGTAGTGCCTGAAGACCATTTCAAGGAGTAACTTAACGTGTTATCAGCAACTCTGAACCCAGGTATTCACCATCGTTTATCAACCAAGTGGACGGCAATATGAAGTATAAAGCAACAAAATATGCGCTTTTTGCCCTTGATATTGCCATAGTGGTGTTTGCCTTTCTCTTTGCCGCCAAGATTCGCCCCGGCACAAAGCGGATAATTCTTCACTACTACCGCAGCTTTATCCCATTTGTTATAATCTGGGTTGGCTCTGGTGCTTGGGGAGAGAAGTTCACCCTGCGAACGATTCACAGCGCTACTGATTTTATACGCAGGATAGTCAAGTGTAACATCTTTGCTATTGCCATTGTGCTTGGGCTGATGTACTTCTTTGGGAAGTTCAACTATTCCCGTTATATCGTGTTCGGGACTATCCTCACCACCTTTGGCATTGAGCTGTTTGTTTTTCTAAGTATTTACTATGCCTTCCGCTTTCACAGAGAGAATGCAAACTTCGCCTCAACAAGGTTGATAACCAGGTCTGCAGCACTTGAGGAATCTCAGAGTCCTAAGTTCTTCATGGACACAGCCAAGTCTGTTCCGGTTATCAGCAATGAACCATATTCGCTGCCGGGAGTTGATGAGGCGGAAGAGAACTCCATCATGTTGCCTTTGTGGGATAAATATCTGGCAGATAAACCAAAACTGTTCGACTTTCTTAATGATTTTCTGGATCTCACCAAGTTCAAGAAAGACGGTACTCTGATACTAAATTCGGAAACTTACTTCAACATTCAGAATGAGCCCAACTGCAGTCGGCAAGTATTCCTGAACCTAAGAATGATAAACGACTACCGTCGGTTGAATTACTATCTGATACGGGTAAACGAGATGTTGATTGATGGTGGTGTCTTCGTTTGCATTGGGGAGACAATTACAGAAAGACGGATGGCGTTTTATAAGAGGTATGGCTCTTTCTTCGGGTCGTTTTTGTACTTCTTTGATTTCCTGTTCAGACGTGCAATGCCCAAACTCCCAGTGTTGCAAGGCTGGTATTTTGCTTTGACGAAAGGCAAAAACAGAGCGCTTTCCGAAACTGAGATACTGGGACGTTTCTATTTCTGTGGGTTTGAACTTATAAATAAGCGTGAGATTGATGGTTTGATGCACTTTATCCTAAAAAAGACTCGAGAGCCACGCACAGATCCAAACCCAACTTACGGTCCTTTTATTCGCTTAAAACGTAAGGGCAAAAACGGCAAGATAATATACATCAAGAAGTTCAGGACCATGCACCCCTATAGCGAATACTTGCAACAGTATGTGTATCAAACAAATGCCCTGCAAGAGGGTGGTAAGTTTGCGGATGATTTCCGTGTAACATCTTGGGGAACTGTTCTACGCAAGCTTTGGATAGACGAGTTGCCACAATTTATAAACTTCTTCAAGGGAGAGCTCGGTCTGGTTGGTGTTAGGGCACTTAGTGAACATTACTTTAGTCTTTATCCGCCTGATATGCAAGAACTAAGGCTTAAGGTGAAACCTGGCTTGCTGCCTCCATTCTATGCCGATATGCCCAAGAGCTTCGAGGAGATTGTGGAATCTGAAAGAAGATACATCCTGCGTAAGCTGGAGAAGCCTTTAACTACCGACTGGATCTACTTTTGGAAGAGTGCGTGGAATATTCTCATCAAGAAAGCGAGATCCAATTGACGATATGCCAAAAAATACATTGCCAAATTTGTACGGCTCAGGATAATGACCCCGTAATTGTAATTGTATCATGTTAATATATTTAACGTAATTCAGGGAGGAAATATGAGAAAGACAATTTTGTTAGTATTGTTCGCTCTCTTGGCGATCGGTGCTGCATTTGGACAAGTTACGATTCAGGCTGGTCAGACAGTCTCGCAGAGTTTTGATGCAGTCGGTACTGCTGCTACAGCCACCTTGCCTACCGGTTGGAAGGCTGATAAAAATGCTACTGTAAGATTAGTTGGCTCTTATTCATCTGCTGTGACTGCAACAGAAAGAAATGGTGGAGATGCTATGATATCTTCTGCCGGAAATGGTATCTATAATTTTGGAGCAGGTCCAGCAACAACGGCAACGGATCGCGCAATTGGTTTTTTATCTTCCGGTTCTGCTACAAAAAGTGGTAACGTTTACTTGCAACTCACAAATAATGGCTCAACGTCAATTACTTCATTTTCCATTAGTTACAATGTAGAAAAGTACCGTATGGGTACAAACGTTGCAGGCTTCGCAATCCAGATGTATTACTCAACCGATGGTACAACATGGACTTCGGCAGGAACCGGGTTCCTGTCGACAATGACAGCAGATGCATCTAATGATGGGTATTCTAGTGCTCCCGGAGCTACAGTAAATGTGTCCGGTTCTCTTGGACAAAGCCTTGCTGCATCTTCTTCTCTCTATTTAGCTTGGAACTACTCGGTAGCTTCCGGCACAACCACTTCATATGCGCAGGCTTTAGGCGTTGATGATATCTCCATTCAAGCTCTTGGTGCTGCTCCGACCCCTACCATCAGCGTTGTGGGAACTCTGAATGCATTTTCCACATTCACCGGAACTCCTTCTGTTGCCCAAAGCTATACCTTAAGCGGTAGCAACTTAACCACCAATATAGCTGTAGCAGCTTTAGCCGGTTATGAGTACTCCACCGACAACACAAACTGGTCCAGCACTCTCTCCCTTGCCAGCACCTATAACGGTTTGGTTTATGTTCGTTTGACCGGTGCAACAGCAGGCTCTTATAACGGTGACATCGTACATAGCAGCACCGGCGCAACCAGCGTAAACCTTGCTGCCAGTGGCACTGTAACCGCTCCCACTCCCACTATCACCTTGGGTGGTACATTAAATCCCTTTGCTACCACTGTGGGTTCTCCCTCAGCAGCACAAAGCTACACCGTTGCCGGTGTTTACTTAACCGGCGATATCAATATTGGTGCTGTGGCAGGTTTTGAATACTCCCTAAGCTCTGGCTCCGGATATGCCGGAACTCTTGCGCTTACCCCCACCGGTGGCACAGTTGCCACCACCACTATCTATGTACGCCTTGCAGGGACTACGGCAGGTGACTATTCCGGCAATATTGCCCACACCAGCACCGGTGCTACCCAACAGGATAAAGCTGTAACCGGTTCAGTTTTAGCTCCCATAGTGCCTGAAACCTTCTTTGAAGATAACTTCGAATACACCGCAGCTACTTTGTTAACTGCCAATGGTTGGACTGCCCACAGTGGTGGCGGAACCAACTCCTTCACCGTTGCCAGCTCCGGCTTGAGCTATGCAGGTTATCCCGCAAACAGCGGTCTTGCAGCCCAGACCACCGGCACAAGCGGTGAAGACGTGAACAGAACATTTACAGCACAAACTTCAGGTGCAATCTATGCCTCCTTGTTGGCAAATCTCAGCAGTGCCCATGCTAATGGAGACTATTTCTTCCACTTGGCAGCCAGCCCTGTAAGCAGCGATTTCAAGGGCAGAATCTTTGCCCAAACCAATGTTAGCAATCAAGTGCGCTTTGGTGTGTCCCGCGGTGGTGCTAATACTACTGCCGTATGGACAGATTATGTATACGCACTGGATACCACTTACCTCTTAGTACTTAAATATCAAATCGTAGCAGGTGCAACCAACGATGTGGTCTCCCTTTGGGTGAACCCCACCATTGGTCCCAGCGAGCCTGCTGCCAACTGCATTTCTACCGATGTATCCGCAGCTGATGCAGCCAACATCGGTGGTGTGGCATTGCGCCAAGGAAACACCACTGCTCCCACACCTGCAGCCAAATATGATGGTATTCGTATTGCTAACACTTGGGCACAGCTTTGGACAGTCCCAATAATTCCCTTAATCGAAGTTAGCGAATCTTCTTTATCAGGATTCAGTTATGAATTTGGCATTGGTCCTTCCACAGAACAGACATTTACCGTATCAGGTGCTAATCTTACAACTGACATCAGTATATCTGCTTCAACCAACTATGAAATATCCAAAACAAGCGGTTCTGGTTACACTAGTCCATTAATCTTTACCCAAAGTGATGGTCTTGTTAGCACTCAAACAGTATATGTTCGTTTGAAAAGTGGACTATCGATAGGAAGTTATGTTAATGAGGTCATTGTAGCAACTTCTTTGGGGGCTACTACGCAGAATATCATTTGTGATGGCTCTGTTACTTCTCCTCCACCTCCTGCATCTCCCACTGCTAATAGTGCCACTGCAATCTCCCATGAGGGATTTTCTGCTCGCTTCGCTCCAGTTAGTACAGCTACAAGTTATAGAATTGATGTCTTGGCTGGTGGTGTTTACGTTTCTGGGTGGAATAATAAGGCAATAAATAACACCATTGTGCGTGTAGATGGGTTATCTCCTAACACAGGTTACACCTATCGTGTTCGTGCAGTTAATGACTATGGTACAAGCTCGAACTCCAATGTAATCGAGGTTACCACCGGTGCGATTTCTGCAGGTGCAGGCGCAAACACATCCATCAGCGGTGCAAGTACAATTATCTTAGTTGAGCCTCTTGATGGCTTTACGGACAACACGGTTGAGATAGATCCCGATACCAGCACCAGTGACGATATCACTGTTTCTGTGGCAGCTAATGAGTTAGCTATTCAATACACCATCGTTGCCAGCGATGCTGCTCTCAGCGGATTATTCTGGCTCAACCACGCCGGCTTGGGCTTCACTCCCGTTAATTGCACCGTTAATGACGGTACTATTGTTGAATGGAGCAGTACAGCCAATGAAACCTTCGTGGAGATTGCTGATTTCGGCGCAAAAGGCACGCTTATAATCACTCTTGAAGATGAAGAGACCTTGCCGGTTGAGCTTTCCTCTTTCTCCGCAGTGCTGAATGCACAGAACAATATAAACATCCTTTGGGTCACGCAAACCGAAACCGGCCTTGCCGGTTACTACATTCTGCGCGGTGTGACAGAGGATTTCGTTAATGCGGAACTCATCAGCCCGATGATTGAACCCACTAACACTTCCCAACAGCAGCACTATGTATATACAGACCAAAGCGTAAGCGAACCCGGCACATACTACTATTGGCTGCAAGTATCAGAAATGGATGGGAATAATGTTCTTCATGGACCCACCACGGTTAACTTCACCGGTCAGGAAGGTCCCGGGACTCCCGGCATTGACCTTATCACCGGATTGCACTCCGTGTATCCCAATCCCTTCAATCCCAGCACCACAATCGGCTATGGCATTGCCAAGGCTGCAGAAGTAACATTCAGCATCTACAATGCTCGTGGTCAGGTTGTGCGCACCATTAACCAGGGAATGAAGCAACCTAATAACTACAAACTTAGCTGGAACGGTTTGGATGATAACGGTGTGGAATGCTCCACCGGTATTTACTTCATCAGAATGCAAGCCGGCAAAGACAGCTTTACCCGTAAAGCTATGTTAATGAAGTAATCATCATGTAAATCCTCCCCGATTTATATAGCAGAGACCCGGTAATGATTGCCGGGTCTCTTTTTTTTACCTCCGGTGCGAACTCTGCATTCAGCTTGCTTGACATCATTACATGATCATTACATGTTTATTACGGATGAAACATGCAATGATCATGTAATGATCAAGTAATTCATATTAGTGAGGCAACAAAGCTAACTGCGTGGGAGGATAGAAATATCTTGACGGATAGAGGATTGTAAAAAGACTGGCATCAAGCGTAGAAGCTGGCGGAATTGTCAGCGAAAATATGGCATATTTTTGCCGCAGAGACAGATAGCTACATTGGATAGCTATTTTTTTTGGTGTAAATTGCGTGCTTTTTAGCCCAACAGGGCTGGCAGAGTCACTACAAAGTAAAGAAAGTGAGGATAAACATGGAATATTACCGCGTACAGATTGAAGAAATAGCCAAAAAGATTTGTCAAGACATGCATCTTGCGATATATGATATCGACGAGAAGATGTCTGGCAAAGGGCGGATTATTACCGTTTATCTTACAAAAATCGGCGGAGTTCTGTTGGACGAATGCGCAGCGTTCAGCCGTGCTTTGGGCAACGAACTTGAGACATTTGATCTAATCCCGGAACGTTATTACTTGGAGGTTTCATCCCCGGGTATTGAGCGTCCCTTGAAGTTAAAGAGTCATTATGTAAGTGCCATCACAGAGAAAGTTGCTGTGCAATGGGTTTGTGATGATGAGAAGAAATCTACAATGGGAACTTTGTTAGAAGTTAACCAAGATACACTGAAGCTGGATGATCGGGGTGAGATTATAGAAATTCCTTTCAAGGCGATCACCAGGGCAAAAACAGTTTATCTGGATATTCCCAAAGGGAGAGAACAAGAATGAGTGCCAACATTCTGGAAGCATTAACCAAGCTTGCTGCAATCAAGCAGCTTGATCCTGCTTCGATCCAAGAGATTATCGTGGAAGCGGTCACTGCCACATTATCCAAAAAGCTGGATCCGGAAGCCGAGTTGGAAGTTTTTGTGGACAACGAGAGTGGAAACATCCGCGCCAAGTTTAAATGTTTGGTGGTGGAAGTTGAAGACGGCGTGGGGCAGATATCTCTTGCCGAAGCGAGAGAGGAATACGACAAGAAAGCAGTTTTAGGGCAATATATCGAAAAGGTTATGTCCTTGCATGAGTTCGAGCCTAAACTCGTGAAAACAGCGCAAAAGATAATTCAGGACAGAATCCGCCGTCTGGAAGATGAAAAGATTCAGAACGACTTTAACAAGCAGAAGCATACCATCGTTACCGGCAAGATTAAAGCTATAGACGAGAATAACGGTGGTTACAGAGTGGATATCGGGTACACAGATGCTTTATTACCTTTGGACGAACAGATAGAGAACGAATTCTACCGTGTTGGCGACAACATCAAGGCATATATTGTGAACATCCGAGCAAGCGGTGGGGGAGTAACAATGGTTCTTTCCCGCACCAATCCCGAATTTGTGAAGAAGCTTTTTGAAGCTGAGATCCCGGAGATATATAACGATAGCCTGAAGATTCGCAAGATTGTACGCGAACCGGGAATCCGCACCAAGGTTGAGCTTGAAGCCAATGATCCACGCATCGATCCTGTGGTTGCCTGTGTTGGTCCCAAGGGCACCCGTATAGATTCCATCCGTAAGGAGTTGCACGGTGAGCAGATAGATATCGTGGTGTATAACGATGATGTGGAGAAGATGATTGAGAATGCCTTGGGCGTTAATGGCGTAAAGCGGGTGATTATTGAACGTAATCATGCTGCAAGCGTGATTGTGGAAGATGCGGATAAAGTGATGGCAATAGGTAAGCAAGGCAAGAATGTGAAACTCGCCGCTAAACTTACCGGGATGAAGATTGACATCTACACCGTAGCCGAATTTGAAGAAAGGATGGCAAAAGAACGCAGGACCATTAGTCATGTAACCGAACTGGACGGAGTTACTCCCAAGATTGCGGAATCTCTGCGTAATGCCGGTTATACCAGTGTTCAAGATGTTTTTATGGCATCTGTGGATGAACTTTGTAACCTCGAAGGGCTTGGTCAGAAGACGGCTGAGCGCTTGAAAGAAGCAGCGAAGTATTTCTAATGCCCAATATTAGCAGTCATGCCAACCACATTCCTACCCGCACCTGCGTGGTGTGTAAAAAAAAGGTTGACCAGAAAGGGCTGTTAAATTTCCATATCGTGAATTGTGGAATCGTGTTTGATTTACAACGACTTATCCAGGTTCGCAAGTATTATCTTTGCCCAACAGCAGAGTGTTTTTCCGGATTGGAGAAATGGCAAAAGCGGGCAAGAAAGAGATTTAAGACAGCCCAAAGATGAATACTAAGATACTGAACTTGATGCAGTTTGCACGTAAAGCCGGGAAAGTAGTTTCCGGGCTGGATGCCTGTATCAGGGGATTAAACAGACATGTCTTACACTTAGTGGTGGTGGCAGAGGATACCTCCGTCCGCACCCAAAATACGATACTAAGAGCGAACGAGAGCTGTCCAACCCCGGTTAAGATAATAACAACGGGAAAACAAAAAGAGATAAGCGATGCCCTGGGATTGCCAACAACAGGAATCTTTGGGATTAGCGATAAGAATTTTGCCGCCAAGATAATGGAATATTGGTTGGCTGAAGCATAGTGGAGGAAGCTTTGCAGATACGTGTTCATGACCTTGCTAAAGAGCTGAAGATAAGCGCATTGGCATTAAAGAAGCACCTGGCAGATATGGGTGTGAATATAAAAAGCCATATGAGCTTTATTGAAGCAGAAGTTGCGGATAAGATCCGGATGAAATACAATGAACAAATTGATGCAGAAAAGCGCGCAGAGCGTGATCGTAAACGCCTTGTAGAGATGCGTCAGGCAGCTAAAGTCAAACCGGAAGTGATGCCATTGAAAAACGAACCGGATGTGGAATCTACAACAGAAGACACAACACCCCAGCAATCAGAGCCGGTTATTGAAGTTCCCATGGAAAAGGTAGTTCCGGTAGAACCCGTAAAACAGGACGTGGTAAGCGAACCAGAACCGGTAGTTGAACAAGTTCAAACGCCTGAAGTGGATAAGCCCAAGTCATTCTTGGATAAAAAACCAGACTTCACGACCCGTAGAACTCCATATCAACAAGCTGTTCCACCTCCACGCCAACCCAGTACAACTCAGACCAGCAGCCCTCAGAACAGATATAACTCTCAGGGCTCGCAGACACACCGTCCGGGGCAGGGATCTCAACCGAGACCGGATAATCGCAGACCACAAACAGATTATCGCAAGCGTCCGGAACCTGCTCCAATTCTGAAACCGGTTGTTGCTCCACCTGCTGAGCTGAAGAAGCCAATTGAACAAAAGCAGTTTGGCAAGGTGAAGGTGAATCACGAGGAATTGGGAGATAAGAGTAAGCACAAAAAAGCGCTTATAACCAGTACAAAGAAAACTAAACAAAGTATACCCGAACCTGTTGAGATCGATGAAGCTGCCATCTCCAGAAATATAAAAAAGACCATGCAGAAGACATCAAAGCGCAAGAAGTATCATCGTGAAGCACAAAGTGTGGTTGATCATGGCAGCGAGATTGTCATTCGGGAATATACCTCGGTGAGTGAACTTGCGAAAATCATGAATGTTTCAGCGTCTGAGATAATATCCAAGTTCTTCATGATGGGACAGTTGGTTACAATGAACCAGCGCTTGGATAAAGATTCTCTTGAGATGATATGCGACGAGTTTAAAGTGGAGTTCCGCTTCGAGGATGAATACGGGGTGGATATAATTGATAAAGAGCGTGAGTTATATTCCGATGTGGAAGAGGAAACCAGACCTCCGGTTGTTACAATCATGGGTCATGTTGATCATGGGAAAACCTCAATATTGGATTATATACGCAATGCGAATATCGTAGCCGGTGAGTCCGGAGGAATTACTCAGCATATCGGTGCTTACCAGATTGAGTTGAATAAACACAAAATAACCTTTTTGGACACTCCCGGTCACGAAGCATTTACAGCAATGCGTGCCCGCGGAGCCAATGTTACAGATATTGCGGTGATCGTAGTGGCTGCCACTGAAGGGGTGAAGCCTCAAACTAAGGAAGCAATCGATCATGCCAGAGCAGCTGGGGTAGCTTTGATTATTGCAATCAACAAGATTGACCTGCCCGGAGCTAATATAGACCGCACAGTAGCCCAGTTGTTAGAGATGGGAGTGTATCTGGAGCAATATGGTGGTGATGTACCTTGGTGCAAAACTTCTGTTGTTACAGGCGAAGGTATATTGAACCTGATTGAAGTGATTCTGTTAACTGCGGAAATGCTGGAACTGAAAGCAAAACGCCAAGTGCCAGGTTCTGCTATAGTCATTGAATCTCAAAAGGATCCCCGTATGGGTGCAGCAGCAACTGTATTGATGCGTGAAGGCACACTCAATCGCGGAGATATAGTGGTTTGCGGTGCGGTGCATGGCAGAATCCGCAAGATGGAGAACGAGCGTGGGGGAGAGATCAAAGTGTTGTATCCCTCTGATGTTGCCAGGATTTATGGATTGTCAGATACCCCCAAAGCAGGTGACATGCTTAATCAAGTTGATAGCGAGAAAACCGCCAGAAGTATAAGCACGGAACGCCAGCAAATCCGCCTTGAAAGGGAGAAGTATCAGAACAAATCCTCCTTGCAGAACATCTTTGCCCGCATCAAAGAAGATCAGATTAACGTGCTGAATATAATCCTAAAAACGGATACAGATGGTTCGGCAGAAGCATTGGCAGATTCATTCCAGAAAGTGTCCAATAGCGAAGTGAGTGTTAATATAATCCACAAGAGTGTTGGTGGAATCAATGAAGCAGACGTGTCCCTCGCTTCAGCTTCTGATGCGATAATTATCGGTTTCCATGTACGTGCCAGCCAGTTAGCTAAGAAGCTTGCCGATGATGAGGGCGTGGAGATAAAACTGTATCAAGTTATATACGATGCCATAGATGATATACGCAACTCACTTGAGGGCATGCTTAAGCCTGAGTTTGAAGAGACTGTTATCGGTTCGGCTACTGTGAAACAAGTGTTCAAAATCAAGAAGCTTGGCACGATAGCAGGATGTCAGGTGGATAGAGGAGTGATTCAGGCAAAATGCAAAGTGAGATTGTATCGCAATGACGTCATGGTGATTGAGGATAGTCTATCATCGCTGAAGCACTATTCTGATGATGTTAAAGAAGTACGAGCCGGATCGGACTGCGGACTATCTTTGGCGAGTTACTCCGATATCAAAGAAGGTGACGTAATCGAAGCCTTTACCGTTCAACAGGTAAGCAAGAAGTTACAATGAAGTCGTACCGGATTCCCAGACTTCAGGAAGAGCTGAAGAAGATATTCAACATCACACTTTCTCAGAAGCTTAATGACCCAAAGCTAGAATGGGTTCAGATAACAGACGTAATATTGGCAAAAGATTTACGTTACGCCAAACTGTACTTTTCACATTATAACAACCCCGCCAGCCACGATAAGATAAAAGAGCTTCTTATCAAGTCATCTGGCTTTCTAAAAAAACAAATTGCAGGAGCACAACTTATGAGAACCATTCCGGAATTAACCTTCTTCTACGATGAGACCGAGGATCGTGCTGAGAAGATGGATGCTCTTCTCGCATCATTGAAAGATGATTACAACGACGATGCAGACTATGACCCGGATATTGACATTGATGATTACCTTGACGATGATGATTATTTCGACTTCGATGAAGACGAAGATGATTATGAGGATTTCGAAGATGATGAGGATGAAGAAGATTAATAGATAATCTTTGGACGAACCCCATACACAACAAAGGTATAAGCAATAATCGCCCCTAGTGGCGATTATTGTTAGGTGAGGTAAGATGACTAATCTGGCAACAAACCTGCTGGCACACATTGGTAAGGCGCATATGATAGCGATTATAACCCATGTTAACCCCGATGGCGATGGTTTCTGTGCTGCCCTTGCACTACAAAGGATTATAGCGCGCTTCGGAAAGGACAGCGTTATATATACCGATGATGACGACTTAACAAGATATGCATACTTAATGCAGGAATGTCATGTTGAACAATACCGCGAAGGACTTGTGCAGGATCTAGATCTGATGTTCATCTTGGATTGCAATAGCAGAGATAGGTTGGGAAAAAGGGAAGAACTGCTAAAGATATCCAGGCGGAATATCCTGCTTGACCACCATGTAGTTGAGAATAATCCCATCCTCGCAGAAACAAGTCTGATAGATTCATCCTATGTCTCGGTTGGGGCGATAATCCACGCCATATTTAAAGATCATGTAGATACGATTGAAGCCGAAGATAAACTGTATATAGGTAATTGTCTCTATACTACTGTATTGAATGACACGAACAACTTCGCCAATGCCAACACAAACAAAGAAGTATACCTACTATGTGCGGATTTATGCGAATGGGGGATAAAGCCCAATGCCCTGTACAAAGAATTCTTCCTAAACCATGCGGCAGAAGAGATGAGATATGTGGGAGAGACCCTTGCTACTATACAACTATACCTCAATAACAAGGTGTTGATAATGCATTCCACTATGGATATGATGCACAGAAACCGGCTTAATCCGGATAGTGTGATGAACATTACTCGATGGGTACAAGGGGTAAAAGGTATTGATGCTATTGCCTATCTCAGAGAGGATGCGCCACAACTATTTAAGCTTAGTCTAAGGTCAATCGGACTTGATGTGAATAAAATTGCTGTGCGTTATGGTGGGGGTGGGCACCGACAGGCTTCTGGCTGCACAATGCAGGGGAGTTTGGAAGAGGTAACTACAAAGATTCTAAGTGACTTTGCTCAAGCATTGAAGGAGAAGGGCGATTAATAGCAGCGAGTTTTCCGGATTCATTGCAATCGACAAACCTGCAGGGATAAGCTCTTTCGATGTTATTCGTAGATTACGCAAGCTAACAGGAATCAGGAAGATTGGGCACTGTGGTACACTGGATCCTTTCGCAACGGGTTTACTGGTGTGCTGCATTGGTTCATATACACGATTAGCGAAGTTTGTCGAGCACGAAACTAAGACTTACACTGCTACGATTAAACTAGGTGAAGCAACTCCAACCGGAGATACAGAGGCTGAGGTTAACGACATTGCTGTGGTTCCTACGCCCATTATAAACGCAACAGAACTGGAAGATATGGCCCTCAAGCTAACTGAACTACCTGTACCTGCCTATTCTGCAATCAAGATAAATGGTAAAAGAGCCTATTCACTTGCAAGAGCAGGAGTGGAGGTGGACATGCCTTTCCGCCCTGTGACTATTGAAAGCTTCCGTTTGACAACCAACAACCCGGATACACTATTCGACGAAAACCATCGGCTTAGCTATACATGCACAGTAACAAAAGGGACCTATATAAGAAGCTTGAGTGAATGGCTGGCAAATTGTTTGGGTACTATCGGGCACACAGTGTTCTTACGCCGTGAAGCCATTGGTGATATTTCTATAGACAGTGCTGTGGAACTTGATATGCTAACCCCAGAAAACTGGTTTGAGCATATATTACCTCCATGCACAGCCCTAAAATCGTACCAGTCTTATATCCTGGACAATGAAGATGTGCGAAGGATAAGGCACGGGATGGATATTGTTATAGCTGAGTCAACTACACCTTCGAAGAAAGAGATTGTTCTCTATAACAACATGCATGAACCGGTAGCCATTGGGCTGAGAAAAGACAGTATAGTGCATCCCTACATAGTGTTAGCATGAATAAGAGAAGCATTCTAACGATAGGCAATTTTGATGGTATTCATTTAGGACACCAGAAACTGCTTGGTAGATTGCGAGATTGCGCACAGCAACGAAATGCATTCAGTGTTGTACTAAGCTATACCGATCATCCTGCATTCACTCTAAAAGCACATCCTGCTCCAAGAGTATTATGCCCTGCTGATTACAAAAAAAGGCAACTTCTTGCATTTGGTATCGATAAGGTAGAACTGCTAAGTTTTAGCCATGAGTTTGCCCATATCTCCGCTGAGAGTTTCTTAAAGGAATACATCGTCCCAGTATGGAACCCGGAGCTGATTATTGTCGGTTATGATTCCCATTTCGGTTACCAAAGGAAGGGTGATTTCCACTTCTTGCAAAGCCATACTCAACAATTTGGGTTTGATGTAGAGTATGTTGATCCATTATTATCTAAAGGTAGGCCAATCAGCAGCAGCATGATCCGGGAATTGCTCATAAGAGGGGAGATTGATGAGGCAAATAGGCTTTTAGGTAAACCATACAGACTTCTTGGCGATGTTGGTCATGGAATTGGTAAAGGAACAAGCTTTGGATTCCCAACTGCTAACCTCATTCTTGGTAATCCGCACCAGCTTATACCCGCAGAGGGGATCTATCTCAGTAAAGCATTTGTGAAGGGTAGCTCATATTTTGGATTGACAAATATCGGTAGTAGCCCCACCGTGAAACATAGTGGAGTGATAGAGATTGAGACTTTTCTGCTTGATTTCGAAGAGGATATTTATAACACTGCCCTGGAGCTGGAGCTCCATATGTATCTAAGGCCAGAGAAGAAGTTCGCAAGTGTGGAGGAGCTTATCATGGCGATGAAACAAGATTTGGACAAAGCGCGAGATATAATCAAGAGAGGCATTTGATGGCTTTACCAAACCGAACCACATTGATCCTTCTGCTGGTATTGATGCTTACCTACTTAAGGGCTGAAACGCAGCTTGTTTCTTTTCCATCAACCGGTGCAGATGTGTTTCCTCATGATGCCAAAGAGTATTACTTTTCTCATAATGCGGGAACGGACGATTACCATTTATATGGCTCAAGTAAATGGGCTGTACGCTTTGATTTCCGTTCAGCTTATGCCGGGGTTGCCAACTGTAGCTTTAACATTCAGAAGGCAAGGTTATACTTTCCCGTGATTGGTGATTCGGTTAGAGTTTCATTATACAGTGAGGCTGCATCTCTACCATCACAACTAATCACTACTGCAAAAGTTGCTGTAAGCAGTAACTTGCTGGATGTTAATTTCCCCGTTTCTGTACAGGCTGAAACTATCTGGCTGGTTGTGGATTATGCCACCAACCTTGCAAACCGTTTTGTTAGTGCATCCTCAGGTGGCGGATCCCACAGTTTTTATCTCAATACAAATGCTATAAGCCCCTATTTCCAAAGCATGTCCCAAGCGGGATTCAATTGCGAACTACTTTTTGGGCTATTAGGAAGCTTTAATCTTGCTTCGCCAGACCTCCAGCTAGTAAGCTTCGATTTGAGCGGTCAGTTATTACCCAGGCAATCAGTAAAACCGGTTTTCAGCATCTATAATCACTCCGATAATGTGATATCGGATGCACAGATATTACTGCAGATAAGCTCACCTACTCCAGATTATAGTTTCGAACATAATATCCTCATTACCGAGCTGATAATGCCTAATAGCCTATTCGAAGTAACTGCCCCGGGATACCAAGACTTCAATATTGATCTCCCCTCAACAGCTATGCAGCTTAGGGTGCAGGCTACTTTATCCAGTTCTATGGCAGAATCGGACACAACATTAGTGAACAATTCCATCAGCAAGTATTATTCTGTTTTTGGATATGGCAATCCTGTGTTACCGGTGGAGAACTTTCTACGCTTCAATACAACTAATAGCATATGTGATATTCAAGACAGCTTTCCCCAGAGCAACGTTCATAACCTGTTATATTACCCTAATCTCTCAGATTCACTGGCAAGCTTGGCATCCTATCAACGTCACTCGTGGTATAACTCTAATGCAAATCCCCTTACAGTAGTATCCGGAGATCATAAGATCATCGGTTTCAACTCATCTGACTATTTAGCCAGATATCAATCTGCCGTGAGTGCAGCTCAATTGAAGCGTAGCTTCATTAGCAGTTCAACTTGCGTGTTACAGGAGTCTTCCAGTGGCGAGTATCTTTCCGTCCAGATTCAACTAAGCAATGCCAACACTAGTCTATTCACCACTTCCACTCTAAATCCGGTAACCAACTCCCGTTTTTTTGTTGGTCTTTTCAAACTACACAACTTCTCAGGTTCTTCTCGTTATTATCTTGAAAAATGGATAGCTTTTGCCGACACAATTAACAATACCATGAATTCTGGGAGTTCGGTCTCTAAAAGCTACACGATAAGCTTAGTGAATCTTTCCCTGGAGCAGCTTCAAGCAGGATATCGGATTTATTACTGGTTGCAGGACAAATCCGGCGGTGTGATTCATTATGCTAACTTTAATAACTTTAGCCTCACAACTTCTTCATCATCGGATTGGATACAAGTACCACAAAGTCCAGTACTAGCTTACCCCAATCCACTTTATAGAGGTGGCATAATGCACGTGAAGCTACCCCAGCCCGCAATGATTTCGATTTTTAACATCAAGGGACAATGTATCTGGAAGTCACAAGCCCAGTTATTAGAAACTGAGCTTCCTATCAGCAAGTTCCCATCTTCAGGTTTGTATTTTCTTAGAGCAGAAATGCCAAACCAGAGCAAGCAAACCCATCGAATAACTGTGATAAAGTAGAGTATTATGGAAAATCAAGTTTCAATATCCGAACTTCATCAGAAGGTAGGAGAAGAAGTAACATCTTTCTATTTGGTTGCTGAAAAAGAGCTGAGAGATGGAAAGAATGAGCAGTATCTACGTCTCAAGCTTCAGGACCGGAGCGGTAGTATAGCTGCTAATGTATGGAAGGAAGCCAAGAAAGCTGCTGATGAATTTGATGCGGGTGATGTGGTTAAAATAAAAGGCAATGTTGTAAACTTCAAGGGTCAGGTGCAGGTCTCCATCACCAAGGTGAGGTTTGCCGATGTTTCTGAATACAATATTGAAGACTTCATGGCACGCAGTAAGATATCTCCTGAAGTTCTTGCAGAAAGGTTCTTTAGCTTTATTGACAAGATTGAACAGGAACATTTGAACAAATTACTGCATCTGATATTCGATGATAAGGAGTTCTTCAACCGTTATCTCAATGCTCCTGCAGCCAAAGGCTGGCATCATAACTATGTTAATGGTTTAATCGAGCATACTATATCGGTAGCCGCACTTTGTGAGTTCTGTTCAACCGTGTATCCTGTAAACTATGATTTGCTTGTTACCGGAGCTCTTTTACATGATGTGGCAAAAGTTACAGAGTACGAGGGTAAAACTAACATCGAATTCTCCGATATAGGTAGGTTAGTTGGGCATCTGAGTCTTTCAGATCAGTTAGTATGTGAAACTGCTGCCCGCATTCCCGGATTTCCTGCAGAGCTATTGCTGAACTTACGCCATTTGATTCTGGCACATCATGGTGAGTATGAGAAGGCTTCTGTTCGTTTACCACAAACCTTGGAAGCTCTATTGCTCCACCTGTGCGATAATCTTGATGCTCAAACAATTGGTGTGGCGCAGTTGATCAATTCTGCTCCCCCAAATGCCGTGTGGACAGAATTCGATAAATTGAATAACCGATATTATAGAATATACCGTCCCTGAGAATGTTTCACACCTCCGTTATTGCCAGTGGTAGCAAAGGCAATTGCGTTCTTGTTACCTCTTCAACAACTGCTATATTGCTAGATGCCGGAATAAGCATGCGGAGTATTCTGCAGGCGATGAGCAACCTGGGTGTGGATCCCAGTATGCTTGCGGCTGTGGTAATCAGCCATGAACATAGCGATCATACCCGTAGTGCAGGTGCGATCTGCCGTAAGTTCAAGATTCCCATTTATATCAACCGCCCTACTCTTGCGGCTTGTGGTGATAGGATGGGGAATGTGGGGGATAGGTTAGAGCTCTTCCAAACCGGAAGCAGTTTTCTTATTGGCGACATTCTTGTGGAGGCTTTTGCTGCTTCTCACGATGCTGCCGAGGGTAATAATTTCTGTTTCTCCCCTTGTGATGATCCTACCAAGAAGTTAGGCGTAGCCACCGATTTGGGCTATCCCACTCAACTGAGTATTCTTAAACTATCAGGGCTAAGCACCTTGGTGTTGGAAAGCAATCATGACGACGATATGTTGCAGAATGGTCCATACGAATGGCATTTGAAACAGCGTATCCGTAGTCAGCACGGGCACCTCTCCAACAATCAGGCGGTTGGGTTGCTAAACAGTATCATCCACCCTGGGCTAAAGAATCTTGTGCTGGCGCATCTAAGCGAGATTAACAACCATCCGGATATTGCAGAAGCCACGATGCGGGAGTATCTCCATTCGATACGTTCTGATATCAATCTAATTTTGGCAAACCAATACCACCATACACCGCTTATTGAAGTGTAACCCTACATTAGGGATACAGGATCAACATCGAACTGGAGGCTTACTCCGGAACTTAAGGATAAGCTTTCTTCGAGGATACGAATGGCTTTGTGGATGATTACTGGATTGCTTCCCTTCATGATTAGATGGTAACGATAATTATTGCTTATCTTACTGAAAGGTGCGGGAGTGGGGCCAATCACCAGCAACTCCGGGACACGAAACACCTTTCCTAACTCCTGTTTAAGCTGTTCCACTTTACGCATGTCTTGTTTGAGGTTATCGATATCTGTCCCCTGAAAAACAACTCGCGCCAAACGATGGTAGGGTGGGTAATATAGGTTTTTCCTGTGGGAGAGTTCCTCCTCCACGAAGCTAAGATAGTCTTGTTTGCTGGCGGTCTGTATGGCATAATGTTCGGGATTAAAGGTTTGAATAATCACCTCACCGGCTTTAGCACCCCTCCCTGCTCTTCCTGCTACTTGGGTCAATAGCTGGAAGGTACGTTCCGCAGCTCGGAAATCTGGTACATTAAGGCTTATATCTGCCATGATAACACCAACCAGAGTAACTTCCGGGAAGTCTAACCCTTTCGAAATCATTTGTGTCCCCAGCAGTATGTCCACTTCCCGCTTTTTCATACGGTTATACATATGTTTGTATGTGTCTCTCTTTCTGGCAGAGTCCGAATCCATCCTCAAAATCTTCGCCATAGGGAACATCACTTTCAAGGTCTGCTCCAGTTTCTGTGTTCCCGGTGCACCATATGCAAAGCTGTAACTGCCGCAATCAGGGCACTTTCTGGGGCTGGGGATGCTTAGCCCGCAATAGTGGCATTGCATCTCTTCTTTGTCGCGGTGGTAGGCAAGGCTAATGTCACATTGGCTGCAAGATATCAGTTTGCCACACTTTAAGCACTGCATAAAAGAGGAATAACCCCTGCGATTCTGAAACAAGATAACCTGTTCATTTCGTTGTAAACGCTGATCGATTGCTGTAATGAGTGTAGGTGAGATAAGCTCGTGTTCTTCTTCCTCGCGTAGGTCAACAACCTGCACTTCGGGAAGTTGGTAATCCATTGGGCGGGAGTTCAACCTCTGTCGGCGATATTTACCGGTCTCAGCATTATTCCACGATTCCAAGGAGGGGGTTGCGCTTCCCAAAATAACCTGTGCCCCGTGCTGCTTTGCTCGCACAATGGCAACATCTCTTCCGTGATATCGCGGGGAAGAATCCTGCTTATAGCTTCCCTCATGCTCCTCATCCACAATAATCAGCCCGATATCAGCCAGAGGCGAGAAGATTGCGCTGCGAGCACCAATTATTATCTGTTTCTCTCCCCGCTTTATCATCTGCCATTGCAGAAACCTATCTTTTTCGCTAAGCTGACTGTGCTGGATGGCAAGCGTATCACCAAAGTTACCCTGAAAGCGCTCCACCATCTGTGGGGTTAAAGCAATCTCAGGGATCAGGAATATTATACTTTTCCCTTTTGCCAGATAGCGTCGGATGATTTCAATATACACCTCTGTTTTACCGCTTCCGGTGATGCCGAATAGGAGATTCACATCAAATCTGCCAAAGCCCAGCATGATATCTGCCACGGCTGTTTGCTGCTCTTCGCTTAGCTGAATCTGTTTGGGGGTAACTCTTCTATCGGGAAGCATCGGGTCAGGATCACTAAAACGGGCTTCGATGCGGATTAACTGCTTACTAACCAATGCTTTTATGCTTGTGTAGGATACCATCGAACTTATGTTTGCCATGGGGAAGGGGTGGCTCTCAGCACAAATGAGTTCCCAAGTTTCCCGTTGCTTAAGAGGGAGTGTATCCGCATCGAAATCTGTATCTGTGCGGACGATATAGTTCTGCACCTTTGGTTTGTCTTTGTGATTCAGTTTGCGGGAAACACTAACCAGTCCAAGGGTTTCTGCTTCCTCAATCCTTTTATACACTGCATAACCGGGAAGTTGCTTCTTAATCTGCGAAATGTTCAGCGATTCCTGCTTCTGTAGCAGTTCGTGTAACTTGCCATACTCAGGGGGAACTTGATCACTTATCCATTTAACACCTGCATCCGGATCAGGCTGCATTCGTGAAGGAAGCATGCTGAAGATTACTTTGCCCACAGAGCAGTGGTAATAATCAGCCATCCATATCGCTAAATCTTGTAATTCTTTGGGGAGCACCCTGCTGTCATCCAACACTTCCAGCACCGGTTTGTACTTAATCCCCTGTTCGTAGCTGCTTTCTTTGCCACAAATCCCCAAACAATGCTTGGCAGAAAGTTGAACCAAAACCCGCGATCCTTCGCAAATAGTATGCTGTGAGCTGTAAACCAGCTTCTTGTTTATGTTTAGAGGTAAATGAACTTCGTAGTACTTCATACAGAACCGCTATCATGCCGAGGTTTGCTTGTCAAGCTCCGATATGGCTATTCTTAGGATGGGTGATTATCCCTTGATATTCACCCTTTTTCAGAGTCTGCCAATCGATGTTTCAAACATACATATTTATGCTTAATCATCCTTCTGTCTGCGTTGTCAGCATTGCTCTATACTCAAGTGCTTTCTCCGGTTGCTTAAGCTTCTCGTAGGTTACTATGAGGTCTTTAATTGTTTTCTGTGTATTAAAATGCTCTACCCCAAGCACATTCTTTCTAACCACATATACTTTATTATAGAGCCGCTCTGCTTTATCATACAGAGCCATGTCCCTATATATACAAGCAAGGCAACTCATAGTCTCTGCTGTGACAAGATGATCCATACCCAGCACTTTTTTTCTAATCAGAAATGCCCTAAGGTTATTGCTTACAGCAGATTCATATAGGCCCTGTCGAGCTTGTGAATTAGCTAGATTGTGGAGAGATCGTGCTGTTATTGGGTGGTCAAACCCTAAAACCCTTTCATTGAATTGCAATACTCTGGACGTAATTGACTCAGCTAACTTATACTCACCTCGTAAATAGTATACACTTGCCAGAGATCCCAAGGTTGATATTGTTTTTGGGTGTTCTTCACCTAATACTTCTTTCATAGTCTCAACGAGATTAACAAGTATGCTCTCTGATTGTGCATGATCCCCCTTTTTTCCGTATGTAACAGCAATGTTACACATTGCCACAAGTGTATCAGGGCTATTAGGTCCATATTGTTTTGAAAATATATCTAAGGCCTTTTGCTGAATAGATAAAGCTTCGTTGTATCTGCCTTTGGAATCATAGAAACATGCTAAATTGTTTAATGTTACAGCAGTATCGGTATGCCACTCACCCATTACTTTACTCAATATTTGATTGGCTCTAATAAGCATGGTTTCTTCTTCGTCATGCTTTCCTTGAATTCCATACAGCAGTGCAATATTGTTGAGCGAACAAGCTGTATCTGGATGATCCATACCAAGTGTACATTCTCTGATCTGTAGAGCTTGACAAAACAATGGCTCAGCTTGGTCATACTTGCCTTGTTTTTTGTACAATACAGCTAGACAGTCCAGCGTATCTGCATAATTTGGATTATTCTTTCCGATGCATTTTTCAATGATATTCAAAGCCTTTAGATAAAGTGTTTTGGCCATGTCGTATTTTCCCAGATCATGATACAATAATGCTAAATTATGCATCGAAGTAGCTGTTTCCTGATGCTCCATCCCCCAAGCAAGTATTTTTATATTTAGTGCCTTTTTGTATAATATTTCTGCCTTCCCATACTCGCCCATTCGTCTATAAAGACATGCTAGGTTGCCCATAGAGTTAGCAATGTCTGGATGATCTGTACCAAACACACTTTCTCTTATGTTTAAGGATTGTAAATTTAATTGTTCTGCTTTCTCATATCTGTCAATTTTTCCATACAAATACCCCAAATGCTCCAACGAAGTGGCGGTATCGATATGGTCTTTACCCAATAACTTTTGACGCATACCAAGTGCTTTTACAAAGATAGCTTCTCCTTTGATATAGTCATATTCATTTGTGTACCAAACGCCAGCAATATCAAAATACTCAGCCGACTTTTCCTCCTCTCCCGCACTCTCATAATGCCCTGCTATCTCCTCAGCATGTTCATTCAGTGCTTGTTCATCATCCTTGTACAGCCTTTCCATGGTCTCAGCTGCCAGCAAGTGCAGCTTCTTCAGCTTATCGCTCAGCATGCGGTTATAGGCAGTGTCCTTGATCAGCACATGGGTAAAGATATAGCGCAGTTCGTCCACATCTGCCCAGACACGTGCATGTTTGCCCTCGCCCAGATCGTCGTCCAGTTTACGGGACAGCATCTCGCTCAGCACTCTGGTGTTAAACTCCAATCCCAGCACACAGGCATGCTGCAGGGTGTTGCGCACTACTTCGGTAAGGCTGTCGATGCGGCTGCCAATGATATCCGCAATGCCAAAGGAACTGAGGTAATCCAGGTTCCCCTTCAGGTTCATGGTATCATCAAAGCAGTCATTCTCCCTCAGATAAG
>CAZPNU010000014.1:0-74308 GCA_964588075.1 uncultured Candidatus Cloacimonas sp.
GCACGAAGAAAACCAACTTATAATACCTTGTTTGAAAAACGGGGGGATGTGAGGGTTTATTGAAATATCTTGACAATATTTCACAGTGCATTTATGGTATATTTGTGCTTGATGAGCAGAAAACCATAGCTTCTGTTTAAGAGTAAACTTACTATTATTCATGTCCGAAAGGAGGAATCATGAAGAACAGGTATCGCAGAATTGCCAGTATTAGTCTGCTTCTTTTGTTTGTATTGATCGGCACCTTTGCCTGTGACAAAGACAAGCCTACCAATCCCACCCCAACCACTCCAAGTGGATACATCACCGGCACCGTTTATGGACCCGGAAAAGCCCTAATTTCAGGTGTTACAGTTAAGGTGGGTACTCTCAGCACCATCACTGATGCATATGGCTTGTATCTGCTTAGCGGTGTGCCACTGGGTGCCAATGTGAAAGTAGATTTCGAAAAGACCGGTTTGGTAGCTGTACAAAAAACTACTGCGGTGGAAAATGGCAAGACCGCCACTCTTGACTGCACAATGTTTAGCCCGGCTATTACCAATTTCGCCTCGACCACTGCCAACACCATATACGATGGTGGTGCAGAGGTGCAGCTTTCGGCAAATGCCTTTGTGGACGAAAACGGCAATCCCTTTACCGGCACGGTAAAAGCAGAGCTGAAGTATTTTGACCCAACCAATTCCGATTGTCTGAATGCCTTCCCCGGCACATTCACCGGTTTGCTTGCCGATGGAGTTACCGAGACCGCATTTGAGTCCTATGGCTTTCTCTCCGCAAAGTTCTTTGATGCAGCCAAGTCCGATAGTGAGCTGAATCTTGCCTCCGGTCAAACCGCCATCCTGAAAGCCCCCATCCCTTGGACCCTGCAAGCCGAAGCCCCTGCCACCATTCCCATGTGGTATTATGACGAAGCCGCAGGAAAGTGGAAGGAACAGGGAAGTGCTACCAAAGTCGGCAGCTATTATGAAGGTCCAGTAAGCCACTTTACCTATTGGAACTTTGACCAACCTATCACCATATCCAACGAAGCAACCCTTCAAGGCTACGTGAAATGGACTTCCGAAACCGGCGATCCCGTAGTTGGTGCCCAGCTTGTTGCCACGGGAGTTAATTACTCCGGCTACACTCGTGTTTACACCGATGCTCAGGGCTTTTTCACGGTTAATGTAAAAGCCAATGCCCAAGTGAAGTTGCGTGCTTATCTGGGGCAGAACAGCACCTCTGCCAATCCTCCCACCATCACTACCCCTGCCGGTGGAGAAAACAATTACGTAAGCACCCTGATTATGACCGATGACAGCTTTGTGCTTAACGGCAGGATACTGAACAGTGACAACACTCCTTTGGTGGATACTTGGGGATATATCAACAAATCCGGCACAAACGAGAGTTATGGTTCATTCCAAACCAATGCCGAAGGTTACTTCACCACACGCATCTATCCTCCAAGCGCAAAAGAGACAGTCAGCGTTATCTTCAGCTATGGCTGGAACGAAAACAAGAAGTTCTCAACTGCCATAAACTTCAACGAGCCGGCTATCGGGCAGGTTTACACCATCATCAATCCAATTGTGTTGGGCGAAGGTGGCAAAATCACCGCTATCTGTAAAGACACAAGCGGTAACCTGATTACAGATACCTATGTGAACTTCTTCCAAGAGGGGGGAGGGATGCAGGGAGAGATGTTTGCTCAAGTGGACGCCAATGGCCGTTTCACCATCGCAGAAGCCCCCAATTATACCATCAATGGTGTCAGTGCATCCACATATTTTAACAGCACCCAATACCGCAGCCAAAATCTGTTAAACCTGAACTTCCCCGGTGCCGGACAAACCACGGACATGGGAATCTTCGTGTTTGTAGAGGTTAGTAACGACAAGTAAACAGATTTAACCTATAAACAAAGGAGCAGACGCAAAGTGTCTGCTCCTTTCTTTTTGAATAATAAAACTGCTCAGTTCACCCTAAACCTTGTTAATCCACCTGTAAATATACAGTAACAATTCCTTTAGCCTGCAGCTCATCTTTCCAATCCACATCATCAATAGCGGGAAAGGTTATGGAAGGGAACATACATTCTCCCAAAAGCTGGGAATACAATTGCTGAGCGCTGCGTGGTATCTGAGGTCTTTCGCGGTAAAAGCCTTCCAACTCTGCAAGGCGCGTATCGCAAAGGGAGGCGAGATTATACATCCGATTCATGCAAACCGCCCGCATTTCCGGCAGTATGTATGGGTTATCCCCAAGTTTGGTTGCAATATCCATCCAGCTCTGACGGCAGTTCATTAGGTTTTGCCTAAGCTCATGATAAGCCTCCTCATCATAATCCCAAAGCTCGTACTGAATCACATTATCCAGTTGATACGCCGCCTCACTATTCAGATAGGGATGGCATTCATAACCGCTGACATCGTAATCGGTCACCATTAAAGCCCCGAGTATATACAGGTCAATCTGCTGCACTTCGGGATTGGTGCTGAACAAAACGATGTCTCCCATGCTATCCGGCACTTTCATGCTGCCGCAATGCTTGCTGCTGAGTAGCTCATAAGCCGGGTCATCCAGCGTTGCTCCGCAATTCAAATGCACAATATCAGGGTTGTTGTCTTTGGAGAAGTGGTCACTTTCATTGAAATAGGTATTCAACCTTACAGTCTCAATCTGCTTCCAAGGTATTTGTTGCAGCGCACTTGTCTTTGCCACCCATACGCCATCCAGTTCCTTTAGCTTGGTATAAACGCCAAGAGTTTGCTGGTCTGAGTAATTCTGCTTCAATAGAGCCAGTACATCAGTTCCCTCATCTATTGGCTTGGTTCTGTAGGTATGATTAACCTGATAAGGATACAAATCCACGTGTCCCTGTAAAGTACTGCCATCTTTCAAGCTGAGGCTTACGGGGTATAACAAGGCATCGTATAAGTGGTTGTCGCCAAATTGGATATCGGCAAAACAGGGCAGGTAAAACAAGCCCAAGATAAAGCAAATAATAGATATACTGCGCATCATACGGTTACTCCTTTTTTTTAACCAACTGCTAAATATCTTCTTGGTGGCAGCAAAGCAGTTCTTTGCTATGGTGTCAAGTAACTATTATTCCTGCCCTTTAACTTATTCTCCCTTAGATCAAAGCCTTAATCAAGTGATAATCATCCCTTAATCAAGCCTTAATTGTTAAGGCTTGATTAAGGGATGATGAAGAAGTGATTGACAGTTTGGAAAGGGGAAGAAAAGTGGAAAAAAACCTTGGAGGAACAAATGAAAGCAACTGTAAAAGAAGGAATTAAAGGCTTTTCCGGCAAGTTAGACGGAGCAATTTACTACTATCATCCCCGCTTGCAACGCACCCTAATGCGACGTGCCCCCAAAATGCCGGTTACAGACAAGAATCGCGAGTATGGCAACATCGCCAAGCAGATTAAGGCCATAAACCCTTCGGCTGCATATAAGGATGACTTCAAAAACTACCTGAACCGTTTGCGGGAAAAGGATGACACGGTGCGCCTGCCCTCGTGGTATAGCCTGTACGTAAAGATGCTGTGGGCGATGCAGGCAAAGTACCCGGAATCGGTGGATCTAAAAACAATCACCCGCGAGCAGATTGTGGCACAAAATCTCCCCTGCATCAGCGTGAAAGCAGCAGTGGAAGCAGAATTGCTGCCCGGAATTCCGGGATATCAGTATATGGAAAGTCATATTTAAGCTAGGGAAACTCTTGACTTAAATGCAGCCCTAATCACGATGGTAAAATAAAGAATATTAACCACAAAGGAAGTATCATGACACCCGAAAACCCCTTACTGAACATGAAGAATGATCACCGCCTCAAGGCTATCCCCTTTGGCGAATTCAAAACCGAGCACTACCTTCCTGCCATCGAGTTTGCCCTTGCAGAAGCCAAGGCAGAGATCGAGGCACTTAAAAACAATCCTGAAGCCCCCAGCTTTGAAAATACCATCATGGAGTTGGAGCTGAACGGTGAGCTGCTGGATTATGTAGCCACCATATATTTCAATCTGTTGGGTGCGGAGTCCGATGCCGAGTTTAAAGCTTTGGCACAGCAGATTTCGCCAATGTTGGCAGAATTTGGCAGCCTCGTTTCCACCGACCCGCAGATTTTTGCCCGGGTGAAAGCGATTTATGATGCCGAAGTTGCCGGCAAAGCTAAACCTCAGCTTCCTGCCGATATGAACGACAAGGAAGCCATCAAAGCCGCAGAACGCTATCGCCTGATAGAGCGCACATATAACGGCTTTATCCGTGGCGGTGCCATGCTGAATGATACAGATAAAAAGCGTTTCACAGAGATAAGCATGGAATCTTCGCAGCTTAGCCCCAAATTCAGCGATAATGTGCTTGCTGCAACGAACAAATGGGAACTGCACATCACCGATCCCAAGGATGTGGAAGGTATTCCTGAAAGCTCATTGAATGCCGCTGCCTTCACCGCTAAGAAGAAAGGCAAGGAAGAAGGCTGGCTGTTTACTCTGCAACCCTCAAGCATAACTCCTGTGCTGACATACTGCAAAAACCGGGAAATCCGTAAACAAGCATCCCTGGCATATTCTTCCCGCGCCTTCAAGGACGAGTTCGATAACCAGGATTTGATCTTGAAAACCCTTAAGCTACGCAAGGAAAGAGCTTCTCTGTTGGGTTATAGCAACCATGCAGACTTCGTGCTTTCGGATAGAATGGCAGAATCCTTCGCCACAGCCAAGGACTTTCTAGAAAAGATATATGCCGCCGCATATCCCGCAGCTGTGAAAGAAGTGGACGAAGTACGCAACTTTGCCCGTGAGCTGGACGGCTTGGAAGAGCTGATGCCCTGGGACATGAGCTACTACTCCAACAAGCTTAAAGAACAACGCTATGCCTATGATCCCGAAGAGCTGAGGCCTTGGTTTAAGGTGGAGAATGTGGTGGAAGGCTTGTTTGTGGTTACGGGCAAGATATATGGCATCAAGGTTAAACAAGTGTATGATGTTCCGGTGTATCACGAAGATGTAACCACTTGGGAAGTATGGGATAAGAATGATAACTATCTTGGTTTGATGTATATGGATTTGTTCCCCAGGGAGACCAAGAGAGGTGGAGCATGGAAGACATCCTTCCAGGGTCAGGGCATGCACCGAAACGGAATGATGCGTCCCATGGTTAGCATCGTTGCGTCCTTAACCCCATCCACAGATGAACAACCATCACTTTTAACTCTTAACGAAGCACGCACCGTGTTTCACGAGTTTGGTCATGCACTGCATTCCTTGCTGGCGGATGGTTATTACAAAGGTCTATCCGGCACCAGTGTGCTGTGGGACTTTGTGGAATTACCCTCGCAGATAATGGAGAACTGGCTGATGGAAGAAGAAGCGCTTAACCTCTTTGCCAAGCACTATCAAACCGGGGAAGCCCTTCCCAAAGAACTTCTGGATAAGGTTATTGCAGCCAAGAACTTCCAATCCGGCATTGCTAATATAACGCAATTGCGTTATGCGATGATGGATTTTGCCTGGCACACCACCGATCCTGAGAACATTAAGGATGTGGATGCCTTCGAGAAAGAAGTAACCGAACGCTTCCGTCTGATGCCGATTGTGGAAGGAACCAATATCTCCTGCGCTTTCTCACACATCTTTGCGGGTGGTTATTCTGCCGGTTACTACAGCTACAAATGGGCAGAGGCACTGGAAGCAGATGCCTGGAGTCTCTTTGAAGAAAAGGGAATCTTTAACCAAGAAGTGGCTGAGAGCTTCAAAAAGTATATTCTCTCCCGTGGAAACTCGTTCCACCCAATGGACTTGTTTGTTGCCTTCCGGGGACGTAAACCCGATCCGGATGCACTGCTAAAGCGGGATGGTTTGATCTGATAAAATGAAAGGTGCGGGTTGATAGCCCGCACCTTTGCTTTATGCTGTAATTTAACTTAGTGTTTCTCTTTGCATAATTCCAGCAGCACACCCATGCTGGATTTGGGATGTAGGAAGGCAATCTCCGCTTGGTGAGCACCGGGACGGGGTTCTTTATCGATAAGCGTGATGCCCTTTGCTTCGCTTTCGGCAAGTGCTTGGGGCAGATCATCCACTGCAAAAGCGATATGCTGGATGCCTTCGCCTTTCTTTTCGATAAACTTGGCAACGGCACTATCCTCGGAAGTGGGGCATAACAGCTCAATGCGAGTATCTCCACAAGGGAGAAAAGCTACCCGAACCTTTTGGGAAGGAACTTCCTCGATCCCCTCAAGCTCCAATCCAAGGCTTTGGTAGAAGGCAATACCTGCTTCCAAATCCTTTACCGCGATGCCGATATGACTTATACGCTTAACCATGTACACCTACTTCCTATATTGCTTGGCAAGCTCGAAGCCAAGCTCCATAGCTTTGTGATTTACATCCACGAAAGCAGGCTTGACCGATTCGGCGATGGATTGCTTTAAGGATTCCGGCTTCACGATACCCGTTATCTGCACCAAGAAGGCAAGTGACATAATATTGGTGGTGATAGGGCTGCCAAGCTTTTCCTGTGCGATGTCGGTGAAGGGCACTTCGTAAGTGTTCTCTGCTGCTAAGGCGAGGTTCTTCACAAAGGTGGTGTCGATAATCAGGATGCCGTTGTCGCGCAGATCATACAAATACACATCACAAGCTTCCTGAGTAAGCGCCAGCAGACAGTTAAAGTTCGTGGCTTCGGGGAAGAAAATCTCCTCGTCACTGATGATAACATCAGCGCGTGAGTATCCCCCGCGGGATTCGGGACCATAGCTTTGGGTTTGGGTTACCCTGCGCTTCTCGATAACTGCAGCACGGGCAAGAATTATGCCGGCAAGGATTAAACCTTGACCACCGCTACCGGAGAGACGAATCTCATAGTTCATTGCCATTATTCACCTCCCTTGGCTTGCACACGCTTCACCAAGTCTGCATATTGGGCAGTGTATTCCGGTCGGATTTCACGGCGCAGGATGCCACGGATAATCTTGCCTTCCACCTTTTCGGGAGGAAGCTTATCCACGGCTGCCACAGGAATTGAGTTATCGCGGAAGTCCTTCATCATCTGCGGTGCGCCACCTTTTTTGTTGAGACGTCCAAAGATAACGGGACAGGCACTTACCACTTCAATGAGGGAGAAGCCGGGATGATCCATAGCGTCCTTGATGATGCCCTGCATCTCCTGCACATGGAAGGCAGTGGTGCGGGCAACAAAGGATGCTCCGGCACCCATGGCGAGGTTGCAGACGTTGAAGTCCGGTTCAATATTGCCATAAGGTGCGGTTGTGGCTATTGCTTCGTGGGGAGTGGTGGGGCTGCATTGTCCACCGGTCATGCCGTAGATATTATTGTTAATGAGGATAACCTTCAGGTCTATGTTGCGTCGGGCAGCATGGATTAGGTGATTACCTCCGATAGCAGTGCAATCGCCATCACCAGTGATAACAATGACCTTAAGATTAGGTTTATGTAGTTTTACTCCGGTGGCGTAAGCTATGCTGCGTCCATGCAGGGTGTGCAGGGTATTAAAATCCACATACACAGGCATGCGGGAGGAACAACCAATACCGGAGACCATCACAATATCGTCCCTATCAAGATTCATGGAGGCTATGGCGCGGATGATGGCACCAAGAACGATACCATTGCTGCAACCGGCACACCAGACATGCGGGAACTTCTTATCATGTCTCAGATATTCGTGTATTATGCGTTGCGGTATGTTTGCCATGTCAGCTTACCTCCTTGATTTTACGCAGGATGTCGTTGGGAGTGATGAGCTGTCCATCCACCCGTTGAATGGGGATAAGGTTGCCATCGCTCTTGTCCTTGGTAAGGCGTTGTATCTCGTGGACAAGCTGTCCCTGGTTAAGTTCCGGGACTATAACTGTCTCCACGTTACGTAGCATTTTGCGTACTGCATCATCTGGGAAGGGCCAAATGGTAAGGGGACGCAGCAAGCCAACCTTGATGCCTTCGTAGCGAGCCATGGCTATGGCAGCCTTGGCAGCACGGGCAGTGATTCCGGCGGTGAAGATGGCTATCTTGGCATCTTCCATCTGATAGCTTTCTATCTGCACCAGATCACGAATGTTATAATCTATCTTTTTGCGTAGGCGTGCCATCATTTCGGCAGCCTCGGAGGATTTGTTGGTGGGGAAGCCATGGGAGTCATGGGTCAAGCCCGTAACATGGAAGCGATAACCTTCTCCATAGCTGGCAAGCGGGGAAAGATACTTTTGGTTCTCGTCATAATGCTTATACCAATGCGGGGGCACAGTGGGCTTGATGCGGTTGATAACGCGCACATTCGCCATATCGGGTAACTGCACAGCTTCACGCATGTGGCCTATCACTTCGTCCAGCAGCAAGATCACGCAGGTGCGGTATTTCTCGGAAAGGTTCACCGCTCTGATGGTAAGCTCATAGCTTTCTCTTACCGTTGCGGGATACAGCACGATGGCAGGGGAATCTCCGTGGGAGCCCCATTTTGCCTGCATCATGTCACCTTGGGCGGGACTGGTGGGCATTCCGGTGCTGGGTCCCATACGCTGCACATTCACCACCACGCAAGGGGTTTCGGTGATCTTGGCAAAGCCGATGCCTTCCTGCATCAAGGAGAATCCCGGTCCACTGGTTGCGGTAAGGGACTTTGCTCCGGCAAGGGAAGCACCGGTAATGGCGCAGATGGAGGCAATTTCATCTTCCATCTGAATAAAGGTTCCGCCACGCTTGGGAAGCTCTACAGATAATATCTCCGCCACTTCGGTGGAGGGTGTTATGGGGTATCCGGCAAAGAAGTTCACGCCTGCATCCAAGGCTCCGTAAGCAACTGCTTCGTTACCTTGCATCAGCACATTCTTGCGTTCGCGTTTTGCCTCAAGTTCTGCCAGTTTTGTCTCCGGCTTGGTGGCGATGCTTTCTTTCTTTGCTTTGGGGGCTGCTTTGCTTTTTATTTCTTTCTTCGGCATTTTCTCTCCTCAGCGGTCCTTTGCGCCGGTTATGGCGAAATCGGGACACAAGCGGTCGCAAGTTTCACAGTGAATACACTTTTCCGGTGCTGCCACATAGGGTGAGCCATCGCTCTTTCTTCCCAGGCAGCCGGTGGGGCAAAAAGCCACGCATATACCGCACTTCTTGCACCAATTGTAATAGATCAGTACGGGAGAATCGTCATCACCGGGGGCTTTAACCTCGGTGACTTCCACTTCCATCTTCTCCGGAGTGTCTTCCGTACGAATGATCATGCCCATACGGTCTTTTTCGACTTTATTGGACATTATTCCTCCAGGCTATATTTTTTATTTTTTGATTACGTTCTTAAGGAAAGCTCCCAGTCGCTGGCAGCCTTCGATGTTTTTATCTATGCTTTCGTAGCTAAAGTTCAGGCGCATAGTATTGTTTCCGCTGCCATCGCAGAAGAAGCTGTTACCTGCAACATATGCCACTTTGGCTTCTTTGATGCAATCCAGCAAGATAGCATTGGTATCTAAGTTTTCGGGACACTTTGCCATCAGGAACAATCCACCTTCAGGATGTGTCCAGCTTACTTCCTCGGGCATATATTCTTCCAGGGATTTAAGCATATTCTGCTGCTTTTTGGCATACATCTTGCGGATTTCGCCAATCTTGGGATCCAGATAACCACGCTCGATATATCTGGCGGCTATGCGTTGGGTGAAAGGCGGAGTGCAGAGGTCGGTAGCTTGTTTGCCCACCACGATTTTATCCAGCACATCGGGATGTCCAACCACCCAACCAATGCGGAAACCGGGGCAGAATATCTTGCTGAAAGTTCCGAGCAGCACCACATGACCTGTGCCGTCCATTTCGTAGATAGTCTTTTGCGCGTTGCCTTCATAACGAAGCTCACGGTAGGGGCTATCCTCAATAATCAACACATCATACTTGTAGGCAAGCTCCAGAATCTCTTTGCGACGACGTTCGCTCATGGTTACGCCCGCCGGGTTCTGGAAATCCGGTATCAGATAGATAAACTTCGGTTTCTTGCCCATGCCGATAAGCTCTTTCAGCTTGGCTTCGAGGATGTTGGGATCCTCACCTTCTTCGTCCATAGGGATGCCAACCATGTTAGCTCCATATGAATTGAAGGCAGAGAGACCACCCAAATATGAGGGCAAGCCCACGATAACATAGTCTCCACGGTTGATGAACATCTTGGCAATGAGATCCAAAGCCTGTTGCGAGGCAGTGGTGATAATCATATTGTCTATGCTCATATCCACGCCACTAGCTTTGTAACGTTCCACCAACAGGGTGCGCAGCAGAATATCGCCTTCCGTAGCACCATATTGCAGGGCATAGGCAGCCTCATTGTTCATAACATCCGTGATAATCTCTTTCAGCTCTTCCGTGGGGAATGATTCCGGACTGGGAAAACCTCCGGAAAAGGAGATCAGGCCCGGAGTTCCAAGATACTTCAGCAGTTCGCGAATCGCAGAACGCTTCATACCCTTGATATTGGTCGATAGGATATCTTGCAAATCGGTGATCATGATGATCCTCCATTTATCTTATTTTCTTCATATACAAGGACTTTCTTATTCGTCTTACGCCACTCACGATAGGCTTTTTTAACCTCCAGTTCCCACACGATACGCTTGTCGTTATCTTCAAATGTGATTATATCGATATAAAAGGTTCGTTTGGTTTTGCCCACAAAGCTCTTGCGGGGGAATTCCACCACCGTTTCACCATCGATATTAAGGATGGTTACTTCGTTCAAAAACACTCCCTCAGCTATTTCCAGAATTGCTCTGGCTTCCACGCTGCCGGTCTGGACATCACGAAAATGTATGTTCATTTTGGCTCCATTTTTATCATATTCTTCCCCATATAAGATAGGCTTATATCGGTCAAGTGTTTTTTTGGTGACCAATCTAACGAAGCTCGTTTTGGTTTTTATGTGCTCTCCTTGCTGGCATTACCTGATCATTGCTTAATCATTGCATGTTTCATCCGTAATAAACATGTAATGATTATGTAATGATGCTTGGAAAGCATTGGCGGAGTTTTGGATAATTATATCTCGCAGTTCAAGGCTGCAAGCAGCTTTGGGCAGCCTTCCCAGCCTAATGAAGCCAGCTCTGTCCTAATGCGTTCTCTATCTACGAAAGGCAGCAGCTTGCTCAGTTCGGAGTCTATTGCTCTGTGGCTTAGGGTATTAAGCAGCAGGGCTTCACTTTTCATGGCTTGCAGAGTCGATTCCTGATAGCGGAAGCCAAAGCGCAGCGCAAAGCGAAAGGCACGCAGTATGCGTAAGGGGTCTTCGCGGAACTTATCCAGCGGTTCGCCCACACAGCGGATAAGCCCTTCGTGTAAATCGCTTAAGCCACTGCCACAGATATCCAGTATCTCTCCACTGTTAATGCTCATCAATAGCGCATTGATGCTGAAATCACGGCGCAAAACATCATCATGCAAAGTGCCAAAGCTTATCTGTGGGTAGCGGCTTTGTTTGCTATACCACTCCTTGCGGGTACCCACAAACTCCAAAGTATAATCCTGCTTTTGCAGCTTAGCTGTGCCAAAACCGGGGTGAGTGCTTAGAATAGCGGTTGGGAAGTGGGGTGAAAGGTATTCTGCCAGACGAATACCGCCGTTTGGCAGTTCTACAGAAATGTCGATATCGTAGGGTAGCGTATGTGGGAGGGGTCTGCCAAGTTGTTCTTGTAAGAGATAATCGCGTACGCAACCTCCTGCAAAGTAGCAGGTCTCGGCAAATATGCTATCCTGCAAAAGGGGTTTTAGTTGTCTGCGTAGCTCTGGAAGCTTCATAAGATTAACTCGGCTATAACGCTGTTTGAAACAAAGAGGGCGGCTTCGCTAAGGCGCAGATAATCGGCTTCGTGACATAGCATTCCAAGTCTTTTAAGCCGCTGAATGGGGGTAGCGTGGCTGTGCAATAAGTCTATGCCGAAACGGCTGTTGCAGGAGGGGATATGAATTCCCTGCAATAAGCGCAGCCCCATCATGAGGTAATCCTCCAGCTCTCTCTGGGGAGAGCAGTCGCTGGGGTCAGGAAAGCTCTCTTGATTATCCACACTATGGTAGTATAGTTGTAAGTCAGCATGATTAACATAGCGGATGGGGGCGATCCATCCTGCAGCAGATGCGCCAATGGCGAGGTAGTTGTCGCTGTGCCAATAGCATAGGTTGTGGATAGAGGCATGCGTCTCTTTGGCGAAATTGCTTATCTCATAGTGGTTATAGCCCTCCGCTGCGAGGTAGTGGCGGATAAGCTCGTATTGGGTAAACTGGCTATCCTCATCGGGGAGCTTGGAGGCATCGGCAAAGCGGGGACAATCCTCGTCCAAGCTCAATAGATAGCAGGAGATGTGTTCCGGCTGCAAAGCAGTTATGGCATCCAAACTATGGGTCAGCGAAGCCAGTGAAGAACCGGGTAAGCCATAGATGAGATCAATGGATATATTGCCATATCCCTTATCCCTACAGAGCGTTATCTTTTCCTGCACCTGCTCTGCTTTGTGGCGTCTGTTTAGCCATTCTAACTCAGAGTCATTCATGCTCTGCACTCCTATTGAGAGACGGTTTACGGGAGTGGTTGACAGTGCAGACAGAAAGGATGGAGTAAGTTGGATGGGGTTTATCTCCAGAGTCACTTCAGTGTGGGGGCAAAGGGGTAAGTCCTGCAGGAGCATTGTAAGCTGTTCGGCAGAGAGCAGAGCAGGGCTTCCTCCGCCAAGATATACACTGTTCAGGGGTTGCGTTAAAAGCTTGCGGTAAAAAGCCAATTCCCGATGCAGATAACCAAGGTATGTTTCCAGTGCGCTTTTACTGAAGGGCAGCGTAAAGAAACTGCAATATCCGCAGCGAGTGAGGCAAAACGGGATGTGAATATAAAGGTTTAATGGGGGTGACGGAAGATCCTGTCCCATCGGATATGCGGGTCATCGAAGAGCTTGTTGAACTCGATGCCTTTGCTCCAGAAAATCAGCCAGGGGGTACCGGTGATGAACCTGCGCTCCAGGAAACCCCAATAACGACTGTCTTCACTAACGTCGCGGTTGTCACCCATAACAAAGTATTGATTGGGCGGAACTTTGATGGGACCGAACCAGTCACGATTAAAGAATTTGCGGGCAGAGCTGCTATCAGCGGGATTGATTACTCTGTATGGTTCGTACCAAGGGTTCATGCTGATGATGTCTATGGTATCCTCAGTCATGCGGTGGTCATGAATAATCTGGGGAGAAAGAGGCGGGCTGGGATCGGCAATGCCATAGTTTTCAAAGCCTTTGGTGTATTCCTTGCCGTTCACATAAACAATCTTATCACGCACTTCCACAATATCTCCGGGCATGCCGATAACTCGCTTCACTACGTTCTTACGGGCATAGTAACTGATGTGGAAAGCCGTGAGAGGGAACTTGGCAAAGGCGTGTGCCTTGTTGAAGTATATGGGATGGAAGACTTTGATGAAGTCTGCTTTGCTGCTTTCATGTTCGGGTGTGCCTTCCTCAAGCTTGGGATAACGGAAAGTAACAATGTCGCCCTGTTTGGGATCAGTAAAGTAGTATTTAAGCTTATTGGCAACGAGATAGTCACCCACCAGCAGGGTTTTTTCCATTGAGGAAGAAGGGATTAGGAAGTTCTCGAAGGTGTAGTTGCGGATAATCATGGCTACCACAAAGGCAAAGAGAATTGCCTCCACCCAGTCCTGCAGAGCGGGTTTGCGTTTGCGGAACTTCTTTCCTTCCGGAATGGGAGTAACCCCGTATTCGGGCAATAAAGGCTTGCTTTTATCGTGCTTGAGGATAGATTTATCTTTCATATTGGGCTACAAATCCTTATGTTTATTCATGGATTGGGCAACATGAAAGTAATAAGTGTTTATGTGTCAAGCTCAATTTGTGTAACACCTCGAAAACAACCGAGCTTGCGTATTCAGTTCTCTGCAGATGTAAGCGGAGTTAGCATGCAACAAAGTGATAGCAGGTTGATGGATAAACTAATGGCAGCTTATGCGTTTTGCCATATTATATACAGAGAGGTAGATTATGTCCTGTGTATTTTGTAATCTTGATTGTGCCGTGTATCTTGCGGAAAACGAGCATTTCTTCGCTGTGTGGGATAAATTTCCCATCTCCAGGGGTCATGCCCTGATAATCTCCAAACGCCATGTTAACGACTATTTTGCGCTTAATAGCAGTGAACAGGAGGCTTTGCATGCGTTAAGCAATGAAGTAAGGGCTGTGATTAGTAAAAAGCATGAGCCACAAGGATTCAACCTGGCAATGAACTGCGGAGCTGCTGCCGGACAGACGGTATTCCACTTTCATATGCATATCATCCCCCGTTATACGCGGGACAAAGTTAAGGACTTCTCGCACCTGCGAGAAAGCCCCCTATAGGAGAGATTATGAAACATATGTTATTGATTATTATTCTATTAAGTGCAATCGCATTGTTCTCCGTACAGCCCAAAGGTGAGCCCGGCACAGCCGTATTCAAGATAAAACCTGAGTATCGCAGTCTGGTGAATGTGGGCAGCAATAGCTGCGGGATAGCAAGTGTGGATGAAAAACTGGCACACTTAAAGGTGTCCGGGATCAAGCAACGCTTTTTAACCCCTAAAAGTGCCAAGCACGATATTGCCCTAATCTTCAGTGTAAGCTCTGCCCTGCCTGCCATAAGCATTGTGAATCAGCTTGCCGGAGATAAGCACATTCAATATGCGGAAGTTGTGTATCCGGACGAGTTGTTTGCCGTTCCGAACGACACTGAGTATGCTATATCACAGTATTTTGCTGCCTTGGAAGCGGAAGCTGCCTGGGACATACATAAAGGAGAGTTGGGGGCAAACCCGGTTGTTCTTGCCCTCACTGATACAGGATGCAAATGGAACCATGTTGATTTAGCACCAAACGTTTGGAATAACCTCGGTGAGGATGCCAACAGCAACGGCTATACCCTTTATAACAGCGGTTCGGCTTGGGTGATGGATGCCGGAGATATAAACGGCATCGATGATGATGGTAACGGTAAAGTTGATGATTTAATAGGTTGGGATTTCATTGTTAGCAGCAGCGGAGGAGAATCCAACGATCCTTCCGATCCCGCAACGCATGGGACTTATGTGTCCGGAATAATGGCAGCCCGCACTAACAATAGTGTTGGAACCAGTAGTTTATCTTGGAACCTAACCTTGATGCCCCTATCCTGCAGTTACAATGGCACCAGTATCTATACAGGTTATGAGGGAATTGTGTATGCAGCGGAGAATGGAGCGGATGTAATCAACTGCAGTTGGGGCAGCACTAGCTTCTCACAAGCTGCACAGGAAGTTATAAATTACGCTTGGGGGTTGGGGAGCATCATCGTGGCAGCCGCAGGTAACAGCAATGTGGAAGTGCCTATGTATCCTGCAGGATACCAAAATGTGCTTGCCACTGCTGCTTTACAAAACAGTGGGTTGAAGTCCACTGCTTCAAACTTTGGCGCATATGTTGACTTTGGAGCCACCAACAGCATGGTTCGCACCACTTCTTCCTCCGGTGGATATGCCACGGTGAATACGGGTGTCAGCAACGCCACTTCATACGCCAGCCCTATAGCTTCGGCACTTGTTGGTCTAATAAAATCATATTCCCCCAGCCTTACACAGGAAGAAATCGTAACCCGTATCAAAGGTAGTTGCGATGATATTGATGCCCTAAACCCCAGCTATGTGCAGAAGCTGGGTGAGGGTGAACTAAATGCCCGCCGTGCCTTGGCGGAGGCAGCACCGACTCCCGATGCAGAGATAAGGCTATACCTGCTGGAAAACAATGGAGCAACAGACCCCAACAACAACCTTGCCATTGAACCGGGTGAGACTATATCTCTTAACCTAAGACTTCGCAGCTATGGCTCGGGTGCCTCGGGTGCCACATTCACCATCTCCAGCAGTAGTCCGGGCATCACAATCTTGGACAACACTGAGATTATGGACATTCCTGCCGATGGCTACATTGATTTCAGTAATGCTTTTAGTATATATGTACTACCCAGCGCTACTTCGCAGTACATTAACATCACTCTCAGCACCTCTGCAAGCTTGCCGGTGGTGTTGGGATCAAGCCTCAGCTTCAGCCTGCCAATTAATGCCGGAGGAATGCTGGTGTGGGAAAATGTGCTGGGAGGAGGACACCTAAGTGGCAATTACATTCGCACTAGGTTACAAAGTATGGGTTACACTGTTGCCTACGGCAGTTACTTCCCCAAGTCCTTTTACTCATATGATGCAGTGTTCCTCAGTTTTGGGAATGCAGGAACTGGTGGGAATGCTTATCGTTTTGACAGAGAGTATATGTACACAGCCTTGAAGGATTATCTTATGTCAGGCGGTAAGGTTTATATCGAGGGCGGAGATGTTATAGGTTGGGATATGGGCTACTATCTTCCGGATGTTGAAGGGGCACTGGATGCCAACGAAGTGCTGTGGCCCCTGCTGGGTATAGCTGCTGCAACAGATGGCTCCGGGAGCAATCCCATAGATCTGCTGCAAGGTCAAACAGGCACTCCTACAGAGGGGATAAGCTTCAGTTCTACCAATCAAGTAAAAAAGGACTCCATCGATTCTTACACTGCTCTCTCTTCCTATGCCAAATCTGCCTTTGAAGAGAATGGCTATGGCTGTGTGGCAGTGGCGAATACCGGTGCATATGAACAGCGAAGCTTTGTGTTCAGCTATGCCTTGTCAGAGCTTGCCGATGGCAGCGCACCAAACACCAGAGCGAACCTGTTGACAGAGATTGTACAATTCTTCGAGTCCGATACCTTTCTGGGTGAGTTGGATAGCCCTCAGATAAGTATCAGTGTAGTTGGTGACAGCATCAGCCTTAGTTGGCTTGCTGTGCCGATGGCGGATTATTATCATGTGTATCTAAGCGATGTGCCGGATGCTTGGACAGGAGTTGTGCCCGTTGTGGTGTATGGCACCCAGTACAGTTTACCACCTGGAGAAAAGGCTTTCTTTAAGGTGGTTGCCGTAGCCGATTAATACAACAAGAGCCTCATAACGAGGCTCTTGTTTTATGCTAAGCAAAAGGCTTGCTTTATTTAGCCAGCAGCATCTTGCGGGTTTCTTTATAGTCGGGACTATCCAGACGATAGAGGTATACTCCGCTGCTTACCGGCTTGCCAAAATCATCCTTTCCATCCCAATTAAAGCTCATGCGCTTTGTCTGCGGGATACCATCATACAGCTTACGAACCACCTGACCGCGAGTATTGAATACCGTAAGCCTCACCGGTTGGTCAATTACTTTAAGACTGAAGCTGATATTGGTGTTGGGATTAAAGGGGTTGGGGTAGTTTGGCTTCAGTTCGTTTATGGTCACCGTGCTAATCTCATCCTCATTAGGTGAGAAAGCTGAGGTGGAAAAGCGACGAGATACAGAGAAGTTGCTGTGACCAAAGGCATTGTTAGCTGCCACACGCCAATACATCATGGTGTTGGCAGGCAACCACGGAGTGGTGAAGCTGGTCTCGCTAATCTCTGTATTGTTCTGCACAATATCCGTGAAGAAAGGATCTCTGGCTATTTGCAGACGATAGCTAAGCGCAAGCTGAGATGGTGCCCACACAAAGGTGGTGTTAGCTCCCAAGCCGGTTGCATAGTGCGCAGGGCTTATAAGCTGTGGAATACCGGGGGTTTCTGAGATTGCTCCCGTGGTGAAGCTTTGCGTGGGGCTGAAATCACTTATACCTATATCGGCTATGCTTGCCACGCGCCAGTAATATGTGGTGAATGGACTTAGCAGACTTGCATGATAAACTGTTCCAATGTGCCCAACCACCTCGGTTATCTCACCGCTAAAGTTGGGGTTGCTTGCCATCTGGAAGTGATAGGACATGGCTCCCGTAACAGGTGTCCAGGTGATGTCCGGATTGGTGGGGGTATTCTGAGTGCCATTGGCAGGTGAGACTACCACCGGAGTATCCAGAAAACTAAGGATAGTAAAAGGAGTTACGCTTTGGTCACTATGATTATTGCTCAGCATGGTGATGCGCACCAAACATTGTTGAGAGTTCAGGTAAGGTAGGCTGTTCCATACATAACTGCCATCATTGGGAGTGCTGTTGGTCAAAGGAGTCCAGTTAGCTCCAAGGTCTGAGCTGAATTCTATCTTCACGCTTCCCGTGGTGGCTTTGGATTTCCACTTTATCTCTTTTGATGCACCGAAGAACCATGCTTCTCCCCCTGCGGGACTGAGGATTTGCACATCTGATATCTTGATGCTAAAGCTGATTGTTTCACCGGCAAAACCAATATTGTATATGTTCAGACCACCTGCTGTATTGTTGCCTAAGAATCCGCTGGGAACGGTTCGTTCGTTTATTGCCGTTCTGCCGGATTGTTCGCTGAAGGCTGCCATGCCCAAGGAACCACCGGTATTGTTGTTGTTTGCGCCGGGGCGGTAAATGTATAGCTCATCCGGAGGGCCTGAAGCGTTACCGTTTTCCCGAGTATCCAGACGGTACACCAGCAATCCTGTTCCCGGGAGGTTGTCGTCATAATATGCGCCTGGCTTGCGATATTCTAACACATAGGATTCACTTGCCCGCCATGAGGCTACACGGTAAATATTGTTAGTTGCAGAGCTGGCTACAGGTGACAGGGTATAGGTACCGGATTCTGTTATCAGTGGAGGTTCTGGTAACCACTGACCATAACGGTACTTCATCCAAGCACTGGTATGTTGGGGAGGGTTGGCATTGTTTGCCATCAAGTCCCATCCTCCAATAGGAGTGATGGATGTGTTTTGATAGCGGTACAAATCCGGTGCACCCAAGGAATGAAACATTTCATGTGATAAAACACTGGCTCCCGAACTTCCTACCGATTGATCCAATTGGAAGTTAAAGTCCCACACCTGTGCTCCGTGGATGGTAGCCGTAGCACCATACAACACCCATCTGTGGGGCCAGAGCAGCTCTGCCCACCCATCTGGTGCTCCTTGGATGATGAAACAAGTATTGTCAACATAGCCGTCATCATCGCCATCGATATCCAAGTCGGTAGGGATCTGACTACCCACGGCGGCAACCGCACGGGCAAGAAGCTGCATTTCGCGATCTGCCCTTTCTGCATCGTCATCTGCCTGATAACCTATGGGATTACTATTGCTGTAAACTCTGAAATAATTCCGGGGCTGAGTATCCACATAGGACACAACCACATCTCCGTTTGGTGCAGGATAAAAGCTGGTATCCACGCTCAACTGACCGTATGAGGCAGCCAGGAAGTAGTTTTTCATCGAATTGGCATTATCTACCGTGCTGTTAAACATCGCATCGTAATAAGATATCGGGTGGGTGAAATCCGGGTCATCAGCGAAGCGGATAAAGATAACGATATTGTTAAACTGCCCGATATGTGGAGATTTGGCATTGTTATAATTCCGCATAGTGCTTTCGTAACGGGCGTATTTTTGCGCTATGCGCTCTGCGCTTAGGTTCACTCCGGGCTGCAATCCCCTCTGCATGGGGCTGTCCTTGCCCACAATCAAGTCTGTGGGGGCAACGCCATCGCCTTCGCTGCGGGCATACACATACCAGCCGGCATCGTTCTTCACAATGCTGTAGTTATCGGCATCGTGCAACCAGTTATGAAACTCATCACCCGAAGCAAAGATGTTTATCTTGCTGCCATCGGGCTGAGAGAAAGTTAAGGGTAGCATTGTGTGGGGGGCAGCATTCAGCATTCCCCAAAGCAATGCCATCAGCATTACGATGTATCTGGGTCTCATGATTCCTCTTTATTACATTTATGTTTACAATCACATGTATAGCTCTGCTTTTGCGGTTGCACGAGCAAGCGCTGGGCAAAGAAATATAGCTCGGTATCGATGCGAAATCCACCATACTCGGCAAGCAAATCTGCCGGCACATACAGCTCGCAATCCCCGGCTTTAACAGCTATATCATCCGCTTTGGGACTTTCGAACAACAAACGGAACTCCGCTCCCTTACAGCTTTTCGCCACAACTATTAAGCGTGGCTTGCGGCTCCGGGACATGTAGAAATCCTGCTTGCGCTTGATGTACCTTAGCGCACTGTCACTGATACTTATATCCATTTAAACAAATTTACCTCTGGAGAAAGTGTATTCAAATTATGTTCCATAACCAAGGATATTATTCAATAACAGGCATAAGAGGAATGATTTAGTACCGCTTGTTTCATTCAGCAGTGGGCTTGAGGCATGTGTAAAAGATTTTTATGATTGTGTATGGCTTGTAAACTACTTGCTATTACAGAGGCATACCCTGTCACCTCATCACCTTGTCACGTTGTTACTTTGTCACCTTGTCACCTTGTCACTTCGTTACCCCTTGCCTATTGGGTTGTGGTAGAGATACGGTTGCGCCTCCCAGCAAAGTGCTGGGTATCGCAACCGCATCTCAACCGTATATCAATAGGCAGGGTATTGGTAAAAGGCAAGCTTTTTCCCAGGGAATGTTACTTTTTATCCAAGCCCAATTTGCGGAACAAAATGAAGGAATATAGCAGGGGATAGAGCAGGATGAGCATGGCAAGAGCTCCGCTAAGCTGCTGGAACATATTGTTATATGGCAGCACAAAACCCTTGATGATCATTATCACTCCGCTCACAGCGAACAGTTTCCCACCCAGGCGGTGGCTGCGTTGCCACACTTCATCGCTGGCAAGAGTCCAGGGTGTTTTGATACCGATGAAGAAGTTGCGCGGAGTTTTGGGCATCAGGTTCCCCAAAAAGATGAACATCAAACCAATCAGGATGAGGATGAATTGGATCTGGGGTTGGATGCCCGTCTTGGCAAGATACAGCGAGTAATTGCCAATAAGTGAGAGAAACAGCACCATCACCAGGCAAAGCGGGGGCATCAGCCGTTCGAAGCGTTTTTCATACTTTTTATACCAAGGTGAATACCAGGGCATGAGGTAGAGCATCAGGAACATGATTAGGCAGGTGGCAGTCCACAGTATGATTCCACCGGTCTTACCGCTATAGCCGTCTATCTCGTTGTTGATATTCCAATGGGTGGGAATTCCGGCATCGAAGGGCAAGGTGAGGGCATAATAACCCATTGCCAGCAGATGCAGCACCAAAACCAATATTGACCACTTGAAATTACTTAAGCGTTTCATCGTTAACCTCACTTTTGTCTAATAATTGCATAATCCAACTAATGATATCCTCAAACACAGAGGTGTTGAGGGTGTAATAAATGAACTGACCGCGTTTTTGGGAGAAGATAAGATTCGCGGTACGCAGGATTTTTAGGTGCTCACTCAGAGCGGCACCACTGAACTCGAAGTGCTTGGCTATTTCCCCCGGCGTAAGCGTGTTGTGCTTCTTCAGCAGGAGCAGAATCTTGCGCCGGTTGGGATCAGCTATGGCTTTGAAAAAGGAATCTGACATATCAGGGCTCCTATAAGTATTTAACTAAATGCCTAAATACTAAGGAGCGGAAATCTGTCAAGAAAGAAGTTGGTGTTTGTTTCAATAATACTTTAGAGGAGTATCGCCATCTACCAAAGTATCTTGTGTGAAGCTATAAAACAGATGTTACACAATGCTTCGGATGGGCAGGTTTTTTAGACCTGCCACCCAACTGCATTAATGGTGTCTATTGTATAATCATTACTTCACCTGAACACGGATGCCTTCGGAATGGGCAGAAAACTCCGGAGCATACAAGCATTGGATGGATGTGATCCCATTGGAGAAATCACCCAAGTGAGTAACCCACATGGGATACTCGAACACATAGGTGCCCTTGCGAAGGTATTCGATAAAGAAGTTGGTGGCGGTGTCTCCGGTAGCTTCATAGTAAACCAATCCATCCTGCCACTTGATTCGGGAGATGACATTAATTGGCTCAAAGCCTGCACTGCGCATATCCTTCAGGTGAACGTATTCCATATCCCTGTCGCTACGCAGTTCGATGCGTACCACAACCTTATCTCCCACCTTTAGCTGCGAGTTTGAACTAACGGGATCCAGAACCTTTCCGGTATCGGTAATCCTTTCGATAAACAGCTTTTTAGTCAGTTGCAGGGGTGTGTCTGCGGGGCTAATCTTATCCAAATCCTCAAAGTATTGCCAGTATAATGCGCCCCAGCTTGGCACCCGATTGGGATTAGTGACGGTGATATTAGCCATCTTGGGAGAGATTTCGTTACCCGACCAGGAAGTTTTGAAATATCCTGTGCCTGCTTCAACTGCAACGCCATCTAACTTGCCGAGATCAAGCTTGTTCCCCCCGATACTTATTTCTGCCAGCAGCTCCGTATTTAGCCACTCCGTACCGGAGATAAGCAAGGCATAACAGGCTTCTGCCGTGGCTTTGGTGGTTTTCCAGTTAGTGGTCTGCTTTTGCTTCAACAGCCAGGTACGCATTTTGTCCACAGAGCGGGTATCGTCAGTAAGCTCAGAGAAGGTTTCAATCATTAGGGATTGGGTCTCAATCGGCGCCTGATACCAGAACCAGCCGTAATCGCTCTTCCACCACATCCCCATTTCTTCTTTGTGTAGAGCACGTTCCTTCAGGGAGGCAATAATCTTCTTGGGAATCAAGGTATTGCCATCTCGATGAAGTGCAAGAGCAAGCAAACCTTGCCCATAGTTGGTTTTGTTAACCCAATACTGCGTAGCTTGATCCATGAAGTATTGCACCGCTACTTTAACCTCTTCCTCCATGGCAATGTCCTTAAAGAAACTACGTGCATAGAGGTAGTGCATTTCCATGTAACCAAGATTATCATGCTCCAGAAGGGTATGTTGTTTAAGGTTATTGTAGTCCTTAAGTATCTGCCAGTCAATATACCTCACGGCAGGCTGAACCATTGCCCACACCTTGGGGTCTTTGCGTATGGTGCTAACCCCCAGTTTATCCAGGTGACCAAAGCCTTCCACAATGTATTGGGTAACCCACCAGGAATCATTCATTCCGGCATACCAGGGCCAGGCTCCATTGGCACTTTGGTTTTTCTGTAGCTTAGTTAGAGCAGAATTGAATTCCTTTGCCATCCTGTTCAGATCGAACAACAAGCCGATTCTTTGCTTGCTAAGGGATTCATTCTTGGCATCCAGCACCCATGGGGTTTCCTGTAACAGCACCGCTTTGAGCTCCTGATTCTTCTCCAGATTGGAGAGCAAGGCAGTGGAGTTTGGGGTGTCCCTCCAGGATTCGAACACTCTCTTGATGCGAGGATTGGAGTTAGCGATGTGAGACGCCAGACTGTTGGCATAAAAACGGCTGAAGGTCTGCTCGTTACATTCGTAAGGATACTCCATCATATAGGGCAAAGCTTGAACCGCATACCAAGCGGGATTGGAAGTGAATTCCAAGGTAAGCTTGTGATTCTTGATAGAGCCTGAACCACCACTCTTGGCAAGCTTCGTGAACACAAAGGACTTTTTGGAATTAGCGCTTACCGGTAAAGGCAGGCTTTCGGTTACCAACATACGGTTGCTGAGGATGGGCAAAGTATTCTCCTCACCATCGGAGAAGTTTCCCGCTTTGGCAACCACTCTGTAGGTAACGGCACTGATGTCGTAGGGAATGCTTAAGTCCCAGCTAAATACTTTGCTTTCGCCCTTCTTAACCATGAATTGCTGCAGTGCATTTACTAAGCCAAAGCTGCTGTCCACCGGTTGCATGGTAATCGCATCAAACAAGTATAGCCGGCACGAGCCGGATTGGTCAAGCTCATCCATACTGCTAATCTTGGCAGTGAATGTAATCTTATCTCCCTCACGGAAAAAGCGGGGAGCATTGGGAGTAACCATCAAAGGCTTCTGCGTAACGGTTGTGTTTTCGGTTGTGCCAATCTGGAAATCCTTGGTCAAAGCCATAGCGCGGAACTTCCAGCGGGTGAGAGTTTCCGGCACATTAAACACAAAGCTGAGTTCGCCATTTTCGTCCGTCCTGAGCTCCGGATAGAAGAATGCTGTCTCAGCAAAGTTAGTCCTTGGCTGAACAGAGGAAAGGTTTTCATTATCAGAGCTATTCTCCGGCACAGGCGTGCTGGAAGGTACTTTGTCTTCTGATGAGCTGATATGCAGATCATCCCTGATGTTTATCACCTCAGTTTGCTTGGATACAGTGCTACGGGTGCCGAGCCTAACCCCTAGTAAGTCAACTATCTCATATTCTTTGACTGAACCGCCCCTTCCATTATTAACTTGATCGTAACCTATTTTTCGGTAACGACCTACGCCGATATTATAATAATACCAATTTAGGGAATCATACTTTTTCTGTGGATAACTGGAATTGTTTTTCGGGCTTGTGACCATACTAAGACTAGTTGTCCGGGAATAAGCTCTGTTTACCCATCCACAAGACCGGGCAACCTTCCCATATACAGAGGCAGACCACTGTCCATTGCGGAAAGCATCTAGTGAAGCATCATACATGGATGCCAGAACATCGGCGATTACTCTCCCGTCGGTGTGATCTTTAAGCTTTAACCGCCACTCCTCTTCCTGTCCGGGCAGCAGCTTGTTACGGAAGCTCATATATTCGAATGATAGCTGTTTATTTGTCCATGGTACGGTAATTTCCTGGCTATGTGTGTATAGCCTGCCATCTCTGATAAAAGTGAAATGAACATAGAAACTACCCCTGTCAGTTTCAACAACGGGGATGCATATCATATTCTGGCTATCGTTCAAGGTGATGCGCTTGCTCTCTACAACAACATGGTTTTTTTCCACGTCATAGAGCACTGATACATCAGTATAACTACTTCCGATAAGTATTTCTGCCATTTCACCTGGTTCACAGATTGTTTTTATGGGGATAAACCAGTCAGCTATGGGGTATGGTAGATTGAAAGAGGATTTATCGTACACCGTGAAGTATTTGCTTACTTTCACTTCTTGTTGCTTGTAAGTCGTGGTTACCTCCAGAAGGTAAGCTCCTGGTTTCCATGAACTAAGAGAATCTATCTCTAGCGGAGCCAAAACTGCTGTGTCAAAGCTTCCCGAATAGATTGCTCCCATTACCTGCCATGTGTTTATGCCCCCTTCTTTACCGTAAAGATCGTTTGGGAACAGCCTAAGGTATTCCGAACGCTCCAGATAGTCTCTGTCCGGTGCATCCCACAGGCGTTTCTTTTGGATGTTTTCCGGGGCTCGAAGCTGTTTTATGGTCACTGTTCCTTTCACTGCTATGGGTTCATTGCTTAGGTTTATGGCTTTTATTGGTATGGAGAGTCTTTCTCTCTGCAGATTAATATATTCATCCAATTCCGGCTTCAGGATAAGCTCTTTCTCCCCAATATTGATACTTAACATACTACTGCGGGTTTCCCCATTGATGTCCGTCACATCCACGCTGACAGAATAAGTGAAATAAGGGCTGTATCTTGGCAAAACGCTTTCATCCGCAGTAGCCAGAAAGCTGAGCCAGAATTCCCCTTTGGCATCCGTAACCACTTTCCCGTTGCTTATCTCCTTTGCCGGAGAATCAGGGTTGGCTCCCCACCACCAATACCAATAGAGATACTTAGTCTGGCGGCTTACTCTGTAGCTTACGGTCGCACCATCAATGGGAAGCCCGGAATAGGCTAGAGCTTTCCCTTTAATCGCAACATACTGATTTAGGCTATAAGTTTCCTTGGGTTTATCTAGGTTAACCTCAAACTTCGGCCGCTTGTATTCCTCCACGCTAAAACTGACAGAGCTATATCCTGCATAGATTCTCATGTTACCGGTCAGAGTGCCCTCTGGTACCGTAAAAGTGCAGTTGAAGGTTGCATAATCATTTGTTTTTAGGGTTAATTCTGCTTTTTTCTGGCCATTCGCATCCATTAAAACTGCATAAACATCCTTATTCGGCAACAGCTTATAGTGTTTCTCACCATCTGATTCGTAGTAAATGCCTTTGACATATATGGTTTGTCCGGGACGGTAAATAGCTCTATCAGTAAAGAGCTGGCACCTTGGATATGGTTTTTTTTGTACCTGGTCTTCTTGTGGGTTTATGTTGAATATCTGCAGGGTGTCCGTCATACTACTAATGGATACTCTTATGACTTTACTATCATATTTGTAGTAGTACTTGATTATGCCATCTGCATTTGAGGTGCCGGACGAGTATAACTGGTATTGGTTTATCCCTTCAATGTTTTTGAGATTGTAAAACGATACAGAAACACCTTCAATTGGCAATCCGGTATTACGGTTAGCAATGAGCATAGTTTTGTCTGCAAGATTCGGATATAGGTAGGATAATTCTGAGCAGTTAAACAAGCAAAAGCCGTTCATTATGTTATAATCACGTGCATGACTCCCATCATATGCAGCTATGAGAATATAGTTCCCAAAGGGCAATGCTGTAATGGGTAGCTCGTAGGTATGTACCCGATAATCATCCTCAATGGTTATAGGGTAAGAATTGCTCCAATATGGCACCTCACCCATCAATGCCTTAACCTTTTCCCGTCCATTCTTCTGCCAATACTCTTCAGGATTTTCTTTGGCTATTAATGAAGGGTAGGGTATTTTATATATACTCAGTTTCACTGTGTTCAGGTTTTTGACGCTAACAAGCACCTTATTAGGTGTTTGTGGCATAACAGACTGTTCCATTACTACAGATAAACTTGGGATAACTATCTCGCGAAGAAGCGAACTACATGACTTTCCTCCATAACTAAGGGGATAAGTCCTTTCTGTATCTTGGCAAATCTGAGCCGCTTTCAAATAGTGCCAACGGTAATTTTCAGATTCGGTCGGTTTATATTTCCCTGCAAGGTTATAGTATAGCATTGCCAGTCTGTAGGAAGCTAAGGCAGATGCAGGATAAGCAGAATATCTACTTTGATACAGGGTAATAGATGATTCGTAATATTCTTCGGGTTGGGGCAGATTACAGTTAAGGTAAACAAAGTTCAAACGGTCCAGATCAACTTCAATCAAAGCAGTTGGATCTAGGTCATTAATATGAAAGCGGATTAAATCTTGATATAAGACTAAAGCCTGATACTTCAGTGACAATGTATCGGGGGAGCAGATTTGCATCTTCACAAATCCGGCAGCAGGCAGGAAGTATTTAGTATCCGTCATGCTGAACTCTTCTGTGGGTAAGGTTAAGCCTGATTCATCATTCAAAAAGTAATCCAGCGCTCGATGGGCAAGGAAATCATACAGATTGGGACGTGCCAATCTTTCTTCAATACCTCCTTTAACCAAGAAGGCAGGGAAATCTGTAATATTATACTTCTGCAAAATCAGAGGTTGTTGCAGTGACATATTATATTGCTTGATGGTCTCTTTTACAGTGCTATCCAAATCCCATGTTGCAATATTATCTTGCTTGAATTCGATGGTGCGGTTGCGTTGGCTGAGCTGCTTACTGTAGTTATGATAATAATTCCAGTATAGTTGTGCCAAAATGCTGTGTAGAATCGCCGCCGCAGGTTGTGAAGCCGTGTCTAACTTATCCTGCACCATTTTTATCGCTACTTGAGGGGAGAACTCCCCAATCCGCTGCTGTACAATAAGCTTGCATATCAGGGCTTTAATCTGCTGATCAACCATATTCTCCATAACCGCGATGTTGTATAGAGAATCAACCTTTATCTCCATAGATTTGGATTGATTGTCTATATAAAGCTGCTCAATCTCTTTCCATGCCGAGTCATAATCGAAACTTCTTGTGTCTGTGGCATACGCACAAATGGCAAGCCCGACAGCCACTATCAGTAACAATAATTTGCTGTTCATCCCCACTCCTTACCGGTTAGTTTACACCTGCAAACTGACTTTCTATCTTTATAAAGTTACTTTCACTTGCATTTGGGAATATCTACCTACGATGGAGCACTGTGTCTATTACAAGGTATGCTCTACAGCCCAACCTCTTTTTGCCGTGCCACCGGGTCTTGAAATTCCACCTCTTCGGGATCAAATGCTTCGGGATCATAATCCTCACCCAACCATTCTTTAACCTCGGCATGACCCTCCACCAAAGGATCATTGAAGATTCTTAGATACTGATAGTACATCTCCAGTCCACCGCAATTCTCTGGGGGGCAGGCATTTTTACCGCCGGTGCATTGGGGATAGCTTTCATCTTCTTTTTCGGTGCTTATTTTCTCCAAGGTTAGCTTATGCCTCCAACCATCGCCGAAATCGTACACATAGGCAGCGGAAGGGTTTTGCAGGCTAAAGTAGTCCTTTATGAACTCTTTGGTGCTTTTCAGGTATTCTTCCTCTTCAGGAATGCCTATACTTGCTTCTCGTTTTTGCCGAGGGGAATACATGGTAAACAGGTGCAGATGGCAATCTTCCCAGCCCATGGCATCCTGAATGGCAAGATGCAGATCCCAAAACCGGTAATTACCCGGAACAATGAACCTTCTCCAGATTGGCGGTTTGCTGCCTTGGAGGGTAATCTTGAATTGATAAATCTCGTTATCACGCTTCCTAATAGCCATTTTTCTGCCTTTTTTTCCTAATTCTTTTCTTAATGGCATATTCTGCCACAGTGTCTAACAAGTCAAGCACAAATATCACTTTTCCCCAAACATGCGCATACCCAATCATACGGCTTGCCATTTCCACCCAACCGGAATATCATAACTATATAAGCTACACAAAAGGAAACATCATGATAAAACCCGACAGAGCAGAGATACTAAGGCTGTTATCCATCAGTGACAAAGCGGAACTGGAGCGGCTTCACAAGCAAGCATACGAAATTAAGAAGCAGTATGTGGGCACCAAGGTATATTTCCGGGGCATTGTGGAACTATCCAACATCTGCAGCAAGGACTGCTATTATTGCGGCATCCGCAGCGGTAACAGCAAGGTGGATAGATTCACCCTCAGCAAGGACGAAGCGGTTGCCAACGCCATGTGGGCATACGAGCAGCAATACGGCTCCGTGGTTATCCAATCCGGTGAGCGTAGCGATGCTGCATTTGTGGATTTCATCGAAGACATTGTGCAGACCATCCGCCAAAAGAGTAATAACGAACTGGGCATAACCCTCTCTCTGGGAGAGCAAAGCGAAGATACCTATCGCCGATGGTATGCTGCCGGGGCTCACCGCTATTTGTTGCGCATCGAAAGCTCCAACCGTGAACTTTACGCCAAGCTGCATCCTGCTGATCACGATTGGGATTACCGGGTTAACTGTATCCGTACCCTAAAACGCTTGGGCTACCAATGCGGAACGGGGGTGATGATCGGCTTACCCTTCCAAACTCTGGAGCATCTGGCAGATGACATCATGTTCTTCTGGCAGGAAGATATAGACATGATCGGCATGGGTCCCTACATCCCCCATGAGGATACCCCTTTGGCGCACGAGATGCCGGATTATAACGAGGCTGCACACCTGGAACTGGCATTGAAGATGATAGCCGTATGCCGCATCGTGCTGAAGGATGTTAATATAGCCTCCACCACTGCATTGCAGGCACTTAAGCCCGATGGCAGAGAGCTGGGGCTGCTTGCCGGGGCAAACATCATTATGCCCAACATCACAGATACTAAGTATCGTGGGAATTACCAATTATACCGTGGCAAACCCTGTCTGGACGAGAATGCCGATCTTTGTCGGGGCTGTCTGGAGCGCCGTATTGGCAGCATCGGAGAAGAGATAGGCTATGCCCAGTGGGGAGATTCTCCGCATCATAAAAACAGACTCAAACAAGATTAATACCGCATAAACAAAGCCATCTCCAAACACTTTGTTCTCTGTGCTTGGAGATGGCTTGTCTATATACACAATATAGCTTTGTGCCTTTGTGCTACTTCTCCAAGGCTTTGCGGATGGCTACCAGTTCGTTTAGCAAATCATTAAGTCCGGTTTCGTCTTTAGGTGCTGCTGCCACGGGACTGCCGGGAAGCTTGTTAATCCTGCTAATAATGATGTTTCTAAGGGATTCACAATCGCGAATTCCTGCTATCACCAATTCCGCCTTGGGTGCCTGGGGGTTACTGTTTCCTGCGGTTTGAATCTGCAGGTGGCTTATCCCAAACATGCGCTCCACAGGACCTTGGGTTATATCGATATTGGTTATCTTGCCATAGGGAACAGTGGTACGCTTGCGCCAAAACACCCCTTTTTTTAGGCGAATGCTATCATCATCGATGCTGTATTCCAGCGTCCGGTAAAAGGCAGGGAAATATAAGCATGCCAACAGATAGATAACAAGACATATACCCAATAAGCCAAGCATCATAATCGGCTCTACACCGGAAATAAGCACCCACATCAGTACTAACACCACGGGTAGGAATATCAGGGCGTTAATAACATGCCAAAGGCTTTTTAGAGCTGGCTCGGGTCGCAAAACCAAGGTTTCCATATTTAGCTCCCGTTAAGTTTTTTTACACTATAATGTTCTCGTTGTTGCTGTCAATATCTTTTATATACTTATCGTGTTTCCCCATTTGGAATTACAGGATCATTGCATAATCATTGCATGTTTCATCCGTAATAAACATGCAATGATCATGTAATGATGCCAAGCGGGGAAGCTGAGAAACGGCAACAGAGAACAGCAAACCGAGCGGTAAAATCTATTGACAAATAATGTTAGCTGCCTTAGCATTGCACATGAGTACAAACAGTAGGAGAATGACGATGAAAAAAGCTCTGATCTTTCTTGTCTTTATGGTGTTTGCCCTTGCTTTGGCAGCACAAACAGGTTTATTTGGTGTGGGCTATGGCGATAGTTTTGACACCTGTGACGAAATCCTGTATTATGCCGATATGGAGTATGTGGGCGAATATAACGGGGTGCACATCTACTATCCATACGAAGAGTCCGCAGATGAATATGTGGTGGACGAAATCAAGCTATATTTCGAGGGTGAGGATGATGGACTAACCGGATGGGCGATATTCTATTATCCCGATTCCAAAGATGATATCGAGAGTTTCGTGATTGGGCAGATGAAGATTTTGCATGGCGACAAGTTCGTTTACCACAAAAACGGTGAATTCTACTCTTGGGATTTCGATGATAAGCACTTTGTGGAAGCGGGATTTACCGAAGATAAAAGCCGTTACTATGTGGAGTATGGCACCGAGTTTGAGGAATAAGGTTTAAGAAAGCAGATACATTAGCATAAATGGTAGAAATACAGCACCAAAGAGCAGTAGCGCTTGGGGCAGGTATTGCAGAAAAGGTAAGCTAACCCGCTCGCCTGAGCTACCCATGTTTAACTTCAACGAGGCGCGTCCCAAACCATAGGCTATGCATGCCAGAAGAATGAAATAGGCGATCAAGACGGCGAAATAGCCGGATTTCAGCAAGCCCATGGCGATGAAGAACTCGCTCACAAACAGCGGTGAAGGTGGCATTCCCACAATAAACATGAAGCTGATGAGCCACAACCATCCACTGGCAGGATTAGTCCCCAGCAAGCCCCCACATTTGTCGTAGTCCTTTTTTGCATAGATGCTGTAAACATTCCCTGCACAAAGGAAAAAGGCTGCCTTAATCAGCGAATGCCCCATAACATGTATCAAACCTGCCTTTTCCATCCAACCTCCCATAGCGAAGGCAATGAGGATGATGCCCATATTCTCGATGGATGAATATGCCAATAGGCGTTTGTAATTCTTAACTTTCATGATAAAAACGGCAGCAATGAACATGGAGGCAAGCCCCATGATGAGGAACAACTCAGATGCCAGGCTGCCCATGTGGCAGGCAGTCATTAGCCCTTTCATGCGAAGCAGGGGGAGTAGTGCCGTGTTCAGCAGTGCACCGGAGAGCAGGGCAGATACCGGGGCGGGAGCTTCCGAATGGGCATCGGGTAGCCAAAAATGCAGGGGAGCAATACCCACCTTGGTGCCGAAGCCGATAAGCATGAAGACAAAGGAGACCTTTAACCAAAAAGGAGAAATCGTTTCTGAAAGGGCATGCACGGTATCCAGTAACAAGCTGGGATTATTCGGCATGGCAATAACCAGCAACAGGATGCCCACAAAGGCGAGGGCAATGCCGATGGAGCAGATAAACAGATATTTCCATGCAGCTTCCAAAGATTGCTTACGGTGCTCGAAGCTGATCAGCATGGCACTGGCAAGGGTGGTGGTCTCCACAAACACCCAGATAATCCCCAAATCCCTGCTGAGATTTGCGCCATCCATAGAGGCTACAAAAGCCATCATACATATTGCATAGATGGTGCTTTGACGGATGCTGAGGCTTTGCGTTTGCTTTAGAGAGTAGAGAGCAATGGAAAAATAGAGCACGGACGAGATGAAGAAGAACCAAATGCTTAGATTGTCTATACCTAGCTTGAGGGCAAGTGATGAACTTGGTAAGGCGAAAGCAACCCCGGCACCAAGATGCAGCACAGCATGGCTTAGCACCAAGGCACGGTTGAGATTACGGTTTTTAAATATCCATGAAATTATACCGGCTAAGAGAGGGAAGAGCCAAAGATAGAGATATAACATAGTTTAGTCCCTCAAGGTGGAGAGTTCGTCGCTATCCACATCTTCAAAGGTGCTGCTGATTTTGTTCAAGAACAGCACAGCGATAAGGATGGAGAGCAGAATATCCAACGAAACCCCCAGGCTAACCACATGAGGCATTTGACTACCCAAGGCAAGAGACAACAGGAAGATGCCGTTCTCCATGATGAGGTATCCCATCAGATGAGTGATTAGCTTTTTGTTGGCAATGATGATGAACAAGCCTTTCAGGATGGCAGCGAAAGCAATGCCAAAATGCAGAGGGTAGAGGCTGTGATTAGCCTTGCCACTCCACAAGGCAATAAAGAAGGCAAAGGCGAAGATAGCTGTCATGGAACCAAGCGAAAAGAAGTTGGATACCGAAGGCTCCACCTCACGCTTGATGCCGTTTTTGTTGATGGTATCGTTGATGAACCAAGGGATCAGCACTGTTTTGAAGACTATTGTCTCCAGCGCAACAAAGGCGAATTCCCAAGCGTTGAACTCTGTGGTCTTTAGTAGGGTAAGCACGAAGAGGATGATGCCCTGGGCAATAAGGATACGCACAATGCTGCTGAGCATATTGGTGATGGAGGCGAAGAGCAAGCTCACCCCGAAGATGATGAGTAGGATATCCGCCATTAGATGCCTCCCAGATTGTGTGCAATTAAAGCAGCCAACACCAACAAGGAAATGGAGAGGGGAATAAGCACCAGTTCCAGATTACGGCTGATGCGATAACGGGGCATGAGGCTCTCCACCAAACCGGTGAGGATAGCCAAGGCAAGGCTGCAAGAGAAGAGGATGATGGTGATGAGGATGTTACCTATTCCTTCCGGAATGAGGAAATAACTGATGAGCGAGGCGTAGATTTGCACCTTAAGTGCAGCAGTATAGTGTACAAAAGCCAGATTGACGCCGGATGTATCCAGCACCATAACTTCATGGATCATGGTTAGCTCCAGATGGGTGGTGGGATCGTCGAACGGAACTCTTGCCCCCTCCACCAACAGCATAATGAACAGTGCCAAGGCAGTCATAATGGCGATGATGACCGACCACTCGTTGTAGATATCCACGGTGTGACGGTAAAAGAGCTGACCCATGCTGTCGAAACCACCCGCATAGGCAAGCGAACCGATGATGAGCAGGAAGGCAGGCTCCAGGAAGGCAGTGAAAGATATCTCTCGTGATGCGCCCATACCCTCAAAGCTACTGCCCACATCCATGGCTGCGGCAACCATAACCGCCTTAGATAGTGCCAAAAGTGACATAAAGAGGAAGAAATCTCCCTTAAAGCCCAAGATTGCCCCCTTACTGCCAAATGGAACCAAGAGCGCAGCAACAAAGGTGGCGGCAAGGCTTAGGGAAGGTGCCCAGCGGAAGATGTGGTTGGTGGTGTGGCTGTGTACTTCATGCTTGTTTAGCAGCTTGAAGAAAGTATAAAACGGCTGGATGATACTTGGTCCCTTGCGTCCTGCCCAGATGGCTTTGGTCTTATTTACCACGCCGATGAACAGCAAGGGTAAGATAAGGATGAAGGCAATGCTGATGATCACTTGTTCACCCCCAATACCCATAGCAGTATCAGGATAAGCGCAAGCAGCAGATAGGTGATGTAGCTATTTGTTTTGCCATTGTGAATACCATCGAACAAACTGAAGAAACGCTGTAGCAACTTGCTTAGAGAGCCAATGCCGGTATCAAGATAGTCGCGAACTTCCTCTTGGTAACTCACCTGACGGGGGAAATAGCCCTGCACACAATGTTTATCTGCCTGTTTGCGGATGAATGGCTTAAGAAAGTATGCTAAAGGGTTTATATATGCACCGGAGGTGTACTGCATCCTGCTGTTCAGATTAGGATAACCGCAAGCCCAGGTTCCATGTTGCTTTATGCTACCTAACTTGCGTTTAAGCCGGTACACCACCCCAAAGATTAGCAGCATTAGTCCTAAAACGATGCTTACTTTGTACAGATTCACTCCCAGACCCAATAGCACAGTTTCATCCAAACCGAAGCTTGGTGCAAGCGGAGATACAACAAAAAGTCCCAGAGGAGCAAAGATGCCAAGCATCAGGCATAACAGGGCAAGGATGCCAGGACTGAGCAACATAGAGAAGGGTACTTCCTTAGCCTGTATTGCATGTTTACTGCGCGGTTCTCCGCTGAAAACGATGCTGTAAAGCTTAGTGAAGGCAATAAGTGCCAGAGCACTCACGAAGGCAAACAGAGCTCCACCCGTGATTGTGGCAATAGTCAATGCGGAGTTTGCTGCCGAAAACCCGCTAATCAACCCGAGGAAGATACACAGCTCCGAAACAAAGCCGTTAAGAAGGGGAAGGGCACTTATTGCCCCGGTACCAAGCAGGGAAAGTAGTGCTGTGCGGGGCATTCGTTTTCCTAGCCCACCCAGCTTATCCTGCTCCAAAGTGTGGCTTGCCACCAATACGTTACCGCTAAGGTAAAACAGCATGGGCTTGAAAAGGGAATGGTTCAGCAGATGCATAAGTGCTCCTGCCATACCAAGGGTGCTCATTAGATTGTGGTGATGAAAGCGTCCCAACAGCCAGAGGCTTAAGCCTATGCCGATAATGCCGATGTTCTCGATGGACGAATATGCCAGAGCTTTTTTGATATTGGTTTCTGCCAAGGCGTGGATAACCCCATTAAAGGCGGTAAGCACCGATATGCCAAGCAGCAGATACAGCTCTGCAAGCTGCCACTCCGCTCTGCCAAGCACCAATACTATTCCGAAGATACCTGTTTTAATCATCAAGCCGGACATCATGCCCGATAGGTGCGCAGGTGCCACAGGATGTGCCTTGGGCAGCCAGGAATAGAAAGGAAAGAAGCCTGCCTTGAAAGCAAAGCCGATAAGCAGCAACCACTTTGCCATGCCTGAAATATATGCACTGCCAAAGTTAAAGCTGCCTGTTTGTCCATATAGCACGGCAAACCCCATCAGTAAAATGGCTGCTCCGATGTGCATCATCACAAAGTAATACAGGGCATTGTTACGGGTCTGTTCGCTTTCCCTATCCTGTAAAATGGCGAAGAAGGAGGCAAGGCTCATCAGTTCCCAAGCAAGCATGAACAGCAAGCTGTGGCGCAGGATTAGCACCAATTGCATGCTTAGCAGCATCAGTCCGGTAAAAAAGAGGTGCGAGCGTATCCCCACTGCATGATGTTCTTTTAGGTATAAGTGTCCGTAAACAAGTCCCAGTGCAGAGCCAAGGGCAAAAATACTCCCCACAAAGGCGGTAAATGGGTCTATCATAATATCGGCAGAGCCTATGTAAGTCGGTAAAGCTAAACTGTAAGCAAGGGTTTCTCCACGAAGCAGAACCCCAGCATAGCTGAAAAGCGTGCTGAGCGCACCAACAGAGTACCAAAGCACGAACTTTAGCGAAGCGCATTCCTGCTTTACTCTGTCCCAAGGCACCAGCAAGATTGCCAGAAGTTGCATAATAAGCCCGTGGAAGATCATTTGCTCCTCCCCAGCAGGCTCATAATACCGTGAATAATGCTTAAGGGATGTGCCGGGCAGCCGGGAATGTACAGCACAACCGGGATGCTCTCCAGCCAGCTTCGGTCAATAGCATCGGACTCCGCAAACAAACCTCCGCTTATGGCACAGGTACCGCACAACAGCAGGGCTTTCGGCTCCGGAATGGCTTCCCAGGTTTCTTTTAGCGCATAAGCCATGTTCACAGAAACCGGTCCGGTTAATATCAAGCCATCTGCATGACGCGGGGAGGCAACCACCTCCAATCCATAGCGTCCCATATCAAAATTCACGTTGGAGCAGGCACCAAGCTCCAGTTCGCAGGCATTACAACCCGCAGCAGACACATTCCTTAGGGCAAAGGAGTGTCTAAACCCTTTCTGCAGATCTTTGTTAGGCTCTACAATTGGCACAGTGCAGCTTCCCTTCTCCGGTTCCCATTCAATCACCAAGCCTTCCCGACTGCTGCTTGCCATGCGGAAATCAGGCTTGAACAAGAAGGTTTGGGGAAAGCTGCGGCTACACTCTCCGCAGAAGCTACATTTGCCCATATCCAGGCAAAACTTGGAGATTGCCTTGGTGGGGCAAAGCTGTTCCGCCAAACTGAAATCCTGCTCATCTGCCCGTAAGATGGTTGCTACTCCGGGAAAGGACGGATGTATATTTGCCTGCAAGGGATTTGGTATTGCCTGGTAGCCGTGTCCCAGCCGGGCTTTTATTAGCTCAAACATCGTTCTGCCTCATAAGTCCGCTCCACAATAGGAGAGATCGAAACTCTTGTTACACAGGGGAAAGTCCGAAATACCCTCACCCCTCACCGCCAAAGCCAGGGCAAACCAGTTGTGCATAGAGGGATCGTAAATCTTATAACTCTCTGTGCTGCCATCCTCTGCGGATATAGCGACATGCACAATTCTGCCTCTCCAAGCCTCCACAATGCTGATTGCCATCTTGCCCTGCTGCGGTTTTGGTAAAGCGACAGAATCTGTTATACCTGTATCAGGTAGAGTGCTAAGCAGATAGCGTATCATCTCTACAGATTGTTTTATCTCTCTCGCGCGCACCATCGCTCTGGCATACACATCTCCGCTCTGTTCGCAAACCGGTTCAAAGCCAATCCAATCCCTCAGCGGGAAGTCTTTACGGGCATCAATCCCATGGGAGCATGCCTTGGCGGTTATCCCGCTCAAATTCAGTTCTTGTGCGGTTTGTTGGCTTATGCTGCCGGTGCTGTCAAAGCGATTCAACACTCCGGAATCATTGAAAAGTGTTTTACTGCATTTATTGAATTGGGTTTCAAAAGTGTCCAATGTATTCCGCAGCAATTTATTCTGCTCTGCAGAAATGCCATAGTTCACTCCCCCCGGACGTAGCCAACGCTTACCGAAACGGCTTCCGCATATTGCCAGAGAGGAATTTATCACCGTGGTTCGCAGCGCAGCAAAGAAGTTCAGCCCGGAAAGATAGGCAATGTCTCCTGATAAGGCTGAAAGATCGGCAAGATGCATGGCAATTCGCTCCAGTTCCAAGGCTATCAAACGCACGCTTTGCACTGCTTGCCTGGGCTGAAGCTCACACAGGGCTTCCACCGCCAAACAATAAGCCAAGCCATGCCCGATTGCGGTATCTCCGGCAATCATTTCAGCTAATGCCATTTTGCTGCGGATATCTCCGCTTTGCATCAGTTTAGCAATCCCGCGATGCTGATACCCAAGCTGGATTTCCAGGTGCTCGATGCTTTCTCCATGGCAAATGAAGCGAAAGTGTCCGGGCTCGATAACACCTGCATGCACCGGACCAACCCCCACTTCGTGAAGCACCGTGGATTGGCTGTTAAAGAAGGGATAATCGCTCATCTTTACCTTACTGTCAGGCGGGAAACGCAGAGGCTTCAGCCAGGGGTGGGCTTCCGGCAGAATAGACCATTCTTCAAACAATTCGCGTTCAAAGATGTGAAAAGCGGGAATGTCTGTGCTCAGAGCGGGATATGCGCCTTTAGCGGGAAAGCGTGTGCAGAGGAATTCTATCTCTTGGGCATTCTTTGCCATCCCACAATGTAACAAGCTGTTAGCCGTGCCAAAATAGTATAGAGGGGCAAAGCCCAGAGCACTAAGCTGCCTGATGCGGGTAAAAAAACCAGCATTATCAATAAGCGTCGGTATATCAATTAAATAGGGATTATGGGGAAAGGCTGTATTATCCATGTGGGTAAGCTATCTTATTCTGCCACATAACGTCAAGGAAAAACATTCTTTTCGCACCTACAACTTGCAGGAAGATAACAGCTCTCGTGTAGAATTCTCACCAAGAAGCCTCAGGACTCCCTGGTGATTCCCTCGTGCCACCTCGGAATCACCCGGGGGTTACCCGGGGGTTACAACGCTTTTGACCAAGCGGGAATAAGCTTGGTTCGATGTTAAAAAATAGCTGCCCAAAACACACTTGAGTCATGCGTTTCATTGGCTGAGTAGTGTGGGGAGGGAGCTTTATTTCTCAATAGTGGAAACAATATTGCTTATCATAATTATAGGTGAGTCCTATGTATTGCCATAGCTTTAACGGAGACTCGCACAGGAGACAGTATGCACAACCTGCAAAAAAAGACCTTTTGGATAATGATTTTAGCCATGTTATGGTGCACATACCTGATGGCGTCAGAAACATGGAGCGCGGCACCATCACGCAAATATCTGCAACAGGCTGCTTTTCCCGGCTACGAGCCTGTTCGGGCTGATTCTGCTCACGGCTTTGATGTGCTAAAATATGAGATTACCTTAAGTATAAATGACAGTAGCCACTTCATAGAAGGGAATGTGCTTGCCACGGTGATAGCGGAACAAGCGCTTAGCTCCATCAGTTATGAATTTGTAGGCTTAACAGTCTCCAATGTAAAAGTTAACGGACTCACTGCTGCCTACACCCATAGCGGTGGCATCTTAAACATCACAGCCAATATCCCTGCAGGACAGCAATTTACTACTCAGGTTTATTACAGCGGAGTGCCTCAGCTTAGCTCGAACAGCTATCATTTGGGCATGATTTTCGGTACCAATACCGTGTTTACCATTTCCGATCCTGATGCTGCCCGATACTGGTGGCCCTGTTATGACCATCCTTGGGATAAAGCTGTTGTGGATTTGCATATCACTATGCGCAGTGATTGGAAGGTTGCTGCCAATGGTATCCGCAGTCAGATTATAAACAATGGCAATGGCACCTCCACCACACATTGGCTTGGGAGCAACCCAATGACGACCTATCTGGTGTGCATCACCGCAGGACCGTATGTGGAGATAAACCAGGTGGTGCCTGAGCTGAACAACCTGCCTGTGCAGAATTTCGTTACTCAAGGGCAATATAACAATGCGCTGACGGACTTACAAAACTTGCCTCTGATGATTAGCTATTTCTCGGAACTTTTTGGGGATTATCCCTTTGAAAAATACGGCAATGCCACGGTGAATATGAGTACTTACGGAGCGATGGAGCACCAAACCATGACCACCTTGGGCAACTATATCATCACCGGTAACCAATCCTATGAGCCAACCATAGCTCACGAGCTTGCGCATCAATGGTTCGGAGATGCAGTAAGCTTCCTTACCTTCAAAGATGTATGGCTGTCCGAAGGTTTTGCCACCTACAGTGAGCATCTTTGGACGGATAAACGCTTCGGCTGGCAATCTGCTGCGGACTATGTGGGATCCAGCTTTCACCAGTATTATAATAGCTGGGAAAATAATGTTGGTCCCCAGACCATATATGATCCAGCCTTTCTGGAATATTTCTACCCCCCGTCATACGAAAAGGCTGCTTCTGTGCTGCACATGCTTCGCTTAAAGATCGGTAACCAGAACTTCTTTAACCTTCTACGCTTATATTTTGATACCTACAAGCATGGCAATGCGGTGACCGCAGAGTTTCAGGCTATGGCAGAGCAGATAAGCGGACAGGATTTAGACCAGTTCTTCAACCAATGGATATATGGCTCCGGGGTTCCCTCAGTGGAGTATAGCGTATGGCAAGCTGAAGATATCTCCCGAGTAAAGATAATCGCCAAGAGCACATCCCCCTCCACCACCCAGTTCCACATGGAAATCCCTTTCCGTTTCAGTAGCGGGACTGATGTGGATTCACTATTGGCATTTGCCTCACCCACCGGGCAGGCAACTGAGTTCCTTTATGGACACAACATAAGGGATATAAACATCAGCCCGAATCACAACAACTGGGCACTATTGAAGCAGATTACCATCCGCAAGCCACAGTTAGTGGAGTGCATCCCCTCTTGGAGTGCTGTGTTGGTTTCCTGGAGTGAGTTTGAACCGGGTGTGGATGAAGGTTATCTGGTCTATCGCAGAACGGGGATGAATGAAGCATGGGAACTGCTGACGGAAACCCCTGTAACTGGCTTTTCCTATGTGGATAACACCCCGGGGAACAATATAACTTACGAGTATGCCATGGCGGTAGTGGATGCCGGTGGCTTTATCTCCCAACTATCCAATTCCATGACAGCAACTCCAATGCCGTTGAGCTTCGATTATGATCTATTGCTGGTGGATGAAACCAGAGATGGAACGGGGACTGCGATAAGCCCCAACGACGGTCAGGTGGATAACTTCTATTTCTCTGCTGTGGCACCGCTTAGCTGTGATTTCTGGGATTGCACTTCTCAGGGCTTACCGTTGCTGAGTACCTTAGGGATGTATAAGGTAGTGCTGTGGTATGCGGATGACTTCTCCCAAAACCTATTGCAGGGCAATATGAATCTGATTAGCGGGTATCTATTGGGAGGGGGTAAGCTGGTGCTTTCCGGCTGGAAGACTCCCTCTGTGTTCAACGAGGCTTTCCTGGAGCGCTTTGCCGGAGGGGTTAGCCTGAATTATGACAATGCTGCGGGATTGATTAGCCTAAGCTCCGATGAATATCCAAGTCTATTTGTTGATCCTAATAAAACAACTTCCTCATGGAACGGTATGCTGCCCCAGATATATACTTTCAATGATGCAGCCAACAGCCTTTATACCGCAAACATGAGCGCAAGTAGCAGCGGGGCAAATCATTGTGCGGCACTTCGCTATACCTCCACAGGCACCTTGGTGCTGCTGGGCTTCCCCCTATACTTCATGCAGGCAGAGGGAGTGCAGGGTTTCCTGCAGGAACTGCTGCCAGAGCTTATAAGCGGTTCCGGACAATGCGACGAGCAACTAAGCCAAGTACAGGCAAGGATAGATAGCAACCCAAATCCCTTCAATCCAAGCACCAATATCAGTTTCTCCATTCCGGTGGGAGGTAAGGTTAAGCTTGAGATTTACAACCTGAAGGGACAAAAGGTGGCAGAACCTGTAAATCGAGAGCTTGCTTCAGGTAAGCATAGTGTTGCGTTTGATGGGGTTGATAGCCAAAACCGTGGCTTAGCATCAGGGGTTTACCTTCTGCGTTTCCAGTATCCGGGTGGGTACAAGACTAAGAAAATCACTCTGATGAAGTAAAGCACAAGACATAGCACTTGATCTGATGTGAGCAGGCTAAGCTCTTATCGCTTAATGAAAAATGGAGCGAATACGATAAGCTTTTGCTTGACACTATAGCTATGCGCAAAATTGTGGCATTCTGTATAAAAAACCGTAAAGGAGAATCGATGAAGACCCTTACCCCAAGTCCTTCAGATATCCAGCAAGCATGGTATATCTTAGACGCGACGGGTTTGCCTCTTGGTCGCTTGTCCACGAAAGTTGCTTCCATATTACGTGGAAAGAACAAACCTTATTTTGCAACGAACCTTGACACCGGTGATTATGTAATCATCATCAATGCGGACAAAGTCCGTGTTACAGGTCAAAAGGCTTTGCAAAAGGTTTACAAGACTTTTAGTGGATACCCCAGTGGCTTGAAAGAGATCCCGTATGCAAAGATTATGGAAGAGCATCCTGAGCGCATCATCGAGCATGCCGTTAGAGGTATGATGCCGAAGAACACGCTTGGACGCGCAATGTTCAAAAAACTGAAAGTTTACACCGGAACCGAGCACCCGCACAGTGCCCAGAAACCGGTTGAGCTTACCCTTTAGGAGGATAAGGCATGCAGAATTTTGATGCCGTTGGAAGAAGAAAGAATGCCGTTGCCAGAGTAAGGCTAACCCCCGGAACCGGCAAGCGCATCATCAACAAAGTGCAAATGAAGAAATACCTTCAACGCGAAACACTCGAAATGGTCGTGGAACAGCCTCTGCAAACCGCCGGTTTGTCCGAGAGCTTCGACGTCTATGTTAATGTTTGCGGTGGTGGATTAAGCGGCCAAGCCGGTGCCATCCGTCACGGTATCTCCCGCGCTTTAGTTGAATACGACGAGAAACTGAGACCCGCACTCAAAACCCGTGGATTCTTAACACGTGACCCCCGTATGGTGGAACGTAAGAAGTCCGGACGCCCGAAAGCCAGGAAGAGATTCCAGTTCTCCAAGCGTTAATCAAATGGGTTTTGGGGGGTGCAATCCCCCCATGCAGAGCATAGTGGAATACTCATTTACATCACGGCGTGTACGCCAAAATAAGCTTTCGGAACGCTTGCAAGGCGGTGAGAGGAAATCCTCTCTGAATTGCTTAAACCGTCCGGAAGAAGTTAAACCGTATATTTAGGAGTAATCAATGTCCGTAGTTTCTATGAAACAACTGTTGGAAGCCGGTGTTCACTTCGGTCACCAGACTTTCAAATGGAATCCCAAGATGAAGAAGTACATCTTCATCAAGCGTAATGGGATTCATATCATCGACCTTAAGCAAACCGTCGATGCCATCAATGAAGCCTACCAATATGTGAAAGAAGTTGCCTCCAAAGGCGAATATATTCTTTTCGTGGGTACCAAGAAACAGGCTCAAAGCGCAATTCGCGAAGCTGCCGAAAAAGCCGGTGTGTTCTATGTGAACCAACGCTGGTATGGTGGGATGCTCACCAACATGGCAACTATCCGTCAAAGTATCGAGAAGATGAAATACTTCGAAGAGATATCTGCCGACGGAACCCTCATGAATTACACCAAGCTCGAACAGCAGAAGATGAAACGCCTGCACGACAAAATCGAGTTCTCACTCGGTGGTATCCGTGATATGGATGCCGTACCCGGTTGTGTTTTCGTGGTTGATACCGAATATGAAGATATCGCCGTGCACGAAGCCCGCATCCTGAACATCCCCATCGTGGCGATGGTTGACACAAACTGCGATCCCGATCTCGTAGATTATGTTATCCCCTCAAACGATGATGCTACCCGTGCCATTTCCCTTATCGCCGACATTATGGCTAATGCCGTGATCGAGGGTCGTGGTATCGCTTCCGAAGGTGTAAGCCATGAACAAGCCCCTGAAGCAGAAGCAGACTCCCCTGCTGCTGAGTTAGCCGCTGCCGAAGAAGAGAAAGTTGAGTTTGAAGTTCCGGAACTAACCGAAACAGAACAATAAGATTAATCTACCATTGCTGCGGGATGGTTTTTTTAACCGTTCCGCAGTGTAACAAACACATCACCTGCATTGCAGGACAACAAAGGAGATTACAATGGCAGAGATTACCGCAACCATGGTAAAAGAGCTGCGTGAGAGAACAGGCGTCGGCATGATGGAGTGCCGCAAAGCCCTGGTAGAGAAAGACGGAAACCTTGACGAGGCAATTAAATACCTCCGCGAGAGAGGTATCAGCAAAGCCGAGAGCAAAGCAAGCCGTGAGACCAAAGAAGGTATCATCCATTCTTACATACATTTTAACTTCAAGATTGGCGTGTTGTTAGAGCTTAATTGCGAATCCGATTTCGTTGCACGCACCCCTGAGTTCAGAGCCATAGCCGACGAAATCTGTCTCCAGATTGCCGCCACTAACCCGCTTGCCATCAGTGCAGAGCACATTGATCCCGCAGTTATCGAGCGTGAGAAAGAGATTGCTCACAACAAGGCTGTTCTCGATGGCAAGAAACCTGAGATCATAGAGAAAATAGTTGAAGGCAATATCAAGAAGTTCTGCAGTGAGAATTCACTGTTGGAGCAAGAGCTTATCGGCGACAGCAATCGCACTGTTAAAGACCTGCTTACCAATGCCATCGCCACTACCGGCGAGAACATTCAGGTTGCTCGTTTCGTGCGTTACAGCTTAGGCGGAGAATAATCCCCCAAGCAGGCGCATGCTTGCTGAACTACCCAACAAACTGTTAAACCGGGATGTTAGTATGAGTGATGTGTTCCAGCCCCACAAAGTAAAACGAGTCCTACTGAAACTCTCCGGCGAAGTGCTTGCCGGCAATAAGGGTTTTGGTTATGATGACAGCGTTCTTGATGCTTTAACGGATGAGCTAATCGAAGTGAAGAATCTTGGTTATAGCTTGGCGATTGTCCTTGGCGGAGGGAATATCTTCCGTGGAGGTTCCTGGCATAAGCAAGAGCTTAATCGGGTGGTTCTGGACAGCATCGGCATGCTTGCCACAGTGCAGAATGCCTTGTATATGGCAGAAGTGCTTGTTTCCAAGGCGTGTCCTGCCGAGGTCTTCTCATCTCTGGCGGTGGATAAGGTTGTTCCGCGCTATTCTCCTCAAGCTGCCACAGCAGCCATGGAGAGCGGAAGCATCTGCTTCCTCAGCGGAGGAACGGGTAATCCTTTCTTCACCACAGACACGGCTGCTGTTTTGCGCGCTGTGGAACTGAAGGCAGACCTAGTGATGAAAGCCACCAAAGTGGACGGCTTATATACGGCTGACCCGATGAAGGATAAGGACGCAGTGTTTATCGCCTCCGCCAGCTTCCAAGATTGTTTGGAACAAAGACTGGGAGTGATGGATTTAGCTGCTTTCTCTCTTGCTGCGGACAACCGTATGCCCATCAAGATATTCAATATCAGCAAGCCCGGCATGCTGAAAGATGCCCTGCTGATGCAGGACGCAGGAACATACATTCATCCTTAAACGATCCGATAATGGTTGGATAAGGCAATAACGAGGTCAATATGGAAAACCTTAAAGCTAACTTGAAAGAGAAGATGCAGAAAAGCTTCGATGCACTTCTGCACCAATTCTCCAAAATTCGCACCGGTAGAGCCAGCGCATCCATTTTGGATGATGTGCGCATCAACTATTATGGACAGCCTACTCCCGTTAAGCAGTTGTGCAATATCTCCATTCCCGAAGCGCGCACCATCATCGTGCAGCCCTGGGATAAAACCACTCTGGCAGATATTGAAAAGGCGATTCTTGCAGCCAACATCGGGATAACTCCCGATAACGACGGCAATGTTATCCGCCTTCCCTTCCAACCGCTTACCGAAGATAAGCGCAAGGATATCGTGAAGAACATCAAGAAACTCTCCGAGGATGCCCGTGTGGCGATTCGCAACCTTCGCCGTGATGCCAACGAAGGCGGTAAGAAAATGAAGAAGGACAGCGAAATCAGCGAAGACGAAGAAAAGAAATTGCTGAAAGAAGTTCAGGACATCACTGATGAGTGGATTAAAAAGATAGACGAAGCTGAGAAAGCCAAAGAGAAAGAAATCATGGAAGTGTAAGGCTTCGCTTAGTTTAACCCTTGGCAGCGGAAGATACTTCTTCCGCTGCTTTTTTTTATCTTTGGGCTGCATCGCTCTTGGATGAAATACGGATGTATTACGCATGAATTACGGATCGCACGCGTATTTCACGCCTAATATACAGGTAATGCTAATGGGGGATCACCAAGGGATAAATAGTGGTCTGTGGGACTGTCTCCCAAGTATTTTTATCTCCGATTTTGTTAATCTTGACATGAATCTTGCATTGTTGCAATTGACGCTAAAGTACCAATAGCCGAGTGCATCTATTTGCGGTATAAGTAAGTTATCATGATACCACCGGCATACAATAGCATTATACGAGGAAACTAAGTTCATGAAAAGAGTAATTATAACAGCAGCTTTCATTGCGATAACATCCAGCCTGCTTTTGGCTGCGGGTCCCGCAAACATTAGTGATGGGCTAAGAATGTGGCTTGATGCCAATGCCATGGCTTTGAACAATAACGATCCTGTGTCGAGTTGGACAGATCTGAGCGGTAACAACAAACATGCCGTGCAGGATACTGCGAGTTACCGTCCGCTGTTCAAGACTAATATCCTGAACGGTAAACCGGCTGTTGTGTTCGATGGCTCGAATGATTATTTAACGATTGACGGAAGTATGGTAGCAAACACCAATTACAGCATATTTGCTGTGGTGAAGCGCAACTCCAGCAACCCAGGTTCATTCAATTACTATATGGGGGGAACTCAGGCTGCCATGAACAGGAACCTCCAGCTTGGCTGGCGTTCAAACACCACCCTTACCCACGGTCAATACACCAATGATTATGATATGCGCGTGCCATCATATAGCGTTTCAATGCCTGCATACCTGATCTCTACTCGCCATTCCAACTCGCTTGGTAATGACACTTACCTGAATGGTGCTTTGAAGGGCTTGAATATGAACAATGTTAGCTCGGCAAGATTGGTGCATCTTTCATCATGGCAGGGTGCATCGATTGGTAGATATATTGATAACACAATCAATACCCGTTTCAATGGATATGTGGCAGAACTTATCATCTATAACCGCTACTTGAGCGAAACAGAGCGAAAGAGCGTGGAATCATACCTTGCCACGAAATATGGCTTAACTATCGCAAACACAGCAAGTCCGGAGCATTACACCGGCATGAACGAATTGACTGTAACCAGCTCTAAGCTCACGGAAACAAAAAGCAGCAGCGGACTAAGTATTAAAGGCGATTATATCAGCGCTACATCCCGGATCAGGATGGGTAATGACAACGCTGTGGGAACCACCAATACATTTAATCCGGATCAAAGCAGCTACCCGAACTTCGTCCGCCTAAATCGGGAGTGGTTCCTTGAGTACACTCTGGGACCAATCAACTGCACTTTCAACTTCGACACTGCCACTTTGTTGCCCGGATCATCTCTGCCCAGTGGTAACCAATACCGTTTACTTTACCGGGCAGATAATGGAGCTAACTATAGTATCATCAGCTCAAATCCCTCCATTGCAGGGAGCGTGGTATCGTTCACAGTGAATGCTATGGTTGCTGTGACAAACAGTGGATTGTACACTTTGGGTACTCTGGATGATGATGTAAGCGTGTTGCCGGTAGAGCTATCCTCCTTTACCGGGGTGTTCAATTCTGCCACAGGCGTTAAGCTGGAATGGGTCACCCAGTCCGAAACGGCAGTTGCGGGATTCTACATACTGCGTAATGCCAGCGAGGATGTAAACACAGCAGTGCAGATAAGTCCCTTTATATCAGCAACAAACAACTCCGCAACCAGTTATTATCAGTTCACTGATGCAAGCCTGAACGATGAAGGTAGCTATTATTACTGGTTGCAATGTTATAACCTGGATGGGTCAAACCAGATATTTGGCCCGGTACGAGTATCTCATCAACAGGGAAGCGGAGAAGTTACCCCGGAGATAAATCCCGCAGTAGGATTCACAAACATCTACCCCAATCCATTTAATCCTTCGGTAACCATCGCTTATTATAAAACTGAAGGTTCAGAAGCTCTGGTAAGCGTGTATAATCTGCGAGGACAGCAGGTGAAGCAGTGGAGTATCCCGGTTCAGCAGAAAGGTGCGGGAAGCGTGGTTTGGGACGCTGAAGGTCTATCAAGCGGAGTGTACCTGTTCACATTCAAGTGTGGGGATGCGAACCAAACCAGAAAAGTAAGCTTGACAAAGTAAGATGCACGATCCCTTATGAATATGATTATATTATTCAGAGTGAGAATAATCATGTATCAAGATGAATGTGGAAGAAAATGTCGGTTTCGGAATGGAAAATGAGTGTAAAGATATGATACATACGAGATGTGAGGTGTGTTATGCCCAGAAATGTAACTCTTGAACTGAAATGCAGATACTGCGGAGAGTCTTTAACAGATTCATCGCATTTGGTGGATGGGAGCGCGGGGATCAAGTTGAAAGTGCAGCGGAACGAACAGACTGCCTTTGTGTGGTTATCTGCGCTTTTTGGCAGCAACAATCTGGAAAGCGAGATGGAATTCAAGAAAGGTGAAGTGGTGGAACTGCTGTGCCCACATTGCTCAGCACCCCAAACCACGACGAAGAAGTGCGACTTGTGCGGAGCTCCTCTAACGATGTTTATAATCAGTGATGGGGGCAAGCTGCGGATATGCTGCCGAAGTGGATGTAAAAACCTGTGGTTGGATTTATAATTTAAGGAATCCGGAGAATCTTGTGGAGTTGCAGGGAAAGCTTGGCGTTCACGCCATCTTCAAGCATCCACGAAGCTAAATCGTTGGGGTTTAGTAGGCTTTGCACGGGGGAAAAGTGTATGGCATTCACCGTAGGGGAGTGTTGGGCAAGGAAATCCAATGCGAAACGGTAATCATGATAGCCGGTTAATACGAACTTAAGTTCATCGTGTGGTTTTAAGCACTTAAGATTCCACTTCATAAAGCTCTCAGCTACACCGCTGCCCGGTGTTTTAACATCTACAATCTTAATCACATAGTCTGGAACATCACCCAAGTAAAGTGAGCCATTTGTTTCCAGCAGTACTTTATAACCAGATTCTTGCAAGGCAGAAAACAGCTCCGTTACATCATCCTGAAACATGGGTTCGCCCCCGGTGACCTCCACCAACTTGCAGGGATAATTGCTTACTTGTTCCATAATCGAGCTGATTGCCAGAGATTTGCCTTTGCCAAAGGCGTACTGTGTGTCGCAAAAGCTGCAGCGAAGGTTGCATTCGGATAGGCGAATGAAGATGCAGGGATAACCTGTATAAGAGGATTCTCCTTGCAGAGAATAGAATATCTCGGTAATATTTAGATGCTTTTCCATGGAGCTTAAGTCTGCTCTATCATTCCTCTTCAGAAAGGAAGATAAGGGAAGTCCTTATGATACCCGAGTGCTGCATCAATCTGGTCATTTAAGTCCATGGGGTCACCCAGCACGAACTTCTCTTTATTGGAGGTGCGGAAGACGCAGTAATCATCTTCGTTTAAGCCTAAAACTTCCATCCAGTGGCTATCGCCAAAGCGTGGAATGCCATCCACAATAAGTAGTTTTATGGTAGCGGCCTCCAGGCTGAAAAGGTTCTGGAAGGGATCCTTCTCCACCATATCGGTAAGCAGCAGATTTGAACATTCTTTTGGGTTCAGGGTGGCATAAGAAGCAGGTAACTTGAGGGCTTTTACAGCATTCTGGGTAACCATGCGGTATAGCTCGGAAGCCTTGATGTGTGGGAAGTGCTCTCTTATGGTAAGTAGCTCGGCAATCAGGTTCACTCCTCCGGACATGGTGGAATCCGTACCGATGCACACATTTGCCTTAAGCTTCAAAGCTTCATCAATCTTGAAAGTCTCGCCTATCAGATAGTAGTTTGAGCTGGGACACCAACACACCGAAGCACCAACCATTGCGATTGTGGCAATCTCCTCCGAAGTAAAGGCGATGCCATGTATCATCAGGGTGTTATCTTTCAGCAAGCCACGCCGGAGCAACTCACCAAATTCAGCCTTGGTGATGCCATCCACTCCTTCGCCCAGATGGATGATGAAAGGCATCTTGCCCTGGGCAAGCATCATTTCATCCTCAGGGCTTTCCCCTCCCCACCAGTTACCAAGGGTTATAGAGTGGCATTGGCGGAATCTGCGGGGAACAACAATCGGCATGCTGTCGTAGTAAACATTCTCCTGCACCGGGGCATGATCGTGCACGATGCCACAACCACAGAACAGGCTTTTATATGCGCCAAGCTTTGCCAAGAGCAGTGATGCGGGTTCCTCCAGATGGAAGGTGCCGTCATTAGTCCAAAAGACATTTCGTTCGTGGAAGGAAAATGAGTGTTTCATGTCTTCCACCCAGATATGTGAGTTCACGTAGGGACGCTTATCACCGGCGCGAGGCACCCAATTGCCGATCAAATGGTCGTGGGAATTGATTAGGGGCGAATAGGCTATGGAATTGGCGGTTTCGTGACGCAGATCTCCCGCATCCGACCGGAAGGCGTTAAGATATAAATCAATTCCTTGTTCCACTCGATCAGGGCTGATCACACTGACCGAAGGCTTGATAATCATGCTCTTAGTTCTTTTATCCTTTTCGTAAGTTTGGGAACGATATCAAACAAATCGCCCACGATACCAAGATCGGCAACCTTGAATATTGGGGCATCCGGGTCTTTATTTATGGCTATAATGTAATCTGCACTGGACATTCCCGCAAGGTGCTGAATGGCACCGCTAATGCCGATGGAAAGGTATATGGTTGGCTTCACTGTTTTGCCTGTCTGCCCAACTTGGTGCGAATAGGGTATCCATTCTGCATCAACTGCTGCACGAGATGCACCTACTGCACCGCCCAAAGCCTCGGCAAGCTCCTCGATCATGGCAAAGTTCTTAGCGTCTTTAACGCCTCTGCCACCGGACACTATCACATTAGCTTCGGTGATGTTGATAAGATTGGTCTTTTCTTTCTCAAAGCCAAGCCAAGTACTCTGCTCTTCATCAAGCTCAAGGTTAACCGTTTCCTGCACCACTATCCCGCTGCGACTATCGTCCCGCGGGATTGGGTTCATCACCTTATGGCGCACAGTTGCCATTTGCGGACGGTGATTGGCAGTGAGGATGGTAGCCATAATGTTTCCGCCAAAGGCAGGACGGGTCTGCATCAGGTTGCCGGTGGTTTCGTCTATTGCCAAGCCTGTGCAATCTGCAGTTAAGCCGGTATGAAGCTGGATTGCCACGCGGGGAATGAAGCTTCTGCCGGTAACCGTTGCACCGGCAAGGATGATGGCAGGCTTATACTTGTTGGCAAGCTCGGTCATGGCTTTGGCATAGCTTTCGTCGCGGAAATGCTTCAGAGCGGGATCGTCCACCATGATAACCTGGTCTGCACCATAGGCGATGAGTTCCGAAGCAAGGGGTTCGATGTCGTTGCCAAAGATTACTGCACTAAGCTCACAACCAAGTTCTTCCGCCAGTTCTCTGCCTTTGCCCAGCAGTTCGAAGGAAACAGGAGCTATAACCCCATCCTTCTGCTCCGCAAATACCCAAATTCCGCTATATTCGGCTTTGTTTATCTGCACATCGCTATGTTTACGAATCAGGATTGCATCAAAGGGGCAAGCCTGCACGCAGGCACCGCATAGGGTACACTTGTCCGTATCTATCACTGCAAGTTTATTCTCAATTCTGATTGCGTCGTAGGCGCAAGCTCTGAGGCAAGCTCCGCATCCGACACATTTCTCATTCAACACTTCAATCATAATACTAAACTCCTATTCTAAAGTTTTTCACACTCTGCTTTCTTGTCAAGCGCTAAATTCCTGTTGTGGTTTCTTACGGTGCGTTTGCTTCTGATTGGTATCAGATATTTACATAAATGATTGATTATCGTTTATATGCCAGTTTAATCGGTGGAAGCTTGGTTCTTGCTCTTGGTAGTGTTGCTCTGCGGTGGTAACGGATAGAAATCAGCACGCTTATCTATGATTTCGAGCTTACTCCTTTCCTGATTATACCACATGTTAAGGTGCTCTTGTTTAAGCTTTTTGGTAGCTTCTGCAATGATACCGGTTTTATCCCTTTCCCAAACATCCATGCTCGGTACAATGCGTCTGCTTACCATTGCCGTGAGCCAGCGTCTATCCTTCTCAACGGGTGCTGTGAACGAACCAACGGGGGTGCCGAGAATTGCCGAGTTCAGTGCCGGTATCTTCCCCAAAGCAGGGATAATGCTGTTCTCAGTCATGTCCTTCACAGGGTAAATGGCAATGCTATCCTGCTGAGCTGCCTCAAGAAAGCTAAGGCTATCCTGCTGTGCTATAAACTCCATTGCTCGCTCGTACATTTTCTGAGAACGCTTGTTACGGGCAAGCTCCAGGCGGATATAATCCTTTTGATAGCGGAACTCTTGAGTATATTCAGGATAATCTTCATACACTTCAAACAGGAACTGGTCGCCGTTTGCGGCATAGAATATTGGGCTAATGGTGCCTTTGGGATTCTGAAATGCATAGCTTACCAGGTTGCTGCTATCCTCAATTCCGGGCACCAGCCTGTCATTGCGGTTGAATATGGGTGTTTCCTGCAGCTTCAATCCTGCTGCATTGGCTGCAGTAGCTAGTCCTGCTTCTTTGGCATGCGTAAGTAATGCTGCTGCTTTGTTTTTCATGTTTTTTAGCTGCTCTTCGGAGTCTTTCCCCTCCATCTGGTTCTTGATTAACTGCACATATCGGTAACTTTTGCCATTTTCCTTGCGGAACTTGCTTTGGTTCAGGTCATAATATTGCCTCAGTTCAGCTTCGGGAATTTCGGGCGGAGGAAGCTTCGTGTAATCGAACACTAAAATAGAAGCATCAGCTTTATTATTCTCCCTCATCCACTGGGCTTTAATGCTGTCTGCATCTATTATAACTTCGTTCTTAATGGTCTGCACCAGCTTGTTATAGGTAAAAAGGCTACGGCTGAGGTCAATCACGGATTTCTTGAAGTCAGGACGATCGATCAACGCTTTGCGATACTTCTTGGGGTCAAACACACCCTTGGTTTGAAAGTCCTTGATTATTTTTACTCCATCGGGTGGATTGGCGATGATGTCTCGCTCAATCTCTGTGTCGGTCACTTTTACTTTTCCTGCCTTTATCGCCTGATCATAGATGTATATTCCGATAAGCTCGCTCCAGTATTGATCGTTAAAGCGTACACTATCCATGGCGGTTAATGTCCTACCGTGCACATTGTAGCTAAGGTAAGCTTTGAAGCCATCGTTATAAGTTTTATATGTATAACTGCGGTTCCCCACCTTGGCAACCATAGCCTTGGGATCGGGCTTAACCGCATGTACGGCAACGATCATTGTGCACAATAGCACGCTTTCTATCAGATGCTTAATCTTCATTATCAGCTCCATGGACATAAGTTTGGTAAAACTATAGCCATTACAGCAAAGTGCCCATTTAGGGCAAGAAAAAACCCAAGGCTGTGTGAACAACCTTGGGTTTTGTATGTTGTAACTAACGCAGCAAGCTGCTCTTAGCTATGTTAATATTACTTTGCCAACAGCATCTTGCGAGTGATGCTCTTGCCGGCATTGTTTACCTGATAGAAGTACAAACCGCTGGATACGGGCTTGTTGTTGTCGTCCATACCGTTCCAAACCACTCTCTGAGTTCCGGCAGCCATATCACGATTCACGAGGTTGCGAACCAACTGACCCTTAAGGTTGAATATCTTAAGGCTGGTGGCACCGCTAACGGGCAGTGAGAAGGAAATGGTTGTTTCGGGGTTGAAGGGGTTGGGATAGTTGGAAGCTTCAAGCACGAGGGCAGGGGTGCTTTCGTCATCGTTGGCAGAAGCTGTATCAAAGATGGCGTGAAGCATGATTTCACCTTCGGTTACGGGCTCCCAAGCTCCGGTAATCTTCTTGTAGCTATGACCGTTGCTTGCTGTGTCCATACCGATGGCAGAAGCATTGGCGGTTTCAAGAATAGTAATGTAGAAGCTACCATCGGCAACTGTTACTTCGGTAGGCCAGGTGATGGTGTTCCATCCCTGAGTGATCTGTGCTGCAGGATATTGATATTGAACTAATTGTGTTCCGGGTGTGCCATCAGTTCCATCGTCATCGAAGATATGGAAGATCATGTTGGCAGAGCCGACTGTATGCACATACACTTTGGCATTTTTCACTGTGACTGAACCGGGATAGCTGTATTTCACACCCATACGCTTGGTGGGTCCAACGTTATAACCGGTTTCGGCAGTGTTATCGTCATAACCTTGTTCCACATAGGTAGCGGGGAACACGAACACGGAAGCAGTGTTGGAAGCTAATGATTCATAGGTTCCAAACAGGGCAGTCACATGATAGGTCTGATATCCGCCGGGGACGTTGGTATCAGTATAAGTAAGCTGGGTTCCGGGTACTTCTGCAACAAATTCGTTATTGCGGAAGATTTTGTAAGCGGTCACGTCGCGGGTAGGCTCAGTAACGTTCGCCACTAAAGCAGAAGCCTGAGGTTGGAAGTTCTGGGGAAGTTCTTCACCCATCACATATTCTCTTCCTGCGGCATCGGCAACGTAGATCTTGATAGCCCAATTGTAGGTGGCAGTTGGAAGAACTGTGCTAAGGGTTTGCCACACATTATTCAAACGCATCATATTGCCATAACCTTCAACCTGAGGACCTGCATCGGTGGCAGCGGGATAGCCTGAAGGTGTATTGCAACGGATACCTGCCATTATCTGTGAGCCGGATTGGATGGTGTGGGGAGTGGTGAGCACAATCTCGTTCCACTGGTTAACTGTGGGGTTGGTAATAGGCTGGTCAACCACCAAAGTGTTCGCACCACCGACCCAGATACGGGCGGAGTAGGCACATTCTGCCACGATGGGGACAAATTGAATCTTGGTAATGTTCATGCCGATATAAGGATAAATGCTGTTGGTAGCTCCCACGGGATCCCATTTGGCGGCGATATCAAAATCTGCTGCGCCATTGGTTCCGATGGTGTTACCTTCAAATTCTCCACTGTAGCTTAACCAGCCAGGTTCTCCGCCACCGCCACCTGAGCCAGGGGCACTCCAGTTAAGGGCTACTGAGTTACCAGTAACGACACCAGCGAGATTTTCGGGAGCTGCCACGAACAGGTCATAATAAACCTTGAAATCATCAAAGGCAAAGCCTGTGCCGATGGGGGTATCATCATCACCTCTGAAGGTGAAACGGAATTTAACGGTATGACCTGCATAATTGCTGATAACACCATCGTATCCCCAGCCTTCTGTCCAAGGACCCCAAACATCGTTGGCACCAGTAAACACATAGTTATTACCGGCAGGATCGCCATAAGGGTTGCTCATGTAGAACCATGTGTCACCATCATCAGGAGAGATTTCGAAACCATACCAGTCTTGATCTGGCCAAGCACTGTTATCTGTAAAGTTGCATCGGGCTTGGAAATCAACTCTTACATAACTGCTTTGAGGGATCACGATAGAAGGGCTGATAAGAAAATTAAGCATGTTCATATCATAGGTATTGTTTGCATTCTGGCAGGACATTATGTGGCTGGCTGAAGGTGCATCGGCAGCTTCGGCTACATGCCACAGGTCTGAACCGGGATCTGTATCGGAAAGGGTTGACCATGTCATTAAGCCATCATCTACACCGTTATTGGTGTAGCCACCAAAAGCGATATCATCAACCATCATACCAAACATTGCTCTGGCATCTTCTGTGCAATATGCAGGGTCAGAACCAAAGGCAAAGCGAACAGAAACACTCTGACCAACATATGCGCTAAGATTGAAAGTTGCAGTCTGCCAGGCATTACCTGCACCACCCCATCCGGGGATGTTTGCGCCTTCACCATGTTCGTCGCCAAAGGCAAAGGATGAAGATACATTGTATGCAGGAGTACCGGTGATGGGGGTGTATGCTGCGCCATTTACAGATACTCTAACATTACAAGCATCCCAACCAGTATAGGGAGCTGTGGCACCGGAGGGGCTTTCCACATTGTAACGAAGTTTGAAAGTTAAAGTAGCATTCTCTGCTGTTAATGTGCGGGCTGGAGTATCCAGAACCAAATATTGAGAATCGTGATATCCACCGACATTTGTTCCGGAAGCAAGGGCAGGATCACCCATCCACCACACGTTACCCTGGGCATCATTATTGTTATAAACGTGCCAACTATTAGGGAAACCCATACCACCGTAGTGTTCCCACCCGGCAGCACCAGATTCAAAATCATCTTGCCAAGCAACCACTTCAAAGCGACTACCGTTAGCAAACAAGGCAGTTAGCAATGTAAGTGCCATTATTATAAGCAAGTACTTTTTCATTGATCCTCCTTAAAGATCCAGTGTTCTTCTATCACTTTTCATAGCATTTTACGTGCCACAAATCTGTCAATCATTTTTTCCCTTAGTGATATCTGCCAAGAGCACATTACTTTTTTTTGTCTGGGTGATAAAGTGACGAAGTGATGAGGTGATGAGGTGATGAGGTGACAAAGTGACAAAGTGATGAGGTGATGAGGTGATGAGGTGATGAGGTGATGAGGTGATGAGGTGACAAAGTGATGAGGTGATGAGGTGACAAAGTGGCAAAGTGACAAAGTGATGAGGTGATGATGTTTGTTAGTTTTGTGTGGCGTCCTTGTTCCAATTACGGATGAATTGCGCCTGAATTACGCGTCGCATCCGTATTTCACGCGTATTACACCCGTAATTCATGCAAGGGAGGAAGGGGAAGTTAGACGTTAATGGTTAAACGTTTGTGAGCACTTACGTATCAAAAAGCCCGCTTCGTCTAACGTTTAACTTCTAACATCTAACCCCAACCGTGAGCCTGTAGGGCGACACATTTATGGCAACCTTGACCATAACTACTCAGAGCAATAGCCTGAGCCCATTGGGCGACATATCATAGCGATGGGTTCGTAGAGCCGCAGGCTCGCAGACCCTCGTCCTAAAGTCCCCCACCGACATTAGCCCCCAAGGGCGACACATTATGCTTTGCTTGTTCATACTGCCCTCTCTGGACTCAAGTCATTCCAGCGCAGGCTGGAATCCAGTTCTTTTGTATCTTCCACACTTGCTGTTCCAAATCAGCATCGAAGGCCGAGATTTAGCCAAGTGCGTAACCATCTTATCAGTTAGGCTCAGTTTGTCACCAAACTCCTAAAGAGTGATACTGGGGAAGCGACGTCTCGTCGCTTCATTGCTTTTCACCTTTCCCCTGAAATCTCAGATAAAGAAAAATCAACCCCCTCATTACTTCATTACACCATCACCTCGTCACCAACCCCTAATATGTAACATTGCCCATCCGGGCTGCCCCAAAACGATTTTGCTTGACACAGAACCGCTTCTTTCAGCCTATTCATCTTCCGGATAAAAGATAATGAGGAACTACAATGCACATCAGACACATTCCGCCAGCCTGCATCCAGGAATTGTATCAGGATCGGGCATAGTGGACATCAATCCAAACCAAGGATATAGCAGATGATTGCCTATCATTTTCGCCTGCAGGCTATCAGGCTCCACAGGATGGTACGCAGCATGGGACTGCATCCATTATTGAACTATAGCCTCTTCCTTGCCATGTTTTTGGGGGCTTCGGCTACGCTTTTTACTCGCGATAACAGATTCCCAATTGCCTATAGTCTCATCGCTCTGCTGCTACTAAGCATGCAGAGCAAACCCGCTTACAATGATTGGCTCAATCAATTATACTCCCGTGGGGACTTTTACCGGATACGCTTGCTGGAAAACTTGCTGATTGCCATACCCTTCATTCTGGCACTAGTGATTAGCCAGCATATCTACTTAGGAATGGGACTCCTGTTAGCGGCTGCAATTATGGCGGTGAACACGAAACGCCTGAGCTGGAATATTGTGTTACCCACACCGTTTTACCGGCATCCCTTTGAGTTTACTGCCGGTTTTCGGTTTTCTGCTATTCTGGTGCTATCTGGCTACTACCTCGTGTATATCTCTGTGTATCACGCAAACATCGGTATAGGTATCTTTGTTATCTATTCTCTTGGGGTGTTGGCAGCGCTATATCACAGTTATCCCGAGCACCCGCAATATGTGTGGAACTTCAGTTGCACAGCAGCCAAGTTCCTGCGCTATAAACTGCTGACGGCTTGGGGCTATACCTTGCTGCTAATGTTGCCGGCGTTGCTGGCACTTAGCTTTGCCTATCCTAACCAGATTGCCCGGTTGATGGGAGTTTGTGCCCTTGGCTTGGCAGTAGCGACGGCAGGGGTCTTAAGTAAATATACTACTTTTCCACATGAGCTTAGCCTGAAGGAAGGATTGCCATTTGGAGCTGCCCTGGTATTTCCTCCCTTATTACTTTTCGTTTTGCCATATTTCTATCTCAGGGCACACCGGCAACTGGGGGAGTTGTTAACATGATAATCATTAGAGATCTTAACAAGAGTTACGGCTTCACCGATGCGCTGATCGGTGTGAATTTGCAGATTGAGCCGGGAACGGTGTATGGTGTGGTTGGCCCCAATGGAGCGGGTAAAACCACACTGTTCAATTGCTTGGCTGGCTTAACGGGTTATTCCGGCAGCATAGAATACGGCGAAAAGAACATCCGCAGTATCTTGGGCTTCTTGCCAACAGAGCCGTATTTCATGTCATGGATCACGGCTAGGGAACATCTGCGCTTGCTGTGCAACGCCAGAAAGATAGTGGATGTGGATCTGGATAAGGCTAACATCTTTGATCTTCCTTTGGATCGCTTCGCAAATACCTTTTCTACAGGGATGAAGAAAAAGCTTGCCCTGATGGGCATTCTGATTCAAGCTAACCGCATCTTCATACTGGATGAGCCTTTCAATGGGGTGGATATACAGAGTAACCTACTGATTTCTGAGATTATTCTGGCTCTGAAAGCCAAAGGCCATACCCTAATCATCTCCTCGCATATCCTCTCTTCACTTACGGATATTTGTGATCGCTTCATTATCCTGGAGCAAGGCAGAATTATTAACCAAGCCGGACGCGACGAATTTGCCGAGATCGAACGGCAAATGAGGGTCTCTGAGCTAGGAGACAAACTGCAGAGGCTTAAGCTTCGTTGAGATGTGTGCAAAAGAAAAAGGCTTGAGCATCAGTATGTTTTTACGAACTCCAATTGCTCAGTACCATAACTGGTATTCTAGACTTGTATCAAGATATACACTAAGCTCTATTTGTTAGGCTCTATATTCTGTGATACTGCCAACCCTTGTACCGTAGTATATGCTTCACGCGTAACGAACTCATTAAGCGTGATATTGGGGAAACGACATCTCGTCGCTACATTGTTTCTCACCTATACACTTAAATCTCAAATAAAGTGATAACAATCACCTTATTACTTCGTCACATCGTCACCTTGTATCTTCTTGTAGTTTCAGCTTGACACCAAAGCCTTATAGAGTGATATTAAGAAAAAGCTCGTCAGCGCTCATATTTGGTTTCAGCTTGACACCAAAGCCTTATAGAGTGATATACTTGGATCCTGGGTGTTATCAGGCAAGCGGTTTCAGCTTGACACCAAACCCTTATAGAGTGATATCCAAGACGGTCAATAATGGACTGAAAATCAGTTTCAGCTTGACACCAAACCCTTATAGAGTGATATGTGCATGTTAAAACACTACACAGATGGATTGTTTCAGCTTGACACCAAACCCTTATAGAGTGATATATGTAGCGTAATACATACGCTGTGCGCTGTGTTTCAGCTTGACACCAAACCCTTATAGAGTGATATTGTCGCCGATAGAATGGCAGAGCTAACCATGTTTCAGCTTGACACCAAACCCTTATAGAGTGATATGGCAGATATGGCATTGGTATCGAGTTAAAAGTTTCAGCTTGACACCAAACCCTTATAGAGTGATATATCCATATAGATAGCGTGCCACTCCTTCCAGTTTCAGCTTGACACCAAACCCTTATAGAGTGATATATTCACGGGATAACTACGTTTGCAGCCGCAGTTTCAGCTTGACACCAAACCCTTATAGAGTGATATCAGCACCTGGAAGCATGCCCGCTAAGCTGAGTTTCAGCTTGACACCAAACCCTTATAGAGTGATATTTTCAAGGTTTCCTTACACTGATCAAGCTTGTTTCAGCTTGACACCAAACCCTTATAGAGTGATATTCTATCAAGGAACGCAGGGACGGCGGATCATGTTTCAGCTTGACACCAAACCCTTATAGAGTGATATTAAGGCTTAGGTCGGTTATTATTGCAGTTACGTTTCAGCTTGACACCAAACCCTTATAGAGTGATATTTGTGACACGGGCTTAAGCGATAACCAATCGTTTCAGCTTGACACCAAACCCTTATAGAGTGATATTTAAGCGGCCTTCTTAACTTCTTCGGCTGTGTTTCAGCTTGACACCAAACCCTTATAGAGTGATATCAAGCCTGTGGTCTCTGCGTCAACGGTTGTCGTTTCAGCTTGACACCAAACCCTTATAGAGTGATATTCACGTCTCCTTCGTAACTATCATTGCTTAGTTTCAGCTTGACACCAAACCCTTATAGAGTGATATTGTTAGCGGAGGCGCAACAGCATTACCCACGTTTCAGCTTGACACCAAACCCTTATAGAGTGATATTCACCTACCTTGCCCCTTATCAATGTATTAGTTTCAGCTTGACACCAAACCCTTATAGAGTGATATTCGTCAACAAGGCGCATCCACCGAGACACAGTTTCAGCTTGACACCAAACCCTTATAGAGTGATATAGAAGGGGCTTAAGAACCTGCGCTACGGCAAGTTTCAGCTTGACACCAAACCCTTATAGAGTGATATCTTTCAGGCAATGTAAATGTCAGCTTGGCAGTTTCAGCTTGACACCAAACCCTTATAGAGTGATATATTGCTCTGCCAAGCCCCTGCAATTGCAGGGGCTTACTTTGCTTTTGTCGGAGAAAAATCACTCTTCTACATCCTCAAATATCAGTAATTGTTCGGGATTTTCTTTGTTTTGACGCCGTTGGTTGTTTTCCATAATGCGGATATTGCCAAACTGTTTATCGGTGAAGCAGATGATGCTTACTCTGCCTTTGGGGGGAATCTGCTCATTAACCTTGCGGTAGATGCTCTCCAGCTTTTCTCGGGGACCGCAATACTTGGCATACACCGAGAACTGGCACATCCCAAAGCCTTCCTTCTCCAGAAAGTGGCGGAACTTGTTGGCAATTCTCCTTTCCTTGGCTTCCACCACGGGGAGATCGAACATAACCATAATCCACATAAGTCTATACCCATTTAGATATGTTTCTGTAACTATGCTCTGTGCCATAGTTCGCTATCCTCCGGAGATATGGTGTAGTGTGTCCCTGTTGATGCAGGGGTAGCTGATGGCTGCCTTTTTGGCATAGAGGCTGTTCATGTAATCTGCAACTGCTCTTTGCAGGCAGTATCGCAAGTGTGTATCAGTATCTTGAAAGTTCAGGGGTAAATCCAGCAGGGATATCAATTCCTTTTTGGCAGATGCGTTCAGCACGCTGCTTTCTGTGGCAAAGTGAGCTTTAACACACAGGTCAATAAAGGGACGGAAGGGCTCCATTAGGTCATCCGCCAGGCAAAAGGGGTTCATCTGGTTATGGTGGTGGATTCCCAAATCCGGGATGAACCCGGAGGCAACAATGCATCTGCACATGCTTGCGCGAATGATGGCATAACCATAGTTCAGGAAGCCATTAATCCCGGGGATATCGGGGTGGCGTTTGAAGCCTTTGCCAAAGAGGCGTTCCCAATATAGTCGCGCTGCTGCGGCTTCCAGATTGCCCACATCGCCGGATTGCACTTTATCTGCCATCTGCAACAGGTCTATATTGCGGAGTTTGTTAAAATCCAACACTGCTGCCTGGTTGCGGATTTTGGCTTTGGTAACCAATTGCCATAGCTTCTTTCTGAGGGGAAGGCTGCTTTGCACTTGGGCTTCAATGCGCTCTTTGCGATACACATTATCGGCATAGGGCAGGGTGATGGCAATTGGCATGGCGTTTTGGGCGCAATGGATGATGGGGATGTTGTTTTCTCCCAGGCGCATAATAGCCTTATTGGAGATGTATGCCCCATAGGAGTTGATTATAAGAGTCTCGATATCGGATAGGGGTATCTTTTCCTCTGCATCAGTCTCTTTCACCAGCAGGAAACCCTTGCTTACCGAGATGCCGATGCTATCCCGGTTTATCTCAACTACGCTGTTCATCATTCGTGCCAAGAGGGTCAAACCATCTGCCAATGATGTCCACCCCCGCCTTACAGGCGCGTAACTGTTGTAACTTTAGTGGGGAATACTGTTCACCTATATCATCAAGAGCTTTATCTTTGGTTGCCACATTGATTTCTCTTAAGAATAGAATCCCTTTTGTCATCTTCTTTACTCTTCTCAGTTCTCTTCCCCCTTCGGGTTTGTCTATGGCTACAATATCGTTTTTGAATACGCGCATCAGCTTCTTTGCCTTGGGGAAGTTTTGCTTCCATTCGGGGCGGAAACCCGGTTGGTGTGCTTTGAAGCTGTTCACAATCTCGATGCTCCATTTAGGGTTTTCTGCATAGGGGTCTTTGATATAGATATCGGCAAAGAGATTTTCACCGGAGGCAAGATATTTGAAAGCGATGCCATCCTTGTTATAGACGGGTATCATGCCATCGGGGTTCATGGGGGAAACCAGTTTCAGCTTTTTGATGTTGCGTTCCTTTGCCCACAATGCAACTTGTGCCTTGAAGTCTGCACCTTTGTAATGCTGCGCAAGCTGTTCCAGCTCTCGGCGAAGCTCCGGCGAGGCAACTTCATCACAATTCTTTTCTGTAATCTCGCTAACTGCTTTGCGCACTCCATAGAGACAGAATTTGGGGTTGTCGGGGCTGACTCCTTCATAGGAATAGGCGGTTTCCTCCATGAGAGACCCTCCGGTCTGTTGTCTTTTACCCAGCTTGGCGGGGTTTATTTGATCCGGCTTGAAAGAGGTGATGATTTGGTTAACCTTGTGGGTGAACTCCTCATAATTGAAGTTGGGGTAGGGAGCTTCCAGATTCTCGATGAACCTATCGGTGCTTTTCTCGATGTTATCCGCCAGCTTCTTCACCATGCTTCTGGTGGTTAGGGCGATAACGAAGGCATCGATGGCATGGTGACGGTGGTCGCGCCTATCCTTGCTATCCCCTTCTCCCAGGGCAGAGTTCAAGCCCCATTTCCCGCGCAATAAGGCGGTGTGCCTCCCGGTGATGGACCACACATTGTTCTCTCCGCAAATGTAGCACATATACTTGCGGGCAACTCTGCTCATATAGCGGGTGTCGTTTAGCATGCGCTCAAGCAGTAAGTTCTTATCCTCATAGCTCTGCATGGCTTCTGCTTGGAAGCGTCTTTTCTTGTTTTCCGGCAAGCAGTTGGCACGGGAGATTATATCTGCCCAGATGTATCCATCCTTGCTTTTCCCAAAGGCTTCAAAGGGGCTACGTTCTTTTTTATAGCGGTTTGCTTCGGCGATGCAGAGGATTTTGTTGGCTGAGCCATCGTCATAGGTGCGGGATTTGGGCAGAATGTGGTCAACCTCAATCTTGTGGGTAAAGAGGTCACCCCAGGATATTTGCTTACCGCTATACACACAGCGACGGTCAAGCTCCGTTGCTCCAAGTTCCAACCACAATTTGGCTTTCAGGCGGTTTTGGCGGTTGGGGTTGATGCCCTCGCTACGCAGCAACTCATCCACTTGCTCGTTCATCTTTTTGTTGGCATTGGCACTTTTGTTAAGACGCTCCTTTTCATCCTTAGAAAGCTTAAGGTCTTTACCAAGCTCCAGCACTATCTCTTGGGGAGCGCAGCCGTATTTTGTGCATAGAGCATTCACCAGTTTTTGCAGTTGGTTAAGCGCAATATGCACGGTGGGGTTGTTTATTCTGCCATGTTCATCCACCTGCTCATCTCCTGTGTAACGATTGCTTGAAATAGTTTCTCGCTTTAAGAGTTCGCCATAATATGGCAGATTGCCATCGGGGAATACTTCACCGCTAAACTCACCTGAGTGGTTTAACCCGGCGAGTTCGCAGGCTTTGGAGTATATAACACGCTTCCGCATGTATGGCAGTATCTGTTTCAAGGCTTTGATGCTGAGGTGACAATACTCTCCGGGGAGCTTAAGATTAAGCATCTTGTTAACAAGCTCCGGAGGAACCCCCAGCTTGCATAGTTGCGCTGTTGCCGGCTCATCATCCAGGTCGGATACGATGATGCTGATAATATCTTCTTGTTGTTCACTGTTGTAGGTGTCCCAAAAGCTCTTGATATCTTCGTTGCCCTTGCGGTTAATCTCAGTGCGTGTTCTGTTTCCCTGCAAGTCTTTGCGGTCATTTGCCTCCAGATTGAAACGATAGTCCCCAAACTGCTTACCCCAAAGAGCTTTCCTAAGTTGCTCAAAGCTTCTTTTGTCGTTTTTGTCCAGCAGTTCGTAAAGAGTGTTATATTGCTCATCGCTAAGTTCAACTGTGGTGTTTTGGAAAACATCATTTGCTTTCAGATTGTTAAGGTCTTGCCGGATGCGGAACTCTTGGAAAAGGGGATGTGCTTTGGGTGCTCGTTCTTCTTCCGGGATAAGCTGGCACTTACCTTTGGGGGGAATTTTAAACTCTCTTTGGGTGAAGATTATGCGGAATACTTCGGCTTTGGCGGTTTCAGATAACAAAGTATTAAACTTGCTTTGGGCTTCCCAAATGGCATTGAACTCATCTTCAACCATGGAGCGTAAGGGAAAGATGGGTTCTGTTTCTGTGGTTTTCTTATCATAGCGGAACTTGATTGGTTGGCGGTGGTGCTCCATACCCGCAGGGTTTTTCTGATACTTTTGCCACAGGTATTCGCCCAAGCTGCGGGCTTGGCTGGCTTCCAATCCGGCTTTTAAGTTGTTGATGGCTTCGGTGTAAGCTGTTGCTTTATCACTTTGGATTTTCCTGTTGCTGCGAAAACCACGGCGCTTAGATAGATGTATGATGGCGCGGGCAAATTCCCCTGATGTTAGAGGTGTATCCAGCGCTTTGCTACGAAGCTCAAGCGGATTCAGCATGAACAAGGCTTTTCTTGCTTCGGCATCTTCGGGGAGGAACCCTTCGCTAAGAAAGTAACTAACTAAGGTTTTAAGCCTCAGTAGATACCTGTCCAGGTTGCGCCTTTGCCCGCGATAACCACGCCTGGCTACACTTAATGGTTCTTTACTTTTAGCATTTCTGCCATCGGGGAAGATGCGCACTCCCATGTCCAAGATTCCGATGGGATTTTTATCCGCATCAAGTTCCAAAACGCACCACCCCAGCGAGGTTGAGCCAAGGTCGATACCAAGACGATAGTTTTTCTTACTACTAATGCACATTTTTCTTGACCTCCAAATAAGGTTTGATTATTTTGACACTGGAACCTTAATTAACCGATTATGATTTGGTGTCAAGCTGTTAATAAGGATTTATCCAACAACTGCGGTGCGAACTTGTTTCGGCACCGCTTTTTTTTTATCATCGCTACGATCTTGATGATAGAGGCACTTATCGTATGCTAATACCAATTTGCTTTACTCCTGAATCTCATCTCCCCCAAAAAAAACGCCATTTCTGTCACCAAAACCAAAATCTGTCACCCGCATCATTATGAAGAGATGGAAAAGCAGCATAGCAGCAAGACATTTGTTATTGACAAAATAGCGGAGGATAAATCATGCTGCCCTACAGTGCCTGAATTGTTACATCTTGCACGATAATAAGTTGGAGATATAGATGAAAATCCTTATAACAGGCGGTGCCGGCTTTATCGGCTCGCATTTGGCAGAAAGATTGTTGGGCGAAGGGCATAAAGTTTCCGTGATAGACAACCTTTCCACGGGACGGCTGGAGAACATTGAAACATTTAAGGATAACTCCAGTTTCAGCTTTACCACTGGAACGATTTTGAACAAAGAGCTTTTGGACTCACTGATTAGCGGTTGTGACCAGGTGTATCACCTTGCCGCAGCGGTGGGGGTTAAATATATCATCGAAAATCCGTTGCTTTCCCTTAAAACCAACATTGTGGGTACAGATAATGTACTGGAGCTTTGTAACAAACACAAGGCAAAGGTGCTTATCACCTCCACTTCGGAGATATATGGTAAAAGCGAGAATGTTCCCTTTGGAGAGCAGGATGATAGGCTTTTGGGCTCCACACATATAAGTCGTTGGGGCTATAGCTGCAGCAAGGCAATAGATGAGTTTATGGCATTGGCTTTTTACCGCGAAAAGAAACTCCCGGTGGTGATAGTGCGCTGTTTCAACACTGTTGGTCCCCGCCAGAGCGGGCAATATGGCATGGTGTTGCCCAAATTCATCAAAGCAGCATTGCTGGATCAGCCGATTGTGGTTTATGGCAGTGGGGAACAAACACGTTGCTTTGCCGATGTGTCCGATGTGGTTGATGCCTTCATCAAACTGATGAGCACTCCGGAGTGTGCAGGTGAGATATTCAATGTGGGCACCACAGAATCCATTTCAATTAAAGACCTCGCCCAAAAGGTGAAGGAAATGTGCGGCAGCAAATCCAAGATAGAATACATGAGATATGAAGATGCCTTCGAGGAAGGATTTGAGGACATGATGAACCGCATGCCAAATCTGAACAAGATAAACCAAGCAATTGGCTATGAGCCGAAGTTACGCTTGGACGATATAATCAGCCGGATGATACATTATTATGAGAATTAAACTAATCCTGCTACTGCTGTTTTGCGTGTTAACGCTGGCAGCGGTGGATGTTAACCAAGCACCTGTGCCTACCATATCGGTAAGCTTAACCGGTTTTGTGCAAACTCCCGGAGTATATCAGGTGTTACCGGTTAGTAAGCTTTCGGATTTGATATCCCGCGGGACTTGGAAAGCTGCGCTCCCAACCGAAGTGCCTGTACCGGCAGAGCCGGGAAAATCCGCCATTGAACTCCCCAGTGTGGGGCTTGAGTTTGAAGAGGATGTAACCCCGACAGATTATATTAAACAGATAGCTTACCGAACCGTGAAACTCACCCGAAATGGACAGAGTAAGACTTATGATCTGTTGAGGTTTTATCGCTTGGGTGATGACAGCCAAAACCCCTTCCTGAAAGATGGAGATATCGTGTGGGTAGGAGCTGTGCAAGACTTTGTGAATATCAGCGGTTCGGTGTTCCAAGCCGGAGATGTTCAGTTTGTTGAGGGTGATAAGCTGAAGGACATTCTCGAATTTGCCAGCGGAACTCCCTACAGTACGGATCTAAGTGCAGTGAAAATATACCGTTATGCAGCGGATAGGGTTAGCTTCGAAGTGCTGAGTCTGGACTTGCTTGGTAACCCATCTTTGTATAACCATGCCATGCAAGCGGGTGATAGGATTGTAATCCCCACTATCCAACAACAGCAAAACCCCCGTAAGGTGAATGTTATTGGGCAGGTGCGTAATCCGGGAGAATATCTGATAAAAGATAACAGCAGCTTGGCAGAGATTTTGCGGCAAGCCGGATGGGTGACGAATAAGGGAGATTTGGAAAAGATTGTTTGCTTTAACAGCAACCTTCATGAGAAACCCAGCCCGTATCTGAACCAATTGATGACCCGCAGCATGAGTGATATGACTCCTCTCGAATACTCTTACCTAAGAACAAACCTGCAACAGCTTAAGGGTAAATACAGTATTGATACAGCAAAATTTGCAGCCAGTGAAGGCAAGGAAGCTGATCTTATCCTGCACGATGGAGATACCATCTATGTTCCCGAACTTATGCACATGGTTTGGGTTAGTGGGCAGGTTCGCAATCCGGGATTGATTCCCTGGGTGGAAGGTAAGGATTGGGATTATTACATTGCTCAAGCCGGAGGTTACAACAATAACCGTAAACATGGAAAAGGCAGAATTATCCGGGGTGAAAGTGGGAACTGGGTTAAACCAGGTAAAGATGTACAGATATGGGCAGGGGACACAGTATTTATCCCCAACCAGACAGATAGAGCACTTTGGACAGATATTAAAGAAGGGATAACCTTGGTGTCGTCCCTGGTTACAATAATTGTGGGGCTACGCGCCCTGAGCACAAATTAAAGGAGATATGTTTCGATGAAAGTACCGATGCTGGATTTACATGCTCAGTATGAGCCTTTGATGCCGAAGATTCGTGAAGCGATGGAAAGAGTGTATGCAGAGCATTATTATATAATGGGACCTCAGGTTAAGGAACTGGAAGAGAAGATGGCAGCATATTTGGGTATCAAGCATGCTATAGGCTGTGCCTCCGGTACCGACGCCCTGGTGTTGGCAATTAAAGCCTTGGGTATTGGTGAAGGTGATGAAGTGATAACCACATCCTTCACTTTCTTTGCCACTGCCTCCTCCATCTGGCGTAACTTTGCCAAGCCGGTGTTTGTTGATATTGATCCCAAGACATTTAATCTCGATCCCGCAAAGATAGAAGCCGCGATCACCCCCAATACCAAAGCGATTATGCCTGTGCACCTATTTGGTCAATGCGCAGATATGGAAGCAATTATGGCGATTGCCAAAAAGCATAACTTGAAAGTTATTGAGGATAACGCTCAGGGTATTGGTAGCACCTGGAATGGGAAAATGAGCTGCTCTTTTGGTGATATTGGAACGCTTTCCTTCTTCCCTTCCAAGAACTTGGGTGCTATGGGTGATGCCGGAATGTGCCTTACCAATGATGATGATCTTGCAGCTAAGCTGCGTCAGCTGCGTGTGCATGGCGAAAACCCCAAGTATTACCATAAGTGGGTGGGGTTGAACAGCCGTTTGGACACTATGCAGGCAGCAGTGTTGACGGTTAAACTGGACGCTCTGGCAGCTTGGAGCGAAGGTCGCAGAGCCAATGCGAAGTATTATGATGCGCAACTTGCCGGGATAAAGGAGATAATCACTCCCTACATTGACCCCAAGGCTGTAAGCATTTATAACCAATATACATTGATTTGCGAAGATAGAGATGCCCTGTTGGCGCATTTGCAGGCTAAGGGAGTGGGCTGTGCTGTATATTATCCGCTGCCTTTGCATGTGCAGGAATGTTTTAGCAGCTTAGGGTATAAGGAAGGTGACTTGCCTGTGTCCGAAGAGATGGCAAAGAAAGTGCTTTCCCTGCCTATCTACCCGGAACTTAGCACCGAGCAAAAGCAATATGTTTGCGATTGCATCAAGGAATTTTACCGTAAGTAAGGAGCGAATGTGCATTATATCGTATGCATCAAACAAGTTCCCAATACCACAGAGATAAAGATTGATCCCAAAACCAACACTTTGGTGAGGGAAGGGGTGGAAAGCATCCTTAACCCTTTTGATACTTATGCGATTGAGGAAGCAGTTCGGCTTAAAGAAGCGCATGGTGGTAAGATTACGGCAATAAGTATGGGTCCCCCTCAATGCGAGGCAACCCTGCGGGAGGCTGTGTCTTTGGGAGTGGACGAGATAATACTCTTATCCGATCGTAGATTCGCAGGTGCCGACACCTGGGCGACCAGTCTCACTCTTGCTGCGGCAATCAAAAAGATTGGCAGTTATTCCATGGTACTTACCGGACAGCAAGCTATCGATGGCGATACTGCGCAGGTAGGTCCCGGAATTGCAGCACATCTGGATATTCCGCAAGTGTGCTTTGTGCGCAAGATAGAAAGCATCGATTGCAATAAAGCGGTTGTGCAAAGGCTCATGGAAGATGGCTATGACCGAGTGGAAATGAAGCTCCCGGGTGTTATCACCGTAGTGAAAGAGATAAATACCCCTCGCTTGCCGTCCCTGAGGGGCAAGAAAAACGCCAAGAGTGCTGAACTAACGGTGTGGAATTGCGATGATCTCGGTTTGGATGAGAAAGCAATCGGTTTGAATGGTTCTCCCACCCAAGTGATGAATATCTTCACTCCTCAGCATGACAAAAAGGTAGAAAAGTTCGACGGTGCTGCCGATGATGCGGTGGAACTGATTGTTAAACGCTTGCAGGAAATGAGCAAGAGATGATTGCCTACCCCAACATTAGCCCTGATATTGTTAAGTTCAACCTCTTTGGTTATCCTATGCAGGTGCGGTGGTATGGCTTGTTTTACGTCATCAGCTTCATTATTGCCTATTTCTTATTTAAGTACAACCTGAAGTTTCGCAAGATCAAGCTAAGCCGTGAGCAGTATGAATCTGCTATCTTCTATGTGATGGTGGGGGTTATTGTTGGCGGTAGGCTTGGCTATGTGGTATTTTACAACCTGTTGTATTACCTGCAACATCCTCTGATGATACTGGTAACCTGGGCAGGAGGCATGAGCTTCCACGGAGGTGCCATTGGCGTGATTGTGGCAGGCTTGCTTTATGCACGCAAGTATAAGCTTAGCTTTCTAGCGCTTGCTGATGCAGCGATTCCGTTAGTTGCTATTGGTTTGGGATTAGGAAGATTGGGGAACTTTATCAATGCGGAACTTTGGGGTAAGCCAACCAATGTCCCTTGGGCGATGATCTTTCCCGGTTCAGACGGTGTTCCTCGGCATCCAACTCAGCTATACGAACTGTTCCTTGAGGGTATAGTCCTTTCTGTTGTCGGCTATCTGCTGCTGAGAAAACTGAAGAAAGAAGGTTTGGTGTTCTATAGCTTTCTTGGGCTGTATGGGATATTCCGCTTTCTCATAGAGTTTGTGCGCGAGCCGGATGAACTGCAGTTCTACGAAATGTTTGGGTTCATCTTTGGCTTCATGAGCATTGGTGCATTCTTGAGCATGATGATGATCTTGGTAGCTATTTGGGGAATCTGGACAGTGAACAAGAAGCCAAAAATCTCAACCCTTCCGGATAAATAGGGGGGGGGGGCAGTTGCATAGAGCTGCTCTGCTTGGTATAGTAGTAATGTTGTTGTTACTATCTGCTTGTGCGGCTCCCAACAGCCGTCAAGCTGAAAAACGCCTCCTGCATGAACTGAAAAAGTGGGAAAGCTTTAGCAGCTATGGTGTTGCAGAAGTATCTTACAAAGGCTTAAGCCTGCGCAAGATGTTCAATGCTGCCAAAAACCATGGTACTCTACGGCTGGATATCATTGATGGTGGTATTATGGGAATTACACCTGAGCCATTAATCAGCATCTATGTGGGTGAGTATCTAGCTTTAAAATCTTCGTTGTTACCAATGCTGGAGCAGATAAATCCCTCAATGCTTATACCTTCAGATGGACTTGCGATGTTTGGCAATGCCGATTCTTTATTTTCCAAGCATGGATCTGAGATTATTCAGAATAGGAAGCTTCAGCTTGGTGAGATACAGTTGAGTTTCCTAAGTGATTATCGTCTGGATACGGTTTATGATCCTATAAGCAAAGCTAACATACAAGCAATCTATAACTCCAACAATACTCTCTCAGAACTGGTGTTTAGCAGTTCTGAGGCTTTCCAGCTAAAGCTGATCTTTGACGAGATAAGCTATGTTGAACCAGAGATTGTAGCTTTACCAAAGCCTCAGTTTACAAGTTTAGACAACACGGCTAATCCTTTCCAGAACATGGATCTTAAGCAAATACTCCAAAACCTTTTAGGCAATACAGAATAGGATATGTAATATGATACCCCGTTATTCAACCCCCGAAATGGAGCGCATCTGGACAACTCAAAACAGGTATGAATGCTGGCTGGAAGTAGAACTTGCTGCTTGTAGAGCAATGCACGAACTGGGGATAATCCCAAAGGTAGATTGGGAGAACATCAGTTCCAAAGCAGATTTTGATGCCAATAGGATAGATGAACTGGAACTGGTTACCAAGCATGATGTGATAGCCTTCCTCACCAATGTTGCCGAATATGTGGGAGCTTCATCCCGCTGGATACATTATGGTATGACTTCCTCTGATGTGTTGGACACAGCGACAGCCCTTCAACTAAAAAGTGCCGGAGAGCTGATCTTAAGCGAACTGAGCCGTCTTTGCGAAATACTTAAGCTGAAAGCAAGACAATACCGGCACACGCTATGTATGGGGCGCTCACATGGCATTCATGCCGAACCGACCTCTTTTGGGCTGAAGTTTGCCCTGTGGCACGAAGAGTGTAAGCGTAACATCAACCGCCTTACCCAAGCCATTGCTGAGATCAGTGTGGGGCAACTATCCGGGGCAGTGGGCAATTATGCTCATCTTAGTCCTGAAGTGGAAGCTCTAGCCTGCAAGTATCTTGATCTAAGCCCCTGCTCAGTCTCAACTCAAGTGATCCAGAGGGATAGGCATGCCAATTTTCTGGCTGTGCTGGCGCTAATCGGCTCCGGCATAGAGAAGATTGCCCTGGAAATTCGCCATCTGCAACGCACTGAAGTGCGCGAAGCAGAAGAGAACTTCAGCAAAGGGCAAAAAGGCTCTTCCGCTATGCCACACAAGCGTAATCCCATCGTGAGTGAGCAGTTATGCGGATTGGCTAGATTACTGCGGAGCAATGCCAATGCAGCATTTGAAAACAATGCCCTTTGGCACGAGAGGGATATCTCCCACTCCAGTGTGGAAAGGGTTATCCTCCCCGATTCCTGTATTCTAACCCACTATATGCTGGGTAAGTGTTGCTCTCTGATGGAGAATCTGCTAGTTTATCCCGATAATATGCAAAAGAACATAGAATTAACCAAGGGATTGGTATTTTCACAAGCCCTGTTGTTACACTTAGCCAACAGCGGTCTAAGCCGTGAGGATGCCTATCGCTTAGTACAAACTGAAGCCATGAAGAGCTGGGAAACCGGCAGCGATTTCTTGAGCTTAATACTTGCCAATACAGAGATATGTGCTGCCATCCCGGAACAGGAGATCAGGGATATATTTTCCTATGATCGCTATCTTCGCAATGTTGATTATATTCTTAAGCGTTGCGATATCATCTAATAAGGAGATAACATGAAACGCGTAATAATCGCCATCCTTGCCCTTAGCCTGCTTATGCCATTTACCCTTTTTGCCCAAAAAACCCCCAACCGGATAACCGGAGTGTGGTATAATGGTGAAAAGACCAGCAAGATCGAAATTTATGAAACAAAGAGCGGTAGCTTTTCAGGTAAGATCGTATGGTTAAAAGAGCCGAATAACGAAGCCGGTAAACCCAAAGTTGATTACAAGAATCCTGACGCCAAGCTGCAAAACCGTCCTTTGATGGATCTGGTTATTCTATCCGGATTAACTGCAGATGGCAACTCCAAGTATCTTAATGGCAAGATTTATGACCCTAAGAGCGGTAAAACCTACTCCGCAAAAGCTGAGCTGACCAACAATAACACTCTTGCCCTCCGTGGTTTCATAGGTGTTTCTCTGGTGGGCAGAACCGATACCTGGACCAGAACTACCAAGTAATATCCCCATGCCCAAAAAGATTATATCGGATCCCAAGTATCTTTCCGAAATAAAAAGACTGCAACTTCGCCAGCAAGCACCTCCCTTAGCGCTGCTGGCGCTTTCTTTTTTAACCAGTTTTGCGATTCCTCTGTTTTGGTTTCATTACCCATCCTTGATATTGGCATTAATTGCCATCGCATGGTATCTATATGTTGGTTTTTGTTTTCGTTTCAAAGAGAGAATCAGCATCCCCGATGGTGATGTATTGCTTTCCCCTATCACAGGTAAAGTTGGGTATCGCAAGACCAGTTCTGATATCTGTTTAATAAAGATACGTAAAACTCAGATAGACAGAGTGGATATTCGCTGTCCATATACCGGTTGTACTTGGGAGGAGGATACTTTGCGGGTTTGCTACCAAGAGCAAAACCTTGTCTTCCGCTTTGAAGGTGCTAAGCTACACAAGTTCAATGCCGCAGATATGGTTGCGGGTAACATGATCGGTTATATCTATGGTTCCGCAACAGTTTCTCTTAGTATCCCCTTGCCTTTGCAGACATCATTACAGCAAAATGAACTTTGTGATGCAGGTTTATCCGTCATTCTGGAATCATGAGGCAAGATAAACTTGACAAGATATAGCCTGCTTTGCTAGGATGAACTTATAATAATAAACGTAATTGGAGTTAACATGAGAAGACTTATTATCATTCTTGTTTCGGCAATCATCTTGCTGGGATTGGCTGCATGTGCCACAACAACCTCCGAAAATGCTCCCACCAAACTTGTAACGAAGTACGACATTGCTTTAACCACGGTAAATCGTTCCGATGCCTCCATGGGCAGAGTAAAATCCCCCGTGGCAGATACTACTTTGGTGGATAAACTTCGTTATCGTTATGAGGATGAGCTTATCCGCACCATCTGGAATGCCAGCGAAAACGGCTTTGAATTAACCATGTATAACGCTTCGGACAAGACCATCACCATCGATTGGGACAAGGGTTTATACTTGGATTATGACAACATTGGTCACCGCTTACTTCCCTCCAAAACCAAGGATGCAGATAAGGATAAAGTGCAGATTCCCAGTGTGGTTCCCGCACGCGGTAACTTGATTGAGACCATCTATTCAGCCGATCATGTTAGCCTATCCTCTGTGATGGGGCTGTATGTTCGCAATCCTCTGCTGCCTACAGAATATGCTGCGGCAGTAAGATATCAGGGTAAGGAACTGAAGTTAACCCTTCCTTTCAGTGTTGATGGCACGCAGGTTACTTACGACTTCATCTTCAAAATCGCTAATGTCCGCCAGATAGCGGTTAAAAAGAGCTCTTTTTTTGGTCTGTAAACTCCAGACTTCATCTTAAACATAAGTGCTGCTTCCTTCAACAAGGAGGCAGCCTTTTCTTTTAAAGACCGTTGCACATAGAAGTGGACAAAAAGTATAGATAACAAATACTTGA
>CAZPNU010000015.1:0-71317 GCA_964588075.1 uncultured Candidatus Cloacimonas sp.
CCCATACCACCCATCACTGTGACAATAAAAGCTTTAACAAATCTGATGAGTTCTCTTAAAAATCTGATCATCTGAAACCAGTCCAAAACCAGCGTAAATTTGCAATAATCGTGATACAAATACGTCCAGAAACGTCCAAAGACCACTGAGACACAATCCAAAGCCAGTCTTATCTATTTCTCTAGCTCATAAACCCATACGACCACTGTGACATGTGATCCTCATTTGCATGTTTGGGTGAGAACTTATAATAAAGGCGAGGAGAATCCCTGCGTCAGTTTTGGGGTAAGTAACTATTTTCCTTGACTGAAACATGCCTTTTGGGCGAGCTGTAATATCAGATATGTGTCAAAGGATACAACAGATGACTTTACGCGAAATAGTAGCCCTATTGGATGCAGAAGTTCTTGGTGCAGAGGTAGATCTGGATCGCCAGGTGCCTTGTGCTTTTGCGTCGGACTTGATCTCGGACATCCTGATGTGCACCAAAGAGCCTACCTTGTTGCTAACGGGATTGACCAACAACCAAGTGGTTCGTTTATCGGATATGATAGATCTGATAGCAATTGTGTTTGTGCGCGGTAAGCGTCCCTTGCAGGACGTTATCGAGATGGCAGAAGAGCGGGGATTGCCAATAATTGCTAGTAAATTGACCCTATACCGTTGCAGCGGTATTCTTTATAACGCAGGCTTGCGTAGCTGCAAAATCTAACATGGCAGATTACTGGAATATTGCTCCCGGAATGGAGAGTGCTCTTAAAGAGTGCTTTACGCGCGACGTGGAAGCGGATGTGACCTTGGAGTTCGTAATCCCGGAAAAGGATTTTAACAATGCGGGCAAAGGCAGCTCCGAGGTTAAGAACTTACTTAAACGTTTGGGGGTGGATTCGGAAGTGCTGAGGCGTATCGCCGTTGCCTCCTATGAAGCAGAGATAAACGTGGCGGCGCACTCTAATGGCGGGAAAATGACCAGCCTGATCTATGACGACCGCATCCACATTAAGTTCGAAGATAAGGGTCCCGGCATTGCCGATATCAAACAGGCTATGGTTCCCGGTTTCTCCACTGCAGATGATTTGGTGCGAGAATTTGGTTTCGGAGCAGGTTTGGGCTTGCCCAATATAGAGAAGAACAGTGACGCCCTGCATATCTCCTCGGAAGCAGGACATCCCACCTTGGTAGAGTTTTTAATTTTCTTCATATAGATTATGAGCGAAGTAACATACTTTCACGCGATACAGATTTTGCAGGATAACTGCACCGGATGCACAGCCTGTGTGCGGGTTTGCCCCACCGAGGCAATCCGTGTGCGGGATAGAAAGGCTTCCATAGACCCCAATCGCTGCATAGATTGCGGGAACTGTGTAACAGCTTGCCAGTTCCATGCCATTATTCCCAGTAGTGACCCCTTGGACATAATCCACAAGTTCAAGTATAAAGTAGCCATCATCTCTTCATCCTTTTTTGGGCAATTCACCGAAGATATCAGCTATGCCGCAGCCAAGCAGGCAATTCTGGAGCTTGGCTTCGATGAGGTGGCGGAAGAGGCAATGGTAACCGGATTCATGATTGGTATGATACGGGATTACATCCGTGCCAACCGCGAGAAGCGCCCCATCCTTAGCAGCAATTGCCCTGCGGTAGTGCGAATGATACAAGTTAAGTTCCCTGCCCTATTGCCCAATCTGTTCCATCAGGAAGCCCCGATGAGCATTCTAACCCGCTATCTGCGGGAAAAGATTTCCGAGCAGCAACAATTATCCGACAGGGAGATAGGGATATTCCTAATAGTTCCCTGTGTGGCGCACGTAACTGCCGTTCATCAACCGGAAGGAGCATATAAGCATCTGCAGGATGGAGCTTTTTCTACCGGGATGATATATGGCAAGGTGCGGGAGATTATCAAGCGAGTGCAGAACAACCCCAAGGAAATAGACACCTATCCCCAAGGGCTAACCTGGGCACTCTCCGGTGTGCAGGCGGAGTTGGTGGATTGCGAAGATATCCGCGCTCTTTCCGTAAACGGTGTGGAGAATGTGATGGATATTCTTTCCCGGGTGGAAGATCACTATCTTGACCAATATGATTACATCGTGCTGCGAAGCTGCACGAATGGCTGTGTGGGCGGATGCCTGAATGTGGAGAACCCCTTTGTTGCCATGAGCCGTATCAAGAAAATGATAAAAGAGGGCGAAAGCAAGGACATCAATGTGGATGATCTGGCAGAGCTGTATCACGAAGGCGAATTCGCCGTTGTGCCTCTGGCTCCCAGACCGATTATGGAACTTGATAAGGACATCAAGAACGCCATAAAGAAGATGAAGCAGATAAACGAATTCCTCACCATGCTGCCGGGTTTGAATTGCAGTGCCTGCGGTAGCCCAACCTGCTATGCCTTGGCAGAGGATATCGTGCTTGGCAAGGCAACCATAGATGATTGCGTGGTGCTGCTAAAACGCCACAGCAAAGAAGACGAAGATTAAACAAGAACAAGGATAGAGAGATGATCAAACTAACCGACTATATGAAAGCTATTTCCGGAGTGAACTACACTCCGGCGCTGGATTTGGGTTCCATCGAACTGGATGGGGCTTATGTGTGCGATATGCTAAGCGATGTGATGGGTGCAGCCAAGCCCAAACAGGCATGGATAACCATCATGAAACACCTGAATGTTATCGCCGTGGCATCCATGACCGGAATCCCGGTGATTGTTTTATCCAAAGGTAATGTGCCGGAAGCCGGAGTGGTGGACAAAGCCACCGAAGAAGGCATTGCCCTAGTTTCCAGTCCCTTGGCAACATATGATTTGGCAGGGATACTGTATCAGATGTTGAAGGGTTAAAGCACCAAGCCTGATGCGTTGGTTCCGGGCGGATTTGCACATACACTCCGTTCTCAGCCCGTGTGGGGGCTTGGAAATGGCACCCCACGCCCTTATGGAGCGCATTAAGGAATGCAAAATCGATTGGTTGGCAATAACTGACCATAACAGCATGGCAAATTGTCCCGCCTATGAAGCAGCAGCCCGCAAGGCAGGACTTGATTTCAGTTGGGGAGTGGAGATTCAGACCTCTGAAGAGATACATATATTGGCGTATTTTGATAACCGGGATAAGGCACAAGCATTTGATGCCTTGTTATATAGCAGTTTGCTCCCTCTGACTAATGATCCTGATTATTTTGGGGATCAAGTTGTTATTGACGAAAATGAGAACATTTTAAGAGTGGAACAACGTGCCCTGATTAACTCCTCACTTTGGGATTTGTCTCAAACTGTGGAAATGATTAGGGCTTACGACGGTTTTGCGGTTCCCGCGCATATTGATGCAAGCGTGAATAGCATTATCAGTCAGTTGGGTTTTATGCCTGATGAACCAAGCTTCGAGCTTTTCGGAGTTACTGCCGACTTGGATGCATCAGAGTGGACTGCCCGACAAACATATTTTTCTCAGCGCAAACTGTGCCGGGCATCCGATGCGCATTATCTGGCGGATGTAGGCTCAGGATATTGCGAGCTGTATCTTACACAGCCATCTGTGGCAGAGCTGCAAAAGGCAGCTTTAGGCTTGGATGGCAGGCTTATAAAGAATTAGAAAAATATAGAAATACAAGGAGGAGTTATGGCTCCCGAGACAAGTTTGAACAACCAGCTTTATGCCCGCTTGAAAGAAGTGATTGCTGAAAAGAAAGAACTTCGCAACCCCCTTATCGAAATCCTTCGCATCGCCCAGGAAATCTTTGGCTATCTCCCCATAGAAGTGCAGGAATTCGTAGCAAATGAAATGGGTATCCCCGCCAGCAAAGTGTATGGAGTGGTGACATTTTACAACTTCTTCTCCATGAAACCCCGTGGGAAATATACTCTTAACATCTGCACCGGCACAGCATGCTACGTTAAAGGTGCACCCCGCCTGATCCAGATGATTAGTGACAAGCTTGGGGTTGGCATGGGAGAAACCACAGAAGACAGATTGTTTACCATCAGCGCAGTACGCTGCGTTGGTGCATGCTCACTGGCACCGGTGTTCGTGATAGGTGAAGACACCTACGGACGGGTGGAAAACAAGGATAAAATAGGCGAGATCTTAGCCCGTTATAAATAAGGAAACACATGCAAGATATATCGTTGCACCTGCTGGATATAATAGAGAATTCCGTTCGTGCCCAGGCAAAGAACATCAAGGTTCGCGTTGTCCGCAATGTGCATAAAAACCGCTTGCGGATAATCGTGGAAGATGATGGAGTGGGGATGGATTCTCACACCATTGAGATGGCACAGAATCCCTTTTACACCTCCAAAGAGGAGCGCGAAAAGAAAGTTGGGCTGGGGATTCCCCTGTTCAAACAGAACGCAGAACTTAGCGAAGGATGCTTCAAGATGGCAAGCGAACCGGGATTCGGCACTGTTCTGACAGTGGATTTTAAGCTTGATCATATAGACAGAATGCCCCTGGGTAACCTGAAGGACACTCTTTTGGGAGCGATAATCGGGCACCCGGAAGTGGATTTCAATATTAATCTTACCACCAAAGAAAAGGGAGTGGAGCAAAGCTTTCACTTCGACACAGCCGCCATCAAAGAAGAACTTGGCGGCATCCCCTTAACCTATCCTGATGTGATAGAATACATTGACCAATCGTTATTTGAAGGAATACAAAATACAAACATGGAGGATGTCTGATGAAAACACTCGCAGACCTTAAGAAAATCCGTGAAAAAGCTCAGGAAGAAATGAAACTTCGTGGCGGCAACACCCGTATTAAAATCGTTGTTGGGATGGGAACATCCGGCATCGCTATGGGTGCCCGTGAAGTCATGAAGACTTTCCTGGAAGAAATTGCTAACCGCAACCTGACAGATGTTTTGGTTACTCAAACCGGAGAGAAAGGACTTTCCTCGATGGAGCCCGTGGTTGACCTCATTGAAGAAGGTAAACCCAAAGTGACCTATGGCAACATGACCCCCGAAAAGGTTAAAAAAGTAGTTGTTGAGCACATCGTTAATGGCAGAACCGTCTCCGATTATGTTGTCGCAACCGGCAATTAATGGAGGAGGAATCTAAGGATGTCTCTGAAACGAATTGACCTGCTAATCTGCTGTGGTTCCGGATGTATCAGTGCCGGTGCCCTGAAGATTAAAGAACGCTTTCACGAGGTTCTGCAAGAAAAGAACCTCGCCAACGAAATCAACATCATCGAAACCGGCTGCATGGGACCCTGTGATTACGGTCCTGTGATGGTGATATATCCGGAAGGAACATTTTATAAAGCAGTAAGCCCGGAAGATGTTGAAGAGATCGTTAACGAACACTTTATCAAAGGTCGTCCCGTGGCAAGACTTATGCTGCAGGATGAAGAGAACACCTTCAGCACCCAGAAGGAAGTACCATTCTACCAGAAACAGGTGAAGGTTGCCCTTGCCAATTGCGGATATATCGATCCCGAAAGTATGGATGAGTATATCGCAACCGGCGGATATGAAGCTCTGGGTACCGTGCTTACCACCATGAACCCGCAAGAGACCATCGACCTCATCAAGAAGTCCGGTCTGCGTGGACGCGGTGGCGGTGGATTCCCCACTCACATCAAGTGGCAAATGGTGCACGACAATGCCTCTGATGAAAAGTATGTTATCTGTAATGGCGATGAGGGTGATCCCGGTGCTTTTATGGATCGCTCCCTGTTGGAAGGTGATCCACACCGAATTCTGGAAGGAATGATGATAGCCGCTTATGCCATTGGTGCCAATGCCGGCTTCCTGTATATCCGTGCAGAATACCCCCTTGCCATCAAGCGCATTAAACTGGCTATTTCCCAAGCCAAAGAAGCAGGTTTGATGGGGCAGAATATCTTCGGTACCAAATTCTGTTTTGATGCAGAAGTGCGCACCGGAGCCGGAGCTTTTGTATGTGGCGAAGAGACCGCTCTTATCCACTCCATCGAAGGCTCACGCGGGAACCCCACTCCCAAACCTCCGTATCCTGCCTTGCAGGGACTTTGGGGCAAGCCTACCATCGTGAATAATGTGGAAACATTCGGGAACATCCCCACCATCTTCCTCAAAGGGGCAGAATGGTTTGCTTCCATGGGAACCGAAACCAGCAAAGGTACTAAGGTGTTTGCCCTTACCGGTGACATCAAGAATACCGGCTTGGTGGAAGTGCCAATGGGCATCACCCTCCGCGAGATTATCTTTGATGTGGGCGGTGGCATGACCGGTGGACACAAGTTTAAAGCAGTGCAGCTTGGCGGACCCAGCGGTGGTTGCCTAACTGTTGAGCACCTTGATGTACCGGTGGATTATGAAAGCCTTAAGGAACGCGGTGCCATGATGGGATCCGGCGGTGTTATCGTGATGAACGACAACAACTGTATGGTAAACATTGCCAAGTTCTTTATGGATTTCTGCGTGGATGAATCCTGCGGTAAGTGTTCACCCTGTCGCATCGGGTTGAAACAGATGCTGGATATTTTGGAACGCATCACCGGCGGACATGGTAAGGAAGGAGACATAGAAGAGCTGCAACGCCTCGGTGAAGCAGTAAACAAGCTGTCTCTTTGCGGTTTGGGACAATCTGCTCCCAATCCCGTGCTCTCTACTATCCGCTATTTCCGTGAGGAGTATGAAGCCCATATCCGTGACAAGAGCTGTGCTACCAAAGTATGCTTGGATTTGATGCACTTCGATATCGATAAATCCCATTGCATTGGTTGCTCTCTTTGCGCACGCAAATGCCCTGTGAATTGCATCACTGGCAGCAGAGAAGAGAAATATACCATCCATCAGCTTGATTGCGTGAAATGCGGTAATTGCCAGGACGTTTGCCCGGTTAAGGCAGTATCCCGCATACCCGGAATGCACCCGGAAGTTATCACCAAACGTGAGTTGGAAGCCAAAAGCGGTAACCATCACGACGAATAAGGGGAAGATATGACATTAGAAATATGCCAAAAATATGCTCCCAATAAGGATAACCTGATCCAGATATTACACGATGTTCAAGATGCTCATCCTCAGCACTACATCTCACCCGAAGCGGTGGATGTGATAGCTGAATATCTGGGAGTGCCAGCCAATCATATTTACGGCGTGCTTACATTTTATACCATGTATAGCACCAGCCCACGCGGAAAGAACATTATTCGTCTTTGCGAATCCCCCCCTTGCTATATCAAAGGCTCGGACAACATCCTTAGAAAGCTGAAAGTGCTTTTGGGTATTCAAACCGGTGGGACAACCAAGGACGGTCTATTCACACTGGAACTATGTGCATGCCTTGGAGTTTGCGGTAACGCTCCGGTGATGATGATTAACGAAGACGTGTATGGCGACCTCACCGAAGAAAAGGTGGAAGAGATAATCGAGAAAATAAGGGGGATGAAATAATGAAATACTATCGCAGTCACATCCTTGTATCGATTAACGAAACCTCCATCGCTGCCGGAGTACAGAGCTTCATCCAAAGCCTGCGCAGTGAACTTGCCAAAGCCGAACTAAGCGCAGAGATCAACGTGCTGGAAACCGGTCCTCTTGGCTTCTTTGGTCGCGGAATATGCCTTACCGTATATCCCGAAAATGTAAATTATGAAGCAGTGAAAGTGGAAGACATCCCCGAGCTTGTTAGCGAGCACTTCCTGAAAGGTCGTCCTCTTAAGCGCTTAATGCTTGATTCCATTGGCAAATTCAGCCCCAATTTTAATTATGCCAACCGTATCGTGCTGCGTAACTCCGGTATCATTGATCCCGAAAATATCGATGACTATATTGGTGCCGGTGGTTACGAAGCATGGGAAAAAGCACTTACCCAAATGCAACCTGCCGAGATTGTTGCCGAAGTGAAGAAGTCCGGCTTGCGCGGACGTGGTGGTGCGGGATTCCCCGCCGGAGTGAAATGGAGCTTTACTGCTCCCTTGGATGCTCCTCAGAAATACGTTGTGGTTAATGCCGATGAAGGCGAGCCCGGGACTTTCAAAGATCGTTTGATCATGGAAGGTGACCCCCATCAGTTGCTTGAAGGCATCATGATTTGTGCGCGTGCCATTGGTGCTACTAAGGCATATATCTACATCCGTGGTGAATACAAGCTCTGCATCTCCCGTCTGGAACTTGCCATCAAGCAGGCTAAAGAATACGGCATCCTGGGAACCAATATCTTTGATAGTGGTTTTGATCTGGACATCATGATCAAAATCGGTGCAGGTGCATATGTCTGCGGAGAGGAAACAGCCCTAATCGAATCCCTTGAAGGTAACCGTGGTAACCCTCGCTGGAAACCGCCCTTCCCGGGTGTTAAAGGCTTGTGGCAGGCTCCAACTGTGGTGAATAACGTGGAAACCTTAGCCAACGTCCCCTTCATTATTGCCAAAGGTGCCGATGAATACATGAAGTTTGGCACCCCGGAATGCACCGGAACCAAGGTTTATACAATCCTTGGTGATGTGGCACACCCCGGTCTTTGCGAAGTGGATATGGGTACAACCCTGCGTACGATTATTAATGACTACGCCGGTGGTATGAAGAAAGGCTTCCGCTTCAAAGCTGCCCTGGTGGGCGGTGCTGCGGGTGTTATCCTCCCCGACCGTATGTTGGATGTGAAGATGGATTTCTCCAGCCTCAACCAATATGCTGCCGTGCTGGGTAGCGGAGCCATCCTTGTAATGAACGAACACCAGAGCATCGTGGATATGCTGTGGAGCATCCTGCGTTTCTTCCGTCACGAATCATGTGGCAAGTGCGCACCATGTAAGAATGGAACCCAACAGCTTTACAAACTGATCTCCAAAATCAAGAAAGGTGAGGGTACCATGGAGGACGTGGATCTGATGCAAACCATTGCCGAAACCATGCTGCACACTTCGTTCTGTGCCTTAGGTCAATCGCCCATTATGGCTATTCGCAGTGCGATTGAGAACTTCCGTGATGAATTCATCGAAATAACCAAAAAGTAATATAAAGAGGATTAGATACTATGGCTAAGATAGTCAATGTCTTTCTTGATGGTCATCATCTGGAAGTTCCGGATACGATGACAATCATCGAAGCCGCAGATAAACACGGCATCCATATCCCCCGTCTGTGCTACCACCCGGATTTACCACCCACAGCCAATTGTGGTGTCTGCGTGGTGGAAGTAAGCGGTAGCCCCACTCCCAAACGTGCCTGCTGCACACCTGTTGCCGAAGGTATGAAGATTACTACAAACTCTAAGAAGCTGCGTTCCTATCGCAAAACCTTGGTGGAGATGATTCTCTCCAACCATGACGTTGTTTGCCCCACCTGTGCCGCAAACAACAAGTGCGAATTGCAGACTCTTTCCAATAACCTCGGGGTTGATCCCGATGCACTTCCCTGCATTCTGGATAAGAAGGAAGTGGATTTCACCAGCCCCTCCATCATCCGCGATGTGAACAAATGTATCGCCTGCGGTCGCTGTATCACAGTGTGTAACGAAGTGCAGACCGTGTATGCCCTCACCTTCAGCGAACGTGGTATTGATGCTCATGTGGACACCGCCTTCGCCAATGGTATGGCAAACAGCCCCTGCGTCAATTGCGGTCAATGCACCGTATATTGCCCCACCGGTGCCCTTCGTGAAAAGAGCGAGATTGATGCAGTGTGGGAAGCTATTCTGGATCCCGACAAGCATGTTGTGGTGCAAGAAGCTCCTGCTATCCGTGTGTCACTCGGTGAAGAATTCGGCTTGCCTTTGGGCAGCATCACTGCCAAGAAGATGTATGCCGCACTCCGTAAGATTGGCTTCGATGCCATCATGGATACCAACTTCACTGCCGACCTTACCATTATGGAAGAAGGCACTGAGTTGGTAACCAGGCTTACAACCGGCGGTAAACTTCCCCTTGTTACCTCCTGCTCACCCGGCTGGATTAAGTTCATGGAGACTTATTATCCCGATTTGGCAGATTGCATCTCCACGGCAAAATCACCCATGAGCATGTTTGGTGTATTAGCCAAAACATATTATGCTCAGGAACGTAGCATAGACCCCGCCAAGATTGTCTCCGTGGCAGTTATGCCCTGCACCGCCAAGAAGTTCGAGGCACGCCGTCCCGAATTGCGCGACAGCGGTTTCCAGGATGTGGACTATGTGCTAACCACCCGCGAATTCCTGCGTATGATTAAAGAAGCAGGAATTGATTTCGCCAAAATCCAAGACGAAGATGCCGATGAAGGTATGAGCTTCTACACCGGTGCCGGAACCATCTTTGGTGCTACTGGTGGTGTAATGGAAGCTGCCATCCGCTCTGCCTACACTCTAGTTACCGGTCAGGAACTGGAGAATGTGGAGATCCAAGCCGTACGCGGACTTGAAGGCGTGAAAGAAGCCTCCGTCAACGTCCCCGGTTTTGGTGAACTGCGCGTGGCTGTGGCTCATGGACTTTCTAATGCACGCAAGGTGATGGATAAAGTTCGCGAAGGCTTGAATACTACCGGCGAATCCCCTTGGCACTTTGTTGAAATCATGGCTTGCCCCGGCGGTTGCGTTGGTGGCGGTGGACAACCCTACGGCAATGATATTGCCTCCCGTGCCCGCAGAGGCCTTTCTCTTTACGAAGAAGACCGCAGTCTGCCTGTGCGTAAGTCCCACCACAACCCTGAAGTAGTCCGCATTTATGAACGCTTCCTGGGCTCTCCCAATTCCGAGCTTGCCCACAAGTTGCTGCATACTCACTACTTCAAACGCTCGGTTTATACCGGACAAGTTACCTCCGAAGCAACTCACAAACATCACTAATAAACAAGTACAATACAAAAAGGGTGGAAGCTTATGCCTCCACCCTTTTCATGTTTCATATATGTTCTATTGCCTATACACCACTTCCATGGGCCCCACCCAATAATCATCCCAGCTTTTTAGCACACTCACTTCACAGTTTGTGTCCACAAAGTTTATGGAGGGATGCTCATCATCGTAGGAGGTAGCACCCTGATGCAGATACACCAAGCGCTTGTCTTTTGTCCAATATGGCACAAACTCATCACCCATCCAATACCTTTCTGAGAGGGTTATCAGCTTCTCCCCTTCTGTGTTTATGCAAAATGTACCACCCATGGTTCCGCTATCTTCCGAGGCATAGCTAAACAGAATTCTACTGCTATCCGGAGACACACAGTATAGCAGTGGTTCGTCCTTGGCATGATCCCCTTTCAACAGCTCTGTTAAATCTGTGAGCTGCCAATCGTAACCAGCTTCATCCTTGGTGTACAGGTTGTAATAGCGATCTTCCTTCAAGTTGTAATATTTCCCGCTTTTCGCGCTTATCAGCGGAGTATTCTTGAACTTATATACATCCTCAAGAGGTTTGAAGATATACTTCTGTCCCGCAGAAAGCTTCTTGGTGCTTACATTATACACATACTTCAGGCAATGCTCGGGATAACTCATCCCATAGGTTACGATTATCGAAACATTGGCATCTTTGTTGAGGACTATCTTGGCATAGGAATAGGATTCCTCTTCAAAATCCGGAGCAACCTTAAACCTCACAAGCTTGGTCGGCTGAGGATTCGGCAAGTTAATCTCAAACAGCACCAGATAGTCTGTGCTGGGATCCTCATAACGCAAGCCCGGCTCACTCTCGGAAACCAGATAAAACAGCTTTTGCCCGCTTTTATTAAAGATTATGCTCAATACTCCCTGGCTACTATTCAGTTCAGCTTCCTCGCCACTATTTAAGTCCAACAAAGTTATTTTGTCCATATAACGGCATGCCATCACCTCGTTGCTCTGCCATATTTCAGCTAAAGTCTTTGCATATACACCCACACTTGTCACTAACACCATCAACAATAAAGCTACAATTTTCGGTTTCATTTACTACTCCTCAATTCAATTTTTCTAATATCTTGCCTATTGGGTTACGGTTGAGATACGGTTGCGCCTCCCAGCAAAGTGCTGGGTATCGCAACCGCATCTCAACCGTAACCCAATAGGCAGGGGGTAGGGAAAAAGACATATTAATTCAATTTGATAAACCTGCGGGTTAGGGTCTCGTTCAAAGAGCTTCTCAGCAGATACACCCCGGCAGGTAAGTCTGCTATGTTTATTTCCAGTTCATGCAAACTACTTGCTTTACTTTGGCTTAGAACCTTGCGCCCTTTGATATCGTACACAGTGAATATCTCTTTCTCGGATGGTAACTCTTTCAAGTAGATTGCGTTCCTGGCAGGATTAGGGGATAGCTTGAACGCAGGCTTAGGGATGTTGGTTTCATCATCCAAAGCACTTGGCTCCCAAGAATAGTGAACAAACACATCACCATCCGAAAAGTTAAAATGGACATGACTAAATGAGCTGTTGAGATACACTGTTCCCGAACTAAAGCGCACACCACCCACAAAATCTCCGTTAAAGTCACCTTCCGGAATTAGGGGAAGCTCTTCCCTATCATCAATACTAATCGTGGCAGTATGGGGGAAGTTGCCATCCGCATCACTGTATATAATTGAAGCGGTCAAAGTAGCGGTTTCACCCGGTTCATAAGCAAATAGCGGTTCGGATAGTTGCGGGACAAAGTTATTGACCGTGGAGGCAATAATCGGTGAAAGCGACACCTTTGCTCCGGGGCTGATATCCGCTTGCAAGCTGCCTGAAGTAAGCGTGATTTTACTGCTGGTGCTGGAAACGGTAAATAGTGGTGAAGCAGGATTGTACCAAGAAGCAAAGTCCTCATCGGCAAGCAAATCAGCAATTGCACAGGACAACACAAGAGTCTGCCCTGAGACAGAGCTTGTGATATCGCCAATTCTGCTTAAGTCACTAAAGCCGGTTCCGGTGATTTTATACAGACCGGGACTCATGATGCCGGGAACATTCACGGTGTACATCAGTCCGAAAACAATGGGATCATCCTCCGGTAATGCAGCGGGGTCCACAATCACAGGCATATAGGCATAATAGGTTAAGCCGGAGCTTACGGGGAAAGAAGTATGGTTGTTCTTGATGGCAAAGTATAGCCTGTCCTGAGTATAACAGATCTTGGTTTCGGTGATATCCAGCCAGGCAGAGGTGAATAGATGATCACCAACAGCATCCGTGCTGAGAGGTGAATAGTAGGCAAGCGGAGGATCAGCAATGCCATCCCAGCGCATGGGAGTTGTGCCAAGCTCCGGGCTTTCGCTGTGAAAGCCAAGATTATGGTTGTCTCCCAAGCTTATGCTTCCTGTCTGCCAGGTGGAAAGACCGTTCCATGGGCTTAAAGGGCTGTTTACCGCCGTGCCGTCGATATCGTGAATGATGCTGCCCATCTGTGGGCTTTGCACTAAGATATCCATCTGGTTTGTGTTATACAGCCCACTGTAATGGATACTCTGCAAGGCACTTTGGGCAAATAAGTTATAGGCAAAGAGGGTAGCTGTTAAGCATATAAAAAAGCTAACTGATGCTTGCTTGGTGAACATACTTTGCTCCTTAATTAGAAAGTTGTGCTAAGTATCAACGAATAGGTCTGATTACGCAATTCTACAGGTTTTGAGCTGGGATCAAACTCCGGATTTGTAGGCAGCGATAGGTAGTCCCAACCCAAAGTGAAACGATACTCCAAGCTTAGCGGTATCCTGGTTTTTAGGGCAAGGGCACCACCATACACAAAGCTGAAATCGAACATATTAACTTCATCCAGCTTGCTTTTTGCAGCCACATGAAGCGTGTCATAACCATCTCCGTTGGCTAGATATACTGTGCCATCCAGCTCTCTATCGCCATTAACCTTTATACTCATGGCTGTGCCGGTGATGGCATAAAGAGAGAGCTTCGGTTTATCAATTGCCCGCACCTTAAGCAGGATTGGCACCTCGATATAGTCCAAATAGTACTTTACCTTCATTTCGGCAGGTTTGGGCAAAGGAACCATCACCCCATCACCAAGTTCATCAATGCGGAATACTTTGATGCGTTCATTGGAGCCTTTTTGGCTATAGAGTAATTCATATGTAAGGCTGAAGCCGGGGAGAATCTCCATATCCAGATATGCACCTGCCATAATGCCGGGACGCATGATGGTGCGCACCTTGTAATCCTCCTCAGATGTCTTGGTGCCATAATGCTGCGCAAGGTTGAAACCGAGCTTGGGACCCCAGCTAAGCTCCGGCTCAGCGGTCAAGCTAAGAATAATCATTGTGAAAGCAAAGATTAGTAACGTGGCTTTCATTAAGCCTCTAAGATGCAGTTACATCTCGTTAAGGTTGCTGGCAATAAGCTTGTGCAGATGCTCTGCTAATTCATGCTTATCCTTACAGAGCGGATCATCCGGCTCGATTGGAGGTAGGATACGCATTTTAAGATGGGCTTTATGAAGCTTCTTATCCATTTCCATAATGCGCCAACTGCCTTTGATAACCATTGGGACTATGCTGGCGTTTGCCATGGCGGGAAGCTTCAGGCTGCCAATATGAAACTCGCCCATATTGTCACTGCGGCTGCGAGTCCCCTCCGGGAAGATCACCATGGGGTGTCCGGCTTTGATAACTTCAGCACTGTGCTGGAAGGATTCCATTGCTTTACGGGCACTGCCACGGTCTATAAAAACGCAGGGTATCTCTCGCATCCAGTGACTTAGCACGGGGATTTTGAAGAGTTCCTGCTTGGCAATGAAACCGCAGGGAATGCCGGTGAAGCCCAAAACCAACGGGATGTCGAACATACCCTGATGATTGGAGATGAAGCAGATGTTACGATGCTCAGGGAGGTTTTCCTGCCCTTCAACGCTCACAGTGCTGCCGGTGGTTAAAAGGGTGGTTCTAGCCCAAAACCTAACCACCTTCTGCACCCAATTATGGTATATGCGATGCGGGAGTACCAGCTTGAAGATTACAAAGAAAAAGTATGCTAACATGCAACCAAGCATAAAGGTGATAAAGAACATCTTCCACAGCAGAGATTTCATAACAACTCCCGGATATTTAGTAGCTTAGATTAACCCACTCCTCGTATATATTGTGCAAAGAGGTTATCCAGCCTTGTTTCTTAAGGGCATAATCTATGGTATCCCAATATAGCTTTCCCCAGAAAGGGAAATCCACAGGGTCAAAACTCGTGTTGTGCCACAGCAGCGAGACATGGCTTTGGTATTTCGCCGCCACATCGATAAGCCGGCGCAGCGATGATCTGGCAGACAAATAGCCCAAGCCCATCGCTCTCTTGGAATATAGGCTGGTGTCCATCACAATTAGCGGGATTTCCAGCACCCGGAAGGGACGGTTTTCCTCTATATTAAAGGGGAAAAAGGGGAATGAAATCCCGGCACGGAAGCCGATATTCTCCCAATAGCCCAGAGTGGAATCATACTTGATGCCCGCTTCTTCCAAGATACTAAAGCTCTTTTGATAGTTGAAGTGCAGGTAGTGTGTGCGGAATCCTGTGGGGTTGAAGCCCACCTCACGTAGGCGCGAAAGCTCCTGCTGCAAGACATTAATATCAAAGGCAGAAGCAGGGCTGCCATGCAAACCGACCTCTTGTTGACCCAGCAGGTCGATAATCTGCTCGCGACATTGGATATTGCTTATGTAATTCTGCCGTCTATCTTCAAAATCATCCTTGGCAAGCAGGAACCATGTGGAGCGTACACCTTTATCTATCTCCCTGCGGACAAGAGTGCGCATAGTCTTCCAAGGATTGTAAACAAGGTTTTTGTGCAACAGATGCCCCACTATTTTGTAGCTTGCATTGATAGGGCGTCCCAGAAAAGTGCGCAGGTTATACTTGAAGGTATCCAGCTTAGTGTCGCCATCCCAATAGTTCCAATAGTCTATATCATGAGAAAGCGAGACGGCAAACTTCCTATCCTCTGCCCAGTTGGTATCACGGATAAACTGAGGAGTATACTTCTCCATTATGTAAAGCAGCATCTGACAATACACATCCACCACCGGAGTCTCCGTGAAGTCCCAGCGATATTGGAGGCTTTGCTTGAAATCCACCCTGCCTTTACTGTTACCGTGAAAGCCCATGATGTACTCTTGCCAGCAGGTTAGGAAGTAAAAGCCGCTGGCTATGATATCTTTACGGAACACGCAGCTTTCTTCCCCAAAGGAAAAGATGCTCCCTCCCTGCGAGAACAGAAAAGGTATATGCTCACTCTTGAACTTACAGAAGTTTACATCCTCCAGGGGATACAGCTCCCGCTTCTCAAAGAACTCAGCTGTGCTAGGATTGTAATATATCTTCAATGGATATTCTTTGGTGGTGGGGGTTCCGTAATACAGGTGTGCCCCTTCGTAATGTGCGCCATACATAAACTTCGGGTTCAAACGAAGGATATAGCAATAAGTGCGCAATACGAACTCAGCTTTGGGAATATACTGCTGCGGTAGAGACAACAGGATGTTTATATTAGGATATCGTTCCATCTGTAGGAGAGCCTGTTTCTTCCTTTCTGCGTCTCTTTTTGGCGGAGTTTGGTTCCTTTGGCTTGGGCAGCAACAACATTTTGATTGCTTCGTAAACGTCGCTCACATAAGTGATATCTATACCCTCCAGAATGTCTGCGGGGAAGTCTGACAACGTCTCTTTGTTCTCTTCGGGGATCACTACTTTCTTTATCCCTGCTCTGCGGGCTGCCAACAGCTTCTCTTTTAAACCGCCAATGCCCAACACTTTTCCTTGCAAGGTTATCTCACCTGTCATGGCGATATCGTGACGCACTTTCCTGCCGGTAAACAACGAAGCCAGTGCCACGGTTAAAGCCACACCTGCGGAAGGCCCATCTTTGGGGACAGCTCCTGCAGGGAAGTGCACATGCACATCACTGGTTTCAAAAGCCTTGGGCGGGATGTTATATAAAGTGTGATGTGCCTTCAGATAACTAACCGCCAAGCGTGCCGATTCCTTCATTACATCACCCAACATGCCTGTTAGCAGGATATTTCCCTTACCCGGCATCCTGGTTGTCTCGCAGAACAATAGTTCTCCGCCATAGCTTGTCCATGCCAAACCTGTGGATATCCCAATTTCAGGCTTACGGTTGGCAAGTTCCAGTGTGTACTTCCTTGGTCCCAGATATTTGGCTATGTCCGAGGCTTTAATCTGCCATTTCTGTTTGGTCCCCATAGCCACTTCCCGCGCTATCTTGCGGAATATTGAGCCAATCCTGCGTTGCAGATTCCTCACCCCCGCTTCCCGCACATAAAAGCGTATCAACTCTTGCAGAGCGGGCTTGGTAAGGCTTACATCCTCTCCTGCCAATCCATTATCTTCCTGTTCCCTGGGGATCAGGTAGGCTTTGGCAATCTCCACCTTGTCATGCTCCAGATAGCTGGTAAATTCAATAATCTCCATGCGGTCACGCAAGGGAGGGGGAATAGTCTCCAGCGAGTTGGCTGTGGTGATGAACATCACTTCCGAGAGGTCAAAAGCGAGGTTTATATAGTTATCCACAAAGCTGTTATTCTGCTCGGGATCCAGCACTTCCAAGAGTGCAGAAGCGGGGTCACCGCGGAAGTCTCTGCCCAGTTTATCAATCTCATCCAGCATAAACACCGGGTTCGCCGTGCCTTGACGCTTAATCTCCATCAATATCTTGCCGGGCATTGCCCCGATATAGGTGCGGCGATGTCCGCGTATCTCCGCTTCATCGTGAATACCACCCAAGGACATGCGGATGAACTTGCGGTTGAGTGCACGAGCCACGGATTTGCCGATGGAGGTTTTACCCGTTCCGGGAGGACCCACAAAGCAGAGAATAGGTCCCTTGAGGTGTCCCTTTAGCTTCTTAACTGCAATGTATTCCAATATCCGCTCTTTGGCTTTTTGCAGCCCATAATGGTCTTTGGCGAGGATGCGTTCAATCTTCTTGAGATCCAGCCTATCTTTGCTATATGTCTGCCAGGGCAGATTTACTATCCAATCCAGATAGTTGCGGATAACACCATACTCACTGGCTGCAGGCTGCATTGTGGAGAGCCGTTCCAGCTCTTCGTATGCCACTTCCTTTACATAGTCCGGCAGCTTGTTCTTTTCAATCAGTTCCCGCCATTTCATCATTTCTTTGCTTACTTCATCAGTTTCGCCAAGTTCACGGCGGATGGCATCCATCTGTTCACGCAGGTAATATCTGCGTTGATCTTCGTTCATCTCCAGTTGCAGATTGCTGCGGATGTGATTCTCCACCCTCATCTGCCGGATAAGTTCAGCCAAACAGTTGTTTAGGAAGCGGAAGCGTTGCTTCAGGTTGCTAAGTTCCAGTATCTTTTGCCGGTCTGCCACGGGAAGGTCTATGTTCCCGGCAATTATATCTGCCACCCTTCCGGCCTGCTTGATATTACTTAGTCCGGAGATCATCTCTTTGTTTAGCAGACTGCTTTCCTGCGAGATTTTATCCAGCAGTTCCAGGGCTATGGTGCGATATGCCTGAATCTCAGTATCTTCATTACTCTGCTCGGTGATGCTTTCCACGTCAACCATAATGAAGGGGGTCTTCTGCACCACTTTCTGTTGCTTGATTCTGGATGTTCCCTGCAATAGCAGGCTAATTGATCCATCCTGATTGCGCAGCATACGCAAGATGGTTACTGCCGTGCCGATGGTGGCAAGCTCGGTTTCTCCGTTATCTCCTTTCTCTTTATCAAGAAAGAAAGCCATCAGCTTATCGTTGGATAGGGCATAATCTATTACTAGTTTGGACTCTTCATCGGATACAACGAGCGGCATCAGCAGGTATGGGAACATTACGACGTTGCCGAGATGCAGCACGGGTAAGGTGCGCGGTATTCTGTTATTGGTATCTTCCACTAAAGCACTCCTTATTATTTTCTTTTAACTATATGGATAAAGCATTTCTGCTTAAAGTCAAATGGCTAATAGGGCTGTTTTTGGCAAGTAAAATGTGGAGGTCTCTACCTTCCTCTCTATCGTCCTTGGGATCATTACATGATCATTGCATGTTTAATACGGATGAAACATGCAATGATTATGTAATGATTAAGCAATGATGGCAGGCGGGAACCGTTTATTGTTGGACAGCAATGTATAGGGCGGTTGCCATCTTAACCAGGTTAGCATCAGTAACTTGCAGGTTTTCGGAAAGCTTGCGGGCAATATTGGTCATGATAATTAAGGCAGCCTGATGATTAGCGGAAGCGAAACCATCGAAATCCATCTTGCTGAGAGTGTATAACAGGCTGTCCTTCTGGGCAATAATGTTGGCGGTGCGAGCTGCATGACCCAAAACACCATTCTCGCCAAAAGTGGGCAGAATCTCCCCACACAGAGTAGCCAATACCTTTTCGGTGGACTCCTGATCTTGTTCGAAGCCCTTCACTAAATCCTTGGTAACCAATACACATCCATCCACTAAGAGAAAAATCTGATCGCCAAAAGTATTCTCCTTGATAACATACTTACCCTTGCCCACCTTGAGAGGTTGCAGCAGAGGTTGTAAGGCTTCCAAATCGTGTGCCGATAAACCATTGAAGAGGGGAACCTTGCGTAGGGTGCTAAGTTCTATCATCGCTCCTCCTATCCTAAGAAGATGGCGTAGTCATTGGGTTGGATAACACTATCCCGCTCAGGATTCCAGCGAATACTGCTTCTATCCTCCTGTTGCAGACGCTTGGACTTTGCCAGGGCTGCCTGGATGAACTGGTCTATCCCACTGCTATCGGAGGTTAAAATTGAGGAGGATTCAAGCTCCGGCTCTTTATTCATCAAGCCTATAATAAGCATGCCATGCTCCTTGTATTGGGCATCAAAAAACTCACCAAAGCTTTTACCTACGAAAGAATCGGAGATTTTAACTGTACTGATACGGTTGCCGGGATCCTTGGCAAGATGGCAGAATAGTGATAGACTATCACGCTCGAAAATGTTGTTGGCAAGAATGTAACCGCCAATATCGTCCCAGATTATGATGTTAGTAATACCTATGCGTTGCAGCATGTTGCGGTTTTCAGTATTGATTAGTTGGACGGTAATCTTCTCTTTCTTTGTGAGGTAGTGCACAGCATTGGCAACAATGATGCTGCGGTCATCAGCAGCACTGCGAGCAAGGCTTTGATCGGCAAGGATGAACACTTGGGAAGCATGTTCCACAGCAGCCCTGCGGAGAGTTTCCTCCTGAGTGGCTTCACCTCGTACGAAACTGAGAGACAGAGATGGATATTTTGCTTCGAGACGCTCGAAGAATTCCGGACTTTCGTTGGCTATCAGGCACACATCAGTATCCTGAAGCTGCTTTTCGATTAAGGCTCGCAGAAAGTAATCGCCGGTGTTGTTCCACCCGCAGATAACCACATGATTATGCGTTCTAATCTGTTTCAAACCTTTTGCTCCTTTTAGCTTATCCTCCACAAACAATGAAGCGATAAGACCGGTGAATACCGATAAAGTGGTGAAACCAACTGTGATGAGTATGATGCCTACCACTCTGCCGGGGTAGGTGACAGGGAATTTATCGCCATATCCAACCGTGGCAATAGTCACCACTGCCCACCAAATGCCATCCCAGAAGGATTTAATTGTACTGGATTCCTTTCCGCGGAACTCGAAGAACCATGCTAAAAAAGCAGACAGCAACAGCAAGAATAGTATGAAAAGAAAAACCAGCAGGAAACGTTTAGCCAACCTCAAAGTATCTGCATGCAGATTAAAGCGATTGGCTATCCTGCGGGTTAAGCTTTTCAGCTTTGGCATGGAGTTTTACACAACGATAAGGAAAAAGATCATGTTCATTATGCCGATAAGGAAGTTAACGGCAAAGAAAGCAATCAGCAGGGGCTTGTAAACATACTTGCGGAAGTAGCCATAAAAGAAATCGATGCTGAATTGAAAATCAAAATCATCTATCCTATGCTCGATACGAAGCTGTTCGATAAGCCTGGGAACTGTCTTGCGTAGCAGGTTTCCTGCCAGATTAACAAAGGCATCCACAATCTTTGTTCGGATATTCAGCTTCATTTTGGCAGGCAGAAAGCGCCATTCCTGCACAAACTCTGTCTTCTCCCACAGGAACATTCTGATCTGCTTTAGCCATTTACTAAGATAGCCAAAGCGATCAGGATTGGCAGCTTGCTCCAGATAATCATGAAGGATATCACGTGCCTTGCTGAACAGCCATTCCCGCTTGGCAACTAAAAAGCCGGGAGTGAGAGGAATTCGTTTACCAAATATGTAACGAGCCTTGGAGTTAAAGAGCAACCATTTGAACATATACACCAAGGAAAGACCAAGAGCTATGTTCCACAAGATAAAACCAAAAGATTTTAGTATGAGCATCAAAAACCTCCTCCTGCTCCACCGCCACCGGAACGACCTCCACCGCCTCCGCCAAAACCACCGAAGCCGCCGAAGCCACCGCTGCTACCTCCGCCCCAGCTTCCGCCGGAACGACCTCCGCCACCCCAGCTTCCGCCATTTCCACTGAGGATGGAAGCCCAGATAAGCACTTCCAGAATTCTCCCCTTGGTGACGATCATGAGAACAATAAAGATGATTATTAAAGTTAATCCGCCAAATCCACCTTTACGGTTTCTGTCTGACGAACGCTTGGAATATTCTGAAACACCGCTAAGAGTTACACCCTTCTCCTTGGCAAAAGCGGATAGTAACATCAGACTGCCCTGAATGAAGGCTTGATCCCAGTCCTCGCTGCCCTTTGATAAAAAACTCTTCATGCTTTGATAAACTTCAGAGGCATAGGCATCTGTTATATATCCTTCGGAACCGTAACCAACCTCTATGCGTAGTTTTCGCTCTGCTAAGGCAAGCATGATCAGAACACCTTCATCTCGCTTACTACCGATGCCCCATTGCTTGTAAACCTGCACTCCATATTCCACTTCATTAGCTCCGCCGATATCCGGGAAAGTAGCAATGAAGAAATCACAATCTGTCTTCTCTCTCAGCTCAATAGCCCAGTCGTTTATCTTGTTTCTGGTCTCCGGGCTAAGCAGCTCTGCAAAGTCATTCACAAAGCCCACCGGTTGCGGTATCGCAGCCCACGATATGGTGATAGTGGATAGCAGGGCAAAAAGCAACAGCCAGAGCTTACACTTCATGCAGAATGTGCCCCATCTTGGTCTTCTTGGTGTGCAAGTAATAACGGTTGTCATCACCGGCTTCAATCTCGATAGGCACGCGCTCCACAATCTCCAAGCCATAGCCGGTAAGCCCCACTATCTTCTTTGGATTGTTGGTGAGTAGCTTTATCTTTTTCAAGCCCAAGTCTTTCAGTATCTGAGCGCCAATACCATAATCACGCAAGTCCTCCGGGAAACCAAGCTGTAAGTTGGCTTGCACAGTGTCTGCTCCGTTATCTTGCAAGTGGTATGCTTTAATCTTGTTCAACAAGCCTATGCCTCTACCTTCCTGGCGCATGTAAAGGATAACGCCTTCACCTGCTTCGGCTATAAGCTCGAAGGAACGGGCAAGCTGCTCTCCGCAGTCACAACGCAGACTGTGCAGAGCATCCCCGGTAAGGCACTCTGAGTGCACTCTTACTAACATGGGTTCGTTGCGCTTGATCTCCCCCATCACCAGTGCGATGTGATACTCGTCGGAGATGTCGCTGGCATAGGTGATTATATCGAACTGACCGTATTTGGTGGGTAAGCTTGCTTTGGAGACCTGATGCACCATGCGTTCTTTTTTCCTGCGCCAATGGATAAGCTCTTCGATGGTGATAATCTTAAGGTTATGCTTCTTGGCAAAGGGGATAAGATCATCCAGCCTTGCCATCTCGCCATCCTCGCGGATAACTTCGCAGATGGCACCCACTGGATTAAATCCTGCAAACTTAGCAAGGTCAACCGCTGCTTCTGTATGCCCGGCACGCCTGAGCACCCCGCCCTTTTCGGCAAGAAGCGGGAATACATGGCCGGGACGCATGAACATCGCAGCACTACTATTGGGATCGGCTAGGGCTTTGATGCTCTTGGCTCGTTCGGATGCAGATATCCCGGTGGTGGTGCCATCAATCACGTCCACCGATATTGTGAATTTTGTGCCATGTCTCTCATTATTGCGGCTAGTCATGAGAGGAATATCCAGCCTGCACGCCACATCGGACTCCATCGGCACACATAGTAAGCCTTTGCCGTGGCTGATCATAAAGTTCACATGCTTGGGAGTAATCATATCTGCTGCCATTAGCAGATCTCCCTCATTCTCGCGGTTCTCATCATCAACCACGATAATCATTTCACCTGCTTTAATGGCAGATATGGCATCCTCTATCTTACTGAATACAGGTTCGTTACTTGTGTCAAAACTAGCTTTCAATCTCGTCTTTCTCCTTCAGGATTGTTTTAAGGTCACGCAATTCTGTGTCAATAGCAAAATAATCATCCAGCCACTTGAGGGTATAGCTGATATCTTCCGGAAGCTCTGCACACGCTGAAATATGCTTACCCGAAAGAGGATGCACAAACTCCAGCTTCCAGGCATGCAGGGCTTGTCTGTTAAGGTGCGTGGTAAGCAGTTCCGTAGCTTTGCGTTTCATATTGTCCGGCAGCAGGGAGTGAACATAACGTCTTGTGTTATATAGCAAATCTCCCAATATAGGATAGTGGATATGAGCAAAGTGCACCCTAATCTGATGCATCCTGCCTGTCTCTAGGTTCACCTTCATCAAAGCAAAATAGTGCCAAGTCTTCAGAGTTTCATAATTGGTAACCGCATAACGACCTTCATCAGCCACACACATCATGCGAGGATTATGGTTACTGCGGGCAATATAGGTTTCTATGGTTCCGCTTTCTGGCTCAGGCACTCCACTAGTTATAGCCAGATATGTTTTTTTGATCTCTCTCTTGGCAAACATGTCAGAAAGCATAGCTTGAGCAGCATCGTTCTTGGCTATGATAATTAGGCCGGAGGTGCCCCTATCCAAGCGATGCACAATACCGGGACGGTTTACATCTCTCCCCGTGGATAGGTTTGTGCCAAAATGGTGCATGATGGCATTAACCAAGGTTCCATCCGGGTTACCGAAACCGGGATGCACAATCATCCCCGGTGCTTTATTGATTATCGCCAAATCCTCATCTTCATAAACGATATCCAAGGGCAAATCCTGCGCATAGACATCCAAAGGCTCGGGATCAGGCAGGTTAAGGATAATCTCATCCCCTTCGCCAAGCAGATAGCTCTTTTTCACCGGAATGTTATTTACCATAATCCGGTCTTCGTCAATTAAGCGTTCCACAAAGCTGCGTGAATACAGCTCCTGAATGTTCAGGCTTGCCAGATATTTATCCAGTCTCTTGGGTTCTGTGTTATCACAGACTACCCTAATCCTGTTTTTCATTATCCACAAAGTCCATTACATACACCGCACCGGTGGACACACCTTTACGGTTACGTACGATTGAGCCGTTTATCTTTGCTTTGCCCAGATACACCAAGTCGTCCACGGTTACGTCGTAGATATTATTCCCATATCTCAGGGCATCAATCAGCACCGCTACAATTCTTGCCTGATAGTCATTCTTTAAGATTAGCTCGTTGAGATTCACCATCTCCGAGACCATGGGAAAGCGCTTGCGCAATTGCTCGTTGCAATACACTACATCCCCATTCACACCTGTGATGAGGATAGCTTGTGGGAGAAGGTTTATCAGCAGTTGCAGGCGTTGGTGATGCTCGAATATCTTATCTGCCTTTGCCTGATCGAAACGCATGATTATCCCCAGCATCTTATCCAGAGCAAAGATCAAGTCCTGAAAATCCTTATCCTGGTCATAGGTGGAACTATCTATGTCTATCTGATAGTTCCCGTTGGAGATGCTCTCCACCAATGCCTCCACCTCTTTGATAGCACGCCGTAGATGGAAGGGAATATAGTTATACAGAATCACTATGTACACAAAAACCACAAAGACAAATACAATAACAATGGAATGAATATCCCCCGCAAGGCTCATCAAGTCCTTTGCTTGGCTTACTACAAACAGCAGGAAGGTGGTTTGCAGGGCAATAAGCCCAAGCAACACCGCTATCATGATATGATACTTAGCTTTAAGAGATCGTTTCATAGCTTAGTCCTTGTTCCCGGAAGTCTCATATATCAGCTTGTCGATATTGCCTTTTGGTCCCAAGAGGATAAGCACATCCCCCTCGTTCACAAGGTCATTGGCACCGGGCATATCGTTCAGCTTCTTCTCTATCACATTCCTGCCATCATCAGTAACGGTAAGGAAGTTTGTTTTAATGGCAATAACATTCACCCCTCTCTGAGTAGGCAACGCCAAATCCTGCAAGGGACGTCCCACAAACTCCCGTGGAGCTATCATCTCCACCACAATGTGACCGCTGGAGAGGTTTACATATTCCAATATATTCCTGGATATCAAGGTCTTGGCAAGCTGGTTGCCTATCATTTCTTCTGGCAATATGGTATGCTGCACCCCGATGAGGGACATTATCCTGCCATGAAGTTGGGATTCAACCTTGGCATAAATCACCCCCACCCCAATCTTCTTCAGGATGGCACAGGTTAATATACTCTCCTGAATATTGCTACCTATGCCCACTATCACAGCATCCGCTTCATTCAGGTTCTGAGACCTGAGCGCAGATTCATCCGTGCTGTCCATGCAAATAGCGGAGGTTACCAGGGCACTTATCTCATCCACCATTTCCTGTTTAATATCTATGGCGATTACTTCCATGCCATTCTCTGCCAATATCTTGGCAACTGTCATACCAAAGCGTCCAAGACCAATCACTGCGTAGCGAGCCATTCTTACTCCTTAGCCTATCGCAATCTTTTCTTCTGCAAAGTTTATATTTGGTTGTTTCTTGCTCATGGATAGAGCATATATCAAAGTGAGCGGTCCTATACGACCGATATACATCAAAAGTGTAATCAATGCCTTGCCATGATAGCTAAGCTCAGGCGTTATCCCCATGGACAAGCCCACCGTACCAAAGGCGGAGATAGCCTCAAACAGGATGCGTTCGAAGGCAAAAGGCTCCACCAGCATCATCACGAACACCACCGCCAGCACTATTGAACCGGAAAGAATCAAGAGGCTGGTGGATTCCCGAGCATTATCAGAAGGGATCTTGCGGTTAAAGATGGTTAAATCTCTCTTTCCCCGCAGCATAGACACCACGGATAACACCAACACCGTGAAGGTTGTGGTCTTAATTCCACCACCCGTCGAACCGGGAGAGGCACCGATGAACATCAGCACAATGGTCACCAACACCGAGGCAGAGCTGAACTTGCCAATATCCACCGTGTTAAACCCTGCGGTACGTGTGGTCACGGACTGGAACCAGGAGCTGAGCAGCCTGCGTGTGAAGGAAAAGCCTTCCATACTGCTGTGATATTCAGTTACAAACAAAGCGACAAAGCCTGCCAATAGCAAGCAGGCTGTGGTCAACAGCACAATCTTAGTATGCAGAGTAAGCTTCTTTATCTTTTCGAACACAAAGAGGTTGCGATATACATCTATAATGGCGGTGAAGCCCAAACCACCCAAGATGATGAGCCCGGTTATGCTGAAGTTCACTATCGGACTATCCACATAACGCACCAATCCATCGCTCCAGAGGGCAAAACCCGCATTACAGAATGCAGAAACGGAATGGAACACAGAATAATATATCGCCCGAGAGATAGAGTAGTCCCGCGAGAAACTAATAAACAGGAACATTGCACCTATGGCTTCGATGATGATTGTAACCATCACAATGCTCTTTAACAGTTTGAATACGCTAACCACTTTGTGGTCACCCACCACGCTTTGCATCACATTCTCCAGTTTAAGGGTCAACCTTTGCCCAAGTATCAGTGCAAAAGCAGTGGAAATAGTCATAATCCCCAAACCGCCTATCTGGATTAGCAGCAAAACCACAATTTGACCAAACAGAGTAAAATACGAACCCGTATCCACCACTACCAAGCCTGTCACGCAGGTGGCAGATGTCGCGGTGAACAGTGCATCGATGAAATGGGTAACCTGCCCTTTAACTGACGCAGCAGGTAGCATCAACAGCACAGTCCCGCTGATGATAACCCCGGCAAAGCTAAGCATCAGTGATACCGGAGGGTTATCGGTCAAAAGCCGATAGAACTTGCCTTCAAAGGCACGAAACAGGAAGAATTGTAGAATAAAATAGGTCTGCCTGATCAGCAGGAACAGCACCACATATTTCGCCTGATATCCCAAAAGCAGCAAACCCATCAACAGCATCGCCACATCCAGAACAATTACCCGCCGGTTATGCCCCATACCTCCCAGCAGAATCCGGTTCAGGATGGACACCACCAACAGAATAAGGTTTGCCAAAGCAGTGGCTAATGCAACACTTCGATAGTTTAGATAATAGCCGATAATCGGCTCTAAAAACAAAACTAGGAAACTCCAGGCAGCCAGCAAATAGGCAAAGATTTCTGTATGCTTCAGGATTGCCCGGTTAATGGATTTCAGCATTTATCAGACCTTGTTATCTCGCCAAGTCCGCTGTGATCAAATCTGCAATTTGGTTGATTCCATTTGCCGCGGAAATGGTGCAAAGCACTCCGGCACGGTCGAAGTATTCCTTCAGGGCAAAGGTTTGGGCATAGAATTCTTTAACTCGCTGTTTAATCGCATCTCCGGTATCATCCGCTCGTTGTTTCAGGCTTCCTCCGCACACATCGCAGATGCCTTCCTTAAGTGGTTTGCGGCTCACGAGGTTATAGTTCTCTCCGCACACGCTGCAGAGACGACGGGCTTCGATCCTGGAAATTGCTTCCTCTTCGCTTAAGCTTAAGTAAAACACTCGTTTAACCTTATAATGCACCATCAGGTATTCTGCTTGGGCAGGGGTTCGGGGAAAGCCATCGAAGATTATCCCGGGGCAGCTTTCACACAAGGAACTATTCACTAACTCAAACACAAGTTCGTCGCTAACCAGTTCTCCACGGGTTATGATGGACTTCACTTCCAAGCCAAGCTTGGTTCCCCGGGCAATTTGTTCGCGAAACAGATCACCGATGTTAATGTGTTGATAGCCTATCTTCTCTGCCAAAATCTTGGCTTGAGTTCCCTTACCGCAGCCCTGAATTCCCAAAAATACTATTGCATCAATCATAATTCACCTCAGTTTGTGCAGTAAAACGGGCTTGCATAGTTCTGTCAAGGCAATTCTGCTGCGGGACTTCGCTCTTCAAGCCCGGCAACCTATATAGCTCTTTAAGCTATGTATCTCTGCAAGTTAGCCCTATTCTGCAGCACTACCCGTAAGTGACTCTCATTTGGATGAATCACTTGATCATTACATAATCATTACGGATGAAACATGCAATGATTATGCAATGATCATGCAATGATAACAAGATGATAGATACATGACATCACTTGATGAATCACGATTAATTACCTTCTAATAGACACTTCTGGTTCTATTTTAGGTAAATCACACGCTTAACTTCCGTGTAGTTTTTCAAGCTAACTCTGATGAAGTAGATACCTGTTGGTAGAGGCTGAGACTGTGAACTCCAAAAGGCACTGTGCACTCCGGGAGTTTCTTCTTTATCAACGAGAGTCCGAACGAGCTGTCCCTTAACATTGAATACCTCTATCTTTACCGGAGATTTATCCTTAAGTTGGTACTCAATGGTGGTTACGCTGTGGAAGGGATTGGGATAGATTCGGTTCAAGGCTGTGCTTACAACCTGAGTGATATCCTCAACTGCCGAAGGGGTGGATACTCGCCATTGCACCACTGTTTCACTTAGTCCGTCGGACACTTTGGCTTTAACAAGGTAAACTTGTGACAGAGAGAACTGGTAATTTAATGAGCTTTCCTGATTGGTTTGGAGCACATCATTCACGTACCAATGATACTGAATGGGGCTATCAACATCATATGCGGTTACTGAGAATGATAACTCGGTACCCAACGGCACATCTAGCGAATCTTCCACAGGATTGTAGGATGCAATCACCGGAGAGTCGTTGATGGGGTTTATTGTAAAGCTGAAGTTATCCGAGAGTGACACTCTGGGCTTAGAGCTTTTAATCATAAACTCAGATGAGCGGGTAGTGGTTTGCGATGTCCCCTTGGCAGGATTGCCATCTTCGGCAGTTATGGTAATGTTAACCACGCCATATAGATTAGGGATGCTGCTAATAGTAAGGATATTCTGATTTATTATGGCATCCACCAGATTGGTATCTGTGCTGAATGAATAAACAAGCTGATCTCCGTTACTATCTGAGAAATAGTTATTTAAGTTGATGTCACAAGAAGTAAAATCCTCATCAGCTACCATATCCGGTATGGGAAGCACAATAGCGGGACCAGTATTTAGCACCGTTATCAGATTGGGATAGATTCTACTTTCGTATCTCACTCCATCCCAAACAGTCAGTTTTACAGTATATACCCCTGGAGCAGTGTAAATCCATAAGGGATTAGTATCGTTACTGTCAACGGTTCCATTATTATCAAAATCCCAGCTCCAGGAAAGGACAAATGACGAAGATAAGTTAGTGAATTGAACGTTTAGCGGGTGCTGACCTGACAGGGAATTGCATGTGAAATCGGAAACCAAGGGAACTGAGGTGACATCCCAGATTAATGCGCCTATATCCGCGATGGACATATCGGGATCAAGAGGGTTGGCAGGATTACCGCTATTGATACAGGGACTGCCAAAGCTGAGAGCGAAGTTTTCTGAAGACACATCGATGAATAATGGGTCTGCATTGATGTTACCAACCCCCGGATAAACACCAGAGGAAATTGCGATATCGTTGTAAGTAGCATTGATATCCGAAACATCAACCATCATTATCGGGTTAGCGCTGGGAAGGATACACCACGAAATATTCTGCTCATAGCTCAAAGACGAACCATTAGAAGCATAAATGGCATTGGGATAATCGTAGATGGTGTTGTTTATTACACTTAGGTTGGTAGATTGGTTTAGGGAGAGAGCAGGATAGTTAACATTGCCCAAGTATAACCCGTTTCTATGGATGGTGTTTCTGGAGAATGTGTGGCTCTGATGATTTTGTAAGTCCTGGAATGCTATACCACAATTGCGAAATAGATTCCCGAAAATGTCTAAAGAGCTGTTACCGTTCACCACAATACCTTTGCTATATCCGTTGATATACAGGGAATCTATTACTCCCGAGGCTATACCCGTAATCTGGACAGCATAGTCCGGACTGTAGGCAGGGCTAAGGAAATTGATAGTGTTTGAGGAAATTAGCAGATCAGTGGTAGCAACAGCATCAGAATTAAGGATCTCAATCCCTTTGTTGTAACCGATTAGAGAGTCATTCGTGCATACAACATATGATACGTTTACGATGTGCAAGGCAGTGTCGAGATTGCGAGTGCTATTCTCCGTTTTTGCTACTCGGGAGTTTGTTAGCCGTGCCGGACGCCTGAGAGTAGTCTCGTTGATAATCTCGATACCTCTGGGGTAGTTTAACACTGATACTTCGTTAAGAGTGGGGGAAATGTCACCTTGAACCAAGATACCTACATCATCGGGAGAAGTGCTTGCCGATATCCTGTTAACCCTGACGTTTGAAAGGATTAATGACTCAGGATCAGGGGTGTTGTTGCTTGCAATGATCCCTTGGTTAAAGTTATTGATTGTGATGTTGGATATTGTCGGTGCAGCCCCGGCAGTTATCGATATCCCGGTGGTTAATGTGCGAGAATTGGTACTTCCGTTTATCTCCAAATTACTTAACTGGGGATTGCATCCAATTACCGTAATACCCGTTGCAGCACCATAGAGATTTATCCCATTGATAACACTATTGTTTGAGGCAGGATTAAGCACTAATCCCCCCCAACCGCTTGGACCATAGGCATTGAAATCGGCAAACTGAGCATTGATAGTTCCATTCACTATTAACAAGTCGTCAACCATTAAGTTAACCTGTGCGTTGGGTTCAACCGTTAGGCTTATCCCCTCATTGAAGATTAGTTCCCCCGAAATGTTATATGGCCCCCCTTCCTCTGTCCAAACCACGTTTGTATCGAATGCCTGAGGTGGAACAAGAGTCCCGGGGAGAACATTTACAAAGTCCATTTTGGTTACCTCGGTTACATGAACGCCATCAGAAGCAATCAACTTCACCGATTTAACCCCGGGGCTGGTGTAGATATAATAAGGGTAATCTGAATCAGAATCGATAACACTGTCATTGTCAAAATCCCATTGGTAGGAGCTTAAGGGCAGATTTGAGGTGGCAGAAAACTGCAATCCTGTTTGAGTATCATTGGCAACCACATTGTTATTAAGGATGCTGTCGGTGGAGAAATCTACAATTAAAGGGTTAATAACAATTACCCTAAACTGAGCCGACACCACAACTCTGTTCCTGCTAGCCTGATATCTTAAGCCTAAACTACTTGGATCATCAACAGAGATTGTTAGGAGTTCAGAACCGACCCAGTTATTACTTGGAGATAGTGTGATAAGAGACTCCTCCAACAGGATTGGGATATCGAGGTTCCCGCTAATCGTAATGGCCAGTATGTCACCATCAGGATTATGGATATACTCAGAGCAATCAATGGTGCTAACCTCATTTTGGAATATCGTAATGGAGTTAGGGAAGTCCAGAATTATGGGATCGTTGACCGGGGTTGCAGTAACCAACACATCATCATAGGCAATTCCTCCATTCTGATCGGAAGCATAGAATGTAAGATTCTCTGTGCCGAACCAATCAGCATGTGGGGTTATGGTAACAAGCCCCGAACTTTGATTAAATGAGATGTCGATATGAGGGTTTTCGTAGCAACCGTAGAACAACACTTGCCCGGAGGAAACTACATCCGGATCATAAAAAGTGTTTAGGATATTGAACGTTGATTGGGAGTCCTCAGCCATTGTGATGTCACTGATAGGATTTACAACAGTGGGGTTTATATTGTTTCCCAATAAGGTAACATTATCGATGTACCAACCGGAACTAGAGCCACCATCTGAGTTAATATAGAAGCCGAGCTGAACTTGTTGTCCCAAGAAGGAAGTTAACTGAAAGTATGTATAGTTCCATGTCCCACCCGTGCTGCCTGTATAAACTCCACCGGTAAGATTAGTCCAAGTATTACTGTTTACCGGTTTGATTTGCACAAAGCAAGTATCTGAAGCCCCAATATTATACCAGCTTCTAAACCTTAATATCGGAACAATGGTGGGAGAAAGGCTGAAAACCGGGCTAATAACACGTGAATCAACTCCTGAGAAATAGTTCCCATCAAGTTTCGTTGCCAGACACTTTGTCCCTTGGTATGCTGCATTGGGGCCGCCATGAGGTGTCCCCACTTCCCATGTCCCATTGGTTACAGACCAATCACCAATTCCACTTTCCCAAGTCTCTGGGTTGTTAAATACAGGTATTCCGGTCTTAATTTCGACCTTGTCGATATACCATCCCTCATCATTATACCATGAATCTAATTGGAAGGCAAATTGAACAGACTGCCCGGCATACGCACCCAGATCTAAAGCGACATAACTCCATACTGAGCTTGAGTTACTGAAGAAGTTCCCGCTAAGTGCTACCCAAGTAGAATCGTTAGAGGGCTTAATCAGCACCCTTCCATGATCATAGTTGCTATCACTTTGGTTAAAACTATGCCATTCCATGAATGAAAATCTGGGGTATTGAGAAGCGAGAGGAACAGTAACAGGCGGACTAATAATCATGGTGTTAGCCCAGTTGAAATAATCCCCATTTAAGCGTGTTGCAAGGCATTTGGAACCATCATATGATGAGTTTGGTCCTGTGGTCGGAATTCCAACTTCCCAAAATCCCTTGGTGACATACCAATCACCTATGCCATTCTCCCATGATTCAGGATTATTGAAAGTTGTAGCTCCCGTTTCGATACGGACATTGTCAATAAACCACCCCGGGGCTTCATTTGGACCATCATAGGGCCAGGAGGTGGTATCCCAAACATCCAATTCAAAGGCAATCTGCACCGTTTGTCCTGCATAATCGCTAAGGTCATAACAAGCATCAAACCAGATATCTCCAGAAGTGGAATTGAGATTATCCAGTTCAAACCATTCTTCGGTCTCTTGCGATTTTATCAACAGACTACCATGATCACTACCATTGTTGTGCTGGTTAAAACTATACCACGTTTGGAAGCGTAGCCTGGGGTTCTGGACAGCAGTGGGTACCACAATATTCGGAGAGATGATTTTCGAGATTACCCGACCCCAGTAGTCATAGAATAGATTAGTTGCAAGACAATTAATCCCCTCAAATGCACTTCCAGGACCGTTAGATGGAGTTCCCACTTCCCAAGTACCACATGATACATTCCAGTCACCGATACCATTTTCCCAGGTTTCAGGATTGTTGAATACAGCTGTGTCAGTTTCAATTTTTATATCATCAATAAACCATCCAGGTCCTTCGTTGGGGTCATCATAGGGCCAGGAGGTTGTATCCCATACATCAATCTCAAACGCTATCTGAACTAATTGTCCTGCATAGTCAGATAAGTCGTATCCATTGATAAACCATATTCCTCCCGAATTAATGGTAATATTATCCCCTAGTTGTTGCCATTCTGTTTCTGATGTTCGTTTTATCAACACTCGTCCGTGATCACTGTCTCCATTGTGCTCACTAAATATATGCCATGTTTGAAACCGCAACCGGGGATTTTGAGAGTTGGATGGTACAGCATATACTGGGCTGACTATTCTTGAATAAGCTCTACCCCAGTAGTCTACATCCAAGCGAGTAGCAAGGCATTGGTTTCCAGCAAATGCAGCACCGGGACCGTTTGTTGGAGTACCTACCTCCCAAGTTCCATTTGTAACATACCAATCTCCGATTCCGTTCTCCCACGTTTCAGGGTTGTTAAATACTGCTGCTCCGGTTTCTATCTTAATATTGTCGATAAACCACCCCGGACCTTCGTTGGGGTCATCATAGGGCCAGGAGGTTGTATCCCATACATCAATCTCAAACGCAAACTGCACAGCTTGGCCTGCATAGGTACTTAGGTCGTAGTAGGCATTAAACCAGATACCACCTGAGTTCACCTTTACATTATCGTCAAGTTGTGTCCATTCATTGCTGCCAAATGGTTTAACCAATACTCTTCCATGATCGCTATCACCATTATGTTCGTTGAATATGTACCATGATTCAAATCGCATCCTCGGTTTCTGCGTAATAGGAGGAATCATATAGCTTGGGCTGACTATTCTTGAATAAGCTCTACCCCAGTAGTCTACATCCAAGCGAGTAGCAAGGCATTGGTTTCCAGCAAATGCAGCACCGGGACCGTTTGTTGGAGTACCTACCTCCCAAGTTCCATTTGTAACATACCAATCTCCGATTCCGTTCTCCCACGTTTCAGGGTTGTTAAATACTGCTGCTCCGGTTTCTATCTTAATATTGTCGATAAACCACCCCGGACCTTCGTTGGGGTCATCATAGGGCCAGGAGGTTGTATCCCATACATCAATCTCAAACGCAATCTGCACAGCTTGGCCTGCATAGGCACTTAAGTCGTAGTAGGCATTAAACCAAGTACCTCCCGAGTTAGCTATAACATTCTCTCCAATCTGAGTCCATTCTGCTTCTGCCACAGGCTTAATCAGTACTCTTCCATGATCTCTGTCCCCACTGTGTTCATTGAAAATGAACCAAGACTCAAATCGTAAGCGTGGGTTTAATGATGCATTGGGAACTACAACTGGATTGATATTGATGAACTTAGATAAAGCTGTGGAGGGATAATTATCAATAAGCCCCACTGCAAGGCAATTAGTACCTTGATAAGCAGCCCCGGGACCATTGGTGGGGCTCCCTACTTGCCAAACTCCAAAATCAGAGTACCAAGCGCTTTCCCAATCTCCTTCAAATGTTTCATTAAGTAGCTGGGCAAAACTCATAGTTGGGATACATAACAACACAAATATAACCAGTACAATACTGTGCTTCATATCAAACTCTCCCTTAGTGGTTTTTTTGGTTTTCACGGACCAAGTCGTCCAGATATTCTTTTGTGGTTTCGATGTAGTGTGAGAAACCACCCTTTGAAAAAAGCTCAAGAGCGGTTGTTACTTTAAGTTGTGCCGAGGATATCAAACCTCGTTCTGCATCCAGAATACCCCAATTATACCAAGCCTTACCCTCTCCTTCAACATCTCCAATATCATGTAATATAGATTGTTGCAGTCTGTAATACTCCTCAGCACTCTCAAAATCCTGCTCATCAGCAGCTATATTACCCAAATTACCGTAGGTATGAGCAATACCTTCAATATCGTTTATTTCTTGCTGATAAGCTAAATTGCAGAGGTAAATCTTTTTTGCATAGTCTGCTCTGCCTTCTTCATAAAGGATATCTCCCAATAGATCTCTACCATGTGATAGAACTGGGTTGTAAGATAACTTATACCCAATTCGGAGGCACTTACTTAAAGTTGTTTTCGCTTTCTGCAACTCACCTTGCTCGCTATACAGCCTGGCAAGATTATACATAGTAAGCCCTTGTTGTTTAAGATTTCCTGATCGAATAGCGATAACAATACTCTCATCCAGCATTTTAGCGGCATTAACTTCATCACCCATGCTATGATACTGAGTGCCCATATCACATAGCAGTTTGCAGATACCGGCATCATCGTCCATGAACTGAGCAAGCTTCAAAGCCAGCTTATACTCAAGCATAGCTTCTTCCATTCTCCCCGTTTTTGAAAGTATATTGGCTTTGTTTTGATGAGCCCATCGTAGTAATATCCTATGTTGCAGGCAATGTTCTATTGTTCGGTCAAAGTAGCTTATAGCCTGTGAGTAATCTCCGATATTTGCATAGTATAACCCAATGATATTTTCCAATCTGGGATATTGGCTTTGAGTAGGAGCAAGTTGCTGAAGTAGATTCGTCGCATCAGCGAGGAACTTTTTATCGTTTGCATCCTGACGTCGGATATCCAGCATAATTATCTGTCCGGTAATCTTTGCTTCAGGTGTGGTGACCTCATCCAAGTGAGATATTAAATAGTCCTTTGCTATGTTCCGGTCGTACCTGGTAAGCAGCATCCTTACTTTTGCTAAAATATATTTATCCTTGTTCAAGCCAATCTCAAGTTGAGTTTGTGAGATAGCTTTTAACACTTCCTCTGCCCTTAGATAATCGCCCATATCGAGATAGAGGACTGCTTTTCTCAGCATTATTGCATCAATCTCAGAAGCAGAGCTTTTTTCCATCAACATATCGCATAGACTCAATTCTTTCTTGTTCATGAATAGCGAATGTGCATATTCGATGGATTTACCCAGATATTTCTTGCATCGGTCAATCTCCCCGGCTCTGTCACAGTGGTCTACCAAAGAGAAATACCATTTTTCCAATTCGTGTTGATATTCTGCTTCTATAATTGTAGCTGCTATTGTGTGCAATATTCTGCGGTTGGATTTCAGCATAGTGGAGTATATCGCCTGGTGATGGAGTTCGTGTCGAAATTGGAAAGTTGGTGTTGCCATACCCTCTGACAGTTTAGCAAGCAAATCTGTTGCATCTAAAACGCTGATATCTATTTCGTGAGCTCCACGGTCCTGTAACTCAGCCTCAAGTAAACGGATAAGGTTTTCGGGGAAGAGAAATCCCAGCGCAGAAGAATGTTGAAGCATCAGCTTGGTAGGTATATCAAGTTCATTTAACCGGGTAAGAATTAGTGCTGTTATGCCATTGGGGATAGTGCTTATGTCCCAGTCTGATCTTTGATTTTTTTTGTATCTGTCTTGAACAATGTTTAGCCACTCTTCGATAAACATTGGATTCCCAGCCGATTTCTGCGTGATTTGTGTAATAACCTGTTCATTAATCTCTTGTCCGGATAGGTTATGGCTGATAAACTGTTTAATCTCGCCTTCGGTCAGTTCGGAAAGCTCTATTTCAGTATAATGTAGATTATCACTCAGCACCTGAGATGGGGTATAATAGTCTCTATACAGTAATAAAAACATGATACACAAGTGCGATGATGAACCCACATCTTCCACAGAAATGAGATATTTGGAGATATAATCCAAGGCTGTTAGCGATAGCTCGTCGGCAAAATGGAGGTCGTCAAACACCAAAACCAGAGGGTATCGTTGCCTGCCATGCTGCTCCCCCATCGCTCTTATCAAAATCATCAGTGCATTGTTAATAACAGCACTTACCTCTTTTGGTTCGCCAACTATATTGTCTTCGTTTAAGCCGAGCAAATATCCATACACATCTTGCTGAGCCTTCAGGCTTTCAGCCAAACTGCTAACTCCCATCGTTTTCACGAGCGAACAAAAAGAACTTATAAATGTGCTTTTCAGCTCCGTTTGGGAACATGATGCAGGGAGAAGCAAAAACTGCCTTATCAGTGCTGAAAAGCTGGCATAGGGATTCTGAATCAAAGGTGAAATCTCAGATATGTACACCGAAGTATCAACCATATTGGTTAATTCCTTGATGATTCTTGTTTTACCCATCCCTGCAGGAGCTTTAATCCCGATAAGCTGGATGTTATCCACTTCGGATATATGCTCTTTACAATTCCGATATGCTGCCAACAAATCACTCATCACCCTGTCTCTGCCGATAAACGAGCTGTCGGATATCACCCGGGAACCGGCATGAGTTACGATAGATTTAACCAAATAGACCCCAATTGCTTCGCTTATCCCCTTGAAGTGCATTATCCCGTTACTCTCAAATTCCACATACGGAGCAAGTTCTCTTCTAAGCTCCTCCGAGAGCATAATCCTGTTTGGCACACCATTTGATTCCATCCGAGCCGCAAGATTTACCACATCACCATAAACTGTAAAATCTCCCTCACGCTTCAAGCCAATCTTTCCCGTTGTCACCCAACCGCTGTTTATCCCAATTCGCATCTTGAGATCTTTGTCCACCGCAACCAGTTCGGGAATGGAAACTCGGATTTCATTGAACTTCTCGATTACCTCAATCAATTCCAAACCGGCATAAACAGCCCGAAGCGACACCTGCTCCAGAAATTCCTTGGAACCAAAATGCACCATCACCAGATCGCCTTCATATTTATCTACATATCCACCATACTTGATGACTATTTCGGAGAAGCTCATCATAAGCTGGTCGAACAGCTCCTGCACAACCTCATGATCCAGCCTTTCGGACATATGGGTGAAACCAACAATATCGGCAAACATGACGCTTACATATCTGTTTTCACCTTCTTTCAGCTTGTGTTTTAGGCTAACTGCCGGTAACTTGCTTAGCATTCCGGGTTTTGTGAGTAGTGATGATAGATTGCTTAACATGCTTGTTTCCTTCGGCTTACAGACTGTAGGTAACCTGCATCTGCGGATATGAAATTGTTGCAAAAAGGGCTGATGATCCTAAAGGAGAACTAGCTGTACAGAAAATTCCACATCCCGGAGAAAATAGATAAATCCTGAAAATTGGTAACAACGCTTGTGACATCCAACTCCTTACCTTGATAGCGTAACCCGCTGGCTGATGGCAACAACCCTCAGCCGGAAATCCTATCTGTATAACATACTGTTACTTACTCACCGTGGTGAGCCATCAGCATCATCTCTTCACAACTAATGAAGCGATTACATTCAATTATCTCTAACACCACATGTCAAGAAATTTATTTTGAGTCTCCGCTGTCATGAGTTCTGTATATATCTGCAAAAATTAAGCTTCATCAAGCATGCAGTAATGTTCTTTTATGCCCCTCCGCATGTCCGAAACAGAAACACACCTCCCCAAGCCAATCATCATCCCTTTATCATTACATAATCATTACGGATGAAACATGCAATGATTATGCAATGATCATGCAATGATAACAAGAAAGAGCAGGACGGGTATCAGCCATCCTGCTCCTATCATATCTGTTAGCTATTATTTACGTTTGGCTCTGCTTGCGTTCATGCTTCTGGCAGGAGCGTTCTGAGCCGCCACAATTTTGAAGAACATATGCGGTTGGTTGGGGTCAATATCCCAAGAGAGTGTATTGGTGGTGCCCAAAAGAATGTACTGACCAAACGGTTCGGTGCATGCCCAAATCTGGTAGGTACCGGCAAATTGCACCGGATTCCACACCAGCTTGGCACCCATTGCGCCGTTCTGAATGCTCAGTTGTGGGGTGGACATCACAACATTGGATGTGCCATTTAATACAACCGGTTCTTGTTCGCCATAAGTTGTGCCCGGATCCATGGGAAGAACTTCGGGAACGTCATACACTGTGTCTTCTTCGTAGCAGTAGATTTTAAAGGTTACAACTTCACCCGGAGCAGCCAAGTTCACATCCAGAGAGGTGGTGGCAGTATTGCGTTCAACCATGGTGATAATTCCGGTTCCACGGCATTCTTCGCCCACGAAAGCAGCAACCCAGTCATTCACTTGAGCTGGGATATAGTCAATGGTCACCACTGCATAGACAATTGCGGGAGCAGTGGGATAATCAACAGGTTCCCAGGTGGGGGTGTTCACGGGAAGTACAGTTATAACAACGGTGTCGTTTGCTTGAAGGGTTCCATCACTCACGGTGAAGGTGAGGGTCTCGCTGCCTATCCAATCGGTGGTAGCGCTGAAGGAAACTATGCTGCCATTTATCAGAGCAGTAACATTGGTATTTCCGCTAACGCTTAAGCTAAGCGGGTTGCCGTCTGGATCGCTGATGAAGGTAGCAAAGCTCTGTTCTAAGCTGCTGTTCTTATCGAAGTTGAAGCTATCCGGTAGCACGATCGAGGGAGCTTGGTTTGCCGGCGGGATGTTGACCACAACATCGTAGGGATCACTGGCACCGCAGAGCGGAGTAGTATATGTTCTGGCTGTGGTATCGGTGGCAAGTATGTAATAATACACCGTTTGTCCCAAAGCAGGGGTGGGGATTGATGCAGTCCAGGTATCATTAGCAGTGTTACTTAAGGAGGCATACTGCCAGGTACCGGTGCTTCCATGTTTATAGGCAACATAGGTTCCTACTGCGCTTAGGGCATTGCTGTGGGTTATATCAGCGCTGATGCTGAGGCTGCCAAGAGCTTGGGCAGATGTGGGAGGAACATGGCGGGTATGCACCATCTGTGGATCGAAGATGGTGTTAATCCGGCAGTGCACAGCGTCATCTGAGAGGAATGAGCTGTTATAATAACCTTGAACCGTGTAACCCGGCATGGCTGCACGATACACGGCAAGAGCTGCTGTGTCATATGAAGATGCAGTGGAGTTCCATTGCGGTACATATATTTTCTTATTGTAGATAAAGGAGTTGGTGTAGGGCTCGTTGTTGCTGCTTTGGTCAACCCGGAAGATTTGGTAGGGAGTACCCAAGCTGGAGGTTTTACTCTGCCATTCGGCAACAACAGCTTCAAGTGCGGTATAGTTCGTATGCGTGCTGGGGACTCTGGCGATGATTACCTTGTCCACATCAAGCAATTTGGCAAAGCAATCGATATGATCGATGCTGGAGTTTGCCAGGGGGTCGGTGTAGAACTGGTACTCACTGGCACCAAGATAGTTCTGCACAAGGTTCTCAATCTGAGTTTGAGTGTAGCTAAATTCGGTAACCTGAGAGTTCTGTACTCCGTCATTCTCGGTAAGAATCAGCCTGGTGGACATCATTTTACCATAGCCATCGGTCATCACATTACCGCCTGTGGCAACCAGAGGCAACTCGTAATAGTCATAGGAGAAATAGTTGTCCAGAGTGGCGTTAAGCACATCGTCGTAGGGACGCACACGGTTATAGGTGAAGTCCACAATACCCATATCACCGTTGGAATCCATGATCGTCCATGGACCATAGTCACGCGTCCAATAGGTGTTTACCCCCGTGGGATTGATGAAGTAAACATTGGACATAGTTACTCCATTGCTCGAAAGGGCAGAACTGGCTGTGCTTTGGCTGCCGGAAGTTACCACCACATACACTTTACCGCGAGTGCTGAGATCGGCTATCATGTTGTAAGGTAAGCCAAACCCGCTGGCATAAGCGATGATAACGCCTGTAGCATTCTCCCATTCAGCTACAAACCTGGGACCCACCGGATAGGGGCTGGTGTTCACAGTGAAGCTGACAGGGATGGAAATATTGGGATTAGTGGTGGCATTGGAGGTGATGGCAAGCGTGGAGTTATATGCTCCAACCGACAAACCGGTGCTATTCATGCTAATGGTAACAATTCTGCTAGCTCCTGCGGCAATGGTGCCGGAACTTGGTGAAACGGTTCCCCAAGTTGATAGGCTTGAATTGGCATTCCAGGTTAAAGCTGCTGTACCGGAATTGTATATGGTAACCGTTGCACTGGTGCTTTCGCCTTCATACACGGTAGCACTAACTGATGTGGGACTGGCAGATATAGCTGGGCCCGTGGCTATGGGAGCGAACATGAACTTAACATTGGGACGGGTAGTGGCGGTGGAGCCTCCCGTGAACACCGCTGTCTGATCTGCTGTGTCTAATCTCACGTAGCGATATCCATTGGTTACAGTGGTGTATTGCACCTGTCCTGTTGATGCATAAGCAGGAGTGAATACACTGAACGCAGTATCCACCAGGATGTTATCGGTGCCGTTCCACAGGAAGGGGGTGCTGAGGGTGTACATATTGTAACCTGTGGCTGTGGGAAGATAGCTGGTGTTGCTATAAACCGTGACTAGATTGGTGTTGTCCACCCAGGATGCCACATCAGTGGCTGTGGTATGCTTCATCCGCACCACGAAGCTGGGCATGGCTATCGTGGGAAGGTTAGTGATGTTAAAGCCCAATTGGGTTATGTTTATGGGACCCGTGATGCCTGCGGCAGTAAGCTCTGCAGCGGTATAAACTGATTGCCCGTGCAAGCTCTTGTAATATACATTGATGGGGCTGGCTGCAGTGTTGCCTGTTGCGCTGGTTCCAGTGCCGATAATGGCTTCCATCACGACAGCAGGAGTGGCATTCACAGTGTTGGATGCTGCCGATTCGCCTGCGGGATTGCTGTACACGGTGGTTACATAATAGCTGTAGCTGCTGCCGTTGGTAAGCCCGGTATCTTGGTAGGTAGTGGCACTCACGGTGGTGATGGCTACGCTGTTGCGATACACCTTGTATCCGCTGATGTTGCGGGTATCCTTGGCATCAATTGCTTCTTCGCCTCTACCCGTGGCGGCTGTCCAACTGAGGTTCACCAGAGTGTTGCCCGGGGTGGCGGTAAGGTTGGTGGGTGCAGTAGCATTCGGAGTTGCGTTCACGGTGTTGGAGGCTGCGGATTCGGCAGTAGGACTGCTGTACACTGCAGTAACATAGTATGCGTAGGAAGTGCCGTTACTAACTGCAGTGTCGCTGTAACTAAGAGCCGTAACCGTGGTAAGCAGGCTGCTGTTGCGATACACTTTGTAGGAAGCGGGAGTGCCGCTTGTCGGTGCGCTCCAGCTTAGGTTAACCACCAAATTGCTTACTGTGGCAGCCAAGCTTTGCGGGGCTGCAGCGGTGGGAGTGGCATTAACCGTGGCTGTGGCATCTGCATCTCCACTGCTGTAGGCTGCTTTAACATAGTAGCTGTATGTACTGCCTGTTGTTACCGCAGTATCGGTATATGTAAGCCCGGTTACCGTGGTAAGCAGGCTGCTGTTTCTGTATATCTTGTAACCGGTGGGGGTTCCGGAGATGGGAGCACTCCAGGTAAGGGTAACCGAACCGTGGGTGCTGGTGGCTGCCAAGTTCTGAGCAGGATACAATACTCCCACTGCAGGGAACATCTTCAGCTTGATGTTCGGCAGGTTAGTGCTGGAGGTAAGAGAGGTGGGTGCAGCAGTATCGCTGTGTGCCTGTCTTGCTCTGGAGGTGCTGCTGGTGGTATATGTCCAATTGGGATAGGTGGTGATGTAAGCTTGGTTACCCTTAACGGTAAGGATATGCAGGTTGGACACACCATCAAAGGCAAACTGGGTGTTCAGATTCACTTCCATCCAGCCTGAAGTGGCAGTGTTGGGGAAGGTACCGCTATACACTTGAGTGTAACCGGTGGTGCTATATGTGCCGGTTGCCAGAGTGGCTGTGCTGCTGTTCTTCATGTAGATGGTAACCGCTTCAATGGTGGACACATCTGTTCCGCTTGCTTTGTTGAAAGCAATGGACTTGATGGTTCCTGCTGCGCCGACTTCAGAAGCAAGGTAGATGGCTTCGTGGGCAGAGTAGTTGTAATAGCGGTCGATGGGATAAGTCTGGGATGAGGTTCCCGCTCCGATGGTTATCTCGGTGGGGGCACCCACTTCCACGCTTTCTGTTTTGGAAGCAGTGTAAGCTCCGGCAGCGGCATTAAACACCAAGCTGCCAAGAGTGCCGATTGTCATACCGGAGGAGGCAGAGATGTTAAAGCTGAGGTTGGTGCTTCCTGATGCTGCAATGGCGGTGAAGTTTACTGTTCCGGTATTGATTGTTATGCCGGAGGTAGGGCTGCTTAAGGTGGCAGTTCCTGCAGGAGAAGCTGCTGCACCTGTGTTGCTGAGGGGCATCGTTACAGTTACTGTTTCCCCGGGATCAAGCTTGCCGTCATTATCTCCACCCGCATCATTGATGGTATAGCTACCAAAGCCTAAGATGGGTGCTGCAATGGTTTTACTGAATTCATATGTCCAGGTTTCGCTTCCCGCAACCATGGTGATAACAAAGGCAGCAGTAGTACCATTAACCATATTGTTTGCGGTGGTAAAGCTAAAGGCATTGTTGATTGTGGTGCTGGCGTTGGATGCCAGTGAAGCAATGGTTTCGCTATTATCAGTAATACTTATACCGCTTGTACTGCTGCTTAGGGTAGCAGTTACGTTCGAAGCAGTTGTAGTACCGATATTCTTGAAAGTTACATTGAATCTACCGCTTTCGTTATACTCCGCCACATTATTGTTGCTATCTGCATAGGTGGCTGACTCCACACTCATATAGGGACCGCTGCCGGCAATCTGTTGCAGGCTGCCGACATAGGTAACGCGGTTATAGGCAGTGGCAGTTACCGTGTAGGTGATGGCAGAGGCGGGCGGATTGGTTAATGTTACAGTTGCCACACCGCTGCTATTTGCAGTTGCCACACCATAGATAGTGTTGTTATAGGTAAGCGCAACCCGAGCGCTTGACACTCCGGTATTAACCGTAACCGATGTTGCCCCAATAAGCATAGTTGCCGGATGGGTAACCGTCATCGCCTGAGGAGTCTTCGTGCGAGCCATCAAAGAAGCATCACCAAAAATATGCCAAGTCATGTACATCTCCGTACCACTTGAGCTTGATGTGCTGCCATAGGTATCCATCATCTTGCAGGAGCTGTTGTAATACAACCCGCCAAGCGTAGTCTTGGTTCCTGCCAGAATCAGATCTGTGCATTCATCTTGAGCCAGCATGGGCGGATTCCAATCCTGATTGATACTGCTGGCATAGATTGCTACTGCTCCGCCACCGCTTTTACGCATCCAAGCTTCAGCAAAGCAGGTTAGGGAAACGAAGTTCCCGTTAACGCAAGCCACATCCATAATGAAGGGCAGTTTGCTGCCATTGGTAAGGGCGTTCACATTAGTGTTGGTGTAGGTCACTGATGCCCAAGAGGTATCCGAGCCGTGCCCCACATAGTTCACAAAGCCACGCCCTGCATTGAGAGCTGTGGTGATGTTTGCTGCATTGCCTCCGGTTGCCTGATAAATCTGATCAACGGTTGTGTATCCATAAGCAAGCAAGTCGGTACGGATATTGGTCATGTGTGTTTGGTCGCTCTCACCGTTATCGCCTGTGGAACCACCACCTTCGTTTGAAGCTATACCGGTTGCCATAGAGAGCCAAGTATCTGCGGTTGTTGCATCTCTTTCGTAGGCAATGGTTTTATTCACTTGAGTTATAACATCGGTGGTGCTTTCTGCAGAGAACCGACCAATGAAGATATCCGGGTAATAGTCTGTCCCGGCAACACGAGCAAAGGAAGGATCACTTCCCCCACCACTAAAAGTCAAGGTAGGTATCTGAGCAGCATCGCCTACCAATTGCACATAGTTGATACTGGTATCTGCGGTGTATCTATTCTGGATGTAGGTTTGCAGTTGGGCAGCGGTACTGCCGATAGTGCTCCACTCCACCAATTCTGTCGTTATACCTTTCTGCTTTTTCCAGTTCACATAAGGGGCAATCTGAGTAAGGTAATTAGTGTGGCAAATCACCAGTAATTTGCCAAAGCTATCACTAACCGGAGTGTATCTATAGCTATCCCAGTTCAGAAAGTGATTTTCATAGATGGGGCTAAAATCTTTGGAGATAGCGCTGCGGGTGCTGTTAAGAGTGTTTACAGTGTCAGTTCCGTCGTTATACACGCGGACTTTATACGATGTATATACCCGCAAGGTTTGGCTGGCAGGATTATAGCTGAAAGGAGTGGTCTGCACGGTTATCCCACGGAAATCCCTCAGGATGTATGGTTCCGAAAGACTAAGCATCTTGGCAGGATAACTCTCTGCGCTCATATATATTTTATCAAAGCTGTATGGCACATCGGCAGGGTTCACATTACGCTTGATTATTCCCTTGGAAGGTGCCACGGCAAGCCTGATATCCTGATACTCTACATCATATACTTCCAGCTTCACCAAAGCGCTGTTGTCGATGATGATACTGCGGTTCAACACCGGTAGTTCCGGCATGCCCTTTTCCTGGGTGATGCCTTCCTTAGCTAAACTTATATGGTACCATTGGGCACCATCGATGCTAACCGGGATCTTTTCAAAAGAATTAATCTTGAATTGTAACTGAGTCTCAAAGGGGGTGGAGTTCAGTACGCTTACAGAATTATCTCCATTGCCCAGCATGACTTTTTCAGCAGAGAATGCCATTGCTGAAAACAACAAAAGGCAAAGCATCAGTAATGCTCGTTTCATAATGTCTCCTTTATATCTCAAATATCTAAGAACATCTCTATTCACCCAAGGATAAACCCTTTGGTGCACTGTAACTAATATCCTTGCGACAATGATACTGTCAATAGATTAGTAGTTGTCTGAAGGCAGCCACAGCTTGGTATGGTATTCAAAAGCAAGAGAATATACGATGCAAGAACGATTCCTAAAAGCTTAAAAACAAATGTAGATTTGGTACTCCCCATGGAGGAATTACCTGATCATTACATAATCATTGCATGTTTCATCCGTAATAAACATGCAATGATCTTGTAATGATACCAAGTGAGGGATGGAGGAATAAATGTAGAAAGCCAATAATCGTAGCACACGCATCATACTGCGTTCAAAATACTTAAGGCATTATTAAGAACTCTTAACCTCAACGTAACGAAAAACTAACAATTCCGGCGTATAATAGGGGCAGACATAAACATGATAGGAGTGACCATGAAACGACTTTTCTTTGTTCTGATTCTGGGTGCCATATTGTTGCCCGCAATGTACCATGCTCAAGAAATCAAGCTTAGCGGTGAGATGTGGAGCAGATGGACAATGGATAATGCCATGTATAAGAATGCTGCCGGCACATACGAGAAGAAGCTGGCAAAGAATTATCTATCCCTGGAGCGCGGATACTTCGGGCTGGAAACCAAGTTTACCGAATCCACCAAAGCCCGTTTCACCATCGACCTGTTTAGCAGTGATGCCACGCATGAATGGCCAAACAGCTATAGCGATGCCACACAGCCTATAGATAGCGTAACTGCCTATACCCAATCCTCCATCGATGGAGCAGGTTTGAAGCTGAAGTATGCTTATGTTGATTTTGCCAATCTTATCCCTGTACCGGAGCAAACACTTTCTGTCGGGTTGCAGAAAGTATATTTCGGAACAATTTACGACTGGAACTATACTTTAATCGGCAAAGCACCCACGGATGAATATAAAGTTGCCAACTCCGCAGATTATGGGGTGACGGTTAATGGTTATATCCCTGCCGGATATGGTGAATATGCCCTGGGTGTGTATAATGGTGAAGGTTATAAGAAAGTGGGTAAGAGCCTTAAAGATAATACTGCCATGGCTTACCTGGCAAATCTGCGCCTTACTCCCATCCCCGGTGTCACAATAGGCGGAAGTTATATGGCAAACACCGTTGAACGTGATGAAAAGCTTTCCGGTAACAGCATAAACAAGATATATGAAGAGCAGAGCTTGTTAGACGGCTTAGCACGTTTGGCGTATGGCCCTGCAGATTTGTGGGTGGAGTACATCATAAAAGATGTTAAGCTCCCCAATGACAAGTATTTTAGCGAAGGTGACAAAGATTACAGCAGCAAGGGTTTGATGATTATGCCCATTATATCTTTAGCAGAATACCTTCCTGTAGATGTGCAACTGATTGGTCGCTATGATATGTGGGATGATTCTGACAAACCTGTGAAATCCGGCACAAGCATATTGCACCCCGAAATGAAGCTGAATACAGTAACCTTGGGAGCAAACTATAACCTCTTCCCCGATGCTTCAGAAGTTCCTCAGATGCAAATCCAGATTAACTACAGTGATAAAAAGTACAGCGCAGATAAGACACACTATGCAGATTACTCCAAGGGTTACAAGGATAGCTCGCAGATAATGATGCAGTTGAAATGGCGCTTTGCCGGCATAATTAAGTAAGGAGACAGAGATGAAGAAGATATACAAAACTTTGGTGATGGGACTTGGCTTGTCCCTAATGTTGATACCTGCATTTGCCAAGAATGGCCAGGTAACCTGCTCCGGCTCAACAACCGTGCTTCCGGTGGCTCAAGCCACAGCTGAAGCCTTCATGGATAAGCATGCCGGAATAAACATCTCGGTTCGTGGCGGAGGCTCCGGAGTAGGGATTGCCGCACTACAGAACAAAACCGTGGATATCGCCAATTCCAGCCGCCCCATGAAAGCAAAAGAAATGACTTCAGCCAAATCCAAAGGTATCAATCCCAGTGCCTATGCCATAGCCAATGACGGGATAAGCATTGTTGTGCACAAGAACAATCCGGTGAAGAATCTCACAATTGCCCAGATTAAAGGTATCTACACAGGCAAGATAAAGAACTGGAAAGAACTGGGTGGAGCAAGCCTGCCCATCGTGGTAATCTCCCGTGACGTGGCATCAGGCACCTTTGAGGTGTTTAATGAAAAGGCACTTGGCGGAGCGAAGGTTGATCCCTCAGCCCAGCTACTTGCCTCCAACAATGCCATTGTCTCTGCCGTATCCTCCACTCCCGGTGCAATTGGGTACGCTGGTTTGGGCTATGTGAATGAAAGCGTTAAGGTGCTCACAGTTAATAATATCATGCCAAGTGAGAGTACCGTTAAGAACTCCAGCTATCCGCTATCCCGCAAGCTTTACATGTACACAAATGGTAAAGCCGCAGGTGATGTGGCGAAGTTCATTGGTTTCATCCAATCTGCCGAAGGGCAAGCGATTGTTAAAGAACAAGGGTTTATAACTCTCAAATAATACTTAGCTAAACAAAGAGAGAGCGGAAATGATATCCGGCTCTCTCATTGTGATAGGATGATTATGAAATGCTATAAAGAGAAAGTGTTCCAGGCGGTAACCTACACAGCATCGCTGTTCACCATACTGGCTTTGGCGGGGATACTGTTCAGCTTGTTTAAGGAAGGTTTACCATTCTTTACAAAGGTGCCCCTAAAGGAGTTCATGTTCACCAACTCTTGGTATCCAACGCATGAACTGCCGGAATTTGGAGCTTGGGCACTGATTGTTGGATCACTATATGTAACATTTGGAGCTTTATTGATTGGAGTCCCTCTTGGGCTTGGCTCGGCTATCTTTATCTCGGAAATTGCGGGGAACAGATTAAAGGAGATAGCCAAACCGGTTATTGAACTGCTGGCAGGGATACCATCGGTGGTTTATGGATTATTTGGGATGGCTTTCTTAGCTCCATTGGTGCGGGAATGGTTTCATCTGGATACGGGACTGAATGTGTTCACCGGTTCCATAATCTTGGGGTTGATGATTGTGCCCATCGTTGCCAGTATGAGCGAAGACGCACTGTCCAATGTGCCAAAAAGCATCAGGGAAGCAGCCCTGGCATTGGGAGCAACCAAGATTGAGTGCATCTTCAGAACAGTCGTCCCGGCTGCCAGAAGCGGAATAATCGGGAGTGTGCTGCTTGGTTTTGGCAGAGCGATAGGCGAAACAATGGTGGTATTGATGGTAACCGGAGGCTCCGCTCAGATACCCAAGAGTTTTTTTGGCTCAGTGCGTCCCATGACCTCCACCATAGCCGCTGAAATGGGCGAAACTGTGGTTGGTGATATGCATTACCAGTCCTTGTTTGCGCTAGCTATATTGCTATTCGGGATAACCTTCATCTCGAATCTGATAACAGAATTGGTGTTTCTGAGAAGGAGCTTCAGATGAACCGAAGAAAGCTGTACAGCCACCTTGGCACAGGAATTCTGGGCTCTGCTTTGCTCATCACCTTTATGTTCTTGCTGGTATTCATCGTTAGGATGTTCTGGATGGGTGCATCTGTCCTAAGCTGGGATTTCCTGTTTCAGGCACCCAAGCAAGCGATGACAGCCGGAGGGATTCTGCCCGCAATTGTGGGAACCTTTTGGCTAACTGCTATAGCTATAGGCATTGCGCTGCCGTTAGGGGTGATGACGGCAATATTCCTAACCAGTTATGGTAAACCTGCCTGGCTGGTGAGAGTTGTGAAAATCACTATCAATACACTGGCGGGTACTCCCTCCATCATATACGGGCTTTTTGGCATGGCGGTATTCGTGTCCATGATGAAGCTGGATGTCTCCATGATAGCAGGAGCTTTAACGCTGGCGATATTGGCTTTACCGATGATTATTAACGCCACCGAAGAAGCGCTAAGAGGTGTACCGAAGGATTTTCATGATGCTTCTCTGGCACTTGGTGCAACTAAGAGGCAAACAATCATGCGGGTGTTGATTCCCACTGCATTGCCCAATATCCTCACCGGAGCTATCATCAGCATAGGGAGGATAGCCGGAGAGACTGCACCCATTATGTTCACTGCGGCAACCTTCTATTCCAGGCTGTTGCCCAAACGCTTAAGCGATGAAGTTATGGCACTGCCATACCATATTTATGCCTTAATGACCGAAGGCACCCATGCGGAAAAACAGGTGCCCATAGCTTACGGAACTGCATTGGTATTGCTTGTATTGGTGCTATGCATTAGTTCCATAGCCATGTATGTCCGCTACTCACTCAGGAGAAAAAGAAAATGGTGAAACCAAGTATCAGCACCCAAAACCTAAACCTCTGGTTTGGTAAACAGCAGGTTCTACATAATGTTAACATAGATATTCACGACAAGAAAGTAACCGCGATAATAGGACCGTCAGGATGTGGTAAATCTACTCTGCTGAGGTGTTTTAATAGAATGAACGATTTGATCCCCGAGACAAGGATAGAGGGAAAGATTAACATCGGAGAGATGGATATATATAGCTCCAAGGCTGATGTAACAAGCATACGTGCCAGAGTGGGAATGGTGTTTCAGAAGCCCAATCCTTTTCCAAAATCTATCTATAACAATGTGGCATTTGGTTTGGTGATTCAAGGTAAACACAGTAAATGCGACATACACTCAAGAGTGGAAGAAAGCCTTAGGGCAGCTTGGCTTTGGGATGAAGTGAAGGACAGGCTACACTCTCTGGCAATGGCTTTATCAGGCGGACAGCAACAGCGGTTGTGCATTGCCAGGGCATTGGCAAACAACCCCGAGGTGTTACTATTGGATGAGCCCACCTCCGCCCTGGACCCTCAATCAACTGCTAAAATTGAGGAACTGTGTCTGGAGCTGAAGAAGTCTGTTTCTATACTGATTGTTACGCATAATATTGCCCAGGCAGGAAGAATTTCGGATTACACAGCCTTTATGTATCTTGGGCAGTTAGTGGAATTTGACCACACAGAGAAAGTGTTCACCGTTCCGGGAGATAAAAGAACAGAAGCTTATCTGACCGGCGTATTTGGATAAGGAGATAAATATGATAAACAGCAAAAAGATGGAACTGAAGCAGATGCTTATGGCTCAGGCAGGATTGGTGGAAAAGATGGTAAGCATGGCGATTGGTGGCTTGTTTGAGAGTAAGGCTGCTTTTGTGGAAGAGGTAATGGTGTTCGAAAAACGGGTTAACGAGATTGAAATGGATATCGAAAGCAAGTGTACTTCTCTAATTGCCTTACATCAACCCGAGGCGAAGGACTTGCGCATCATTCTGATGATATATAAGATAAACAATGACCTCGAACGTATGGGGGATCAAGCGGTGAACATTGCGGAAAGTGCTGCGCAACTTGTTGGCAATCCTGTGATTGTTGAGCTACCGGAGCTGATAACCATGAAGGAAGCCAGCCTCGGCATGCTGAAAGGAAGCTTGGATGCCTTTGCCACAGAAGATGTAGCTACTGCCAGGAAAGTGTGTAATGACGATAGTGTAGTGGATGAGCTTAATCGCTCTATTTATAAGCACCTTGTGCGCTTGATAAAAGAGAAGCCTCAGCAGACAGACTTATATCTGCATATCCTGCGTATTGCCAAGAATCTGGAAAGGATTGGGGATTTATCTACAAACATTGCCGAGAATACAATCTATCTAGCAGATGGGGTAAGCATCAAACACCACAAAGAAGAGCAATATTAGCTCTTAATCTGGTAATTCAGGCTGCGAAGCCTCCTCAGAGCTTTCTGCTTGTGTTGCTTGACTTTCTCTACCTTTAGTCCAAGATCTTTGGCAATTTCCTGCAGGCTTTGTTGTTGCACATACGAAGCCTGCAGAATTCTTTTTTCCAGATCAGGCATTTCGATAGGCAAGTCTAATTTATCTAGGTTGGAGGTATGGTTTACTTGTGAGCACCTGTGGCTGAGGGATACATCGGAGAGTTTAGGCTTATGTCTAATCTCCTGCTTAATAGCTTCCAGAATCTGCTTTTTAATCCAGTAAACCGCATAAGTAGAGAATCTTGTACCTCTATCACAATGAAAGCGCTCATATGCTTTGTACAGACCAAGGATGCTTTCCTGCCTCAAGTCCTCCATGGGCAATCCATATATCCGAACGTCATTAGCTATGTTATACGCAAGCTTGCGGTATTTATCCAGCACCATCTCAAACGTGGGGTTATGCATTGTTTCCATATGGTTTATGATGTTATGGGGATATAAATCCTGAAACAGGTTCCTTTATCAAGTTCGCTCTCCACCTCAATCCTACCACGATGCAAGAGAATAATGTGCTTAACAATGGCAAGCCCCAAACCAGTGCCACTGTTGCTTTTATTTCGGGATGGATCTGCAACATAGAAGCGTTCAAAGATACGAGGTAAATGTTGGGCTGCAATACCTTTACCGGTATCTTGTACCTCGAAAAGCAACTCTTGCCCCAAAACAGTGCTGCGGATACTTATCATACCATGCTCGGTGTAGCGGAGAGAATTCTGCACCAGATTGATAAACACCTGCTCTAGTTTGAAGGGATCGCAGAATACCCTCGGTAGCCTGGCATCCAAATCTACCTGCAACGATAAGCCCTTCTCCTCCACATGGGGGTTTAGTATTAGTTGAACATTATGAAAGAAGGTGCTTAAACTTATCTCCTGGAGCTCAAGTTCAGCAGTCCTTTCCAAGCGGATAAGCTGTTCCAGGTCACTGATAAGATGTATTAACCTGGAAGTGTGGTTCTGTATGATTTGCAGATAACGGTGATTATTTGCCAAAGGCTTTTCCTGCATTGCATCAGTGAAGCCCTTAATGGCAGTAAGTGGTGTTCTAAGTTCATGTGCAAGATTCGCAACGAAATCCTTTTTCATCTGCTCAGCTTGTCGGATAATGGCAATATCCTGCAGGATAAAGACTCTACGCCTGGCTTGTGGATTCTCGGTAGCAGAGAGAAGGTAACTATTATCTCCCAAGACTACTTCCTTCATCAGCTTGTCTTGCGTCGCCACACTTTCCTTAATCTCTTTTAGCAGAATTGGCTCTCTAATGACTTCCCAATAGTACTGGCGTATCTCCGGATTGTATGCTTCGAAAAGACTGGCAAATGCTTGATTTGCCCACACCAATCTGCCTTCGGGGTTCTGAGACCAAAGCACATCTTCGATAGTACCAAGCACCAGCCGAAGCTCTTCCCTATGGACGGCAAGGTGGTTAATAGTATTATCCAGCTTTCCCAACATCTCATTGAGATCTTGCCCCATGTGGTTAAATTCGTCCAACTCCAGGCTGGGAATTCTGACACTATGATCCCCTTGAGCAATTTGTTGGGCTGCTTGCGAGATTACACTGTATTGTTTCTGCAGCCTACGGCTGATAAAGACTAATACTGAGGCTGAAACCAAGATCATAACAGGTATCAGCAAGCCAATTGGTGCATCCAGCCAAGCGAGTAGAGTTAACACCCCAAGAAACACAAACTGGGCAAGGATTAGGGTTCTATTCAAGCTTTTCTTATCCAAGTCTTTCCTCTCGGTTCACTGAGAAGCGATAACCCACTCCCCTGATGTTCTGTATCATCCATGCGAAATCCACGAGCTTTTCTCTCAGGTTGCGGATGTGTACATCGATGGTTCTTTCTATCACCACTTTATCAGTCCCCCACAGGTAGTCAAGAATCTGGCTTCGGTTGTAAACCCATCCCGGTCGCTTGGTTAGGAGTTGAAGAATTTTAAACTCCGTTAGCGTGAGATCTGCCCTAGTGTTATGAATATGCACTTCATACCGATTGAAGTCTATAACGAAGTTTTCATTGATGGTAAGCACATTCTTGCTACTCTCCCAACTGCTTCGTCGCAGCACAGCATTGATCCTAGCCACTAGCTCTTTAGCATCGAAAGGTTTAGTGATATAATCGTCTGCACCGTACTCCAGGCCTTGAACTTTATCTTCCACATCTGTTCTGGCTGTAAGCATGATAACCGGAATATGTTGTGTAGCTCTATCTTGTTTCAAAGCCTTGCATGCTGCCATCCCATCCATACCGGGAAGCATTAGATCCAGAATAATCAAGTCTGCGGGAGAAGATTGTAACTTCATAAACATAGGCTCTGCCCTATCAAAACCAAGGCATGAAAATCCTGAGTCCACCAGCTTCATTTGTATCAATTCCAGTATATCGGCTTCATCCTCAACGATGTAGATCATCCTATCCATTGTTATCCCCTTATCAGAAGTTTGCTACGTGCTATGCATACAACTTTGCTCCAAGTGTCGAGATCCCAAGCATCTGGCAAGAGAATTCAGCCCAATTATGGTTAAATCTTCTTAACAATTATATAAGCTACAGCCTTATAGCTCCTTACACAATCAACCCTTGGTTTTTGGGGATGCTGAAATACATGGTGGTTCCGGAACCCACAACGCTCTCTGCCCAAACTCTTCCGTTATGTCTATCAATTACTTTCTTCACGATAGCCAAGCCAATCCCGGTTCCGTCGAACTCACTTTCTCGATGCAACCTTTGGAAGGGGGCAAAGATTTTTTCCACATATTTCATATCAAAGCCTACACCACTGTCACGCACATAATATACTATCTCTTCAGCTGTGCTGCTAAAGCCTACATCGATTTTCCTCTCATCTCCGGTGGCAGAGAATTTATAGGCATTATCAAGCAGATTTTGCCATACTTGAACGATAAGTGCATAATCTCCCACACACTCCGGTAAATCTGCAATAGATACCTCAAAGCTAAGCTGCGGGTACTGTCTGGCAATTTCTGCGCATAAATCAGTTGCTACCTGATGCATGTCAATTCTGCCGATCTTAAGTGCATTCCTTGTAAGCTTTGCCAGCTCCAAGAGTTCCTTAATCAAGGTATCCATGCGATGCGAAGTACGGCGTATTGTATCCAACAGATTTATTGCCTCATTATGAAGGGAAGGAGCGTAATCTTCGATGAGAATAGTACTGTATCCCTCAATAGTCCTTAGTGGAGCACGCAGATCGTGAGCAACCGAATAGGAGAATGCCTCGAGTTCTTGATTCGATGTCCTCAGTTGCCTTGTGCGTTCCTCAACCTTTTGTTCCAATTCCACAGCATGCTCTTTGATACGTTGGATCAAGCGGAGATGGTGAAGAACAATAGCAAGTTGGTTTGCAAACTCACCGGCAATCTCTTCATAATCCTTGTTGAAGAATTCCTTGTCCAAACAAGAGAACCAGAGAAATCCCACTAACTCATCCTGCATAATCATGGCATTATACATAAATGACTGCATCCCGTCGGCAATTAATGCTCTTCGGATGGTCATATTCTCCGGAGTGTATGCGGTAACGGCATCGTTGATGATTATCGTCCTCTGTTGTTTCAGCATATTGATAAAGTTCTGATCAGGTAGATATTGTCTCTCATTGCTCAGATAATCATACATGTTGTCCGGCTTGTAAAGAGTATGGATGCTGATCATCTCACCGTTAACCACGTTAACTGCCAATATATCAAAAGGTATTAACTTGTGCAGATTCTGCACCGCCGCTATGCAAACGGATTCAAATGATAAGGTTTCCAGAACAATACTGTCTATCTTTCGCAGAATCTCCAGCCGATGAGCATAACGCTCCTTTTGTTCTTCTGCCTTTATTCTTTGCGTCACGTCCAGTGAAACTCCGCCAATCATGGGCTCACCGTTGGGGTTGGGTAATACAAACTTTGTGGAGTCATAGAAGCTAATTGTGCCATCGGGATTATCAATCTCTTCGATAGTGTTCAGGGTTCCACGTTCGAGCGTAAGCTTATCTTGTATAAGAATATTCTCGGCAATCTCACTGTTGTAAATCTCTTGGGGACTCTTTCCGATATCATTCATCCCATTCCGTTGGCTCAGGAGATACTTGTTGACATACAGCATGTTGCTGTTATGATCTTTTATAAATACGGCACCGGGGAGGTTATCCATAAATATCTCGAACCTTTCTTGCGATTCTTTTATGGCTTTTTCCCCCTGCATTCTCTCGCTAATGTCACGGATTACGGCTAAGATACCTGTCATTTCACCGTTACTGATAATCGGCGTACTGCTTACTTCCACAGGGATTATTTGTTTATTTGCTCCAATCAATTCTAGCGGGTAAAGTCTGGAACCTGTAAATCCTCCCCTTCTTTCTTGAACATGCTGTTCCAAAAATGGGTGATATTCTTTGGGTACATAGTTTAGGATATTTATAGAACTCAGTTCTTCCGCTTTAATACCCAAAAACTCCAAAGCTCTTGCATTTGCATAAGGCACGTTTCCTTCAAGGTCGTGCACCAAGATAATATCTTGCGCGGTCTCTGTAAGCAACCGATACTTTTCCTCACTCTCTGCAAGGGACATCTCTGCCTGCTTGCGTTCAGTGATATCCATAGCGATATGGATTACCTTGTCAATCTCCCCATTACTGTCATAGACAGGCTTACAGGTTATCATATACCATCTGCCAAGAGCAGATACTTCCATTTCGCTGGCGATGTTGGCATCCAATTCACAGCTTGCAGTGAAAGGGCATCCCTCGGGAGCAGATTGAGCTTCATCCCCATGCATCAATTCCCAGCATTTATGACCCTTCATGTTCTTGCTGCTAATCCCGATCATCTTCTCCAAATACTTGTTTGCAGCAATGACATTCTGCTCTTTATCAAGGATGAAAGTGGGGTGTGGGATGGACTGGAAGATAATCTCCCAATCGGATTTTATCTTCAGCAACTCCTCTTCTGCAACTCTTCGTTCCACAATCTCCCCAATCACCATGGCAGCAGTATGTAGTTTGCGCTTTGCTTGCTCTATGATATAAGCAGGACGAGTTTGGTATTGTGAAGCATGCTCTGTAAGTGAATCCAAACTTACTTGGTATCTTTCGGCAATCTCTCTAAGTTTAGCCGGGTCGGATGGAGGAGAGCCATATCCCAGATTTATCGCCCCAATAACTCCTGAGCTTATTCTTATTGGCACAGCATACAGATGTAGCCCACCAAAACATTCCAAGTCCACAACTTCACCGGTCTCAATAGCCTTTTTGGATACCTGAGTCCAGCAAGATTCGTGGCACAACCAGTTACCGCTATGCAGGGCTTCAGTATTATCATCTGTTGTACACGCACTGCGAGATGCATAATCCAAGAATTGACACCAAGAGGAAGAGAATATTCCCATGGCATAATCACCATTTTTCTCATACACTGCAGAGGAAGTGTCCAATAGCGAAAGATAGTCGCTAACCAAACGTTGCAACACCTCTCTGCCCACAGAACCCAGAATTAGCCTATTGGTGTTAAGGGCACTCAAATCCCCATACAAAGGAAGAGTATCTTCCGCCACGTTTTGTTTTGTTAGCATCCATTCGATACTTTTTAAAGCCATTTCGTGCTTGTTTCTTTCCGTGATATCTGTAAACACGCATTGGGTTTGAAGGAATCTACCTTCCTCGTCATTAACCACCACTCCGCTAAACTCGGATAGCAGATAACTCCCATCTTTCTTGCGCATGGTATGGCGCACATTGTTGATAATGCCATTAGCCTTGAAGTTGGCAAAACATTCGTAGAAATGGCTTAGCGTATCAGGATGAACTAACTCACGGAAGTTCATGCCGATTATCTCTTCGTCCTCATACCCCATAGCTTTCTTCCAAGCCAGATTCACAGCAATGAAGTTACCATTTTCGTCCAGAGATTGGTATGGCATGGGAGCATTTTCGTATAGACTGCGAAACTGCTTCTCGCTATATTCCAAACGTTTCCTGGCTAAGCGGATCTGCAATCTGCGCACCAATAACTGCCCCAACATCACAGTTGCCAGAGGGTAGATTAGCATTACCGGTAATGCTATGGTAAATAAGACTTTGAACCGCACCGCTGACGGTAGCAATGAAGTTAAGCCCAACATTGTTACATGGGTTACAAGACCCAATGAATAGAACTCCCAAAAGCTATATTTATTACGATGCTTATGATGTATCCAACGCCATACATAGCCCCAACCAAGCGAAGCAATGATGACGGAGCTCCCCATGTAAACACCCGCTCCGCCCTGCAGAATTCTAAAGATAAGGGCTATGCCAGCAGCGATAAGCGATGAACTTGCTCCAAAAAACATGCCAATCAGGCTGAAAAGGATGGAGCGAGTATCGAACACTATCCCCGGCCTGAGAACCCAGGGGTTCACCATGATAGCGAGAGCGATAAAGCCCAAAGCAAAGCCGGCAAGAATTTTTACCCACCATTCATAACGGTTTGCCCGCAGAGTCAATGCATCAAAGATGATGCCAAGCGAAAGCAATAAGGCAGCGTTATATATCAATGATGTAAAAATCCCTTGATTCACAATATTCCTTCCTCGCTCATTAGGATTATAAGGAGTTTAAGGTGCCGGAGGTGGTTCGTTAATCTCCAGCCAGTAATGCCCCAACTTGGCAACTACTTCTGTGAATTCACTAAAGTTAACCGGCTTACGAATATAGCTGTTGGCACCATTATTATATGCTTTGGTTAAATCGAACTCCTCATTGGAAGATGTTAACACCACAACGGGGATTAACTTGGTTTGCTGATGCGAGCGTATTCTGGATAGCAATTGGTTGCCATCAATCTTGGGGATGTTTAAGTCCAGCAATATCAAGTCCGGGTTGGGACACCCTTCCCATGTACTCCACTTGCCATTACAGAACAGATAGTCCAGTGCTTCCGCACCATCTTCCGCAACGCAAACCTCTACATCGAGCTTACTTTTTTTTAAGGCGCGGATCGTAAGCTCTACATCCGATGGACTATCTTCCACCAAAAGTATCTTTCTCATAGTTCATCATCCTCAAAACTCGTTAAAATACTTGCGATCTGAACGAGCATCATAATCACGCTGCTAAGTAGCTGTCAAGATAAATCTAAGAACTGCATCCGCTAAGCTCATGCACTCATGTTCTCTACCATGATCACAAAACTCTTCTATACTGCTGCGGGTGACAAATCCTCCAACTGGTGACAGAATTGGCGTAGTTTTTTGTCCACAAGCTGTCAAATGGCTTGTGAAAGTCAACCCACTACTTAAAGGAATTTTCTAGAGGTGGAATCAACGAAAGACTATACCCCGACACATCAGGATTGGTAGAATTGTTGAACTAATGAGTGTTGGCCCTTTCTGCTATGCTAAAGCTGTTTCAGGAGCTTTAGTCACAGAGCATATGGGCTGTCAAGCTCCCGGTTGACAGAAGCGACAGAGTATCTAGAATTTATATCGTGCAATGCTCGCTGTGCTAATGGTTCTGCTGAAACCCTATTTTCTTATCCTTAGGCGGACAGGGTTCATTACCATGTGAATACTTTGGCTAATCTTACCATCCTTATTGTGAACCACAAGCTCTGCACCTTGCTTTTTTAACAGTCCCTTTCAGAATTCACTGCAGGTTGTATGGCTTAACATAGTCAAAGGTTTCACTTTAAGAGAAGGACGAGTTAGTCAACAAAGACTTTCAAACAAGTCAATAGTTGGACTGGCAAATCATTAATTAATAAGTATCCTCTATTTTAGCATTAGCACCTTACATGCAGAACTTTGTCCATTGTGCTCTATCCGAACAAGATAAACACCAGAAGCCAGTCTATTGCCACGGTTATCAAGTCCATTCCAGATAATCTGATGATTACCGGAATCAATGGACTCATTAACAAGGGTTTTTACTAATTGCCCCTTAGTATTAAACACACACACTCTGGTTTCACCAGCTTTAGATATTGTGTAATTTATGGTTGTTGAGGGATTGAAGGGATTGGGGAAATTCGTGATGCTTACCCCTTGCGAAAAGTCTGGGATAAGATTATCAGCAATTGCTACAATATTGTCTTCATTAAAAAGCAAAACACCGTTACTTGTTGATATCCACTTATTAGACTGAGAGTCTATAATCACTTCATTTATTGAGGCCATGCTAAGAGGTGAATTTATATGCGACCATGAAGTCCAGTTATTCCCGTCAAAAGAAGATAGTTCACCATATTCTGGCTCATTGTATTGGTTGATAAAGTTTGAAGTTAGCCATATTTTATCGTTCGAATCAATAGCCAAGGACGATACTTTGTTATAGTGTAGTGCCGAATTTATGGAATTCCACACAGCCCAAGTTGCGTCATCAAACTTACATAAACCATTAGCAGTCGCAAGCCATTTATTACCATTACTATCTAATGCGATATCAAGAACCTGATTACTTGGGATACTCGAGTTTGAGGTTGTAAAAGACGCCCATGAAGTGCCATTGAAAAGGAGAAGTCCATTCTCCAACGTCGACACCCAATAATCATTATACAGCCCTTTAACTACTTTTGTCGGATCACTCGATACTGGGGAGTTGGTGGCATTAAAGACAGTATAGCTTTCATTATTGAGTTTTATCAAGCCATCACTTATACCTATCCATAGATTATTATGAGCATCAAAATCCAAGCTAGTTACATCCAAAACTTGCAAACCGAATTCAGAGGGTTGATGAGTAGTCCATGTTGCTCCATTATAGCTCATAAGCTTGTGATTAGCGTTAATCCAAATATTGTTATTGTTATCAGATACTACATGTGTAACATTATATATAGGATCTGAAGTAGTTAAAACACCCCATGAAGTCCAAGAGTCATTATCCCAAAGCGATATCCCTAACATAGTACCGAACCACTTCCTGTTATATGAGTCGATGGCAATGCAATTAGTTTCAGGATATAACAGCCCACAATCTGATACACTATTGGTGATCCAATTTGATCCTGTGAAAGTAGTCAAACCTAAGAATGCAGTACCTAGCAATACTGAAGAGCCTGTGTCTGAATATATGTGTAATATGATCTCCATAGGGATATCTGAATTCGATCTATTCCATACCGTCCAAGTAGTTCCGTCGAATTTAATCAAACCACCCCTTACACTTGATTCTCCTTCCTCGGTGCTAAGCCATACATTTCCTATTGAATCAACATCTAAGCACTCCACAGTTACATCAGGTATATCTGAGTTACTTGGGTTATAATAAGTCCATCCTGATCCGTTATACTTTACTAAGCCATGATTACCCGTCCCGAACCAAACATCAGTACCCACACCTAAATCCATGCAAGTAATATCATCTGTAGACAGTTGAGACCATGTTCCAGCAGAATAGAGAATGGCACCTTGCGACGTTCCAATCCACTTATTGCCGCTTGCATCTATTTCGAGGCATCTCAAGCTGTTTATTGGCAATTCTGAATTTGCGGTATTCCAGACTGTCCATGAATTGTTTGACATCCTTCCTAAACCTGCGTTTGTAGCAACCCATACGGAATTATACATATCGATAGCTATGTCACGTATACTGTTTCCAGGAATACCAGAATTACTAATATTCCAGACTGTCCAGTTATCACCATCAAATCTACAGAGTCCTTGCATAGTTCCAATCCATTTATTTCCATGGCTATCTATTGCTAAGCATGTTATTGCTGTGTCTGGAAGTAAGGAATTGGTTTTATCATAGTAATTCTTTTCGCCATTCACAGTATTCAGCCTTACTACACCACCATATGAACCAATCCACAAATATGCAGATTCTCTTGCTGTACATGTTACAAAATTCTGAGTGTTGTAGCCCTCCCATTCTTCACAGAATACGCTGGAAACAATGGTGATTAGCACTGCAAAAAGACAAGTTCCTTTGGCTATCATATTATCTCTCCTTATATGTTTTTCACTAATAGCTTATCTATCTTGTATACGGACTTATGCTTATTGATCTCAATCAATTCTCAATAGTCATCAACAGGTTTCTACCTATTATCTAACTGCCAACTGTAGCTTTTTTAGTAGGCAGGGTATTGACACATTATAGCTGTAGTTTTTCTGAGCCTGTTCTTTGCCATCGAGGGGGTCTTTATTCTCCCGTTTGGCTTCAAGCATAACAAGGGGATAATTCAATTCATCAAATCTCAAAATTCTTAATAACTTGGAGCTTGTTTTTTTGTCAACCTTAAAAAATAAACTTATGCTGGAAAAGCGTGAATTGTGGATTAACGTAAACCCTCATCGAAAACTACTAATGTAATCACCAATATTTCCATCGGGTTTACCATGGAGTTTTCACATGATCATTGCATGTTTATTACGGATGAAACATGCAATGATTATGCAATGATCAAGTAATGATAGTAAGTGGGAGGTTGCCAAACCCGCACAAAACACTTTTGAGCAAGCAGGATAAATCCTGCAACACATTAATCGCTGGTTTTACGATACGCAAGGATGGCAGCGATGTTTACGATGATTGCATAGGTAGTAAGAATTAGGAGGTCGGGCATCAGATTGGCAAATCCCGCACCTTTAAGCATAATCGCCCTTGTTGCCTTCACAAAATAACTAACCGGAACAAATGCAGAGATAAGCTGACCCCAACCGGGCATGTTTTCCACGGCGGTAAACAAGCCGGAGAGGAAGATGAAGACCATCATGATAAAAAAGCCGATAAACATTGCCTGTTGTTGAGTTTGTGCCTGGGTTGACACCAACAGACCAAGCCCCGACATCAAGACCAGATACACCACCAAGAAAAGTAACTCCAGCCAAAAGCTCCCAATGAAAGGTATCTTGAACACAAAAAGAGCTATGAGGATGCAAAGCAAAAACTCCGCAACTCCTATTATCAGCATAGGGATGAGCTTGCCCAGAATGAACTGGTACTTTTTAATGGGAGTTACATTCATCTGCTCTATGGTGCCAATTTCCTTTTCCCGCACGATGTTCAGTGCCGTCAGCAGCAGCCCGATAACGCTTACCAGAACAACTATTATCCCCGGCACCATAAAGGTCTTGTAATTCAGCGCAGGGTTGTATAGATAGCGAGATTCGCTTACGTTGACGCTCTTGGCAACAAGGATGAATTCGCTCCGGTAGAAGCTCCCGATAATCTTTGCCGCATAGGAGGAAATCAATCCCGCAGCCATGCCGTCAATGGCGTTCACCCGCAATTGGATGGTGCTGCTTCTTTGGTTCATCAGGCTGCGCTCAAAGCCTTGGGGAATGCTTATCACCAAGTCGGCTTGGTTGTCCCGCAGCGAGATGTCATTTGCTTCCGTGTTCAAACCCGCGCTGTCTAACACAAAGAACCCACTGCCGATAAAGCTCTGCCTCAGCTTGGCAGATAATGTGCTGTGGTCTCTGTCTTCCCAACAAAGGGATACATGTTTTATCTCCAAATCTGCCGCATTGGAGAGCACCAATTGTTGAATGATGGGCATGAGGAAGATGATCGCCAGCATAGCCTTGTTGCGGAAGATTTGCTTGAACTCTTTCTTGATGATGATGAAGATGTTGCGCATATTCTACCGATACCTTATCTTGAAGTTCTTCAGGCTAAGCAGGGTGAAAGCCAAGGTCATCCCCACCAGAATGGCTATATCTCCCCAATATGCAGAGAGTGGTGAAGCCTTTAGCATGATGTGTTTAAGACTATCAATAAACCACCTCGCGGGCATAATGCATGTAATCGCTTGCAGCCACATCGGCATATTCTTGATGGGATACAGCATACCGCTGAGGAGAGTGGTGGGGAGCATCAGCCCCGCCAAAGAGATCATCATAGCAACCTGCTGACTTTGCGCTTTGGTGGAGATGAAAAACCCCAACGATAGAGCACAAAGGCAATAGAGAAAGCTTACCAGCAGTAATGCCGTTAAGGAACCAGTGAGGGGCATATGGAACACCGTGAAGGCGGTGCCGAGGATGATGGCAATGTTTACTGTGGATACAATCAGATAGGGACTAAGTTTGCCGATGATTATCTGCATGGGCTTGAGGGGAGAGATGAGCAGCACCTTCAGGGTGCCCGTCTCCTTCTCTCGTGTGAGCGAAATGGAGGACATTAAAGCGCAGATTAGCATCAGCACCACGGCAATCAAGCCGGGCACAATGGCAAAGACACTCTTCATGGTGGGGTTGTAATACAGCATCGGCTCTGTGCTAATGCCTATGTTGCTGCCCTCTGCTACATCACCGCTAAGAAAGGATGCGATACTTGCATTCAAATAGCTCTCGATGGTGGTAGCCATGTTGGGATCAGAAGCGTCCAGCAGGATTTGGATAGCGCTCTCGCTGTTGTTCATCAGCTTGCGTTCAAAGCCTTGGGGGATGTTCAGGATTGCTTTAACCTTGCCGGACTTCATCAAGTCTTCTGCACCATCAAGGCTGCGCACACGAAATACCTTGAACCTGCCTGTCCCCTCCAAATGCCGGATTAGCTGCCCGGATTCACCCTTTGCAGCAAGATCATAGACGGCTATATTGGTGCGCTCAATCTCAAAGCGAAGGATGAAGCCGAATAGAAGTATCTCGATTAGGGGCAGGAGAACCATAATCATCAAGCTTTTGGGGTCACGGAGGATGTGCAGAAACTCTTTGTGGATAAAGGTTATCAGGTTACGCACCGCAGCCTCCCCGTGCCAGAGTGAGAAACACGTCGTAGATGCTTTTTGCCACAAAGCTTTGCTTCAAATCCTTCGGTGTGCCCAAAGCAGCTATCTTGCCTTTCACCATCATGGAGATTCTATCACAATATTCTGCTTCATCCAGATAGTGGGTGGTAACAAACACCGTGATACCCTGCTCGGTTGCTTCGTGAATCATGTCCCAAAAAGCTCTGCGGGTTATGGGATCCACCCCACCGGTAGGCTCATCCAGAAACACCAGACGTGGCTTGTGAATAATGGCTATGGAAAAGGCAAGCTTTTGCTTCCAGCCAAGAGGCAAAGAACCAGCCACACGCTTCTTGTGCGGAGTGATATCCAGCTTTTGCATCAGGATGTTCCCCGCTTCTTCAATCTCCCTGCTGCTCATTTTGTAGATGCCGGCATAGAAACTTATATTATCCCACACGCTCAGATCGTCAAACAAGGAAAACCTCTGGCTCATATAGCCGATGTTTGCCTTTATCTGCTCGCTTTGGGTATAGACATCGTAACCACATACCTTTGCTCTGCCGGATGTAGGAGTCAACAGCCCACAGAGGATGCGCATGGCAGTGGTTTTACCCGCACCGTTTGCCCCCAGGAAACCGAATATCTCTCCTTGCTGCACATTGAAGCTGATATCGTCCACTGCAGCAAAGCTGCCAAACTTCTTAACCAAGTTCTCCACTTCCACAATCCATTCAGGCATCACTCCTCCCCATAAGCTGTAAGAAGCAATCTTCTATCTCCGGTTCAATCACCTTTATCCCATATTGTAGAAACTCCATACTTAACTTCCTTGTGATATGTTCCGGGACAGTTCCGGCACTTCCTTGTAAGGTTATATGCAGTTCATCTCCAAAGCTGAAGCAACTTTCCACCCCTTCCATACTGCTTAGCACCCGCTTCAGCCTATGCTTGTCTGGACTGCTGACGGAGACAACGGTTCCATGGAAGCCATCCACAACCTCCTTTGGGGTTCCGCTTTGCAGTATCCTGCCTTTGTATATCATAGCTATTCTGTCGCAGCGCAATGCCTCATCCATATAGGGGGTGGACACCAGCACCGGAATGCCCTGCTGTTTAAGCTGTAACAGGTTATCCCAAAACTCCTTGCGTGATACGGGGTCAACCCCGGTGGTAGGCTCATCCAAGAACAAAGCAAGCGGTTTATGGATTAGAGCACAACACAAGGCAAGCTTCTGCTTCATTCCACCGGACAGTGCCCCAGCCTTTCGCTTGGCAAAGGGCTGCAATAACGTGTATATCCCCTCAATCAGATGATAATTATCCTCTATCCTGCTGCCAAAGATACGGGCATAGAATTGCAGGTTTTCTTGCACGCTCAGATCAGGATACAGGGAAAACCTACCCGGCATATAGCCTATCTGTGAGCGTATCTTGGTGTAATCTTCGGTTACCCTTAACCCATTGATATATCCTTCCCCGGAATCCGGCAGCAGGAGGCTGGTCATAATCTCGAACAGCGTGCTCTTACCAGCACCATCGGGACCAATGAAGCCGAATATCTCTCCGGCTTCCACCGCAAAGGACACTTTATCCAAAGCGGTTGTTGTACCATAGCTCTTGCACAGCTCTTCTGCCACAATCATGGGAGAACTCATGGTATCAGAACACCACTTCCAACGGCATGCCCTGCTTCAGGCTGCCATCATTTTGGCAAATAGCTTCCACGCGATACACCAGCTTGGTGCGTTCTTCTCTGGTCTGTATCACCTTGGGAGTAAATTCTGCTTTATCCCTGATGTAGCTAACCGTGGCAGGATAGCGTTGCAGACCTTTGCTTCCATCAACTCTAAGGCTTATCTTCTGTTGGAGCTTAACTTCTTTCAGTTGCCTCCCGGAGACAAAGAACACTGCCTTAAGTTGCTCAATATCTCCCAGCTTCAGCACCGGCTTACCCAAACTCAGAAATTCACCTTTACTTGCATAAACCCCCAACACGGTCCCCGCACAAGGAGCTTTGACATAGCACTTGGCAATGTTTGCCTTCATGGTCTCCAGTTTGGTTAGAGCCATGTTCTTCTCAGCTTTTGCCATGGATATCTCTGTCTTTGCCAGAGCAAGCTTGTTATCAATCAGCCTCAAGCCGGCTTCAATATCATCCAGTTGCTTCCGGGTAGCGGCATCCTGTTCCATCAGCTTTGTAAAACGCCGTTCTTCTACCTGCATGTTTGCCTTCTCGGTTTGGTTTAAGCGCTGCTTTTCTGTAGCTGCAAGTATCTTTAGCTCCAGCAGAGCGATATTGCTTTCCAGCTCTGCCTTTGAAAGTGCCAAATCAGTTGTATCGATCACGGCAAGCACATCGCCCATCTGCACTGTATCTCCCTCTGTTACCAACATCTCGGTAATGTTCCCTGATGTTCTGGCAGAGAGCACTGTCTCCTCTGCCTCAAAGTTTCCCCATGCATTACTGTCGTCGCGTACCGCACATGCGCTTAACACCAGTAGAATCATACCTAAAGCACACATTCTCATAATCTATCTCCCATGGTGTATATCCTCTTTGCTGCCAATGCAGATAGTTGTGTCTTATTTGCCAACAGCTCCAACTCTGCACTCAGCAGCTTGTTACTCTGCACCAATAGTTCAGTGGTACTAATTAAGCCATTGGCATACTTATCCTCATATATCTGAAGCAATTGCTTTTGTAATGCCAGCCGGTCTTTGTTGCTGCAGATGCTCTCTTGCACTTGCGCACTCTCCCTATCAATGGCTGCCAGTTCGTTCTTGATGCCAATCTCCACATTCTCTTTGCTTCTTAGAAGCTGCTCGGCTTCCTGTCTTGCAGCCCTATGCTCAAAGCTCCGCTGCCCCCAATCCCATAGCTTCCAGCTTAGCTGCACTCCCGCACTGTAATAATCGTGAAACTCAGTGCTGAACATATCATAACCCGGCTTGCCCCAAGCCCCGCTAATGCGAGCGCTGATATTGGGCAAGTTCTTACGTAGCGCAAGCTTGGCATTCACCTCTTGCATCTCTGCCATGATACTTAGCTTTTCCAGCTCCGGTTTATGCAGTTCGTTCCCCAAAACCAGCTCAATGCTGGGAGCGTCAAAATCCATAGATGCATTAAGCTCCAATCCGCACAGCCTATTTATTCTATCTATCGCAATCTGCCTTTGCTTGCCTAATTCACTCAGCTTATCTTCCAGAGAGATGATGTCGCCACGCAGGAGCAGCACATCAGCCTTCTCCCGCAATCCGTTTGCCAAGCCTGCCTGCGTGGTTTCCAAACGGGCATTCTGACTTTGGAGATGCAGGCGGGTAGCCTTCATGGATAGCCCAAGGCTGATTACCGTGTAGTAACGGTTTACAACTTCCATCTCCAGAGCATTGAGGCTGCTTTGATACTCATTTGTCTTAAGCTTGGCTTCAAGTTCAGTTAGCTGCTTCTGTCCCCGAACCATCCCTCCGTCCCAGATCAGTTGCCTCAGTTCCAGCCCAACTGCTTCCCTATCCTTATCCGGCTGAGGAGCATTTAACGGCAATGCGGAACCAAGCGACATTTCTGTAACCTCGCTATTCATCCCCGCTTCTCCATTAACATACAAAGTGGGATAATATGCCGTTTGCAGTGCTTTCTGCTTCCAGATTTGCTGCTGTTCCACCGATTGCAGATTAGCAGTTACAGGACTGCCGGTTCTAAGCCCGGCAAGGCAATCCTGAAGTGTTACTCCGCCAAGGCTATTCAATAGCAACACCGCGGATAATAGGCAAAGCTTCCTCATGGCTGCTCCTTAAGGATAGAGGCTAACACAAAATCTGCCACATGCTTCTTCCTTTGTTCAATATATGCCGTCATTTCTGCTTCGCTCATGTTGAACATCCGGCGAATGAGCGGAGCAGCAATTATGGGATACATGCACATGGCAATGATGTTCACCAACAGGTTTTGGGGTGTGATATCCACGATTGTGCCCTTTCTGCGCTCTTGCTCGAACCTGCCCACCACATTCAACAGGATCTCATGACGCGGTAACGCAGAAACAATCTCATCCAGAAGCTCTTCATACTTAATCATCTCCGAAAAGAAGAACAAAGCTTGGCGACGATATTGAATGAAAACCTCATAGTAACTATTCACCAATTGGCGTATCATCTCTTCGATGCTGCTTTCCGGCGTGAGGTGGCTTATCACATTGTTTATCAATTGCGAAAAGAGCACTTGCACTGCTCGTTTGAAAAGACCCTCTTTACTGCGGAAATAATAGTGCAAAGACGCTTTGGAGATGCCTGCCTGATCCGCAATCTCCTGCATCCTGGCACCGTCAAAACCCCTGCGGCAAAACACTTCCACCGCAGCGGTGAGTATCTTGGCTTCGGTTCCCGTGATATTCTCCATCTTGAACTCCTTGTTTTACCAAACAGTTAAACCATTTGGTCTAACCATTTGGTCAGCTTTTACTATATTCCTGTTTGTGTCAAGCTAAACTTGTGTTTACTTGTTGCTCTCTTATTACAAACTCAGTTCATGGAGTGCTGATTCCCTCGTGACTCCCTCGTCGCACCTCGGAATCACCACGGATTTACGAGGGAGTTACCTGAATATGCAATAAGGGGAATGCGAGGGTGAAAAATGCTTGCGGAGCTTTGCAAACTTACAAGTTAAGCTATATTATGCTGTATGATAAAACGAGAGATTGGCTTCAATGCGGAGTTATTACCGGCAAAGATTAGACCCTATCTGAGTGGTGCCAAGCTGTATGACAGCAGTTGTTCGCAAACAGCGGTGACTATGTATATCGAGGGAGAAAGTAAGCTGTTCCTGAAGATTGACGGTAGAGGGAAGCTGTATCGCGAAAGCGAAATGCTCCGCTTTATGGGCAGATGGGAGCTGTGTCCGCAGGTGTTGGAATACTTAAGCGAGCAAGGTTGTGACTATCTGCTGTGCACCGCGATTGAGGGCGAAGACTGCATCCACAGCGAATACAAGCAGCACCCGATGCGTTTGGCAAAGGTGCTGGGCGAAAGCCTTAGGGTGCTGCATAGTTTACCCACCGAGGGCTGCCCCTTCCCCATGCGCAGTATGGAAATGCTGGAGGAAAGCAGAGCTAATATCCGCCGGGGATTTTATGACAAAGAGCTTATCCCGGAGCAGCTTGGCTTAGCTGCCCACAAGTTGAGGCAACTTCAGGATGCTCTGCAGGATGAGGTGCTTATTCATGGGGATTACTGCCTGCCGAACATCATCCTGAGGGATTTTAAGCTGGCAGGATTTGTGGATTGGGGCACAGGCGGAATTGGCGATAGACACTATGATCTCTTTTGGGGGCTGTGGTCGCTGAATTACAACCTGAAAACCGATGCCTACCGAGATGCATTTCTTGATGCTTATGGCAGGCAGAATGTTGAGCCGGAAAAGCTGGAGCTTTGCCGCTTGGTTGCCGGCTTCACTGAGTAAGCGAAAGCCAGGCTGATGGCACACCGGATTCATCCGGTTGGAGCTCCGGATTCATCCGGATATCAATGTTAATCCCCCAACCGTTATCCCTATCTGCCACCCTTACTTAATGCGTATCATGTCAGGGTTTAGCTATCCCATAAATCAGGATTAATCCATGTCCATTTCCAATAATCGACTTCGCTTACAAGTCCTGCCTGTACAGGGTTGTTTCTTATGTACTCCATGATGTTAACTAACTCCTGTTGATTTCGTAACCAGTAATCCCAATACTCTCTATGCCATAGAGTTCCACTTCGGTTAAGAATTAAGTTAATCTTCCTGGCGGAGCCACCTTTTAGCGACCTAACTATATCAGAAAGAGATACTTGCTCTTTATCTACCTTACTGGGCTTAAGTAAGATATGCACATGATTTGGCATAACGGTGTAGCAATAAAGGTAATACAATACATTATGATTAGATTGGATATGCTCACAAAGAAGTTCAGCCACAGCCGGGTTATCGGTTAATGATACACCAGAACCACATAATGGATACAGTTCATCCTCATAGGCAAAGAGCTTTTTCTTGATTACAGTCTTAGTTTCCGGCTGAGTGTCTTGATTCTCATAGCGGGCATTTAGAACATCACGATAGCGGTTGATGGCACCAAGATACTTTACCGGAAGCCCGAAAGCAAGCCTGAAAGTGACAAAGAATACACCTTCCTCAGGTTGAAAATGTGGTAGTTTTCGCTTATAACGTAGGGTATAATCCATTCACACCTCCTTTCTAATGTTATTAGCTCATCCTATTGAGTTGATGGTAGTTGCAATCTAAGCTGTATGTTAGATTCATTCTTGCACGATTTATCTCTCTATCTATCATAACATAACCAGATAAATCTGGTCTGCCAACCGGATGAATCCGGTGTTCCAGAATGCAACCGGTTCACCCCCTCTTTGTACGTGGTGAGTACCCCGTCATTCCAGCGAAGGCTGGAATCCAGTTCACCTTTCACCCCCACGTGTGTGGGGAGTACTGAATTACAAGCCGATGTGCGACAAGATGTATCGGTTCACCCCCACGTGTCAAAGAGCCACGCTTCGACTAACGTTTAACTTCTAACGTCTAACCACCCTTTAGCCCATAGGGCGACATAGCCTTTTGGAACACCTGATTTATCAGGTTGGCAGTGCCGGATTCATCCGGTATATCTTTGATGCCAACACGACAAACATTGCCTATGCTTGAATTAACCGGATAAATCCGGTGGACCAACCGAATGAATTCGGTGTTCCAGAATGCAACCGGTTCACCCCCTCTTTGTTCGTGGTGAGTACCCCGTCATTCCAGCGAAGGCTGGAATCCAGTTCACCTTTCACCCCCACGTGTGTGGGGAATACTGCCTTTTCGAGTTCGGCGGTCAAGCGTTCAACGGTTCACCCCCACGTGTGTGGGGAATACTAAGCCCATCTGCTCATAAGCAGCAAGCTCAGCGGTTCACCCCCACGTGTGTGGGGAATACTGCCTTTTCGAGTTCGGCGGTCAAGCGTT
>CAZPNU010000015.1:71417-73453 GCA_964588075.1 uncultured Candidatus Cloacimonas sp.
CAACGGTTCACCCCCACGTGTGTGGGGAATACACTTGATCAGTTATAGCTTATTCGGTTTCGTGAGTAGCTGAAGTCCCTCCCAAAATGTGGGAACTCTCGAAGGTGCTCCCCAGAACTCCATCTTATAGCCTTGTTCACATTTTGCTGACCATAGGATGATGCAAGGTAGCCCTTTTGATTGAGAGCATACCTTTGCCCAAAGCTGATCACGAACTCTGGCAGAAAGGTTACCGTCGAAAACGCCGCTTTTTAGCTCAAGTAGCCAGCGAGAGATCTCCCCTTTTAGGCTTGCTGAAACGCTTTCAGTTATCAATACTACCATTATGTGCCTTCTTCTTTGTTATCATCTGTATATAAAACACCACCTTCGCTAAGCTCTCCATCGGGATTCCACAGGCAACTTGGAGCAGCGGGATCTGCCACATAGTCATCGACAGCCTCAAAGTCCTCTTCCTTTTGATCAAAGAGCTTATGAATATCCAACACGATGCGCTTAAGGATATTAGTGCGTTGGAACTCATCTCGGCAAAAGGTTCTACATCTTCTCTCCAAGTCATGGTTGCCGAGAGATACGGTTTGGAATGCGGCGGGTACGGAAGTTTCCATCTTGTAGAGGTCGGCGATATCATACATATACAACAACGTCATAGAGAGTAACTACGCTGGTTCTACATTGATTTTCGAGAATACTAATCCCACAAATCAGGGAGGACAAATCAGGTTCTTTAATAACTTGGTTACTTTTTGGGGGGATTATCAGTACCCCAAGATAGTGTACACAAATGTAACGTCACCACTCATCTATAATAACACTTTTATAGGCTACAGAACTCTCTTCAGAACTATCGACGATAGCGATATGGTGTTTGAGAATAACGTTATCCCATGCATACAATGGTCAACCGGAAGTGTTGAGGAAGAACATCATCCACTACTTATCAATAACTGCTTGGCTAGGGAAATCCTGTCTCCTTGGGATATGATAGATGGTGGAATCAATATCGTTGCGTCTCCCATGCTTGCAGATAGCCTGAATGGGGATTACAGTCTTTCGGCTGATTCCCCATGTATAGACTCCGGTGCATTCCGTCCAGATTTACCGCAATTTGATATAATGTATAACAAACGCATCGTTTCCGGAACAGGTAGTGGTCAACAAACAATAGATATCGGTGCCTATGAATACAATTCTTCCTATATTGGGGGGCTTAGAGGGGTCGTATACAACCCGGATAGTGGCGAGATGATTGACTGTGCAAAGATTGGGATAAGTCAAAAGCTTCCTGAGTTCAGTGATATTGTGGGTAGCTTTGTTTATCCAACCGGTCCCGGAGTATATACGGTTCGGGCAAGCCGTTGGGATTATGAAGACCAGGTAATAGAAAATGTTGTTGTTAATGAAGGCGAAGTTGTGGAGTTGACAATTCCTATGCATCTTACTTCGACAGATATAGATGATCCGGTCACTCCACCAATGACACAGATAAAAGCAACTAATTACCCCAATCCCTTCAACCCGGAAACCACCATCAGCTTCTTCTTGCCGGAAGCGGGGATCACCGAGCTGTGCATCTATAACCTCAAAGGACAGATGATTCGTAGGATGATTAATGCTCCGCTAAGTGTAGGCACCCACAGGCTGGTATGGGATGGGAAGGATGAGCGCAACACCCCCGTTGCCAGCGGGATGTATCTCTACCGGCTGCAGAGTGGAAAGCATAAGTTTAGCGGTAAGATGGTGTTGGCGAAGTAAACACTTAAGAAAAGCTAAGTTTTTTTGTTTAAACACAGAGGGAAAGCAGAGAAAGGCAGAGAAAAGCAGAGGGATAGAGAACACATAGGGAATCGAGGCTGCAAAAAAAAGCTGAAGACTTATATTTTAGCTAGTATGAGAGTATCCTTCAAACACTTATCGGGCAGACACATAGCTTTGCCACTGCGGAGCAATATTAACCTGTTAACCCGCTAACCACTAACTTTCTAAGACCATTGAACAATCCAACCTTGGTCAATACTGTGATGTGTTGAACGCCC
>CAZPNU010000016.1:0-72520 GCA_964588075.1 uncultured Candidatus Cloacimonas sp.
TTGTCAAGTATTTGTTATCTATACTTTTTGTCCACTTCTATGTGCAACGGTCTTATCTCTATATACCTCAGCGTCGTAACTGCTTATCTGCAATATATATCCTGTGTTCTCACACAGGAGTCACACAGGAAGCATACTGGAGTATCTTGGTGGATGTTACATGAAAGAGAGTGATTTTAGGGCTGGAAGTACCATGAGATAATGATATCTTTACGCTTATAAATGCTAAGGTATGCCATTCCCGCAAGTTCTTTGTGCGTGTGGATTAATTATTGCATACATATATACTTAGGATAGCTGATAACAGCAATACATTCTTGTGGCTGGTGGAGGAAACATGAAGAACTTGCTTTTTATGGTTGTTTTTACCGTATGCGCTTGCTGCATACCGCTTATGGCTTTCGATGCGGATCAGTATGATTTCAGCAGCACTACGCATACTTACAGCAGCATCTATGGCACAGGGAATCAGAGCAGCATCGTGAACTGGATTCATGGTGGTGATGATGAACTGTCGGACATTATTCCTCTGGGCTTCAGTTTTCCTTTTTGCGGGGAGATGTATAACAGCATCCGCATCTCTTCCAATGGCTTTATCACCTTGGATACCAACCTGTTCATGAGTTATCCGAATAATGGTTTAACCCAGGATATCGGGGTTCCCATAATTGCCCCCCTGTGGGATGATCTGGATAGCGGAGCACCTGCTCCGAACACAAGCTCCACTTATGTACTGTATCAAACCAGCATCCCCAATCGCATCACGGTGGAGTGGCGCAATGTTCGCTGGATATACAATGGAGAGAGCACGTTTTCCCAGAACTTTCAGGTGGTGCTGGATGCAAGCGGTAGTATAAGATTCAATTATGGTAGCAGTGGAACGATTAACAACCCTACTGCCTCCATCGGGCTTACTTATAACGGACACTTCATCAGTGTCACTCCCAATAATGGTAGCTCCTTAAGCATTGCCAATGATAGCGTGGATATCTTTCCCACAGGGACACAATATCTTTTCAGCCCTCCTACGCCTATTCTTAGCCTCCTTTCTCCTAATGGAGGGGAGAACTGGCAAATGCAAACGACGCACCCAATTACATGGAACTTTCTGAACCTTACAGGGAACCTGAAACTCGAGCTTGTGCGTGGTGAGGCTGCCATTCCTGTTTACACCATCAGCAGTTCTGTGCCTGTATCCAACCAACTGGTGAACTGGATTGTCCCGGTAACCATTAGTTTGGCAACAGACTACCGGGTGAAGATTAGCAGCCTAAGCAACCCGGAGATTACTGATCTTAGCAATGGCTACTTCGGCATCGCCCTTTCTGCTAGCCAAAGTATTACTGTTTTGAGCCCCAATGGTGGCGAAACATGGCAAATGAACCACCTTGAAACCATCAGTTGGAGCTCTCAAGGTGTTAACGATTTTATCAAGTGTACACTTTGCAAAGGAAACAACCTAACTGAAGTACTTACCATAACAGAAATGTATCCCATAGATGAAGAGTCATTAAGATGGATTATCCCCGATACTTTGGAAGCCGGTAACGATTACCGTATAAAAATGGCAAGCGTGAACGATCCAAACGTAGTGGATTACAGTGACCAGAGCTTCACAATCCCTGCTTTACCACCCCCTTCTATAACCGTAACTGCTCCCGAGGCAGGAGACAATTGGTTTATGGGCTCATCTCATGAGATAAGTTGGTCTTCCATACTCATTACTGGCTTTAATAAAGTGGAGTTGTTCAGGGAGAACGAAAGTAACCCGGTTCTAACCATTGCTTCTTCAGTGGCAGCATATGTGCCGCATATCCATTGGACAATACCTTTAGACTTGGAAGCAGGAACAGATTATAAAATAAGGGTAAGTAACCTCAACAATCCGGAAATATGGGATGAGTCTGATGCTACCTTCACTTTATCAGTCCCATTGTTGTCACTAAGCAGCCCAAATGGAGGGGAAAACTGGTTCATGAACAGCACGAGATCAATAAGCTGGGCATACTCCTATCTACCTGGAAACCTGCGAGTTGATCTGGTTAGAGGAGCATCTCAGAACACGGTTTATACATTCACAAACTCTGTAGCTGTCTCTAACATGACGATTAACTGCCTCGTACCATCCAGTATTGAGACAGCAACAGATTATAGGGTGAAAATAAGCAGCGTTAGTGCACCCTACATCTATGATGTAAGTGATGACTACTTCACTATCTCAAACCCAATTCTAACACTTACTAACCCCAATGGCGGAGGTGTTTGGCGTTATGGAGAGCAAGTAAACATCCTCTGGAACTCAGCCAATATCAACGGAAATGCAAGGTTAGAGCTGTTCCGAGCATCAAGCACCAATCCTATATGCACAATCAGCCCCGAAGTGGAGGTCACTAATAACAGCTTCGCATGGACGGTTCCATCCACCCTGAACCCAGCAACAGACTACCGTTGTAAGATTACCTTACTAAGCAACACCGCCATCTATGACTTCAGCAATAGCTCTTTTTCCATCCTGGGCCCTCCGTATATCTCACTGAATGCACCCAATGGAGGAGAGAACTGGAGCCTTTCCACCACCAGGCAGATAAGCTGGTCTTATGCCAATATCTCAGGTAATGCTAAAGTATTGTTGTATAATACCGAGTTAATAGAGCCGGTGCTGACCATATCATCCTCGGTGGCTTTGAGCAATAATGGGTTAAACTGGACTCTGCCCAGCTATAACTTGCCTATTGGAAATTATTACGTGGAGATAAGAAGCCTAAGTGACCCCTCAGTATTTGACACAAGTTATGCTCCTTTCGCTATAAGTTACCCAACTGTGAACTTCAACGAACCGAACAGCTCAGCAAGCTGGCAAGCAGGTAGCACGCATCCTGTCAACTGGGATGGGAACTACCTGGCAGGAGCTTTGAAGCTGGAACTTGTGCAAGGCACGAACAATACGCTGATATGTGTTATCCGCAGCTCTATAAACGCAGGTGCCGGGACTCTAAACTGGGCTATTCCCTCTACCATCAGTGCTGCCACAGATTATCGCATTAGGGCTACCATGCTGAACAACCCAAGTTTTATCAGCTACAGTGATAGCTTCATTATCACCAACAACCCTTCGCTGCAGCTTAGCTCGCCCGACGGGGCAGAAAGCTGGAGCATGGGTACTACGCGTGTGATATCCTGGGATGCTTACTATGTTTCGGGCAATGTAACTTTGGAACTGTGCCGCGGAGCAGCTAATAATGTGGTGCATACCATCACCAACGATTGCCCGGCAAGCAGCGAGAGCTTCAACTGGTCTATTCCCCTTACACTAAGCAGTGCCAACGATTATCGGATAAAGATTAGCAGCAACGGCAACCCCACTGTTTATGATTACAGCAATGCTGTTTTCGCCATCAGTGCTCCGCAGTTGCAGCTTGTTAGCCCCAATGGTGGAGAGTCTTGGATAAGAGGGCAACAAAGCCAGATACGCTGGACTTATGCCAACATTACCGGCAACCTGAATGTTGAACTTTACCGGGGTGAAGCCATGGAGTTTGTAACCACCATCAGCACCACTGCGGCAATAAACACCAATAGCTTTAACTGGAACATCCCTTCTGCCTTAGCTCTTGGCACAGATTATCGGATAAAGATAAGCAGCATCAATATACCTGCCATCAGTGATGTTAGTGAGAGCACTTTTACCCTCATAGGCAGCAATGCACCTCTCACTGCGGGTGCTGATATCAGCCAGGTACCTCCATACATCTACCCCGATACCTCTGCGCCCTATGAAGTTAAATGCAGATACTTCGATCCCGATGGCACAAATGACTTAAAAACCCTTTACTTGCGGATAGTAAGTCCCAATAATAACAGCATCACCTTCAACTACAATCCTACAGGAAACACATACGGCACATGGGCAGGTAATCAGGGAGCCAACCATGCCTCATTATCTGCTGTAAGCAAGAATTATGTTACAGACAATCTAGGCAGAATAGGCTGGGAAGTAACCTGGAAATTCTTTATTACCAATCCCAATTGGGCAGGCTGCGCCGATGAACTAAAATTTGCCACAATGGCAATGGATAACTCCGATAACCTAAGCAACAGTGGAGTGTGGGTGGAAAGCTCCCAAACAAGTTCCTTTGCCAATTATGGCATCAGCTTTCTTTGTGCGGGGTTTAGCGAGAATGCTAACAACACCAAACAAGGCTGGCAATATGAAATGGCAGATGCCATCAAAAACCGCCTCGGAGGGCATGCCTTTATAGGTAAATACAATCCTCAAACCGGCTTGTTCGATACATATTATGACAATGCGGATAGTCCGGAGCAAAAAGAACTGATTTTGGTGTTTGACTGGATGGAGGATGAGCTTCTCGATGCAGATGGCTTTGCGGAAGCTGCTGCGGATGCAGCCTTTGCTGCCATGCAACCTTTCTGCAACCTGGGAAACATAAACAACCTGCATCTGATTGGGCACAGCCGTGGAGCAGTGGTGATTAGTGAGCTTACGGAGCGGCTGTTACAGCATAACAGACCTGTTCGGCAGGTAACATACCTTGATCCTCATGACTGGGGTTTTGGCAATGTGGGAGATGATTTTGATGTAAACCAATCCCTTCCTTCACCCTATTATCCACTATCTGCTGATATTCCGGTCGGCATCCCTACTCATGCTGTTTTAGGCTGGCAAGGGGTTCCCTATATCGAAACGATTTTCCAGCGTCATGGCAGTGATTATCCCACAGTAAACAACTTGGATGATAGCAATGGCAGAGCTGTTGCCGGTACATCTAATGCATGTTTTGCCGATAATTACACGGTCAACCACCCCGGAATAGCGGAGCAGTATATCAACTCCATCCGCAGTGCAGATTATGTTTTCTATCTCCGTCCCGGTGAGGATCCCACCGCATCCAAGGGCTACCAGAGATCCCGTATCGGCAATGTTCGCATGGGATATTTGGAAAGCTTCCCCCGTAGCGGAGAGGCTACCCAATCTGCGGATTACACAGCTCAAGATGATGCTGTTTTCAATGGTGATTTCAACTTTTACAGCCCTAATGAGATATCCGGTTGGAGCTTGCATGGTGGCTGCGTCCAACATTGCGTGATGGATCAGGATGCCGAATCGGGAACCTACGGGGCAAAGCTAAGCCAGTCTGCAGAATCAGACGCCATTCTGCGCCACAACAGGCTTTCTGTGAGTAGAAACAGCAGCTATCTGCGGTTCAAATATAAGGTAATTGCTCCCTCTGCCAATGCTACGCTGCGCTTCTGCATCGATGAGGAAAGCCCTCTTCTGGAGATTCCATTAACTCATACCGGGGATGTTTTCCTCGAGCGTGAGATTGACATCAGCGCATACCAACGAAGGAACATTACTTTTAGTTTCATCATTCCTGCCTCCCTCTCTGCCCCCTTTGCCATCGTGTTGCTGGATGATATCCGTATCTGTCATAATTCTGTTGGCTTAGATGATGAATACCTGCCCGATGAGCCGGAGCAAAACAGTATCCCTGCAATAAATGCTATCACCCTCCACGGAGCTTTTCCCAACCCCTTCAGCGACCGCACCAATATCCGCTTCGGCTTGAAACAAGCTCAATTCATTAACAGCACCATATATGACATCTCCGGCAGAAAGGTGCGCAGTTATGATACATCGTGGTTCCCCGAAGGTGAGAACTTCTACCCTTGGGACCGTTGTGACGATGAGGGTAATCCCGTTCCCAGCGGAGTGTACATCGTCCGAGTGCAAGGGCCCGGCGGAAGCGCAACCCGAAAGATGACCATTTTGAAGTAAAGCAGGCTTATACTTTCTGCGATATTTGTGCAATCCGAGAGTCACCTTGTCACTTCTTCATTCTGTCACTTTGTTACCTCTTGCCTATTGGGTTACGGTTGAGATACGGTTGCGCCTCCCAGCAAAGTGCTGGGTATCGCAACCGTATCTCAACCGTAACCTAATAAGCAAGGAGTAAGAGATCATAGCGAAATAATTAACATCATTACCAACAAAGAGCAAACAGATTGCAGCATTTAATCTGATGCCTACAAGAATCAGTCAGCCCCTTTGGTGATTACTACCGTTAAAGGGGAAAAAAGAGGGTTTTAGCATTAGTTTCGCTTGACAGTTAAGTGCATTCTGCCTAAAAGGGATAGTTATGAAAAAAGGCAGACTCTTCTCTTGCGAACTGAAACGCTATCGTGAACCGGCACCCCCCTTATGTGCCGTGTGTTCTCGTATCTTCAAATGCAAGAGCTTCCGTGCCTGGCATCATTTCCACAGTAAAGAATACCTAAACTTTATCCTCGAAATATGTAAGAAATTCCCAGATAAATACGAAATGGAGGTTCACTTCATGACCGAGAAACAATCCTTTGTCCAAGTCGTGGACAATAGCACCGGTAAGATTGAGAAAGTGGTAAACCTTAACGAGATTGAAGCAATGAGCGCTGAGGATAAGCTTGCCCTCTCCCGCAACAAGAGCTTGTTCGTGGTTACTCACCGTCTGGAACCAATTGTGAAAGTGGAGCTTAAGAAGACTGTTATCTCTGCTCCCATCCAGTTTACTGAAGCCAAAAAAGAAGAAGCAGAACCCATCACGGAAGTAACCGAACTTCCGGTGGAAGCTTCCAAGCCAAAAGGCAAAAGGACACCCAAAGCATAAGCTTTTTCAGCAGCTTGGGAAAAATTCCTTTTACAGAATCGTGCGCTTGAAAATAATGGCGCAAAATGTAAGAATAGGCAGGTTGTGCCATGGTTCGCATACCTGTCTCTAAAGGAGATATTATGTTTAAGCTGGACGAGAAACATTTGGATGCCGCTAAGCAAATCGCCAAAGAACACCGCCGTAGGAAGAGCTGTGATGCTTGTTATGACCGTGGCTGGATTGGCGTATCCGAGCAAAACCTGCTTGTGTTATGCACCCGTTGTGTAGAAATGGACGCTGCAATGGACGCATGGAAAGCTTACGTCTCCGAAAACGAAGAATTGAAGGAACATTTTAGCGAGCTGTTCGAAGAAAAGCCCGTTGAAGAAGCAAGTGATGCACCTGCCAAGAGCGCAGTGCATGAACACCAAAAAGTTAGCCCCAAAGGTAAGCCAACCTTTACCCCCGGGTTAAGACGCACAGGGCATCAGAAGAAAATCGGCTAAACTGCCATAATACTTTAACCATCTGCGATTGCCGTTTATGCGGCAACATGCCTAATGGAGAGCCATTAGGATATAGTAAGGAACAAAACGAGACCGGGATTATGTATAAGACATTAGATTTGAAAGAGAATCCGCGCCATCTGGAACAGCGCATCAGAGAATACTGGGCACAGCACAATCTCGCCCAGAAAAGTATAGATATCCGTGAAGGCAAACAGCAGTTTGTTTTCTACGAAGGCCCCCCCACTGCCAATGGCAAACCGGGAATCCACCATGTGATGGCACGCACCCTGAAAGATGTGGTGTGCCGTTACAAAACCATGAATGGCTACCAGGTGAAGCGTAAAGCCGGATGGGATACCCACGGGTTACCCGTGGAGATTGAGGTGGAAAAGCTCCTCGGTTTGGAAGATAAAAAAGGTATCGAAGAATACGGGGTGGAAGAATTCTGCAAGAAGTGCCGCGAGTCTGTGTTCAGCTACGAAAAGCTGTGGCGTGAAATGACAGAATTGATGGGCTATTGGATAGATTTGGACGATCCCTACATAACCCTGGAAAACAACTATATCGAAAGTGTCTGGTACATTCTGGATAACTTCTTTAATCGTGATTTGATATATAAAGCCCACAAGATTGTGCCTTATTGCCCAAGCTGCGGAACTCCGCTTTCGTCGCATGAAGTGGCGCAAGGATACAAGGATGTGGAAGACCCTTCCGTATTTGTTAAGTTCAAGGCAAAAGGAGAGGATAACACCTATTACCTTGCCTGGACAACCACTCCCTGGACACTAATATCCAATGTAGCTTTGGCAGTGCACCCGGATGAGACATACGTGAAGGTGTTGCATCAAAACGAGTACCTTGTTCTTGCCAAAGCCAGGCTTGCCGTGCTTGGGGAAGAAATGGAGATAGTAAGCGAGTTCCCGGGCAGAGACCTGGAACGTAAGGCTTACGAGCCTCTCTTCACCTTTGTTGATGTGGATAAAGCTGCCTGGTATATAGGCTTGGCAGATTATGTTACCATGAGCGACGGAACAGGTATTGTGCATACAGCCCCCGCCTTCGGTCAGGATGACTATAGTTTGGGACGTAAGTATGATCTGCCTTTCGTGCAGCCGGTGGACGGTGAAGGTAAGTTTATCAGCGCAGTGAGTCCTTGGGCTGGAATGTTTGTGAAAGCTGCTGATAAGGACATAATCCGTCACTTAAAGGAAAGCGGCAATCTGTATCGCCGTGAACAGGTGAAGCACAGCTACCCGCATTGCTGGCGTTGCAGCAGTCCATTGATATATTATGCACGTGAAAGCTGGTATATCCGCACTTCGGACTTTAAACAACAGTTGTTGGACAACAATGCCAAGATAGCTTGGTACCCTTCCTTTGTGGGCGAGAAACGCTTTGGCGAATGGCTGGAGAACAATGTGGATTGGGCCTTATCGCGGGATAGATTCTGGGGAACCCCTCTGAACATCTGGCTCTGCGATGATTGCGGTACTAAGCGCTCTATAGGCTCGATAGCTCAGCTAAAAACAGAAGGCAAGCTTGCCGACGGCTCTGCTGTACCGGATGACATTGAACTTCATAGACCCTACATCGATGAAGTGCAGCTAACCTGCACCTGTGGCGGAGCTATGCACCGCACACCCGAAGTGATAGACTGCTGGTTCGATAGCGGTTCAATGCCATTTGCGCAGTGGCACTATCCCTTCGAAAATGCCGATAGATTTGAAAAAGAACTGTTCCCCGCAGACTTCATCTCCGAGGGGATAGACCAAACCCGTGGCTGGTTCTATTCCATGCTGACCATATCAACCCTACTGAAAGGAGTTTCCAGCTATAAAAGCTGTCTGGTGAATGACATGATTCTGGATAAAAACGGTCAGAAGATGAGCAAAACCAAGGGTAATTCAGTAGAGCCGATCGCTCTAATGCACGATTATGGTGCGGATGCCATACGTTGGTATCTGCTGGAAGTAAGCCCGCCATGGGTGCCTACCCGCTTCGATGTGGAAGGCGTTAAAGAGATTCTTGGCAAGTTTGTGGGAACACTGAAGAATGTGTATTCCTTCTATGCCACCTACGCCAATATCGATGGCTTCGATGCTGCAGATTACCCCTATGATTGGGAACGCAGTGCAGAAATTGACCGCTGGATAATCTCCCGTTTACACAGCCTGATAAAGGATGTTCGCGCATGGACAGACTGCTACGAGTTCACTCGTGCTATCCGTGCCATACAGGAGTTTGTGATAGACGAAGTATCCAATTGGTACGTTCGTAGAAGCAGAAGGAGATTCTGGGCTTTCGAGCTTACGGAAGATAAGGTTGCCGCATATAGGACGCTTTATCAGGTGCTACTGGAAGTTAGTAAACTTATAGCACCCTACACCCCGTATCTTGCAGAAGAACTCTTCCTGAGCCTGAATGGCGGTGAAAGTGTGCATCTGGAAATGTATCCAGAGAGCTTGGCAAGCTATGTCGATACCGAACTGGAGAAGAAAATGCAGAGCGTGATCGATGTTGTATCCCTGGGACGTGCAGCTCGTAACGACTGCCAAATAAAAACCAGACAGCCCTTGGGCGAGATGTTCGTGCCAGCTAAGCTTGAACCAGCCCTAAGAGATATGATGGAGCTGGTGAAAGAAGAAGTTAACATCCATCAGATAAACTTTGTGCGCGAGGAAGATGGATTTGTACAATATGAATTAAAGCCTGACTTCAAGGTTATGGGCCCCAAATATGGCAAGCTGATGAAAGCAATAGGAGCTGCCCTTGCCAAAGTTACCGGCTCTGTTGCCCTGGAAGCATTCCAGAGCAAGGGAAGCTTTACTCTGGATGTAGAAGGTCAAGTACTGGAGTTAATACCGGAGGACTTAGTGGTACACATCCTCCCCAGAGATGGCTATGTATTTGCCAACCAGAAGGATATATTTGTAGCTCTGGATACTCGTATGACCGAAGCTTTGATAATGGAAGGTTATGCTCGCGAGTTGATAAACAAGATACAGTTTACCCGCAAAGAGCTTGGGCTTGAGATTATGGATAATATAAGCTTGGCTCTTCATGCCGACAGCGAAATAGTTAGTGCCATGCAAGCCCATAGTGATTATATTCTAAGCGAGACCTTGTGTAAGGACTATCATGTTGTAACCGAAGTTTCAGGTGACATGCAACAAGTTGATATCAATGGTCATGAAGCTTATTTGGGAATAAGGAAAGTATGATTGGACACTTATTTGTAACCGGGAGGTTAGCATAGCACACTTCTGCATGAACTGCGGTAAAAGCGTTCCCGAGAAGGCTAAGTTCTGCCCATTCTGCGGTGAAAACAACCAGATTGATACAGCAGATACCAAGCCTTCACCAGAGCATAAATTACCCGAGAATATAGATCCGGAAGTGCTTTCTCAGCTCTCTGTGACTCAGTATTATACTTTGTTAGAACCACAGAGTGAGTTTCATGGCTATCGAATCATCAGGTTGATGAATAAAGATACCGAAGGCATCAAGTACATTGCCGAAAGAGATAAAAAACAGTATGTGCTGAAAGTATTCTTCAAATCCAGCATGCACAATATGGATTCTCTTTTTGGGTTACAGATGAGGTTAAAAAAGCTGAACCATCTAAAGGACAAGCATACCGCCAAAGTGGTGGAGGTCAGCCCTCATTCTGATCCTGCATACATGGTTGCTGAATACATACATGGCGTGTCTTTGGCTCATATCAAGCAGCATAATCCCGATAAACTGACAGAGGATTTCGTTCGTCACATAGCTCCTCAACTTATCAGAACTGCCATTGTGATCCGGAAGCATGGATTAACACTTTCCATGCTTACATTATCCGGAATCATGATTGATGACAAAGATGATGCAATTATTCTATCCTCGGGAATCACCTTCGAAGATAGAGATGAGCGAGAAGATGTCTTCCTGTTGGGAGCTATTCTGGCACAGACTCTTTCCCATAACTCTATGTATAGAACCATATATAGTCCTGAACGTCTTATATCACAGAAGTTCACATATATTAGCGGAGTGAGTCTGTCTCTGAATAAGATCCTTGGTGAATGCTTGCACCGCAATATTTTGCAACGATACCTGACCCTGCAGGATTTCCTGATTGCTATGGAAGCCCTAATCCCCATTCAAAACGATGAGATTTGGTCGGTGCAGGAATCCACTACTTTTGCGCAGATGGAAGCCGTGAACAGCGTGGAAACGCCAAAAACTCACATTGAGTTTGGCTTTTGGCTTATCATTATTTTGCTTATCGCCATGATAGCAGTGTTGTTTACCACCAATGTATTCAGCGTTCTTTTTGGTGGGAAAGGCGATACACTCCAATATGTGGGTATTTTGAATCGCCAGGATTCCCGCGATAGCATTAACATTAGCCCTAAAGCTGATCTTGATCCGGAAGCATCCCCTACCCAAACAACATATGGAAATCTGAAGTCTCGGACCAGTACTAAACCTGACTTCAGACGTAATCTCCCAACCATGGATTCAGGCAATACCAATGTGAAAGTAGTTGCTCCAAAAAGCAAACACCCTGTAAACATGGTTTATATCGAGCCCAGTACCCTTGGTTTTGGCAGATTAAAAGAGAACCTACATCACAATGTGTCCATTTCTTCTTTCTATATCAGCCCACGGGAAGTAACGCAGGCAGAATGGAATCGCTTCATGAAGCCGGCTAATAGCACAACCTTTGGTGAGAACCTACCAGTGGATAACGTTAGTTGGTTCGATGTTGCTATCTACTGCAATGGAAGAAGTGAAGTGGAGGGATTGACCCCGGCATATAAGATTAGGGGTGTGGGTGCTTCCACGGTTGTTACTTGCGATTTCAAAGCCAATGGCTACCGTTTACCAACTGAAGCAGAATGGGAGCTTGCAGCCAAAGCAGGGCAGCTATTCAATTACAGCGGTTCTGACGACCCCAGCGATGTGGCATGGTTTCGAGACAATAGCGGTGGTAAGATACATAGCCCTTCTTCCAAAAGCCCCAATGGATTTGGCTTGTATGACATGAGCGGTAACGTCTCTGAGTGGTGCTGGGATTGGTATGATGCCAACTATATCCGCTCTCTGCCCACATTTATCAACCCCAACGGTCCTGAAACCGGAACCCTTAAAACCATCCGCGGTGGTAGCGTTAACAATGGCGAAGGACGTAACCTGAACATCCTTTGGCGAGAAAAGGGCGATCCTAACCGTGGTTATCAGTACGTAGGTTTCCGCTTGGTGCGCAGTCACTAATGAATTGTTTTGCAGGGAGCTAATGGCTCCCTGTTGCTTATACTAATACTCAATTTAGCTGAGGTAAATCATGAAAAAGAACTCCAAGTTCAATACTATGTTAGTTCATGGCGGGCAGCATCCTGATGCCTTGCTGGCGGTTAATCCCCCTATCTATCAAACCTCAACCTTCGCGTTCAAGAATGCCGAGGATGGTGCAGCCTGCTTTGCGGGAGAAAGCGATGGTTTCATTTACACCCGTTTGGGAAATCCAACGGTGCGTATCCTGGAAGATGCTGTTGCAGCCCTTGAAGGCGGTGCAGGCGGAATAGCCGTTGCCAGTGGCATGGGTGCGGTTACCACTATCTACATGGCTTATCTTGGTGCCGGAAGCCACATTGTATCCACCGACGCTGTGTATGGTGCCTCCCGTAGTGTTCTGGAGAAGCACTTTGTTCGCTTCGGTGTGGAAGCAACCTTTGTCGATACCAGTAAGATAGAGCTTGTGGAAGCGGCTATCCAACCAAACACGAAACTTCTGTACATAGAAACTCCGGCAAACCCGACTATTACCATCACCGATATTGCTGCTTGTGCCCAAATTGCTAAGAAGCATGGCATCCGCCTGGTGGTGGATAACACCTTCTGCTCTCCATATCTGCAGAAACCCTTTGACTTGGGTGCCGATATTGTGCTTCACTCCATCACCAAGTTCATCAATGGGCATGCTGATGTGGTGGGTGGCGTTATCGTAGCCAAGACTGAGGCTGACCATAAATACATGTACAATGTTATGACCAGCATGGGACCCAACATGGATCCTCACCAAGCCTTCCTGGTTATCCGCGGGCTTAAAACCCTATCCCTTCGTATGGAACGCGCTCAAGCCAATGCGCAGATTATCGCCGAATACCTGGAGAAACACCCCAAGGTTGCTTGGGTGCGTTATCCGGGACTCCCCTCTCACCCACAGTATGAGCTTGCCAAACGCCAACAAAGCGGTGCAGGTGCCATGATTTCCTTTGGTTTGAAAGGTGGCTTTGCTGCGGGCAAAAAGATGATGGACAGTGTGCAGCTTGCTGTGCTGGCGGTTTCCCTGGGTGGAGTTGAAACCCTTATCCAACATCCTGCTTCCATGACCCATGCCAAAGTTCCCGCAGAAGCAAAGCTTCTGGCTGGGATTACCGATGACTTGGTGCGCTATTCAGTGGGCATCGAGGATGTGGAAGACCTTATTGAAGACTTGGAACAAGCCTTAGCCTAAGGACTCATCCATCTCACTATCCATTTATTGAATCATGAAGCCACCTCGGGATTGGTAGATTGACCCCATCCAACATGCAATACATGCAAGCAGGACAGTATCGCATCGCTCTTACGCTACGCAAGATGAAGAGCATCAGGCTCCGCATCGACCGCAGAAATGGAAATATCATGCTTTCTGCACCATTGGGCACCAGCCAAGCCATTCTGCAGCAATTCTTAGCCGGAAGATTATCCTGGATTGAGAACACCCTAAGGAAGCTACAAGAAATCGGTTTTTCGAAGGATGAGCAGCTCCGGGATGCTGATAGTATGTGGCTGGAAGGTAAACAATACCGTTTTAAGATTCTCCCCAACTCACTGTTTAATAAGATTGGCATTGAGGGGGATGAAGTGTGTATGAACTGCAGAAAAGACTGCTCTCCCCCACAGCAAGAAGCACTGCTCGCCGGTTGGTATCGTGTTCGCCTGGAACAACGTGCCATAACCCTCATTAATAAGTGGGTGCCTATCATGGGAGTAGCCCCCGGTAAACTGAGCATCAAACTAATGAAGAGCAGATGGGGAAGCTGTAATATCCGCAGCCATAACATCACTCTTAACCTGCAACTTGCCAAATGGAGCGACTATGTGCTGGAATACATTATTGTGCATGAACTTGCACATTTACTTGAGCCTTCCCACAATGAGGTATTCAAGCATATTGTAAGCCGCTTTATGCCCGATTGGCAGGCAAGAAAAGCTCTGTTAGCAAAGGGACTAAACCCCTTAGCATAATTCTTATACCTTTGTTATATATCTCTTATTCCAAGGTCACCTCATAACCTCGAACTTATCTGGTGATTCCCTCGTCCGATGAGGGGTTCACGAGGGAGTCACGAGGGAATCACCCGACAGTGGAATAAGAGGGAAATTGATATTAAGTTAGTGAGATAAAACGAGGAGACAAGATGGCTTCAAAACAAGAAACAGTGGATTACATCCTTGCCCAAATATCGGGTGCTGGTGTGGTGCGTGCCAAGAAAATGTTTGGCGAGTATGGTGTTTATTGTGATGAAAAGATGATAGCTCTGGTTGCAGATGATCAGCTCTTTATCAAACCCACCGATGCAGGAAAGGCTTTGCTGGGGGAAGTAGAGGAAGCCCCTCCTTATCCCGGAGCAAAAAACTGGTTTCTGATCCCGGAGGATGATTGGGATGATGCCCCGCTGCTTACCGAGCTTGTGCGCATCACAGCCCCATTATGTGAACTTCCCAAGAAGAAAAAAGCGAAAGCCTAAAAAGACATGGTTCTTTTTAGGCAATCATGTTACATTTTCCAATTTGGTAGTCCGATTGTCCATGATTAAGGAATCAACTTTCTATTGACAGTTTAGTGCCTTACTTACATTATGAGAATATGAGGAAGTTTGTATTAGCCATGCTCGCACTGATTCTTATGTCAAGTTGCGATTTATTCCAGGTTCGTGAGTCCGAGCCTCCCGGTGAACCACCACCGTGGAACGACTATACATACGATCTGGAGCAGGCTTTGCAGAACCTTGGCTATTGCTACACCGATAGCCGTAACAAGATTCATTATGCCGGGTTGTTTACAGATAACTATCTTTTCCATTTTGCCCCGCAGGATGTTAGCGATTATTCCATTGAGCCCACCTGGAGCAGCACCCAGGAGCAGGATATGATCCAGCTTTTCCACGATAATTACACCCAAGTAGAGCTGGATTCTCTTAAGATAGATGCCGACGATCAATTGGGCGAAAACGAAGCAAGGTTTTACAGCAACTACACCTTGCGGGGGTCGCCACGCAATTCATCAAAAAGCATCATCATCGCCAATGGTAATATGGAACTTCATTTCCGTAGAATCGGTGGATATTGGTACATAGAGCATTGGTATGATTACCGTAGCAGCAGCGGAACAACCTGGGGTAAGCTGAAGCATGAGAATTCTTAGGTTTTTGCCTTTGCTGTTTGCCCTTATCGTGCTGCTAACAAGCTGCAATAATCCTTTTCGTCCCGAATTGAAAGATGTATCGGGGATTGATGATGAGCAACTGAACAGCACTCCGGAGAAATTACTGCGCAATCTGGAAAGAGCTTATCAGGAAAAGAACATAGATTTGTACCTTTCTCTACTGCATCCTGATTTTAGGTTTGAACTCATCGCCAGTGAGGTTAGTCAGATTGGAGTAGATTTGAATGGCGACCAGATAAACGATTCTTGGTGGGGTTACGAGCAAGAACGGGAGTTTACCACCAGAATGTTCATCGAGGGCTCCAGCGATGGTGTTTACCCCCCTCCTGATGACATTAGCCTGCGCTTGCAGATCCCTCCCCAGGATAAATGGGAAAAAGATAGCACTGTTGGGCATGAGGATTGGATTATTATCACCTGTAACTTCGATCTTATCCTTAGCTATGTTAGTACCAACTCCTCCTTTAATGCCAATGGAAAGGCAAGCTTTTATCTGCGTCCGGTGAATAACCGCTGGTACATCGCAATTTGGAGGGATGAATCCTTTATATGAGCGTTGAAGGAAGAATCTTGGCAATAGACTTTGGTGAAAAGCGTGTAGGGCTTGCTCTCAGCGACCCGATGCGAATGTTTGCCAAGCCTTTGTGTATATTAGAGAATAACAACCAGCTTGTGACAGAGTTGCTTCAGCTTATCGCCCAACATGGTGTAAGCATGGTTTTAGTTGGAATGCCATATGCAATAGATGGCAGTCTCACGCCCAAGACAATTGAAACTCAGACATTTGCCACAAACCTTGCAGATAAGCTTAGCGTGCAGGTGCAATGTTATGATGAAAGATACTCCACATGCGACGCTGAAGCCGAACTAAAGAGAATGGGATACACCTGGCAGGAAGCCAAGAAAGTAAAAGACGCTATGGCTGCCTGCATGTTTTTAAAGGAATATTTGGAACGATAAATGAACAGAATCAAAATCATCCTGCTTTGTGCAGTTGTGCTATTGTGCCTTGTGATATCAACCTTGGCTTATCTTGTGCTTATCCCCTCCTTCAACGATGAACAGATTGTAAATGTTCGTTCCGGAGACAATGCCCGAATTATTGCCGGGAAGCTGTATGATGCACGCATCATCCACAGCCGGACTATGTTCTTGATTGTTGCCAAGCTCCGCTCTGCCGATAGAGATCTTAAGCCTGGAAGCTACATTTTCGGCGGTAAAGCAAATCTCTGGCAAACTGTTAGCAGATTGCAGGACGGAAAGAGTGAAGCGATTAACATTACCTTCCCTGAAGGACTGTCGCTGTATAAAACCTGCATGAAGATTGACCGTAGTGGTCTGATTCCCTTCGACAGCCTGATGGCTTCCGCCACAGATCCCATACTGGTAAAGCGTCTCACCGGCATGGATATACCTTCACTGGAAGGGTTTTTGTATCCTGAAACGTACAGCTTTTCCATAACCTTATCGGCAGATTCCATCCTTGCCACCCAGACCACTGAATTCTTTAAAAGGCTAAGTACTGCCGGTATCAATCCTGCTGCCATTCCGGATTTCTACTCCAAGCTTATCTTGGCTTCGATTGTAGAGAAGGAAGCCGGTCCATCCGGCGAGCGGGAGTTAATCGCCGGTGTGTTTCTTAACAGGTTGAACAGAGGAATGCGCCTGCAATCATGCCCAACAGTAGATTACATTATGGAGCCTAAGGGGGTTAAGAAAGATGTGCTAAGTTATCGAGACACACAAATACCCTCTCCATACAACACCTACATGAATTCAGGCTTACCTCCCACTCCCATTGCCAATCCACGAATAGAATCCATCCAAGCGGTGTTGCACCCCAAGCAGAGTTCCTATCTTTATTTCTTTGCGGACCGCAAGGGCAAGAATATATTCTCCAGCAGTTACGAAGAGCATCTGCAAAAGCAAAGACGTTACTTAAAGAGCTAGACCGTTTTGTGGAATATAAAAAAAGCCGGTGCATGCACCGGCTTTCTCTTTCATTATCTTAAACTATTTTACCATAGTGGCTTTCTTAACGAAGCGTTCACCAGCAGTTTCCATGATGAACAAGTATGCCCCACTTCCACAAGGCTTACCACTTTCGTCCGTACCATCCCAGATTAAGCTGTTTCTGCCCGCTTTTGCTGTTCCGCTATAGAGCTTACGAACCGCCTGTCCTCGTTGATTATAGATCATAACCTCTGCTTTGCCGGGTTTTGCAAGCGTGAAAGCGATCGACACGGATGGGTTGAATGGGTTTGGATAGGGAGAAAGCAAACCATTGATATTGGGGAGCTCGGGAATGGCATTATTGTTACCGGAATCAAAGTGTACCATAACCGAACCATAGAATGTTTCAGCTCCGTCATAATCCACACTTTGCAACCAATACCAATACGTGTTTCCTGCTTCGGCATTATTATCTGTGTACACATAGCTGCAATAATTTGAGCTATTCACAGCAGCTTGTAAAGAGCTAACCGGTATGGCAGTTGCCATATCATTGCTATCAGCTCTCCAGATATAATAACCGCTAAGTCCGGATTCACTCTGGGTGGACCACTGCAATCTAACCCCGCTATTGTGCACTGAGAGTGCGTTAAAAGAGGATAATACTACAGAGAGAGTCTGTTCTTCTCCGCCGGTGATGGTAAACATGGCTCGGTCATTCAAGTCACTAATCGTTGTGGTTGCCCATCTGGGTGACGAGGTGGTATCCCAAGCCTCGGCATATATTTTTTGGTTTCCTCTTTCAATAACAGGGGTGGAAATAGCCCAGTTTATCCCATTATCCTCTTCCGGTTCCCAATAGAATGTTATACTCTTAGTTCCGGTAAAGTTCCCTCTGATATTCCAACGTCTTTTAATGGCGAGAGGTTTTGCATTATTCACATCGGTATAAGGAATGTAGTCATTTATCACCACACCGTTGGGGGTAAATGAATGGTAGTAGTTGTAACTAAACAGTCCATCTATTTTGGATTCGCTACCAACAATCTTCACCTCTCCTTCGGCAGTACCTTCTAATACAGTAATGTTTTTATTCACTTCCAAGGGAACGGTGACAGTTACACCATTGGGGTTTAGAATATTAAGGTTGGCAATAGGCGTTTGCCCGTCGGTCGGGTCATTATCCGGGGTAGTAACGAAGTTACCTGTTTGTTGCTGAGCATTGCCATTGTAGGTGTAGTCTGCATCGCTGCTATAATTGCGATATGTTACTCGCACACTACCTACATCACCGGTTGAATGTATCCCATCCGGATGAGCAGTAGTAACATTTGCTCCGGGGCTGAGGGTGAAAGTTCCTACACCGTGCCAAGCTTTGTTGATGATGTTTAGACCCAGTTCCAATGAAGCTCCGGTGTTTACCTTAAACACATTCACCACATTAACATTGGTTGATAGCTGCACACCCTGATTATTCTCTATGCTCACGCTTAGAACGTTTGGATGCATGGTTAAGCCGGTTATCTGATGCTCCGATCCGTTAAAGATGTAGTTTGCGCGATCATAGTTCTTATTACCATTCACCGCTATACTACCGTCAATACCCAAAGGATTTGCCGTTGCAATATTGGCATTATAGCCTACCGAGAAGCTCCCCTGACCATTAAAGATTCCTTGATTGCCGAACTCAAGATTACCGGCAGAAAGTAGATTCAAGGCTGTTTTGGCAGAGGTCATGGAACTGATAACTGCATTGTTTCTCAGTGTCCCACCGGCTTCAATGGTGATGCTGGATGAATTTCGGTTAGCAAGCATGTATCCGTTATTTGTAATCACTCCACCATTGGTGATGCGGACTTCTTTAAACTCTATCCGGGCATTGGGGCCAATTTCCAGATTGCACCCGGGATATACTTGAAGCTGATTGGTAATCACCATAGCCGCCGAACCTGCAAGTTGCAGAGGCCGATCTATACTTATATAGTGCTTAATATTAATCGTCCCATAAAATGGAGATGTAGGTAATGCTGTGGCGTCCACCCATTGGCTTCCGTTGTATATTTGCCACAGACTTAAAGTATTCCATGTCCCACCCCATTTAGTCTGATAGTCACCTTGTGCGGCTGCAGCCAGGGGGAATATGGCTAATAATAACAGCACACCGAGCCCCAGGATTTTTAATCCTTGGATGCTGTGGCTATACTTCATCGTAGATAGCGTTGACATTTAAATCCTCCAAATGCGTATCTGGTTTGTTATCAAGTTATTGAGTCATTCCTCAAGTGTGTATGTACCAATAAATAGCAACATAGTACTAGGTCAAGCACAATTTTGCCAAAAGCTTACTTCGTCCATCACAATTGCATTTATGCAATGGTTTTTAGGGCTATTCTCTCCATCCTGCTTATTAAACATCATTCAGATGGATTGATATCCACAGTCGTTTCTGAGCCTTTTCTGGGTATCATTACATGATCATTGCATGTTTATTACGGATGAAACATGCAATGATTATGTAATGATTAAGCAGTGATACCAAGGAAAGGGTGATGGGTCTTGATGCGGTGCAGAATTATGAGCAAACAAAAGCGGGAGCATAACTCCCGCTTTATATGTGATGAATCAAGTGATTTTACTTGTTCAGGTCTTTTGCTTTAATGGCGTCTTTCTTGGGTTTGATTGTGGATTCTTCCACAAACTGGATAATTGCCATAGGTGCAGAATCACCCTTACGGAAACCGGCTTTCAACACACGGGTATAACCACCGTTGCGTCCCTGAAATGCAGGAGCGATTTCGTCAAAGAGCTTCTTAACCAAGCTGCGGTCGCCAAGAACACTGTAAGCCAATCTTCTTGCATGGACGGTATTAGCCTTTCCATAAGTGATCACGCGTTCAACATGTCTTCTCATTTCTTTGGCTTTGGCAAGAGTTGTATTAAGTTGACCGTGTTCCACCATAGATTTGACGAGGTTTCTCATCATCAGGCGTCTGGCGTCCATTTCACGTCCGAATTTTCTACCTTCAAGTCTGTGTCGCATTTTTTACCTTCTTTTTAGGGGCTGGAACGGGTTTACGAGGAGTTGTAGGGGTACCCATCTCGGTATCATCTTCATCATCGGAAACACTAGCCACGACAGTTTTATCTGATATGGGGCTACTTTTTTCTTCAGGGGGAAGGACGCCACGGCTACGGGCTTCTCTGATTTTACGATAGATGCCTTCAACATCCATGCCTAATTCCAGATCATATTTCTTAAGTTTTTGCATAATCTCTTCGAGGGACTTTTTACCGAAGTTACGGAACTTCAGCATTTCAGCCTCGGATTTTGAAACAAGCTCGCCAATGGTTTCGATCTTGGCACCGGATAAGCAGTTTGCGGCACGAACAGTAAGCTCGATTTCGCGAACACTCATTCGGAGGATGCGTTCCTTTTCTTCCAAATCAGGATCAAGCTCGATATCACGGATATACTCCGGCTCTGTTTCGAACTGAGAAATCTTGGCTGCCATATCTTTCACAATTTTGGCTGCCAGGAAAAGAGCAATCTTAGGCTCAATTGCACCGTTCGAATGGATTTCAAGGACAAGGCGATCGAAGTTCATTCTTTCTTTCACCCGTTGATGGGTAACGCTAAAGTTAACCTTCAATATCGGGGAATAGATCGAATCGATAGGGATGAAGCCAACCGGCTTTCCCTCGGGATTTTGACGATCGGAGGAAACATAACCCCTCCCAATACCGACAATCATCTCGATCTTGAAATCGATATCTTCTACCACTTCGAGGAGATACAGGTCTTTGTTAACGATTTTAATGTTGGCGTTTTCTTGAATCAAAGATGCCGTAATCACGCCCTTTCCCTTGTGTTCGAGCACGATGGGAACTTCCTCGACAGAGGAGGACATAATTACCAGCTGTTTAATTCTCAAAATCAGATCAATGTAATCTGAGTTAGTTCCGGGAATAGGCAGGAATTCGTGATGAAGTCCTTCAATTCGCACGAAACGAACCGCAGCTCCCTGAATGGAGGAGAGGAGCACTCTTCGCAATGTGTTGCCAAGAGTAGTTCCAAATCCCGGCTCCAGGGGACCGATTTCGAACTTGCCGAAGTTGCGGGAATAGGTCGCTTTGTCGTAATCGACATTCTCCGGCATCTGTAAAGGTTCAAGATACATCATAGCTGCTCCTTGCTGATGAGCATTATTTGGAATAGAACTCAACGATGAGACGAAGGTCAACAGTGACCGGAATCTCGCTTGCTGCGGGAATTGCGTTGAATTGACCGCGGAAATTCTCTTTATCAACACTCAGCCATGAATAGGGCGAGCTTACTTCTGTTCTTTCAATTGCATCAACGAGAAGCTTCATGCCTCTGCTCTTGGGTTTCACTTCGATGATGTCGCCTTCTTTCATTAACTGTGAAGGGATGTCCACTTTCTTACCATTCACCATGAAATGGCCATGGGTAACGAACTGACGTGCCTGCATACGGGTTACGGCAAAACCAAGACGATAAACCACGTTGTCCAAACGACGTTCCAGAAGCTGCATCAAGTTGTCGCCGGTAACACCGGAGGCTTTTGCGGCTTTCACGAAGTAGTTCTTAAACTGCTTTTCCATCAGGCAATATGTGGTGCGAAGTTTCTGCTTTTCCTTTAAGTGGATGCCATAATCGCTAAGTTTACGACGCATGTTTTTACCATGTTGTCCGGGAGGGAACTTTCTCTTGCCAAGGATTCTGTCATATTTGGCTGTGCCGAATATGTTTTCACCAAATTTACGGCACAATCTTGCTTTGGGTCCAGTATATCTCGCCATTATTCCTCTCCTTATATCCTTCTGGTTTTGGGCGGACGGCATCCGTTGTGCGGAATGGGGGTTTCGTCTTTAATCATAGTTACTTTAATACCTGCTGCGTTGACCGCACGAATAGCAGACTCTCTGCCACCGCCTGGACCTTTAACTATAACGCCGACTTTCTGAATACCCATTTCCACTCCAAGTTTAGCAACTTCAGAAGCAGCCATTTGAGCGGCAAAAGGAGTACTTTTACGGGAGCCTTTGTTGCCAACCTTACCGCCACTTGACCAAGCAAGAACATTTCCTGCTCTATCTGTTAGCGATACGATAGTGTTGTTGAAACTGGAGTGAACAAAGACCAATCCTTCATCAAAAGCGAGACGAACACGTTTCTTTTTTACTCTTGTTTTCTTAGCCATGATGAACTCCTATTTCTTCTTCTTAATAGCACTGCCGCGAGGACCCTTACGAGTTCTTGCATTGGTGTGGGTTCTTTGACCACGAACGGGAAGGCCACGTTTATGGCGCATTCCACGGTAACAGCCGATTTCCATCAGGCGTTTGATGTTCATGGCAACTTGAGTTCTGAGGCTACCTTCCACGACGTATTCATTTTGTATGATTTCGCGCAGAATCTTTTCCTCGTCCAGGCTAAGATCAGATACTTTCTTCATTTCGTCGATATTAGCTTTCTTGCAAATATCTTTGGCAAGGGTTCGCCCAATACCATAGATATAGGTGAGACCTATAAACAGTCTTTTGGTTCTGGGTAATTCAATACCTGCGATGTGTGCCAAGTTTATCCTCCTTAACCCTGTCTTTGCTTATGTTTGGGGTTAGAGCTGCAGATAACACGGATAACGCCGAAGCGTTTGATTATTCTACAATCTTTACAGATGATTTTAACGGAAGCTTTCACTTTCATTGTTATCTCCTTGCAATAAGCTTACTAGGCATTTTGCAATCTTTATTTATAGCGGTATGTAATTCTTCCGCGAGATAGATCATAGGGAGAAAGCTCCACTTTGACCTTATCACCCGGAAGGATTCTTATATAGTTCATACGCATTTTACCTGAAGAATGCGCCAATATCTCATGACCATTTTCCAGTTCGACACGAAATGTGGTGTTTGGAAGAGCTTCGGTTACGATTCCTTCCACTTCAATAACGCCGGATTTACTCATATATACGACTCCTCAGCAATCGTTAGTATCTCGGGTTCGCCGTCTGTAACGAGGATGGTGTGTTCATAATGAGCAGAGAGTGAATCGTCTGCAACATGAAACTCCCAACCCTTTTCTTTAACTCTGTTGGTGCCAATATTAACCATAGGCTCAATGGCAAAGGTCATACCTGCTGATATTCTTGGTCCTTTCCCGGCATTTCCCCAATTGGGAATTTGCGGTTCTTCATGAAGATTCCTTCCAATACCGTGACCGGTAAGGTTATCAGCTACATGATATCCATGTGCCTTCACAAACTCACCTATGGCATGGGAGATGTCGCCAATTCGGTTTCCCGGAATGGCAGCAGCTATGCCCCGATAAAGTGACTGCAAGGTAATATCAAGCAATTTCTCTGCTGCAGGAGATACCTTTCCGACCTTATATGAACGGGCAGCATCACCATGATAGCCATCTAATTCCACACCAACATCGATACCAATAATATCACCATCAACGAGCTTCATTTCCCGCCTGGGTATCCCGTGTACGATAGCAGAATTCACTGAGGCACAAATGGATCCAGGAAAGGGTTTGAGTCCGGGAATCTGATAACCCTTAAAAGAGGGTTTAGCTCCCCGGCTGCGTATGAAATCCTCGGCATACTCATCCAATTCCAAAGTACTAACTCCGGGATGGATCATCTTCTCCAAAGATTCAAGTAAGCTGCCAATAATCCGGCAACTCTTACGCATTTTCTCGATTTCTGAAGGTGATTTTATGTATATCATGCTTAGCTCGAACGACCGCGAAGTTTACCCTTTTTCATGAAGCCATCATAATGGCGCATAACAAGGTGAGATTCGATTTGCTGCAGAGTATCCAAGGCAACACCAACAACGATAATTAAACCGGTACCTCCGAAATAGAAGGGGAGGTCAAAACGGTTGCTCATTATTTCCGGAAGCAAGGCCACAAAAGCGAAGAATATCGCTCCGGGAAGAGTGATACGGACGAGAACGCTGTTTATATACTCAGCAGTCTTCTTACCCGGTTTTTTGCCGGGGATGTGCCCGCCATACTTAACCATGTTTTCGGCCATTTCAGTTGGGTTTAACACGATTGCTGTGTAGAAATAGGCAAAGAATATAATGAAGGCGACATACAATATGGTGTATAACAAAGCACCAGGGGACAACCATCGCTGCATAGTAGCCCAGAAACCACCGCTACGGCCAAAGAAAGCTGCGATAGTGGCAGGAAACATAAGGATACTTTGGGCGAAGATAATCGGTATCACACCGGCAGTGTTAACCCTTAATGGGATGTAGGTGCTCTGACCGCCATAAACTCTACGGCCTACTATTCTTTTTGCATATTGAACAGGTATTTTACGAATGGCTTCAGTTACAAAAATTACAGCTGCGGTGACTGCCAACATCAAAACGACGGCAGTAACTGCCTTCCAAGCATAACTTGGCTCTGTGCCGACTTTTTGGAACATCCGGATGAAACCCTCAGGATACCTTGCAATAATACCTGCAAAGATTATCAAGGATATTCCGTTTCCAATGCCACGTTCTGTAATCTGCTCACCTATCCACATAACGATCATTGTTCCGGTAATCAGGGTTATTATACCGGTTACATGAAACAACACACCGGGATTAGGGACAACCCCACCTGAAAGGTTGGTTAACCACATTGTGATAGTGACGGCATTAAATGCTGCTAAACCAACGGTTCCATATCTGGTAATCTGGTTCAGTTTCTTTTGCCCATCAGCTCCTTCTTTACGCAGCTTTTCGAAGTAAGGAATGATACTTCCCAAAAGCTGAATCACGATGGATGCTGTGATATATGGCATAATTCCCAGTGCAAAAACTGACGCACGCTCAAAGTTGCCACCCACAAAGAGATCGAGAAGACCAAACAGGGTGTTTCCGCCCTGTTTGGCACCTTCAAAGAAAGCTCTTAATGATGAGGCATCTACCCCAGGGATAGGTACAAAACTACCCATGCGGTACAACACTAAGAAGAGTGCGGTAAATAATATCTTCTTCTTCAAGTCCGGAATCCGGAACATGTTGCTCATCGTCTTGAACAAGTTACACTACCTCCGCCTTGCCACCGCACTTCTCAATAACTTCTTTTGCTCTCTTGGAGAAAGCATTGGCTTTGATAGTAACGGTTTTGGTGAATTCTTCCTGAACACTGGCGAGCACCTTCACTGGAGCATGAGACTTCTTACCCTTGGAAGGAATAAGACCCATCTTTTCCATGATGGCTACATCGAACTCAGTCTCTTCTAAACCTTGTAAACGGCTAAGGTTGATAGCTCTATAACCGATACGGAAGATGTTCTTGAATCCACGTTTTGGCAAACGACGATGGATGGGCATTTGACCACCCTCAAAGGCTGGCGATACATTACCGCCTGCACGGGCTTTTTTACCCTTATGACCACGACCGGCCTGATGGCCAGTACCTGATCCTTGTCCCTTACCAAGACGTTTTTTATTCTTTCTTCCGTCAGGTTTTCCAAGATTAGATAAGGTTAACATAGCTATTCTCCCTGCACTTCTTCTACTTTAAGGAGATAACCAACTTTGTTGATCATTCCTCTGATGGAAGGGCTATCATTGTGAATGCGACTCTTGCCGATTCTTCCCAGACCAAGGGACTTGATAACCAGTTTATGGTCTTCAATACGATTTATTGTGCTGCGGATTTGGGTAACTTTCAGCTTCATTTCTCCTCCCGTCCGGTGATCTGAGCTATAGTCTTGTTACGCAGACGAGCAATGTCTGACAATGTACGCATGGCCTTTAAACCATTGACAGTAGCTTTAACCACATTTGTGGGGGTGTTTGAGCCCAGGGATTTGCAGAGTATGTTCTCAATTCCTGCTGCTTCAAAGATGGCACGTGTGGTACCACCGGCAATAACTCCGGTACCGGCAGATGCGGGCTTTATCATTACTCTGGAAGCACCAAAGCGAGCTACGATTTCGTGGGGTACAGTACCCTTCACGATAGGAACTCTAAACATGCTCTTCATGGCTTTTTCTTTAGCCTTGCGGATGGCATCTACTATTTCATTAGCCTTTCCGCTGCCAACACCAACGTTACCTTTACGGTCGCCAACCACCACGATAGCGGAGAAACTGAAGTTTCTACCACCCTTCACAACTTTGGCAACACGCTTGGTTTCTACAATCTTCTCTACTAATTTATCTTCTTCGGGAATGTGTTGTTCGTAATTCAAGCTTCCTCCTTAGAAAACCAATCCGGCTTTGCGAGCACCATCGGCAAGAGCTTTTACGCGTCCATGGTACTTGTAACCTGCACGGTCAAAAGCTATCTTGGTGATACCGGCTGCCAAGGCTTTTTCCCCAAGCTTCACACCAACTTCGAAGCTCTGGGCTGTTTTCTTGGTGCCTTCAAGGTTATTGGCATCTTTAGCTATGGTGGACATAGATACCAAGGTCACACCACGTGTATCGTCAATAATCTGGGCATAGATGTTCTTCAGTGAACGAAACACCACGAGGCGAGGTCGCTCTGAAGTGCCACTGAGACGCTTGCGTATTGCAGCTCTGCGACGTGAACGGAGGGCAGTTTTAATCTTACATGTTGATTTTATCATTTCATCACCTCACTTACTTGCTTCCGGCTTTACCGGCTTTGATGGTGACGTGCTCATCATGATAGCGCACGCCCTTCCCTTTGTAATTTTCGGGAGGTCTGCAACCACGCACTTCAGCGGCAAATTGACCAACAAGCTGTCTGTCAATGCCATTAATGGTAATAATGCTGGTGAAGTCGGAACGTGTACCCTTGGAACGCGGTACCGGCTGTGCGGTAACGTTCAATCCGGCTGGAATCTGCAGCAGGATGTCATGAGAGTATCCCAAGGTTAATTTCAACCATGGTCCAAGCACTTCAGAAGAATAACCTGTTCCAAAGATGTGAAGGGTTTTATTGAAGCCTTCACTGACACCGGTAACCATGTTCTGGATCAAAGCTCTGCTAAGCCCATGGTAAGCACGTAATGTCTTGGTCTCTTCTGCTCTTAATACATGAAGTATGTTTTCTTCCATTTGGATCGAGATGCCGGGGAGAAGTGTGTAGCTCAATTCGCCCAGCTTACCTTTGACGTTTACCACATCACCGGTTACTGTTACTTTAATATCTGAGCTAAGCTTTATAGGGGCTTTACCAATGCGTGACATCGAAACCTCCTACCACACTCTGCAGACATATTCGCCGCCAACACGTTTAATGCGGGCATCGCGATCAACCATAACACCATTGCTGGTGGAGATAATCGCACAACCCGTGTTATTATAAACGCTGGGTAAATTGTCAGCCTTGACGTAAACACGTCTTCCGGGTTTGGAAACTCTAACCAATCCCTGCATCACCGGTGCACCTGCGTTGGTGTATCTAAGGATTACTAAAATACGTTTAAAGTTGAATTTGTGCTCCGGATCTTTATCGAGAATTTGGACGCTATTAACGAAATTCTCTTCTGCAAGGATGTTCACCAAAGCTTCTACAAGCTTGTTGTGGTTCACGATCACCTGCGTATGTCCGGCACGATATGCATTACGGATCTTGGTTAATGCATCAGCTATCGGATCACTAACGCTCATTATTTTCCTCCATTTATTACCAGCTACTTCTGGTTATACCGGGTATTTGACCCAGTGAAGCGTACTTACGGAAGCACAGACGGCACATTCCAAAATCGCGCATAAAGGCACGGGGACGTCCGCAAACCATGCAACGGTTGTATTTTCTAACTTTGAACTTAGGGGTTCTTTGTTGCTTTATGATAAGTGATTTCTTTGCCACTTGCTATCTCCTTACTGATTCTTCTGGAAGGGCATACCAAGCTCACGTAACAGCTCTCTGCACTCTTCATCGGTATGTGCAGTGGTCACGATAGTGATATTCATTCCGCGGATGGCATCGATTTTGTCGTATTCAATTTCAGGAAATACTGTCTGCTCTTTCAAGCCAAAGGAGAAGTTTCCTCTGCCATCGAAGGAGTTCGCAGGGATTCCGCGGAAATCACGAATACGGGGAATTACAATGGAAGTAAGGCGATCAAAAAACTCGTACATCACTTCATCTCTGAGAGTTACTTTGCAACCGATGGGCATTCCTTGGCGCAGTTTGAAGTTTGATATGGATTTACGTGCTCTGGTTACTACCACTTTGCGTCCGCAAATCTGTTCCATATCTTTAACCGCATTATCAAGCAAAGCCTTGTTCTGGGTTGCATGTCCAACACCCATGCTCACAACAATTTTTTCCAGCTTCGGCACCTGATGAGGATTCTTGTAGCCGAAGTTTTTCTTCATGGCTTCAACAACCTTGGTTCTGTATTGTTCTTTCAAACGGTTCATTTAATTCTCCTCTTACAGCTCGTCACCGGATTTCTTGCAGACTCGAACACGATTTCCTTCACGAATCTGAATTACTGGTTTGGAAACGGCATTCAGCTTTTCGTTAAAGAGCATCACATTCGAAGCCTGGATGGGAGCTTCCATGGTGATGATGCCACCCTGAGGGTTACGTTGTGATGGCTTGGCGTGCTTTTTAATCATATGCACTTTTTCCACGATTACCCGGCCAGTCTTGGGAAAGGCTTTTAGAATGTGACCTTTCTTACCTCTGTCCTCACCGGAAATCACGACTACCAAATCACCCTTCTTTAAGTTCAATTTATTCTGTGCCACGATTCCTCCTACAACACTTCCGGAGCCAAAGACACTATTTTCATATAGTGGTGCTCACGAAGTTCACGGGCTACGGGACCGAAGATACGGGTGCCCTTGGGTTCCAACTTATCGTCGATTATAACTGCTGCATTGTCCGAAAAACGGATATATGAACCGTCAGGACGGCGCACTTCTTTAGCTGTGCGGACGATAACAGCTTTCTCGACTGTTCCTTTCTTTACTTTACCGCCGGGAGTAGCGGATTTGATCGCGACAACAATGATGTCCCCAATCGACGCATACTTACGCTTTGAGCCACCAAGAACCTTGATGCACATTGCTTTTTTTGCGCCGGAGTTATCGGCGATATTCAATACGGTTTGAACTTGAATCATTCCAAAACCCCTTACTTACTTCTTTCTACTATTCTGACCAAAGTCCAGCGCTTACGGGCACTCATCGGACGTGATTCCATTATCTCTACCACATCACCTTCATGTGCATCGTTAAGCTCGTCATGAGCCATAAACTTCTTATGACGACGGACAGTCTTTTTATACAGCGGATGAATGAATTGGCGTTGCACACGAACAACGATGGTCTTGTCGCTCTTATCGCTAACCACAATTCCCTGTTTAATCATTTTATGAGTACTAGACACTTTTCACCTCAAGCCTTTAGCTCTTTTTCTTTGATGATGGTTATTATCCGGGCTATATCGCGGCGGATGATGCGAATTCGATCTGGGCGATCGAGCAGGTTCTTAGCTTTTTGAAAGCGTAGGTTAAACAGCTCGATGCGAAGTTCTTCCATCTTTGCTTGAAGCTCGGGAATGCTTAATTCGCGTAATTCATCGTTCTTCATAATTCCACTCCTTCGCGAGCTATCACACGCGTCAGAATTGGCAACTTGTGGGCTGCCAAGCGCATTGCTTCCTTGGCTATTTTTACATCCACACCTTCAATCTCAAAGAGCACTCTGCCGGGACGAACCACGGCAACCCAGTACTCCGGAGCACCTTTACCCTTACCCATACGGGTTTCGGCTGGTTTTGAGGTTATGGGTTTATCCGGGAATATACGAATCCATACTTTTCCCAAACGCTTCATGTGACGGGTTATCGCGATACGGGCAGCTTCGATCTGACGGCTGGAGATGAAGGCATCCTCAAGGGCGATTAGTCCATAATCACCGAAGGAAACGTTGCATCCGGTCCAGGACAGTCCGGCTCTTTTGCCCTTCATCATCTTCCGATGTCTAACTTTTTTTGGGGCTAACATTCCTCTATCTCCTAATTTCCTAAGATGTCACCCTTGTACACCCATACTTTGATACCGATAACACCGTATGTGGTATTTGCTTCCACATGGGCATAATCTATATCGGCACGAAGGGTATGAAGGGGGGTTCTGCCTTGTTTGTAACGTTCGGAACGTGCTATCTCAGCACCACCTAGGCGGCCTGATACCTGGACTTTCACGCCCTGGGCACCTTCTTTGATAACGTTACGAATTGCCATCTTCATGGCACGGCGAAAACTTACACGCTCTTCCAGTTGACGACCGATTTCCAGTCCTACTAAGCGTGCATCAAGCCACATTTTATCGATCTGCTCAATGTTGATTGATACTACGATCGGGTTGGGGCGATTCTTGTTGATTAATACGTTCAACTCGTTGCGCAGCTTATCAATATCCTCACCTTTTTTACCAATCACCAAACCGGGACGGGCAGTGTGAATATCAATAACTATGGAGTTGGTCTTGCGAGAGATCTTTACTTTAGAAACCATCTTGGCTGAAAGTCTCTTGTGAATATAGCTCCGGATTTTGATGTCTTCCTGGAGAAATTCCACATAAGAAGTTCCCTGAGCAAACCAGATGGAATCGGTGTCTTTATTAACACCAAGACGGTATAGGACGGGGTGTATTTTTTGTCCCAAGTTTTCCTCCTACTCTATGGTTTGAATCTCAAGGGAAATATGACAAGTCTGTTTTCTTATCATAAAGGCTCTTCCCTGAGCTCTGGGCATGAAACGTTTCATCTGGGGTCCTTCATCTGCCATTGCTTGAGTAACGAACACCTGATTGAGATCAATCTTGGGGTCCTTTACTTGAACGTTGGCGATTGCGGATGCCAATAACTTATATATATGACCTGCAGCTCTGCGGCGGGAAAACTTTAGCAGATGCTGGGCTTCTAACACGCGTTTGTAGCGTATCGTATCCAACACAAGGCGTGCCTTGCGAGCGGAACCACGGGCGAAGCGAAGTTTAGCGGTTGCTTCCATTATTCTTCTCTCTCCTATTTACCCTTTTTCTTCTTCTCTTTGTGTCCACGATAGGTACGTGTGGGTGAAAACTCACCCAACTTGTGACCAACCATGTTTTCCGTTACATAAACGGGGACAAACTTGTGACCGTTATGCACTGAGAAGGTGTGCCCGATGAAGGAAGGAAGTATCACGGAACGACGAGACCAAGTTTTAATAACACTCTTCTTGCTCTCGGCATCCAATACCACCACTTTCTTCATCAAGTGATCGTCAACAAAGGGACCTTTTTTTATTGAACGTGCCATTATTATATCCTCACACTATCTCTTTTTAACCGCTTTCACGATATACTTATCGGAATACTTGCGGGTTTTACGGGTCTTGCCACCCTTGGCTGGCTTACCCCATGGTGAAACAGGATGTCCACCACCGGAGGTCTTACCTTCACCACCACCCATCGGGTGATCCACCGGATTCATAGCCACACCACGAACTGTGGGGCGGATACCTTTCCAACGATTGCGTCCGGCTTTACCAATCTGAACCAGTGAGTGATCCGGATTGCTAACCTGACCCATTGTAGCGAGACATTCTTTACGGATTAAGTGCACATCATTCGAGGGCATTTTCACATGAACATAATCGCCGTCTTTGGCAACAACCTGACCGTAAGTTCCGGCACTGCGGGCAATCTGACCACCCTTTCCTTTCTTAAGCTCAATGTTGTGCACCACACTTCCCAAAGGAATCTTTTCCAAGGGAATGGCGTTACCAATTGCGATCTCTGCATCGGGACCGCTCATCACTTTAGCACCCACGGTTAAACCATCGGGAGCGATGATATAGCGTTTCTCGCCATCTACATAGTGCAGCAAGGCGATACGGGCAGTGCGATTGGGATCATATTCTATGGTGGCAACTTTCGCCGGAATACCGGCTTTGTCGCGCTTGAAATCTATAATGCGATAATGGCGACGATGACCACCACCGATATGGCGGCAGGTGATTCTACCATTGTTATTGCGACCACCGGTCTTGCGAACTGCTTTAAGCAGAGATTTTTCCGGAGTGGAAGTAGTTATCTCGTCAAAGGTATAACCGGAGCGGAAGCGCATGGACGGGGTGGTTGGTTTATATTTCTTAATTCCCATTCTTCACCTCTTTATACTTCGAATTCGGCAATCTTATCACCGCTGCGAAGTGTGACTATAGCCTTCTTCCAATCAGGACGCTTACCGCTGTATTTACCTAAGCGTTTTGGCTTACCCATCATGCGGATGGTGTTAACCGAAACCACTTTAACGGCAAAGATGCGTTCGATGGCATGTTTAATTTCTATCTTATTGGCATTGATGCTCACCTTGAAGCTGTAAGTGTTCAAGGTCTGAACCTGGTTACCGCTCTTTTCGGTGATTATCGGGCTGATGAGGATATTACGCGGGTGTATCATGAGCTGAATACCTCCTCCACTTTTTTCAGGGCGTCCCCGGTCATGATGATATAGCTGCTCTTCAGAATTTCGTAGGCATGTAAACTGTCAGCACGGTCTGTCATCACATCGGGAAGGTTGGTGAAGCTTTTCACGGTGGGCAGGTGGTGTCCATCGGTGATCACCAGTTTGCGTCCTCTTTCGGGAGTAATCTTGGCAATAAGTTCTTTGGCAAACTTGGTGTTGGGTTTATCCAAAACCATGCTGTCCACGATAAGGATGCGTCCATCACGCGCACGATCTGTCAAAGCTACTTTCAATGCCATACGCTTCTTGGTGCGGGGGATGTTCTTATACCAATCCTTCGGGTAGATGGCGAATGCTTTACCACCGTGAACACGGACGGGAGAACGACGGGTACCAACACGGGCATTACCGGTGCCTTTCTGCTTGAAAAGCTTCTTGGTGCTGCCGGCTGTCATACTGCGGTTCTTCTTTTGCACGGTACCTTGACGTTGATTTCCCATGTACATGGTGATCACTTCGTGCAGCAGAACCTTGGGGGAATTTACATCAACATCAAACACGCTGGCAGGAAGATTAACTTCACCAATCAGTTCGCCATTGATATTATATTTCTTAGCTGTTACCATCTGTTACCACCTATTGTTCCTTATGAATGGTGACCAATGAATTACGGTGACCGGGTACGGCACCCTTAATCATTATCAAACCATTTTCGGCATCCACTTTTACTACGGTAAGGTGACGCACGGTAACCTTTGCATTGCCGTGCTGTCCTGCCATCTTCACGCCCTTAAAGACGCGGGAAGGCTGGGCGCACTGACCAATTGATCCACCACCACGGAAGGACTCATGGCTGCCATGTGTAGAAATGAAACCGCCAAATCCATGACGCTTCATCACACCTGTATATCCTCTACCTTTGGACTTGGAGGAGACGCTTACAGGCTCGTTTTCATCAAACATATCGGCTTTGAGTACATCACCGATGTTTATCTCTGTGATCTCCTGTCCATAGGAAGGACGGAATTCTCTTACATAACGATACAATTCGCTATTATACTTCTTGAAATGACCTAATAAAGGCTTGGTCACCTTGCGCTCGGGGATAACTTCGTAACCAAGCTGCAATGCTTCATAGCCATTCTCGGCTTCGGTACGCTTACAGATAACTTTGCAGGGGCCGGCTTTAATCACGGTAACGGGTATAACCTTGCCTGTGCTGTCGAATATCTGTGTCATGCCAATTTTCTTTCCGATTAATCCGATCATGCTTAGCTCCTCGTGTTTGCCTTGATCTCAACATGAACGCCGGCAGGCAAACTAAGCTTCTTAAGAGCATTGGTGGTCTGCTGGGTTGGGTTCACGATGTCAATTAAACGCTTATGAACAAGCATCTGGAACTGATCCTGACTCTTCTTATCCGAGTGAGGGGAACGCAAAATCGTATAAACGGAACGGTCGGTCGGCAAAGGAATGGGTCCTATTACTTTGGCACCGGTGTTGCGAGTAGATTTCACGATCTCAGCTACAGATTGATCCAAGAGACGATGGTCGTATGCTTTCAATTTGATCCGGATACGATTGTCGTGGTTACTCACTGGAACCTCCACTGGTTGTGGCAATCTGCCCGCCAAAATGGTAAACGCAGGAACACACAGCTCCGCTACCAAAGTAGGAAGACAAACTGCTGTAAGTTTGTGTTAATTTGCGGGTCGGGATAACTCCCAAACCACTGCGATACTCGTTCTGAGTATCCCGGTTAAAGGATAACATTGTTCCTCCTAAAGAACTATAAGCTCCTGCAAAATATGGAGCTTGTGCTATGCGCACTACGCGCATTTACATTATTGTGTCACTAGAATTTATCTCCCCAAATCTGTCAACTGCTTTCTTTAGCTTATTTCCACTCAGACAGTAACAAAGCCATCATGCCATATTTCACCTGCTTCGTCATGCCTCCACTCTCTCTGCTTGTCTGCCCTCTGCTTTTCTCTGCTTTCCCTCTGTGTTTGAGAAAGAAACGAGTTCTTAACTCAACCACTAACACAGTTAGCTCCAGAGATAATGCGTTGTTCCTATCACTTCCCAAAAACGGAACAAGACAACAGAGAGCATAGTTCATATATAACAAGCGACTAGGTCGCTTCTGTCAACCGGGAGGTTGACAGCCCTTTGGTTGACAGCCCTTTGGTTGACAGCCCAATAATTCGCGTTTCGTCTAACGTTTAACTCTGTTAACGTCTAACTTATTCCAACTACGCCTGCAATACGCGTGAAATACGGATGCGACGCGTAATTCAGGCGCAATGCATCCGTATTTGATCCAAGGGAGATATTCATCACAATGGAGCATCAAATCGGAGTGTAGCAACCTTGATGCGATTAACCGCATCCCGATAGGGATCATCCATGGATTATAGGCGTGGGTTTAAACCCACGTATATGGTGACACCTGTAATGATAGCTCACAGAACCCTGTAGGGGACTTTCCCGCGGGTTTTAACCCGTGGGCATAAGCTTAAAAGCTTGACTTCAATCGGCAAAGAAATAGTGTGGAACAAGTTAACTAATGTATAGAGGTTTATATGAAACCCGCGATTGCTATTTGTGCCATGTTGTGTCTCTTCAGTTTCGCCTGCAATGAACTACGCAAGGAAACCAATGATATCGTCAATTTCGTGAAGGGCAAAGCAAATTCTGCCCAAGTAAACGGGGTTAACCTAAAGTATTACACCGAGGATTCCCTAAGCGTGGATTACGCCACCGAGAGTTTTTCATTAAGCGAAGAAGTGGCGGATATCACTCTGCAGGGAACAGATACCAAACAGGCAAGCATCAGGGTGGGATATTGGGAATATAAACCCGGGGATGCCAAGCTTAGCATAACACCCACCGGACTAAGCCTCACAACAAAATCCGGCAAACCGGCACTACTAACCAAGCTTGAGGGCACCATACCCCGTTCAATAATGCTGAATCTTAGCTCCACCAGCGGAGATATCTTTGTGCAGGACATGGCCGACAGCAAAGGGCTAAGCCTGAAAGGCACCAGCGGTGATATTGAACTGCTGGATTGCCATGCAACAGGGATTGAAGCCAAGAGTGTATCAGGTAAACTAACATTAAACAGGGTTAACAGCACGGGGATAATCAAGCTGGAAAGCACAAGCGGAAGCATTAAGCTGGATTCCTCCCAGGCAAAAGAGCTTGTTGCCGAGTCTGTCTCCGGGGATGTAAGCGTTATCGCCAGCACGATTGACAAGGCTGAATGCACAACGGTTTCCGGGAATGTGGATGTAACCGGCTCACGCATAGCCTCCAAGCGTTATGCCACCACCTCCGGGATTGTGCAGGAGAAATAAAAAAGGCGCAACCCAAAGGGCTACGCCAAGACACTATTAGGGGTTTAGCCCTGATCAATCGTCCAGCAAGGGACCTTTGCCAAAGCTAATTTTGCCGGAGAAATAGCGTTTGCGCATCTCAGGCAGATGTTTCTTCCATGCCTCCACCCCATGCTTTTGGATGTAGAGCTGCGAAAAGAGTTTTATGTTGTGGGGTAAGGTATTTGCCCGGTCAGCAGCTGGATGCAGCTTGTTGCAGGGGAAATCCTCACACTCAAAGCACATCAACACACCTTTTTCTTCGGCGCAGATATAGTTCTCGCAGCGGCTTTCCAGATGCGGACAATTACCATCCATGGCTCTGCAACCAGGGCAGGGGATGGATTCTGCCTTTATGCCCATGGAGATAAGCATGTCCTTCAGCTCGGGATTGTCCTTGGCTTTATACATGCTGCACTCGGCACAATATATACCGCAAGGGGACACCAGGCTTACTTCTTCTTTACTAATCATTTGGCACCTCTGTTACAGCTTTGCGGTTACCGCAGTTTCCACTTCCGCTGCGATAGCTTCGCATTGGCTAACCAGTTCCTTCGCTTCTTTCAGAGTGTTGGATTTGAAGCCTTCATCGGTGATGCCGGAGATGTTTATCAGGATGTTATAGTTTGCGGCTTTGGCAGCGCAGAGGGCGGTTAAAGCGGCAACGCCTGCATCGGAGAGGGCATTGCTGTTGCCAATCTTGGCGATGCGGGCAGCAAGATGCAGGGCATCCAGTGAAAGCTGCAAGGTAGCCAAGGGGGCAAGGATGGCAGCCTGAGTGCTTTGCTCCATCATAGCGTTGCGCAGGGCAATCTCTTCCTCTGTCTTCTTGGGTAAACGCATGGCATCCATCATTGCATAGAAGGCATCGGTGTCGCGGTCTATACATTCCAGAGCTTTGAGCTTAATATCTTGTCCAATGGGGGCAATGGCAAAAGCTTCGTTCTGCACAGTCTCATATCCCTTCTTGCCGATGGTGAGATTCGCCACCATACTGGAAAGGGCACCGCTCATGGCAGCGCATAAAGCAGCAACAGAACCGCCACCGGGTGCGGGTGCATCGGTGGAAAGCAGATCACAGAAAGCATCCAGCTTCATGGATACTAAGCTGTCCTGCTTGGCAATGGCATATTCAATAACCTTTTTATCAAGGTCGAAGGGAGCAAGCTCGCTTAAGCCCATGGACTGGATGGCGGTTTCCATAATCATCTTTTCCGGGATGCCGGTGCTTTCGTTCATCTTGGCAAGATAATACTTTCCGGCTTCCACCAAAGCAGCCTTGGGGAGCAGCCCCACCAGTTCGCTGCCGGTAACCTGAATGCCCATCTCAGAGGCAAGTTCGCGCACTTTATCCAGCACGATATGGGGAGGAGTAACCTTGTAGTTAGTGAGGTTGATGCTTATCTGAGCACGGTCGTAAGCATCGATGAACCAACCCACTGCCTTGCAGTTAGTAAATAACCCGGGGGTGTTTAGCTTGTTGCCTTGTGCATCCTTAAGCAGCTTACCGTCCGCATCACGGGCAGGCTTACCGCTTTCGCGAATAGAGAGGGCAATCTCGTGGGCTTTCTTTTTATCTCTGGTATTGAGGTTTATGTTGTAGGCAATAAGGAATTCGCGGGCACTGATGGCTGTGGCACCGCTTTTGGCATTAAAGATGTGGGGACCAAAGTCCGGCTTCCAGGCAGGGTCTTTGGCTTTAGCAGCAAGGGCTTCATATTCACCGCTACGCACAGTTGCCAGGTTGCGCCATTCTTCTTTGCTAGCGGCATTCTCGTATAGATAAACAGGAATGCCAAGCTCATCACCCACTCGCTTACCCAGTTTACGGGCATATTCGGCACATTCTTCCATAGTCATACCTGATATGGGAATGAAGGGGCATACATCTGTGGCACCCATACGCGGATGGGCTCCATGGTGCTTGCTCATGTCGATAAGCTCGCTTGCTTTTTTGATGGCGACAAACGCAGCTTCCACCACTGCTTCCGGCTCTCCTGCCATGGTAAAAACAGTACGGTTGGTATCTGCACCGGGATCCACATCCAGCAGAACAACACCATTTACACCTTTGATAACAGCAGCTATGGCATCAAGAACCGCATGGTCTCTGCCTTCACTGAAGTTTGGAACACATTCCATCAGCTTCATAAGACTACCTCTATTTGCTTATTTTATGTATTTTGACTTTCACTATTTTCTTGGATGTTGCCTGCAACACCTGAATGCGATATGGTTCGATGGTGATAACCTGACCTTGGTGAGGAATGCGCTCCAGATGGTCTAAGATAAGCCCGGCAATGGTTTCATAATCACCTTCGGGAAGCTCGATGCCATAGTCGTCAGCAAGACGGTCAATCTCCACATCTGCCTGTGCTAACCATGTATTGGGGCTCACCTGCTCCACATCGTTATCTTCCTCATCCACGTCATACTCATCGTCAATATCACCCACAATCTCTTCCAGGATATCCTCCATGGTGATTAATCCTGCAGTACCGCCATAGGAATCCACAATGATCGCCATGCTTTTTTGCTTCTTTTGCATATCTTTCAACAAAACATCCAGATCAGTATTCTCCGGGGCAAAGAGAGGTTCGTGCATGATATCCCCGGCACACATTTCGTTACTGCAATCCTTCTTCAGAATGTCGTAGATGATGAGCACACCAACGATGTTGTCTATCGTGTTGCGATACACAGGATAGCGAGTGAAGCCTTCCTCGCGTGCCAGTTCCAATATCTCCGGGATACGGGTGTCGTCTGCCAAAGCGATAATATCTGTGCGGGGAATCATCACATTGCGGGCTTCCAGCTCAGAGAAATCCAAAGCATCCTCAATCATATCCATCTGGGGAGCACTGATACTATCCTCTGAAGCTTGTGACAATAAGAAAGTAAGATCATCCTTGGTAAGGTAATCATATTGATTGTCTTCGGTGAGATTCAACAGCTTACGCAAGCCTTTATTCAGCCCGGTGACGATAGCCACCAAAGGCTTAAGGACGATATAGAAGAACCGCACAAGCGGGAATAAACGGGGAACAATGGTATCGGCATTATCGCGGAAGATAGCCTTGGGCAGAATCTCCCCAAACATCAGCACGATTGTACCGATTATCAATGATGTATAGCGGGCATCGAGACTGAAGCCCCCAATCTGGCTAACCAGCATGGTGGAAATAGAGGCTAAGATAACATTAACGATGTTGTTCCCTATCAGCGTTGTGCCCAGGAACTTATCCGGTTGCCTGATGAACTTCAGCAGAGCTGCACGGGATTTGCTGCGCTTAGCTGCTTGCTCCAGGGCAATTTGGTCGATGGATAACAGCCCGGTCTCCAACCCGGAAAACAGGAAAGAAAGGAATAGGAAAAACAACAGAACTGCAAGCGTCAGAACTATCTGAACTAATGCCATTTTATTCGTTAACCTTCTCGTTCCTCCAGGCAATTCTTAGTGCCTGAATAAACTCATCAATATTTCCAGCCAAGAATGAATCGAGGTTATAGCTTGTCAAGTTTATTCTGTGATCAGTCACTCTGGACTGAGGGAAGTTGTAGGTTCTAATCTTCGCGCTTCGGTCACCTGTGGACACCTGAGCTCTGCGGGAACTGGCTATTTCCTGCTCCTGCCTGCTTATCTCGGCATCCAACAATCTGCTACGCAAGACCTTCATGGCTTTGGCTTTGTTCTTTATCTGCGATTTCTCGTCCTGGCATGTTACCACAATCCCTGTGGGGATATGGGTTATACGCACTGCGGAATCTGTGGTATTAACACTCTGCCCGCCATGCCCGGAACTACGATACACATCCACACGCAGCTCGTTATCCTGAATATCAATATCAATCTCTTCCGCTTCGGGTAGCACTGCCACACTTACGGCAGAGGTGTGTATTCTGCCTCCGGATTCGGTTACGGGGATGCGTTGTACCCGGTGCACTCCGCTTTCAAAGCGCATCAAGCCATACACACCTTCCCCATTAAGCTGCATGATAAGTTCTTTATATCCGCCTAATCCCGTTTCGTTGGCATCCAGAAGGCTAAGCTTCCAGTTCTTGGACAGTGCATAATAGCTATACATCCGGTAAAGGTCCGACACAAAGAGGGCTGCCTCTTCCCCTCCGGTTCCGGCACGTATTTCTATAATGGCATTCTTACTGTCATTAGGATCACTGGGGATAAGCAGGTCACGCAGTTTCAGCTCTGCCTGCTCAAGCTGATTTTCCAGAGATACTGCTTCCTCTTTAATAAGTGCACTCATCTCTGCATCACTTTCGCTTTCCATCAGTTCTTTCACTTCGGCGATATGGGTTTCCAGGAGCTGATATTGCTTCCAAGCTTGGTTAATCTCACCAAGTTCCTTAAATCTGCGCAGACTGTCCCGATAACGCTTGGCATCACTGATGATGCCGGGGTCGCTAATCAGTTCCTGAGTCTCATTCAGTTCTGCTTCCAATTGGTTCAGTTTATCTCTCGGTATCAAGCTATATCCTCAATAATAGTAACGTTATGTTCGCTGATATCCATATCCAGCGCTGCTTTCATTGCCACCAGGGCAGTCTCTATCATATCATCATCCGGCGGTTGGGTAGTAATGCGTTGCAAAGCCATGCCGGGAATGGTCATCAGTTTCACTAAAGGGTGCTTTAGGTTTTTGCCAGAGAACTTCAACACTTCATAGGACACACCCGAGATAATGGGAATCATCAGGAAGTGGTATCCCAAACGAAGAAACACCGGCACCGGCTTATGCAGGATGAAGGCAGAAACCAAGGTGTCCGTGACGGAGAATATCAATATTCCGATAAGCAGCACAAAGAACATAAAACTTGTTCCGCAACGAGGGTGTATCGTAGTCCACTCCTGAATTTTTGCAATATCCAAAGGTGTTTCATGCTCGTAGGCATTCACATTCTTGTGCTCTGCACCATGATATTGAAACAAGCGTTTAACATCCTTCATCAGCGAAATCAGGTAAATATACAGCACGAAGAACACGATACGGATGCCACCAGCAAATAGGTTGAAATAGAAATCCTGCTTGGAAAGTTGCATCCAGTCCGAAAGCTTATAAGGCAGCAAGCCGAACAGCAAAAAGGCAAGCCCAAAGGCAAAAGCATAGCTAAAAAGTTCTTCAGTCTTGGCAGCTGCTTTGCTCTTTTGTTTGGTCACTTTCCCCTTGGCAAGGTCTTCTGCCACAAGGTCAAGCTCATAGCGATTTGCCGAGAAAGTGAGGGTCTTGATACCAATAATCATCATCTCCACCAAAGAGACAAAACCACGAATGATGGGGATTCCCAATATCTTATGCTTTTTGGTTTGGCTTACAAACGGTTGTTTCAACAGCTCTATGCTGCCGTCCTTTCTGCGGATGGCTGTGGCAAGAGCTTCCGGTCCCCGCATCATAACGCCTTCGATTACTGCCTGACCGCCAACACTTATTTCTTTTTTCATAGCTACCTTGCTTCGATTTACCTGTTATATCGTGTAAAAGAAAAACGCCATTTTTCCGTGGGATAGTCCCTCGGCTCAATGGCGTAATACGAGAATGGCTTTCTAATTCTTGGTTTCTGTAGAAAGGTTGTATTTCTTGTTGAACTTGTCAACTCTACCGGCTGTGTCAATAATCTTCTGCTTACCGGTATAAAACGGATGGCATACGTTGCAAATATCCACCTGCATGTTGCCTTTGGTGCTGCGTGTTTCGAACACGTTGCCGCAAGCGCAAGTTACGGTGGCTACTTCATATTTCGGATGAATTCCCTGTTTCATGTATCTATTGCTCCTTGTGTAAATTCGCTGGGGTTTGGGACAACAAATCTGGAGCTTGCCTTAATGTCAACAAAAAAAGGAATCATTGACCCTTCCACCTAGGTGCTCACCTATTCTATCGCTTCATTATACGGGAGTAGCTCCCTCGTGATTCCCTCGTCGCACCCGGGGATCACCACGGTATTACGAGAGTATCAGCAGAGGATGGAATAAGGGACATACAAGGGCTACTATTTGCCGATGCAGAAATTGCTGAAGATGTTCTCCAGCATCTCATCGGTGCTAACCACGCCCAGAATCTCTTCCAGAGCTGATGAAGCACTGATAAGGTCGAAAGCGATAAACTCAAACCCCACCCCGGATGCCAAAGCCTGCTCTGCCTGCTGTAATGATATAAGGCATTTGTTTAATGCAGCGATGTGACGGGTGTTGGTTACCAGCGGTTGGGCTAGAATATCATCATCCAGCATTAGTCGCTTAAGTATAGTCTCAGATAGCTGATCTATACCATTGGCTTGCATAACGCTGCAATAGATGGCAGCTTCTTGTCTTGGAATATCGGGTGGCAGCAAATCAGCCTTACTGAATACGATTATGGTCTTGGCATACAGGTCTTCGGGAAGCACAACCATCTCCGATGGATTGGTGGCATCCACCAAGAGCAGCACCAGATCGGAACTGTGCATCAACTCATAGCTTTTGGATATGCCGGCATTCTCCACTTCATCCTGAGTACTCCGTAAACCTGCTGTGTCATAGATAACCAGCGGGAAGCCGTGTAAAGAAATGCATTCCTCAAGATAATCGCGCGTGGTTCCGGGATGGCTGGTGACGATTGCCCTATTCTGTTGTAAGAAAGCGTTGAACAATGAGGATTTCCCGGCATTGGGCGCACCTACCAAACAGATACTGATACCTTCGCGAATGTGCTTACCCTGCTCACCGGATTGTGCCAACGCACCGGTGTCTGTTACCAAGCTGCCAATGCGCTGCTGTAAATCAGCAAGGTCTAGGGCGGGTAAGCCTTGATCGGCAAAGTCTATGGTAAGTTCGCAGCGCAGCCTGGCTTCGGCAATCCTTCCAAGAATAGCTTGCAGATGCTTGCTGAGACTACCTTGAAGCTGCATCAGAGCAGCTGTTTCTGCCTTGGAAGCCTTGGCTGTAATGAGGTCATTAACTGCTTCGGCACGGCTAAGATCAAGCTTACCATTCAAATAGGCACGCAGAGTGAACTCGCCCGGTTTGGCTATGCGGGCATGCAGCAATAAGTTCTGCATTATGCGATTAGCAAGATTGGGATTGCCATGGCAGGATATCTCGACGCTATCCTCTCCCGTGTAGCTGTGCGGTGCTTTGAATACACTTAGCAGCACTTCATCCAAAGCCTTACCCTCTGCATCGAAGAACATGCCATGAATAAGGCGATGGGATGGTGAGTTAAGCAGTTTGGACGCAGGTGAAAAGAACTTGGCGACAATATCTATGGCAGAGCTTCCACTGATGCGGATAAGGGTTATGGCAGCATGCCCCACGGCACTTATCTGTGCACAGATAGTGTCTTGGTTAGAGAAAGAGTAGCTCATTTGCCTAGGTCGTTCATTATCTGATCTGCTACTGCATCAGCCGTGAAGCCAATCTCAGCCAGCAACAGATCTGTTTTGCCATGAGTAACGAAGGCATCGGGATAACCGAAGTTCTTTACTTTCACCGGAAGTGAGCTAAGTAGTTGAGCAACATGTGCTCCCATTCCGCCAATAATGCTGCCGTTTTCTAAGGTATAGATATGGCTGCAAGCGGAAGCAGCAGTATTTAGTACATCAATATCCATGGGTTTTATGCATGGGATGCGTATCAGGGTGGGATTCAAGGCATGTTGCTTCAGTATGCTAAAAACTTCACATGCAATAGAATAAGCATCACCCGAGGCAATCAACGCAATGCCCTCTCCAAGATTATGGATAATCGCCTTACCGGGCGTGAAGCTTTCCTCTGTCTCTCCTTCCGGGGCACAGAGTGCAGAACCGCGTGGATACCGGATAGCTACAGGACCATCGTTGAAGTTGGCTGCCCATTCTAACATCGCCCTTAGCTCTTGTGCTGTGTAGGGCGACAAAATGTGCAGATTGGGAATGAAACTCAAGAATGAGAGGTCAAAAGCACCATGATGGGTTGCCCCATCTTCACCCACCAAGCCTGCACGATCAATACAGAAAACCACCGGTAAACGGGGCATGGCAACATCGTGGATTAGCTGGTCTAAGGCTCGCTGCATAAAAGTGGAGTATATCGCCACAAAGGGTTTTATCCCCTTGGTTGCCATGCCTGCGGCAAGAGTAACTGCATGTTGCTCGGCAATACCCACATCAAAGAAACGGGATGGGAATTTCTGCTCGAAGGGGCTTAAACCTGTCCCAGCAGCCATGGCAGCGGTGATAGCAACCACATTATTCTGTTTGGCAGCAATATCAACCAGGCAGTTGCCCATCACTTCGCTCCAGCTCTCTTTGCCACTACAGCTATATTTACCGCTTTCTGGCTCGAAGGGACCAATACCGTGGAACACAGAGGCATTTTTCTCCGCCGGGGCATAACCTTTCCCCTTTTTTGTAACCACATGTATCAGGACAGGACCAACCATGAAGTCTTTAACCCGTTTCAAGATGGAAAGGAGATGGCCGATATCATGACCATCGATTGGCCCAACATACTTGAAGCCGAGATCCTCGAAGATGATGTTGGGTATCAGAATGTTCATCATGGATTCTTCCAGCTTCTGAGCACCATAGATAAATCTGCGTCTGATGCTGGAGGGCAGACTACCGCTTAAATCCCAAATCTGCTTCTTTAGAGTATTGTATGAACGGCTTGCCATCATTCGTGCCATGTATTTCTGTAAACCGCCCACATTCTTGGATATGGACATGGCATTATCGTTCAGAATAACGATAAACTTATTCTTTTGTAAGTGCCCGGCATGATTAAGGGCTTCAAAGCTCATCCCACCTGTTAGAGCCCCATCGCCGATTACAGCTATGCAATGCCCGCTTTGATTGTTCAAGTCTCGGGCACAGGCTATGCCTAAAGCCGCAGAGATGGAGGTGCTGCTGTGCCCGGTGGAGAAGGCATCGTAAGGGCTTTCATCACGATTGGTAAAACCGCTTATCCCACCATAGGTACGCAGAGAAGCAAACTCGGCATTCCTGCCTGTGAGTATCTTCCACCCATAACTTTGATGACCCACATCCCACACGATCCTATCTTTCAGGGGATCAAAGAGATGCAGTAATGCAATAGTGAAATCCACGGTGCCTAAACTGGGGGCAATGTGTCCGCCGGTTTTAGATACAACTTCCACAATGCGGGCACGGACTTCTTTGGCAAGGAGGTTAAGTTCATTAAGGGTTAATTCCCTGATTACCTTGGGATTGGTGATACGTTCTAAAATCATGATGTAACCCCTTTATTTAGTTTGAGAGCGGGATTCCTCTATCTTGACGATAATCAGCTCCAGAATAACCAGAGCAAATGCTATTGCCAATAAGGTCTTCCAAAGATCATGCCCCAAGCGGGAGAAGAAAAGCATATTCTGCCAGTTAGCACCAAGATTCTTCACTCCGGTGGGGGTATTCTGTCTCAACTCGGAATCGTTAAATTCCATGTTGACTGCAATCATGCTCTGTTGTTGGGTTCCCGGCTCCAATATGTAGATACCGGGTACTTTGGCTTTATGTTTTGGGGAAAGCAACAACTCACCGCCGGGTAGCTGTAGTTTGTTACTGCTGATAGTTTCACTGATGCGTTTGGAGCTTTCGGGTAATTCCGTGCCCGAGATATAATCCAGAGAGCGAAAAGCAAAAACGGGAAAAGCAGCATCCATAAAAAACACGTTTTGAGCGCTGTTTATGTTCCATAGCCATAGGCTTTGCTTGTTGCGTTGAACTACCAGAGGATTGTTCTGTGCACTGATGATACCTTCTCCGGAAGTTGAATAAGCCTTCCAGTAAGAAGCGATGTTACGATTCTTTATATGTTTATCTGCAATAACGGAGCTGATGCTATGGTGCCTACTGATGCGATCTATAGCAATCACTTGGCTTGCCTGTTCTTTTATCTCTACGCCAAACATACTCTTCAACTGGGATTTCATGTCTGCTCCAAGGCTATTCCCCAAGCATACCAGTAAACCGATGTTACGGCTGCTGAGTGAGTTTAGGAACTGCTGGAGCTTGGAGCTTAGATTGCCCGGCTCGTAGATTATGAATGATTGATATTGATCAATCTGGCTGAGGCTAAGATTCTCCGGACGAAGTAACTGGGGTGCTTTCCCGGTATAAACCTCAATCAGCGAGGATAAAAAAGCCGGCAGATGAGTTGCTTGGGTAATTACACCAATACTGGGTGTTTGGTAGTACGGGAAGGCAAAAAAGTGCCGATTGTCCATTGTCTGACGTTCATCCACTACTTCAAGATATCCCCCTTGCCAACCGTCATCTCGCAGTTCACAATTTATTGTTTCGGTTACAGCCTGTCTTGCCGGGACATTGACGAACTTCTCGGCAACCTTCGCTTCTCCGATAACCACCTTAACCAAGACATCCTTGCGTTCCTTGTTGCCATAATTTTCGATATTGAAGCTGATGCCTTGCTGCTTCTTCTTTTCAACCAACTGGGGTAGAACTTTCACTGAGGTGATGGCAAGATTGGCGTAATCTGCTGTTGAGGGAAGAGGTATCAAGGCTAGTGGGATGTGTGATTTAAGGCTTTGGGGAGCTATATTTCTATCCGATATAAGATATATCTCTTGATTGGGCATCTGGCTTTCCTGTAGCTTCAATTCCGCATACTTAAGCATCTCTTCCAAACTTAGAGGGAGATAGCTAACACCAAGCTGCTCTATCACAGAAGCAGGAATTCCCGCAGAATAGATCTGAGCATTTAGCCTGTTCCAGTCCTCATCAGAGCTAACCAGAACAAGCCTGTCTTCCGGTGTGCAAAGTTCGTTTATCTTGTTAATCGCTTCTTTGGCATGTTGTAGATAGCTTTTAGCTCCTTCACTATAATCCATGCTATATGAGGTGTCCAGTAGAACGGCAATGGCTGTCGGCGGATGCTTTTGGGAGGTAGATACTTTAGGTGTCCGAAACATTGGCCTTGCCACTGCAAGAGTAACCATTAGAATAATCAACATCCTGATGATAAGCAGCAGGATGTTCTTAAGCTTACTTCGGCTCTTCTCTTGCTCTTTGCTCAGCTTGATAAATCTGATGCTGGGGAATACTACTCTCAGGGGTTTCTTCTTAGCCAACAACCAAATGAGCAATGGAAGGATGGTGGCAGCTGAGAAGAAGAGCAGGGATATGTTTAGAAAACTAAGCTCGAACACCTATATTCCTAAGCTGAGGGCAAAAAGGTACTCGCTGTTTGCCATCTTCATTCCGGGTGCATTAAGGGAGAAATCGAAGCGGACATTCTTGTAATAATAACCACCGCCAAAAGTGTAGTTTATGTTGTCGGTGCCGTAGAAATCCTTACTGTATAAGCCCACACGAACATCCATGGTTTGACGGGATGAGTTCTCTGCAGTGGGAGTGCTCTGGCTGAAATTCCATGTGTAGCCATAACCAAGGTGGTAGGTGGTTTCCGGCTTGCTGGAGATTTTACTTTGCACACCGGCATTCCAATGGCTATTATCGGTGTCGTAGCCCATGCCAATGCTCATTCTGCGTTGGAGAGATACAGAATCGTAGTTTTCCCACCAAAGGCGGGATAATATATCATAGGCACAACCTGCATACGTGTAGTTGCCCTGCTTGAAAGTGAAGCCCAAATCTGAAGAAAAGCCTTTTACCTTATCATCGATGAATCTGTCCCGGATCAGTACATTTCCTTGACGGTGTTCGGCAAGATACACCAACCTTCCCGCAAGATATTTTAAACTCAGCCCGGCACTAAGTTTATCCCACTTCTTATCTGTTCCACTAAGAGAAATCTGAAGCTTATCAAGCTGATAATCATAGTATTTGCTAGTGCCATCTGTCATCATCTCGCTGATATGCACGCTAGCTACCGGTTGGTACCCGAAAGAAGCCTGCTTGGCGTTTAAAACAAAGTATTTGAATTGCTTATCCTTAAGCGAGTTGCTGATGTTAACCGCTTCCCAGAAGTTGATATCCTCCGGGGAAGTTAACCGAAAAGAAGTGGAAAATGAACTAAGCTCATTGGTTGCCATCAAAGCAGGATTGGAATACGCTGCAAAGGGATCATCACTGTTAGATAGGTTTATTGCTCCTCTGCCCATAGTGATGGGTGATACATTGTTTGCCGGAACAGCATAATCATAGGACGTTATTGGTAGAGCTGATTGGCCAAAGAGCAAGCAGGCAATCATCAGTACAGTAATCGATAATAAGTATTTTAACATTTCATCTCCATCAGTTTAGTGGAACCCCAGCAAGTTCAGTTTAGCTCGAACATAGTTTGCCAAGAAATAAGCTCCAATGCCTGTAATGATCCCCATACAGGCATCAATTGCCCAATGGTAGTGACAAAACACCGTGGCAATGGATAGAAAGAAAGCTATCACGGCAAATACCACCCCCACTGGCCTAACAAATCTCAAAGCAGCAACAGTTAGAACTAAGGTTATGGCAATGTGGCTGCTGGGGAAAGCTCCACCCAAATGCCCGGAATGACGATAGATAAAAACCATGATGTGTGTGAATAAACCAGCCCGATATGTTCTGGTAATCTCCATGGCTTCGGGGATAAATCTGCCACCAATCACCGGAAGCACAGAGTATATGGCATAACATAAGTAAAACACGAAGGTGAGGTTAAAGATTAGCTCTTTGAAAGCTTTGGGTTGTTTGAAATAGAGATACACTGGCAAGCCGGCTATCATCGGGTAATAACAAAAATAAGCAGCATGGAAAAGCTCCTGTGCCCAGGTTTGGCTCCAAATCTTGCCCCACTCCAACGAAGGATAGTAGCCAAAAATGCTTTTATCGATACTCATGAACCATGGGTCCAGCCAATCCCGGAAGATAATACGGTTGAATGCATGACCTGAGGTGAAGAAATAACCAAAGAGCAGCACGGGATATATACCGCGGACGAAGCTCAAAGCTCTTTCAAGTTTGGGATTAGCTGTCATGAAGGGCTGCCTGTTTAACCATGCCAGTATCAGCACAACTATGCAGATCCCCAAGTACTTAGGTAGATGAATCCAGGGTTCGAAGGTGTAAGCGATCCCCATACTCATGTATAGCAGAATCCAACTGCAGTAAACAATTGTAATGAAGTCTATCGCAGAGAGGAAGTTTTGCTTGTTAACCAAGGTTTTCGCTTTACTCAAAATCACATTATTGGGGGATTGCTTTGTCATACAACCTATATGTTTTGTAGATCACAGCATCAAGCTTTTCAGCTACATGTTTCATAAGAGTATTGTTCTCCAGTACCCAAGAAAACTCCCCACGTATATAACCCTTGGGCAAGCCATTTGTGTATGAATGATAATGGAATACACTATCGATACCACGTCCCTGAAACTCTTTGATTATCCCCATGGTAATCACTCTGGCAGAGCTGATATTCTTCTTCGCAATCATTGCTTTAATGAGGGTGATAGGATTGACCCTACCATTCATGACCTTGAGAACCTCGTTATAATTGGGAAGTGCAAGGCTAAATCCAGCTGGCTTCCCATCAATCTCTGCTATGAAAACCATATCCGGATCGGCTATGGGCAGCAACTCACTAACGATGTGATCAAACTCAGCCTTGGTCATGGGCACATTTCCCCAGTTGTATTCCCAAGCTTTGGTATATATCTCAAACACTGTTTCAATATCTTTCTTCATCTGCTTTTTATTCCTGGATAGAGAGCGAATCTTAACTCCCGTACGCCTGGTGATAATATCCACCATTTTCACGATTCTTTCGGGCATCTCTTCCCTGACGCTAAGGTAGGCATAAAGATCCATGGTTTTGCTAAGCCCCCAAGCCTCGTATAGCTTCTGATAATAGGGATGATCATGTCGCATCATAACCATAGGTGGGGTGTCAAAACCATCCACTAACAATCCACATTCTTCGTTTACAGAGAAGTTCAAGGGGCCACGCATCGAGGTGAAACCATGTCGTTTGTTCCAAGCATATGCCGTATCAAACAAGGCATTGGCTACATTTTGATCATTAATGCTATCAAAGAAGCCAAAGAAACCTATATTCTCGTTATGTTCCTTGTTGTGCTGTGTGTTACTATGAGCCGAAATCCTCCCCACTACTTTACCATTCTCCATGGCAAGATATAATTGCACCTCGGAGTGTTGGTAATATGGGTTTTTCTCGGGGTTAAAGAACTTCTTCTGCTCACCGATCAAAGGGGGAACCCAGTTTTTATCATTCTTATACAACTCGAATGGCAGCATTATAAATTGTTTTAATTGCTTCTGCGAAGTTACGGGAACAACTGTGACCATTTCTCCTCCCTAGTCTTATATCTCGCCGAGTCTTTTAGATACAATTATGTTCAGAATCCCCATCAACAGAGCAACACCCAGCATGATTGGAACAAAGTACGGGGGCAACTCTCTGCGGAAAGCAGGTATCAATGAATAGAGTATCTGGAACAGCACTACCGGCAATATAACTATCAGATATTGAGCAAAGCGTATCTGATGAAAGCGAATCACCAGTATCCAAGCGATTACTGCTGTTATTAGCATAGGATAGAAGGCAAAGTAGGCAATCAAGCCCATATAGGTGAATATACCCCTGCCCCCCCTAAAATGGTTGGTAAGAGGCAAGCAATGCCCAAACAGCATTCCCAATCCATAAAGTAGCATAATATTATGTTGATATATTGGCGTAAGACCGCTTATTGAACCTGCTTTATCCAAGGTGCGAAGCAACATTTCCACGACAAGTAAGAAAAGATAGGCTTTAGCAGCATCCAGCGCTCCTACCAAGATTCCCAATGGTTTGCTGATATTGGCATAGATATTCTCGGTATCTGCCAAGCCTGTTCCCACTTTATAAATGTTCAAGGAGCGTACTCCCTTGGTTACCATTCTTGCTGTGGAGAAGCATCCGTACATGTAAGATAGGCAGATTAGCACAAAGGCAATGATGATGCTCATTTATGTCCTCCATAATTCCGGTTACCGAATATGGCAGAACCTATCCTGATCATGTTTGCTCCCTCATCCAGGGCAATTAGATAATCATGACTCATCCCCATACTGAGATAATCCATTTGCACATTGGCAATGTCCCTCTGTTTTATCTCATCAAACAAAGCCTTCATCTTGGCAAATAGAGGTCTGCTTTCTTCCGGTTCGCCCAACTTACCGATGGTCATCAATCCACGTATTGCCAGTGTGCTGTAGCGAGATATCTCTTCCACGCAGGCAATTGCATTCTCGAAGCTTACCCCGCTCTTGCTGGTTTCTTCCGAGATGTTTACTTGGATTAATATATCCTGATAGCGGTTTGTTCTGCCCAAGGCAAGGTGCAGTTTCTGAGCAATATACACCGAATCAACGGAGTGAATTAAACTGGGCTTCAAGCTTAACAATTGGTTTATCTTATTACTCTGCAAGTGCCCAATGAAGTGAAAGCCTTCATATGCCTCACTCAACAGAGGCAATTTGCGCATAGCTTCCTGAACTTTGTTTTCCCCAAAGTGTTTAACTCCTGCCTTTAATGCAGTGTCGATGGCATCAACTGATTGAGTCTTGGTTACGGCGATCAGGCATATCTCCTCGCCGGTTCTGCCCAACTTATCCAATCTGTTATCTATCGTATAACGAATCTGTTCAATGTTCTTTTTAATACTCATTTCAGCAGCAGCATCCTCCTGTCCAATTTCTGTTTATCGTAGCTAAGTCTATACAAATATACCCCGCTGGATACGGGCATACCATTGGCGTCTTTGCCATCCCAGTTCAAGCTATATTGTCCTCTCTGTTGCTTGGCATCAACCAAGGTACATACTATCTGACCCTTCAAGTTGAAAATCTCCAGCTTCACTTTGGCATCGGTTGCCAAACTGTATCGAATTGTGGTGCTTGGGTTAAAGGGATTGGGGAAGTTCTGCATCAGGTTACTTACAGGTTTATTTAGTTCTTCTTCCTCCAAGCCTACGCAACCGGTGGAAGCGAAAGAACCCTGCCGCATATCTCCCCCCCGATAACTAACCCACGGTTGTAATCCACCCGCCGGTAAGCGCAAGTTATACATTAGTACCCCATTCGCATAGCCACTAACGAATTTAACCAGCCCGTTATTATCAAAATCTACCAAAGTACCGGGTGTGCTCCCGCTTAAACCACCTTGAAAAGGGAACCCAGGAAACAAAGTGCCATCATGCCGATAAATCAGTAGTGAGTTATCACTATCTTGAAGCACAATCTCCAAACGAGGATCAGTATCCAAGTTTGCCAATAAAGGTGGGCAAGTGAAGCTCCGTCCGGTTGATATGGGAAAACCGGGTAAATCTATACCTTGATCTGTAAAAGCATACAACATACCGTCCCGGCTAACCCCCACAGCATCTATCCCGCTATAATCATGGCTTACATTGCCAATGGCGAATCCACCCGCAATATGTGTATCTACTTCCCGACTATGTATTATCTGCCCATCCGGACTAATGATAAACAACTCGTTGGAGGTAGCGCAGATAATCTTGTTTGTGTCGGTAATCGTGGGTGAGCCATTGATGGCAGCCCCAAGGTTTACCGGGAATCCGGGCATAATTTCGCCTAAACCATTTATCACATACAGATTGCCACTGCCGGTGCCGGCAACTATCTCAAAATCGCCGTCACTATCAAAGTCTGCTGCGGCTAGTTCTGATTGGAAGGGTGAGCCAAGGTTCACCGGGAAGCCAAATGGCTGAAATCCTGCCGGAGAATAGACATACACCTTACCATCCAAGCCCCCGGCAATGGTTTCGCTGTATCCATCTCCATCAATGTCTGCCAATACCGGACTCTGTAAAAACGAGGTGGGTGCCTGAACACTATAAATAGTCTCCCCGGATTGAGTTATGGCATACACATCCCCGGTCCGGCTGCAGAAAGCGATATCTGCTCCTGCTTCGAAATCTATGGGACCCATGGCAAAGCTCTTAGTTAGATTCACCTGCGAAACGGGACTGAAACTTGCCTCCACATCCCCATCATTACCAATAAGCGATACAAATCCATTGCCATCTGCATACAGTATCTCCTTGCCTGCAGAACCGGCAAACTCTCCTACTATTGGGGCAGATTTACCCTGTATCTGGCTCTCCCAAGGAAAGCGATTATCAAGTAAAGTAATGTTAATCGGCACATTGTATGTTTTTATCCCAGTGCTCAACTGAGTATTGGGATGTTGAGATTCCAATTCAACCTTCAAGTTATAAGTTCCATAGCTTAATCCTTGAGGCAATTGAAGCTGTATGTATGCCCCTAGTGGACTCATTCCCCCCGGCAAGATGCTGTTTACTGCCACACAGGGTCCCAAAACCGTTATCCCCGCCGGAGCAGAGACTACCCGCACCACCACATTTGATGCAGTACCCCAGCCCTCTTCGTTATATACCATTGGTCTAAATCTTATAATCTCCCCGGGATTAAGCGTACCATCATTATCTCCATCCTCATCGCTGAAGCTGTAACTTTCCAAACTAAGCAAGGGGAGCAGCGGATCGGCACTCTTCACGGCTATGGACGGATCTCCGAATAGAATCATTTCATAATAGCACCAACGCATAACATCGTTGTTGAGTGCAGCATTCAGATTTTGCAGCCGGGAGTATGTTAAAGAGCGTCCCAGTTCCGGCATATTCTGTTGGAACAACCCGCGGAAAAACTGTCGGTCGTAAAATTGTGAAGCTCCATCTATGCTTCCGGGCATATACCAGCCATAGCGAGTATTTCCGATGAAGGCAAATAAAGCTCCTGATGAAGTAAGCAAATGCTCCCCAATGGATTCCCCCGCAGCCGAAGTGCGTTGGTCGAACGCAGCCGGATAACATCCCTGCGAGTATAAGAAGCCATACTCAGTGTTACTCATGTTATCCACACTGAAATTGGATTGACCTATGAGGCTGGTTTCATTGGCATGCCCCATATGGTTCATTATCCCTGCACCGCTGTTTATCGCATTCAACACCGCTATCGGGCTATATGTTCCATCCCTTTGATACAGAGTTCTAAAATGATAGCTTGTAGGCAGATACTGCGCCACATCGTCCTTGTAATCTCCACCCCAGGTTACAGGGTTCATATTCAGGTTCTCGCCCATGAACAGAGCTATATTGTTACTGAAGCTGTTTGAATCTGCATAATACATTGTCTTGCGTATAATATTCTGAAACTCCGCCAGACTCTCAGCAGGGAAACGCCCGATATGCACTTCCGGAATCATATCCACATTATCTGCCTGCTCACCGTAAACATCGTTTAAATTGGCATTCCACGTGCCATCCAGATTGCTATAATACATATCCACCGGCATCCGCAAATCAACTGTGTCTCCCACTTGTCCATAAGCTCCGCGTTCCGGCACGATCTCATCATCACCAGCAAGAATCACATACTGCAAGGGTTCCGAACTGCTCGCCCAGCTTTGGTAGGCATCGATAATGAAGTTGCGTAATTTTGCGGCGTTATCTTCACCGGGATATGCAGCAATGATATCCTCCATCGTATAAATAGCGTTGGATATCCCTTTACTGCTCTTCCAGGCGGCAAAGTCTGCAAACCAAGGCACCCGTTGAGCGTCGGTGATGATAATCATCTCCTTGGGATTGCTTAGATCTATCAAACGGCCGAGACCATCAGTCCTGCGATACGATGCAGCAGAAGTGTAACTTGATATAGATTCCGGATTCTGCACCCATCTGCTTAAGGTGTTCAGCGTTTCCTCATCCCTGCTAACAAATGCAGCCTGATAGCGTGCCTCGGCATTATCGAAAGTGCTTTGAAGCTCAATTTTTGCTTCTTTAACGCCAAACACCTGTTTGCTTATGGGGTTATATTTGTATGGATAGATGTTAAAAAGAGCTACCTGATAGCCACGATAATACTGGGTGCCCAGAAATTCATAATCTTTCTGAGGATATAACTTGTTCTCCAATTGGGGAGTTGGATTTGGTATCTGTATTTCTGCCCCGGAAATTGTTCGTTGGGGAAGTGCAAGGCTTATCTCAACTCGTTCGGCTTGCAAGGTGCTTACACTTAGCTGTACATGGCTATCCTGATATTTCTCTCCAAAAGGAAGCAACACTGCCACAGGCAGATATGGCATCTTCGGCATTCCCGGATCCAGAATAACATAATCTTGCCCCACTGAACGGGATTTATCCCATACTTGTGGATTTATGGTGATGCTCAAAGCAATAACATTCATGCAGGCTATCAGTGAAATGCTTATCAGCATTAATCTCTTCATTTACATATCCATTTGTGACATATTTACTTACTATACAATGCAAGTCATGTTCCGTTAACACAAGTGAGACTAATCCGTCAAGACTTTTCGTAAAACTGCAGCCCTCTTGCAGCAATTACTTATGCAATACGCATGAAATACGGATGGCACGCGTATTTCATGCGTAATTCATGAGTAATTGGAATAGGGAAGAAGTTAGAAATTGGTATCCGAGTTCAAGCGCTATGCTAAAAGATCTGGCTTATGGTGTCTCTTCCGACCTGTCAAAAACGCTTTGATACGCTTCATCGTAATACACGGCAACCTTCAAGTTACCGTCTTCATCACAACCGAGAGATAGTGACTTGGTAGAATCAATCTGCCATATCACCATATTATTTTCGTTATCCACGTAGTAACTATCACCATGCAGGTCTTTGCACTCAGCCAGGACATCAGCTTGCTCCTGTTCACTTAGCCCATCCAGATAATTCACACACCAGCCAACAATCTTGGAAGTGCTGGGGTTCACATATAAATCCACCTTATAATAAGTTTCGGGATTCTCCAGACCCAAGGATTTGGTTACAGGCCAATTCTTAACCAGTACCCAATCTACATTTCTCAAGTTCGAAAGTGCGGTGGAGTAATTCTCACCATAATACAAGCCTAATAAACCAACCTGGGCAAACAAACCACCCAGCACACATACAAACACAATCAACAGCATCAGTCTTTTCATAATGACTCCCAAATACAGTTTTTTATGTAGTGACAAACTGAAGCAAGCTAGCGAATTTGTCAATCATAAAGCCAACAGATATATCGACCATATGCTTGAAGCAAAGATGAAAGAAAAGCAAAATTATGTCTTGACGCAGATAGCCGGATAGGAATTCTGGAGGAAAGATTTTTAAGTGAGGACAAGTAATGGAGAACATCCGCATTGGCATAGTGGGGAATATTGGCGTGGGCAAATCCACCTTTATTGAAGCAGCCAGTTCTGCACCCCTGAACAAGATTTTAATCTCTGTATATCCCAAACCGAACGGCACTGAAGGTGTTTATGCCTTCCCGGAGAAGTTCAATCCCATAGTCCTCGATTCATTCTACCGTGATCCGGTTGCTAACGCCTTCATGGCACAGATAGAGTTCTTCAATGGCAGGTTAGACCGCCAAAAGCTGATTCACTCCTGTCGTGGGATAGTGCTGGAAGATAGAACATTGGCAGAAGATTATCACATCTTCGGCAAAGCCCAACGCATCCTGCAGAACATGAGTGAGCCGGAATTCATTGCCTACCAACGCACCTATCGCCTGATGACTGAACAGATAAAAGAGCCTGATCTGCTGGTGTATTTCAAGGCAGATGTGCCCACTCTGCTGGAAAGGATAAAAGAACGGGGACGCGAAAGCGAACTGGCAATCCCCCCGGCATATCTGGAGCTGCTGAATAACCTCTATGAGGATTTTGTTACCCACCATGTAAGCTGCCCCGTGCTGGTTATCGATGCCGATAAGGCTGTGGATAAAACAGAATGGCAGCGTCGCACCATAAATCTGGTGGCAGAGCAGGTGAAGGCTTTGGGGCTCAGGGTATCCAGCCCAGGTATCAGCGAATGGGTAAGCCTTCCGCAAACGGAAGCCACACTTAAAGCTATTGATGTGGAACGTAATTTGGAACAATACCTTGCCGAGCATCACAAGCTGATCACTGTTGCCGGAAATGTAGGCTTGGGCAAATCCACCCTCACCGCCATCATGGGGCGTAGTCTGAAGATAAACACCTTATACGAAAAGCCGGAAGAAAACCCTCTATTGGAAAAGTTCCTGGGCGATAAAAAAACCTATTGCTACGACCTGCAGCTTCACTTTCTGCAGATGCGAGCAGAGCAACGCCGTTTGGGCAAAAGCGGAGACGGTAGCTATGTGAAAGACCGTTCCCTGCCGGAAGACCTGCTGGTGTTCTGCAATCAGTTCCATGCCGATGGCTTGCTTACCGATGATGAGCTGGATAACCTGATTACCCAATTCCAAACGGTTAACCGTCAGCTTCCCTCTTCTGACCTGATTATCCTGCTGCAGGGAAGCCCTTCCCTAGCTTGGGAGCGTATCCAACAGCGCGGTAGAGAAATGGAGATTGAGGGTGGATGGAAGTTTACGGAGATAAACAACCTAAACCATTGGTACAAATCTTATGGTTCCAATGTGGTGAAGCTTGGCTTCCACGATGGTCCCGTGCTGGAGATTGATGTGGAGAAGCTAGACCTAACCAATCGCATCCATGTGGGATACATCTTCGAGCGAGTGCTGGAGATATTAAAAACGCAGGAATGACCGTAAATATTGAATAACAATGTAAAGGCAGGACACTCGGTGCCCTGCCTTTTTAACAATGCGTTTACATATGCTTAGGTATATTGCAGGCGGTATAGGTCGTAATACAAGCCTTTTTTATCCAGTAGTTCAAAGTGCGAGCCTTCTTCCACAATCTCACCTTTGTGCAGCACGAGGATTCTATCCACATGCTGGATGGTGGAGAGGCGATGGGCAATCATGATGGAGGTGCGGGTAGCGATAATCTTCTCCAGGGCATCCTGGATGAGAATCTCGGTTTCGGTATCGATATTAGAAGTAGCTTCGTCCAGAATGAAGATAGAAGGATTATAGGCAAGCACGCGGGCAAAAGCGATAAGCTGGCGTTGACCGGTAGACAGTGTGGCACCGCGCTCCATAACCGGTTCGTCGTATGCAGCAGGAAGCTGGCTGATAAACTTATCGGCATTAACATACTTGGATACCTGTACAATCTCATCACGGGTAAGCTTGGTGTTGTTCAGGGCGATGTTCTCGCAGATATTGCCGCTGAAGATAAACACATCCTGCTGCACAATACCCACGTTGGAGCGGAGGTCTGCCAGAGAATACTGCTTCAGCTCCTTGCCATCGATGCGGATATGCCCTTTTTGGTATGGATACATGCCCAGAATAAGGTTGGCGATGGAGGTTTTACCACTGCCGGTGTGTCCCACCAGCGCAATCTTCTCTCCGGCTTTAATCTTGAAGGATACATCTTTTAGCACCCATTCATCTTCATTATAGGCAAGCCATACATTTTCGAACTCAATCTCTCCCTCAATCTTCAGGTTGTGAGTAAGTTCTTCGCGATAGTTGTCCGGCTCGGTTTCCAGCAAGTCAAAGATACGCTCTGCACTGGCAAGAGCACCCTGAAGGATGTTGAACTTATCGGAAAAGTCGTTGATTGGCTCAAACAGCTTGTTCACATATTGGGTGAAAGCCATCAGCAAGCCAATGGTTATCATGTTCTGTAGTATTTGTCCACCCCCATACCAAATGATGATTGCCACGGCAATCTGGGAGGATACATGGATGATGGGGCGGAAAAAGGCGAAGAGCTTAAGTTGCTTCAGGGACGCCACAAAGTAATCATGATTGATGTCCGAGAACTCTTTGCGCTTGTGAAAGTACTGGTTGAAGAGCTGGATTATCTTTTGCCCTGCAATATGCTCGGAAAGGGCAGAATTTAGGGCTGCAAGATGCTTTCTAACTTCACGGTAAATTACTCTGGTCTTGCTGCGATAAACAAGGATAACCCAAACCACAAACGGGAGAATGGTAAAGCTGATGAGGGCAAGCTGCCAATTGAGGGCAAGCATCAGCACCACAATGGCAATGATGAGGATGATATCCTGCACAATGGTGATAACTCCTGAAGCAAGCATCTCGTCGATGGCGCGGATATCGTTGGTGACCCTTGTCACCAGCCTTCCCACAGGATTTTGATCAAAGTATTTTGTGGGCATTTTCTGCAAGTGTTCAAACACATCGTGACGCAAATCTGCCATTGCCATTTGAGAGAAATATGCCGTCACCACGCTTTGCAAATAGCTGGTTACAAAACGCAAGGCAACAATGCCGAAGAAGATAAGGGCTAAGAAAAACAGGCTGCGGGAGGCTTCTCCACGCACGGCAAGACGATCGTTCTTGGGCAATTGCAGCAGTTCGTTCTTTGCCACGGCTATCTTGCCGGAACCGAGACGGAACCAACCCATCATCATGTCCCTGGTAGCTTCCGGACTAAGGTTCTCTTGCAGGTGTTTATTCAGGATGGCAATATTCTCGGGTCTATCGGTTATCAGAAAGACAGTTGTATCGCCCAAAATGCCTTGCTCTTTCAGGCTTTGCATATCGTTGCGGTTTATCTTGTTACGGTCTTTGGCACTGATGATAATGAAGTGTTGAGAGCCATAAGCGTACTCTTTGAACTTCAGCTTATGATACCGCTGATAGAAATCCCTATACACCCCTTCGTCGTTAAAAATGGCAATGCTTTTGTCCGACACAATATAGTCATCAATGGCGGAGCGTTGCACCAAGGGGAGCACCACCTCTGCAGCAGAGATGAGCATAAGGATAACAAAGCTGAATATTACCCACTTCATATAGGGTTTTAGATAATGCATCATGCGGCTAAACAACCTACGATCGTAGATCTTGGTCTTCAGCTCATCACCATGGTCTCTGCCTCTGGCTCCTCCGCCACCGCCACCACCATGCATCATAACTCCTCCCCTTCAAGCTTGGCACGTATCTTCTGTTTCTCGTGCAAGTCGTTATACAAGCCACCCAATTGAATCAACTGCTGGTGGTTACCACGTTCTGCAATCTTGGCATCACCAAGCACAATAATTTTATCTGCATGCTGGATAGAGGATATGCGATGGGCAATAATGATTGTGGTCTTACCTTTGCGCAGTTCAATCAAACGTTCCAGGATATGCCTTTCGGTTTTGGTGTCCACTGCGGAGAGGGCATCGTCCAGAATAAGTATCTGCGGATTGGTAAGCAGGGCTCGGGCAATTGCTACACGCTGTTTCTGCCCGCCGGAAAGAGTAATACCCCGTTCACCTACCACTGTTTCAAACTTATGCTCAAAATCCATAATCTCATCATATACCTGAGCCACCCTTGCAGCATCATACACAGCTTCATCTGTGGTATCGGGATTACCCAAGCGAATATTGTTGGCTATGGTATCCGAAAACAGGAAGATATCCTGCGGGACTAACACGGCATCCCTGCGAAGCACTTGTAACGGAATACTGTAAAGCTCATGCTCATCTAAAAAGATACTGTTTGGCTCAGGGTTATAGATACGCACCAGCAGTTCAATTAGTGTTGTCTTACCACATCCTGTGGGACCAACCACAGCAAGAGTCTTGCCTGCGTCGATACTAAAGCTGATGTCGTCGAAAATCTTTGGCAAATCCTCAGCATAGCTGAAGCTGAGGTTTTGCAGACGGATGGCACCCTTTAAAGCTGTGATGCCCATATCTGCCTTGGCATCATTAACTTCTGGTTCGACACCGAAAATCTCGTTAAGGCGTTTGAGGGATGCAGTACCTCGCTGGTACATGTCCACAATCCTGCCGATGGCAATCATGGGCCAAACCAGCATCCCAAGATAGGAGAAGAAGGCAATGAAACCGCCGATGGTTATCTCTCCACGGATGGCAGCACGACCCCCAAAGTAAAGTGTAATCACGATGCTGGTGCTTATCACAAAGCCCATAAAGGGGTGAAACACACCGGCAATCTTTGCCAAAGCCATGTTCTGCTTCACAAACTCTTTGGATACTTTATCTACCTTTTCCAGTTCTGCATTCTCCTGCACAAAGGCTTTGATGATGCGAATGCCGGAGATGCTTTCCTGCACTCTCCCGCTCAAACTGGCAAAGCTCTGTTGCACTTCGGCAAAACGTTTATGCATCTTTTTGCCGAAATAGCGAATAGTGAGTGATAGAATCGGCATGGGTATTATCGCCAGCATGGTAAGCTTCCAGTTGATGGAAACCATGAAGGAGAAGGAGGCAACCGTCATCAACACGATATCCATGGCAGCAATAAGCCCTATGCCAAACAGCATGCGCACTGCATTCAAGTCGTTCGTGGCATATGCCATCAGGTCACCCGTTTTGCTCTTGTTAAAGAAGTTTTGCGAAAGCTTAAGAAGGTGGTTATAAAAGTCCTGTCGTAAGCTTTTCTCTATCTGGAAGGAGTTCCCGATAATCAGCACCCGCCAAAAGTAACGTAATACCATCACGGCAATAGCAAGCCCGAAGATAATCAAACCCACCATAGCTAGGCCCTTGCTGTCGATGGTTCGTGCCTGGATGTGGTCGATAGCATATTGCATCACCTTAGGGGCTGCAAGCTGAACAACATCAACCAGGATGAGCATCACTATCCCTCCGGCGATGCGGGTATAGCTTTTCTTCAGATAGGGTATGATGGAATCGAAGGTTCGCATATTACTCCAAAGTTAAAATCAATCTTCCGTTTTCGACATGCTTCACAATGCCCGGACACGGATCAATGACCAAGATATGAGATTCCAGCCTTTTGGGAGTGTGGATTTTGTCAAATTCTTTATCCCACACACTCTCTTGTCCGCTGTTTTAGGATTAACTTGCGAAGTGCACTCTTTTTTGTTGACAAGCTTCTGAGCCGTTAAATAATTCGCTTTCATGAGTGATAAAGCAAAAATATCTCCTTCGAAAGCCCTCCCCAACAGCATGGGAAACATGCTCCCCGAGCTTGTGGCAAACCTCATGCACAACCTCCCCGGCATGGCATATAGATGCAAGTACGACGATTGCTGGTCCATGATTTTCATGTCCGAAGGCTGCCAAGCTTTAACCGGATATTACCCCTCTGAACTGCTTAACAATGAACTTAGATCCTTCAATGATCTTATCTATGAAGATGACCGGGACTATGTTCGTCGTTGCGTGGATGAAGCAATTAACAAGCGAATCCGTTTCCAAATGGAATATAGATTGCGGGATAAGGCAGGGGAAATACGCTGGGTTTGGGAACAGGGAAATGCTATTTACAACGCTGAAGGTGAGGTCGTTTATTTAGATGGTTACATTGCCGATATCACTCAACGCAAGCTGATTGAAGAACAGATTAAGCAAGCCGCTCAAAGCATGGTTGAGCTTAACGCAACCAAGGACAAGTTCTTCTCACTTATTGCTCATGACTTGCAGAATCCGGTGTTTGCCATACTGTCACTTTCAGAATTTCTCTCTGCCAATCTACACAATCTTAGTATGCAAGACCTTAGCAGCTTTGCAATGCAGATCCAGGTGTCGGCAAAGGGCATCTATGCTCTGTTGGAGAATTTACTGGATTGGACAAAATCTCAAACCGGTAAGATAAAGCTTCAATTCGAGTATCTATCTCTACCCAAGCTGGTGGCATTCCTGATAGACCAGTTCCAGCCTCAAGCAATGGAAAAAAGCATCAATCTGGAGTTCGTTGTTACAGAGGACATTGTTCTGGAAAGCGATTCACATCTGCTAACCACCATTATTCGCAACCTGCTTTCCAACGCCATTAAATATTCTCATCCACACAGTGTAGTCAGCATAGAATTATTCCGATATAAGGACTTAGTGGTGTTGGAAGTTACAGATAAAGGTATTGGCATCTCACGCAGGAACCTGGACAAGATTTTCTCTATAGATAACGAAATCCGCATGCCCGGAACCAAGAAAGAACCCGGCAGTGGTTTGGGTTTAATCCTGGCAAAGGACTTTGCAGATAAGCTGGGGGCAAAGCTGAGTGTTGTGAGTAAACTAAACAAGGGCAGCACATTCCGTTTGGCACTACCCCTCAAGCTGCAAAATTAGTCTTTTACTTGCTTCTCGCGTAGCTTCTTCCACCAGTCTATACGCTTCTGAACTTCTTTCTCGAAGCCGAATTGCCCCGGTGTGTAATATGTCTTTTCCTGCATCTTATCCGGGAAATACTTCTGGTAGTAATAGCTATTCTCAAACTCGTGATCGTAGTGATATTCTTTGCCGTAATCCAGCTCTTTCATCAGCTTGGTTGGAGCATTTCGGATATGCAGAGGGACGCCCAGATGACTGGTTTTTGTTGCATCATCTGCAGCAGCTTTGTAAGCTGTATAAAGGCTGTTGCTTTTGGGGGCGGTGGCTAAATATACCACAAGCTGTGCCAGAGCGTTGCTTGCCTCCGGCATCCCAATGAACAGTAGCGCATCCTTAGCAGCAATAGCCTGCACCAAGGCATTGGGATCTGCCAGTCCAATATCTTCACTGGCAAAGCGGACAAGCCTTCGCACCAGATAGCGGGGGTCTTCGCCTGCTTCAAGCATCCTTGCCAGCCAATACAGTGCTGCTTGCGGGTCGGAGCCACGCAGGGATTTATGTAGGGCAGAGATTATATTGTAGTGCTCCTCGCGATTCTTGTCGTAGAACATGGTCTTTTTCGCAAGGGTTTTTGCCAGTTCCGCAACAGGAGGATGGGGATTTTGCTGTAAGTATGGTTGTATCAGTTCCAATTCGTTTAACGCTCTGCGGGCATCTCCCCCACAGTTTTGCGCCATCCAACCGATAACATCCTCATCTGTCTCCAGTTTCAATTCGGTGAACCCTCGAGCAATAATCTCTCTAAGATCCTCCTCCTGCAGATGCTCCAGCACAAACACATGGCAGCGGGACAGCAATGCAGGTATTACTTCAAAGGACGGATTCTCTGTGGTTGCCCCGATGAGAATAACCGCACCGCTTTCCACATAAGGCAAAAAGGCATCTTGTTGTGACTTGTTGAAACGGTGTATCTCGTCTATAAACAAGATGCTTCTTTGGTTTTGGGTGCGGTGCATATAGTCGGCATCCTTCATCACACCTTTTACGTCGTTTATACTGGATAGTACTGCTGAGAAAGTGATGAAATGATACCCACTTACCTTTTCGATTATTCTTGCAATGGTGGTTTTCCCAGTTCCGGGAGGACCCCACAGGATAAAGGAATGGTAATCCCCACTGCTTATCATCTGATGTAGCAGCGAATTGGAGGCAATAAGCTTGCTCTGTCCTTTCAGTTCTGCTAAGCTTCCCGGACGCAGCCTTTCTGCCAGCGGAGCAGATTTGCTGTTCAGGTCCTCTTCTTCAAACAGACTGCTTTGGTCTTTATGCTTCATAGCTTCCGCTTATCAATCTTCCATCAACCCGCTAAGTTCGGAGGGATCATACCATTTCATAATTCCGTGCATGCGCTGCACTTCTGCCAAAAGCAAAGCCTTATGATTAAGCTCTTCCCGGGCAAGTTGTTCCAGCATCATTTTTGTTGCCGGATCACTGCTTTCTTTCGCCATGGCAGTATATATGGCATTAGCTTCGTCCTCTCTGCTTATGGCATACTCCAAAACATCCTTCGGGTCGTTTAACTCCACCCCGGGGATATTCAGCTTGGTGATCACATCTATCACCAATATATCATTGGGAAATTCCACTGCAAAAGCATTGCGGAGTTTTTCCTCGTGGGCTGTTTCCAGAAGCATCAGCTCATGATATGCGTTATAAGTTTCATTATTGGAGAAGCTTTTGGATAGTGCGTCATACAGCAATTGCGAACGTCTCTCCGCTTCCACGGCGATCTTGAAGCTTTCTTTCCGGGTCATAATTCACCTCTTTATTAAAGTATTATTGTGTAATGAATCAGGCATTACGCCTTATCAGCTCCACTACGTTTATTCTGCCTATGCGTTTCAAAGGTAGTAAAACGCTCAGCACAGTGATAATATATGCCACAAACACAATCAGTATGTAGTCCGTTAGAATCAACCTTACGGGCAGGGTCATAGAACCGGCATCCCCCATGGCGAGACTGATTACACCATATTTTTGTTGCACAATCAGGAGCAGACTGCCCAATCCCAAGCCGAGGACAATTCCCAAACTGCAAAGAATAAGAGCTTGCAACAAAAATATACTTTGCAGTTCCTCGTCTCTTAATCCAAGGGCTTTCAGCAAGCCCAACTCCCGCTTCTTCTGGCTAATCGCCTTCAGGAGGTTACCAGTGAGATTAAAGCTGGCAATGATGAACATAAACAGCATGATTACAAACATGATGAACTTCTCAAAACGGATGGCGGTATATAAGCTGGAATCGAAGCTGCTCCAGTCTTCAAGCTGATATCCGGGGATTTCGCTGCGTAGCCGGTGCAGGTATTTCTCTGCATGGGAAAAGGAAGGTGTTTTAATCTCGATGTAATCTGCAGCATCACTGCCAGAGGCAAAGAAAGATGCCTCCCCAAAGGGGATATAGCTGTAGCTTTGGTCATACTCCGGCATGCCGGCGGTGAAGACGGCAATCACCTTAAGATATCTAACCTTGGGTATCATCCCAAAAGCAGTTGGCACATTGAACATTGGGGATAGCACCTGGATTTCGTCACCCAGATACGCTCCCAGTTTTGCTGCCAAGCCGGAGCCCAACACAATCCCACCTGCGGCAAAGGACTTATCATCAACTGTACCCGCAATAATACCCTGCAATACTTCCCCATCTTTAGATTCCGGCTTCTGCAATGTGCCTGAGACCCGTGTATGTTGAGGTAGATTAACCCCAAAACACAAGCTGGGGATAATGGTAAAATCTCGTTTCAGCAGCAGCTCGTTGCGAATTACGGGTGATGTGGGGAAACCTTTTGCCTCAAGTGTTGCACATAGTTCCCGATAGTTGGTAAGCTGTGAGCCATCGGCATGAGATAAGCGAAGATCGGCATATGTGCCCACAATACGCCTGCGGATATCCGCCCGGAAGCCGTTCATCACAGAGCTAACACACAGCAGGGCAAGCACCCCCAAGCTTATGCCGGCAAGACTCAAATAATGAGCACGACTCAAGCCCCGGGCTTTCCTGCCACGTAGATATTTAATCGCCAAATACCGGATACTGTTGTTACTCATCTTTACCCGTGCGCTATTTCTTTCAGGTTGTTATCAAAGTCAAGCTTTGTTTTGGGTTGCATGTTATAAATCTCTTGGCTCATGCCTGCCATCATTGCTTAATCATTACATGTTTATTACGGATGAAACATGCAATGATTATGCAATGATCATGCAATTATTCCAAGAGCGCTGGCGTGGAACTTGCATCTTGGGAGGAAACAGTTAACATGTACATTGGTAAAGGAAGAATGAGAAGAGAGCTTTTTGAAGCATTTCTAAGCAAGCACGAAAAACGTATCTACCGCTATATCTATAATCTGTGCGGTAATGAACAGGACGCCATGGACGTCCTTCAAACCGTTTTTATCTCCGTGTATGAAAACTTTGAACGCATCGAAGAGCCCAGTTCACTTGCCTATACCTACAAGATTGCCCACAATAAGTGTATGAGCTTCCTGAAAAGCAAGTCACGCTATGTGAATGTGGATCCCATCAAGTTTAGCAATATCCCGGACACCCATGCTCACACCACAGAGCCGGATTATTCCGCGCTGATGAGTGCCATGGCAGAATTGCCCCCCAAACTGGCTGCAGTAATCCAGCTTCAATACTACGAAAAAATGGCGTATAAGGATATAGCCGGGCAACTTGGCTTAAGCACCAAAGCGGTGGAATCGCTGCTTGTACGGGCAAAACGCATCCTGAGAAAAAAAATTATGCAGGAAACCCGATAATGATGAGTAACATATGTGGAACCCGAAAGGGTGACCGAGTAAATTAAAGGAGCAGAAACATGAGATGCAGCACAGCAAAACGCTACATTGACCTGAAGCTGGATGGTGAGCTTAAAGCCCGCCATGCAGACGAACTTTCCCGGCATCTTACTTCCTGCCCAAGTTGTAGAGCTTGGCAGGCAGAAGCAGGAAAACTGCAAGCACTCATGCAAGCTGCTCCGGCACCCCTGCCTCCTGCTTGGGTACATGCGCAGATTATGGATAAAGTGCTCTTTAAAGCAAAGCAGCGTCCCGGCTTCGTGCAAAGATTTCGCCTCGCCACAGCTTCGGCAGTGGTGGCGGTGTTCTTCAGCTTTTGGGCGGGAACAATGGTTGGGGTGAAGAGTTTCCATACCCCGGTCACAGAGATTAGCGAAAGCAGCAATATAACCCTTAGCTCTTTAAGCTTCGGCGAAAACACTTTGGTTGACGATTGGAATACCACGGAGGATTACAATGAGTAAGCGCTGGTTGTTAATCCTACTGTTTATCTCCCTCAGCTTCAATCTGGCAGTGCTTTGCAGCTTTCTGTATTTCAGGCTGATTCTGCCACCTCCATGTCCGCAGACATTGCCCGAACCTCCCATGGGCAGAGGTATGGCTGCAGGACCCGGCTTTATGCGTGGAGACAGAGATGTGATGCGTCTGCACGAGAAGTTTACCGAAACAAAACTGAACCTAATGCAGGAGCTTGCCAAAGATCCTGTGGATGAAGCAAAAGTATCCAGTATCATAGATTCATCCCTAATTGCGCAAAGCCAGCTGGAGCGCACATTGGGGGAAAAAATCCTCGCCTACAGAAAAACTATGACTGCCCAGGAAGCAAGGGAACACTTCCAAAGCAGAATCGAGAATATGCAAAACCGTTCCCACAGAATGCAAAGAATTAGAAACAGGAGACAAAGATGAAGAAATTAGTGATGATAGCCCTCGCTCTCAGCTTGGTAAGCGGAATTCTGCTTGCCCAACACCACCCCATGATGAAACAAATGCCCGATAAACCCATGATGAAGCACCAAATGGGCAAAGCCATGATGATGGATTGCATGGACGACCTTAACCTCACCCCCGCACAACAAAAGAAGTTCGAAGAGCTTAGAACCGCCTTTCGTAAAACAGAGAACAGTGTTGGTGCCGAAATTGAGAATCTGAGAATGGATTTCCATGCTGCAATGAAGGCAGAGAACTTCGGAAAAGCAAAAGATATCCACAAGCAAATCTCCGCCAAAGAAAGCATGCTTGCCGAAGCCAGAATAGATTTTATGGCTGCACGGATGAAAGAACTTAGCTCCGAACAGAAAGAAGCAATGAAAGCAAACATGAAACAGTTTATGATGAACAAGCCCCCCATGCAAGGAATGAATGGTTGTATGGGAATGGGTAACGGCATGGGTATGCACAAGCAAGGCAACTGCTTTGGTTGTGATGATAAGGAAGCCCCCGGCAAGATGAATCAGCCTTGCAACGATTGTGACAGCAACAAAAGCATGAAATAAGTACCCTCCTCAGCAAAACACAGACTAAGCCACGGAGCCCCTTTCCGTGGCTTTTTTACAATAGGGGATAAAATGCAGCTTGACAGAAAGGCAAGGACATAATTGTTGTAAAGGTTGCTCCGGCGCATTAGATTGGATTTCGGGAGATGCTATGCCATTGATATTAAAAACTACTCGCTTCATTGAAGCTCAGCTTGATACCTTCCTGGATATCGTTAGTGACTCGGCAACCACTTTTCAGCTTGCCATCGAAGATTATCTGCACGGTAGAAACCAGCAATTTGAGGAACGACTTAGCCAAATGAGGGATAACGAGCATAAGGCAGATGACCTTAGAGTGGGGATCGAGCGCTTCCTATATGAACGCACCTTGATACCTGAGAACCGCGGAGATGTTCTTGCTATCCTGGAAAACACCGATGAAGTTATCGATAACATGAAGGATTCCCTTGCCCAGTTCTCAATTGAGATGCCGGATATTCCGGAAGAGTTGGATGACTTATGGTTGCAAACCACCAAAGCATCAGTGGCTGCCGTGGAGCAGCTTGTTTATGCGGTGCGTTCATTCTTCAGGGATCTTGCTGCCGTTAATAACTATATCCACAAGGTATATTTCTTCGAGCGGGAAGCAGACCATATCGGGGAGAAGCTACGCAGGCAAATCTTTGCCATGGATATAGAGCTTTCCCGCAAGAGCCAATTGCGCTTCTTTGCCATTCATATCGAGAAGATTTCGGATTATGCCCAAGCTGTGTGCGACCGTCTGTCCATCTACACCATCAAACGCCAGTTGTAACATATGATTTTTATCTACCTGCTTAGTGGCTTGTTTTTAGGCTGGTCTTTCGGTGCCAAGGATACCGCCAATATCTTCGGGGCAGCAGTGGAGACCAAGATGATTAGCTTCAAGCGAGCTGCACTCATTGCAGCAGTGTTTGTAACCCTTGGTGCAGTGTTGGATGGTAGCGGTCCCTCCCAAACCCTCAGCAAACTGGGAGCGGTTAATGCCTTGGGGGGAGCTTTCACCGTTGCTCTTGCCGCTGCGGCAACTATTACTCTGATGGTGCGCCTCGGCATTCCTGTGGCAACCTCGCAAACCCTTGCCGGTGCTATTATTGGTTGGAACTACTTCGCCGGTAGGCTTACAGATTTTGGCAGCTTGGCAGCTATCGGCATAAGCTGGATTCTGGCTCCGGTACTGGGAGCTATCTTTGCTGCAGTACTCTTTTATGTGTTTCGCTATTACCTTAGCAGGGTTAAGATACACATGCTGGAGCAGGATTTCTGGACGCGGTTCTGGTTGGTGATTATAGGAGCATTCGGGGCTTATGCGCTTGGTGCCAATAACATCGCCAACATCGTGGGTATCTTTGTGCCCGTTAATCCCTTCCACGATGTTACTGTACCGGGAATCGGCATGGTCAGCGGGGTTACTCAGCTTTTCCTGCTCGGTTCTCTCTCTATTGTTGTGGGAATCTACACCTATTCTTTCAAGGTGATGAAGACCGTGGGCAAAGACCTATTTAACCTTTCCCCCATTACTGCTTTAATAGCTGTGCTTTCAGAATCCATTGTGCTATTCTTGTTCTCTTCCAAGGGCTTACATGACCTCTTGGTAAGCTTGCATATACCCCCCATCCCTCTGGTGCCCGTTTCTGCCTCGCAGATAATCGTAGGTTCTGTGCTTGGCATCGGACTGGCTAAGGGTGGAAAGAACATCCGTTACAACATGTTGGGTAAGATATCCATTGCCTGGGTTACTGCCCCTCTGATAGCTTTCTTCTTCTCCTTTGTTGCTTTGTTTATCGTGCAAAATGTGTTCGAGCAAACGGTGAATGTTGAAAGCCACTATGTGTTCGACCGCACCACCATCTCGGCTATTGAGAAGCTGGGTTATGACAGCAAGTATCTCTCTACGGTAAACGGACGCAGCTTCGAGAACGAGCTTACCCTATACAAAGAACTGAAAGCACAAAGCAACTTCGATAAAGAACAGCTTTTGGATATTCTTGCCATTACCGAACTTCATCCCATGACGATTGATGTATCTGCCCTGCAGCAGAGCCAGAACCACAAGAAATTCAGTCCGGCACAGCTTCAGGCGTTACAGTCCATGGACGGCTCTCATTTCCGGCATAAGTGGCAATTGGCACAGGCATTGGAAAAGTATCCCTGTTGGCAACACAAAGCCTTGGCAAGGACCAAACGCGCTGAAGCATATAATCACCATCTACAGACCTTGATGGATTTGTTGTATACCAGCTTCTACAAACCGGGAAACGGCAAGTGAACCCCTTTGTAGAAAAGATTATTCCGCTCATCCTCTCTTTCTTTGCCGGCATTGCCTTCAAACAGCTTAAACTGCTTAGCAAAGAGGATGCCTCTGTGCTGCTGAGATTGGTGTTAACCGTATCTCTACCTGCCCTCACGGTAATCGCCATCTCCAATGTTAAGCTAGTGGCAGATATGATATACATCCCCTTCCTGGCGATGTTTGTGGTGATGTGTATGTTCTTCATCTCCGGCTTCGTGGGCAAACGGCTTAAGATGCCCAGGCCAATGTTTGGCAGCTTCCTGGTGGGCACCATGATATTGAACACTGCGTACTCACTTCCCTTTTATGCTGCAGCCTTTGGTAACGAAGGACTGGCACGCGCCACCCTTTTTGATATCGGCAACACCTTTATGATCTTCACCTTCACTTATTACAACGCCATCAAATACGGGGAGAACTCGCACACAGACAAGATAGATTGGAAGAAGTTCCTCCGCCTCCCACCCCTTTGGGCAATGCTGATTGCCTTCGGCTGGAAGTTTGCCGGAGTGGGTTTACCACCCTTGGCTTTTAACTTCCTCAATCTCATCGGTCAACCAACCGTTCCTTTGGTGATGATAGCCCTAGGATTATACTTCGAACCTAAGCTGAACAACCTTGGTAAAGCATTGATAGCCGTTAGTATCCGCATGATTCTGGGCTTGGGTATTGGCTTTGTCTTGGCGACTATGCTCGGTTTGCAAGGCTTAACCCGCACGGTAATCATCGTTAATTCCGCGCTACCCATAGGCTTTAACACCCTCATCTTTGCCAATCTGGAGAATATGGATAAAGAGTTTGCCGCCACCTGTGTATCCATCTCCATCTTTATCGCCCTGTTCTATATCCCCTTCCTCATCTACCTCTTCCGTCCCTTGTGAGTTCTACCCACGGGTTCAAACCCGTGCTAAAGTCCCTTTTGGGGCATCCTTATACGTGGGTTTAAACCCACGCCTGTAATCCATGGATGATCCCTTTCGGGATTGGGTTATCCACATTATGGTTGCTACCCTCCGTTCTGATGCTCCGTTGAAATGAATATCTCCCTTGGATCAAATACGGATGAATTACGCATGAATTACGCGTCACATCCGTATTTCACGCGTATTGCAGGCGTATTTGGGACAAGTTAGACGTTAACAAAGTTAAACGTTAGACGTTAAACGAAACGTAGCTTCTTGGGCTTTTAACCAAAGGGCTGTCAGTGAGTACTTCCGTGTTATAGAGCCACAATCGCTTGACGTATAACTTCTTATAACCATGCCGTCAGTGTGCTCCCCCGTGTCAGAAAGCCACGCTTCGTATAACGTTTAACTTCTAACATCTAACCCGCCCTTTAGCCCGTTGGGCGATGTATCATAGCGATGGGTTCGGAGCATTGCGCAGCAATGCGTAGACCCTCGTACCACGCCCCCACAGAATAAGCCCCTTAGGGCGACCACTCAACCTCCCGGTTGACAGATTTGGCGGAGTCGTTTGTGTTTAATAGGTAGCATTTGCCCACGGGTTAAAACCCGCGGGAAAGTCCCCTGCGGGGATGCTTTT
>CAZPNU010000017.1:0-68399 GCA_964588075.1 uncultured Candidatus Cloacimonas sp.
TGTCAAGTATTTGTTATCTATTCTTTTTGTCCACTTCTATGTGCAACGGTCTTTTTCATCTTTCCTCCATCTTCTTGTTTTGCTCCGTGCAAAACCGCTACTGCTTGACTCTGCCTGCACTACAGCCCCGTTGCAGCTTCCCCTTGTGCCAGCGAAGGTTTACCCCTATGTCAGCACAATCATTCCGTCATTCCAGCGAGGGTTTACCCCTATGTCAGCACAATCATTCCGTCATTCCAGCGCAGGCTGGAATCCAGTTCTTTAGTCTATTCTTCTCTTTCTTTCTCCAATCAGCATCAAAGCCCATTGAAAAAAAAACAACAAAAGACGGTAAGCATTAGTTAAACTCACATCATTCCATAGCAAGCCGGAGGCTTCATTCTGTTTTAAAAAACACTGGATTCCAGCCTACGCTGGAATGACGGAGTGGTTGAACCGGAGTGAAGGAAAGCCTTCGCTGGAATGACGGTGTGGTTGAACCGGAGGGAAGGAAAGCGCTGCAAGCGCGACATATCATAACGATGGGTTCGCTGCGTAGCGGAGACCCTCGTAAACTGAGCAGAACTGTTAAGCACCTTAGGGCGACACATTATACTGTGTTTGTCCAGTTAGCCTTTTAAAACACTCGGAGATGCTGTAACAGGTACCCCGTCATTCCAGCGCAGGCTGGAATCCAGTTCTTTAGTCTATTCTTCTCTTTCTTTCTCCAATCAGCATCAAAGCCCATTGAAAAAAAAACAACAAAAGACGGTAAGCATTAGTTAAACTCACATCATTCCATAGCAAGCCGGAGGCTTCATTCTGTTTTTAAAAAACACTGGATTCCAGCCTACGCTGGAATGACGGAGTAGTTGAACCGGAGTGAAGGAAAGCCTTCGCTGGAATGACGGTGTGGTTGAAACGGAGTGAAGGAAAGCCTTCGCTGGAATGACGGTGTGGTTGAAACGGAGGGAAGGAAAGCGCTGTAAGCGCGACATACCGTAGCGATGGGTTCGCAGCGTAGCGGAGACCCTCGTAAAATGGGCAGAGTAGTTAAGCCCTTAGGGCGACACATTATGCATTGTTTGTAGGTCAACCAGTTCATTACCCCATTATTCTTACTTTACACCGACAATTCATTCCTTGACAAACCATATACAATATGTTTTGCTGCTCTTTGTTAAATACATATCCCCGGAGTAGAGAAGATATGAGGTTTTGCATTCTGTTAATAATGGCATTACTGTCATTTCCGCTTTTAGGAACAGACCTGCACGATGAACTCGCTTTGGAATTCTATAAACTAAGCTATTCAGATTCGCTTATCTATCACAACTTGGATAAGGTGATAAAACCTGAGGTTAATGCTCATATTGATTCGTTGGTAGAGAACTGGTTTAAGGATACCGGATATTTGGATGGAGTGAACAAGGAATTGAGCCAAATAAATACATCATATTATAGGTTAGAAGAATACCTGATATATTGCATCCAGATAATCAAGAAGCATTATACTGTCGAGGATCTGAAGGAGATTATCAACGTGTCCTCTAATCAGAGTGGTAATGTCACAGCTGGTAGTTTGCTGCAGAGAGAGGCAGATAACTTAGCTGATGCGAATGAGGCTTTCGAGGAGTATCTAAAGAAGATTGGAGAGATTAAACCTGCTTCCACCTTCCCGAAGAATCCTCTGAATTCTGAAGTAACTGAGGAAAGTCCCCATCATACTTGTTATCATGATGTTTGGCCCCCCCCCAAACCGCTTAGTGAGATAAAACCTGTATACCCTGAAGCTGCAAGAATAGCGAAGTTGGAGGCTACTGTTGTTTTGGAAGTGGAGATTCTTAGGGATGGTAGTGTTGGTATGATTAATGTTAAAAGATCATATCCTGCTTTTGATGAAGCTGCCAAAGAAGCAGTTCGCAAGGTAAAATTCAAACCGGCAATCCTGAATAATGAGCCTGTAGATTGCATGGTAATTATTCCTATTGAGTTCCAGCTAAATCGCAAATAACTGCACTATACATGTGGTTGCTTACGACCACATCGCCAATTAGGTATCTGTTAGTCAGGTCATCGTACTCGCTCCGTCATTCCAGCGCAGGCTCTCCGTCATTCCAGCGTCCGGGGTCCCCGACAGACAAGTCTTTGGCTGTTGGGGTGGTCTGGCTGGAATCCAGTTCTTTTCCCATTAACCACAAACCATAAACACCGGAGGCAACCATGCCAAAGCACTTTTACGTCTATATCCTCGCCAGCAGTAGGAATGGCACCTTATACACAGGGATGACCAGCAACCTACCCAGACGCATTGCGGAGCATAAGGAGCACTTTCTGCAAGGCTTTACGGACAAGTATAACGTCACCAAACTGGTGTATGCAGAACGACATGAGACCTTCGAAAGCGCTGCAACCCGCGAGAAACAGATTAAGACGTGGCAACGAAAGTGGAAGCTGCGCCTGATTGAAGAGCTAAATCCTGATTGGAAAGACTTGGCTGAAGAAGGTGGCTTCTTAATGGAATAAAAAGAACTGGATTCCAGCCTGCGCTGGAATGACTGAGTGGTAAGGCTGGAGTAGAAAAGAAAGAGAAAAGAAAGAGAAAAGAACTGGATTCCAGCCAAACCACCCCAACAGCCAAAGTCTTGTCTGTCGGGGACCCCGGACGCTGGAATGACGAGTAGCTTGTTACAAGGTTATGTTTGTTTAGCGCTGGAATGACGAGTAGCTTGTTGCAAGGTTATGTGTGCTTTGTGCTGGAATGACGGGGTGGTTGAACCAGAGTTCCGGAAAGCCTGCGTCAGAATGACAAGCCCCAATAACTGTTAGGCAGAGGTTTCACTAATTATAAACACCTCTTCCACCTGCTTGCCAAAGACCTTGGCTATTTTGATAGCGAGGTAGAGGGAGGGGAGGTACTTACCTGCTTCCAGAGCAATGATGGTTTGGCGGGTAACGTTTACCTGTTGGGCAAGCTGTTCCTGCGTCATCTCCCCTGCTTCGAAGCGTAGTTTGCGAATGCAGTTGCTCAGTTTTGCTTCCTGCTTAAACATACAATGCTCCCCTACGGTAGAGAATGAGGATGGAAGCAGTCCAGAAGAAGTATAGCGACAGCCAGCCAATGAAGGCAAGTTGCAGCACTTGATGGATGGGTACGGTGCCTGAGTTGCGATAGGCAAGGTAGAGCGCCAGAGCATAGATAACCACTGTGGCGCAGAAGCCGTGGATGGCGATGATGGCAGATTGCAGGCGTATGGTTTTATCCATTTCGTCCAATTGCTTAAAACTTAGTCCGCTAAGTTTACGCACTATCCACAAACTGATGATGAACAGCACGAAGAGGCAGAGGATAAGTTCGCTCTGAATGGCGGGGAACAGCGGGCATACCAGCAGCAACACCAGGATAAACAGCACGCTAGACGCAAGGCTGAGGCTTGCTTCTCTTTGTTGAATGGGCATCATTAATCTCCTTTGCTTGGCAGCTTGGCGACTGCGTAGGCATGTAAAGCTTATAAGACACCATGTATATGTAGCCAAACATAATGTCAAGTCTTTTTTACATTGCCTTGATATATGGCAGCATTCGGAGGCTTGAGAGCTTGGATTGATGGGGATAAAAAAAGACTTTACTAAAATAGGCTGTTTCCAAACATGTGCTTAACTCTTAAGTGGAGGAAAAATGCAGAGATTTTTGATGTGCAGCATGCTCATATTGCTGCTTACAAGCATAGTCGGCACTTTGTTTGCCGTGGGCGAAACCATATATGAAATCAAGGTGGAAGGTGCCACCAATATAGACGCTGAATTGGTAACATCCGCGCTTAGTTTCCGCGTGGGAGATACGCTTGATCCGGAGGATGTGGCAAAATCCATTCGCAACCTGTATCGGATGGGTGTATTTTCAGATATTCAGTTCCATTCCGAGCCCTACCGCACGGGGATAAATATACGTATTCTGGTTCAGGAAAACCCTGTGGTATCCGGAATTGAGTATATCGGCTTCAAGGCGGTTAAGCGTGAACGGATAGACGAACTGGTAAGCTTAAGAGTGGGAAGTTATTGGAGCGAAGGGGTTAAGAATCAGCTATTGCGCAAGCTCTCTGCAGAATACTCCAGCAAAGGTTTCACCAATGCCGATATTCAGGTGTTTGAAGCCAAGGGCAGCCAGAATAAGATTGGGGTGAAGGTGCAGGTGGAGGAAGGCAAGCGGGTATCCGTGAAGCAGATTACCTTCAATGGCAATAACTCTTTCGAAAGCAAGAAACTGATAAAACACATGAAGACCAAGCCTGCCAACTTTATCCGCTCCGGTAAGTTTGAGCAGGAGAAGTTCGATGCAGACCTGATAAACCTTGCCGCATTCTACAAGAAGAATGGTTATATCGATGTGCAGGTTGGTCCCTACGAACTGCTTAGCGTAAACGAGAAATCCATGGAGTTGGTGATAGACATCGATGAAGGGATACAATATAATTATGGCTCTTTGGTGATTGAAGGTAACGAGCATTTTGATGATGCCACGCTGCAAGCCTTGTTTACCTTAACAGCGGGTGAGCCGTTTGACCAGGAGAAGTTTGATTCCCAACTGGGCAAGCTCTATGCCAAATACTTTGATGAAGGCTACATCTATTCCGAAGTTAAGCCTGATTATCAGAAGGATGATAACCTGGTTAATGTGGTGCTGACCATTGCCGAGAACACCCGTGCCCGCATCAGACAGATACACATCACCGGGAACCGTAAAACCAAGGAAAAGGTAATCCGCAGACAGCTTGAGATTGCCCCCGGAGATTATTTCCGCCAGTCACAGGTGCTAAGAAGCCAGCAGAACATCTATAACCTGGGTTTCTTTGACCAGAACATCAGGCTGGATTATGAACGCATCAACAGCGATGGGGATATAGACCTGCAGTTGGATGTGTTGGATAAAAGCAGCGGAGTGGCAAACGGTGGGGTTGGTTACAACTCCGAAGATAGCTTTGTGGGACAGCTTTCCTTCTCGCAAAACAACCTCTTTGGCAATAACTGGTCCAGTGGCTTGAAATGGGAGTTTGGTGGCAGCACCCAGAACTTTGAGTTTAACTTCACCAATCCCAATCTGTATGATTCGGATATCCTCTTGGGCACCAATCTGTATTATACCAAGAAGGATTGGAGCTCGTTCTTTTACGAGATATACACCCGTGGTGCGGGAGTGCACTTGGGTCAAGCCCTGCCGTGGGTGGATAGAACCCGTATGGTATTGGGCTATTCGCTATATTCCAAGAAGTATAGAATAACTGATCTTGCCTCCATCATGGAAGATGAAGATGCCAATGCCACGCTGATAGAGCTGGATTCCCTGGCATGGAGATACACCAGTTCCGCAAACTTTACCCTCAGCAGAGATACGCGTGATAACGTGTTCTTCCCCACTACCGGCTCGCAGTTTACGCTCTATACCGAGCTTGCGGGTGGACCCTTTGGCGGGAACTTTGATTACTTTAAGCAGATTGCCCAGGTGAACTGGTACACCGAGACATGGAAGAAGATTGTGCTACGTACCAAATGGCGTTTCTGCTATGTAGCCCCCTATGGAAACAGCAGTGATGCTCCGCCGGATGAGAAGTTCTATCTGGGTGGAACAGGTGCAGATGGCATCCGCGGCTTTGCGGACAGGTCTATCGGACCCGCAGGTGGCGGAACCAGAGCAATCCTATTCTCCACAGAGCTGGGCTATCCCATCGGTAGTGACCAGATTGTGGGCGTGGGCTTCTTTGATGCCGGAAACAGCTATAACAAGCTTAGGGACTTTAACTTTATTGATTTCAAGAAAGGTGTTGGCGCAGGGATACGCATCCGCAGTCCCTTTGGCTTGATAGGCTTTGACTATGCCTATAACCTGAACGAAGGCGGTTGGGAACCGCATCTGCAATTCGGCATTACCTTCTAAATGAAGTATAAGCATCTCTTTGGACCGGTTGTCTCCCGCCGTTTGGGTATATCCCTGGGGGTGGACTTGGTGCCGTATAAGTACTGCCCGCTTAACTGTGTGTATTGCGAAGTGCAAGCCACCACCAACCTCAGCGTGCAAAGAGAGGAGTTCTTCCCCATAAATGAGATTCTGGCTGAATTGGATGACTTCCTGGCAAGTAAACCCAAGCTGGACTATATCACTTTCTCCGGTGCGGGAGAACCGACTTTGTACAGCAGATTAGGCGAAGTTGTGCAATATATCAAAGTCCAGCACGGAGATTACAAACTTGCTCTGTTGACCAACGGAGTGCTGCTCAGCGACCCGATAGTGCGTAAGGAGATTGTTAATTGCGATGTTGTGCTACCCTCCCTGGATGCAGCAAGCAAAACAGCCTTCGCTAAGGTTACCCGTCCTCATTCCAGCTTGGATGTTAAAGAGATCATTCAAGGTCTGATTCAGTTTCGCAAGGCTTTCAACGGCAAGATATGGCTGGAGTTGTTTCTTGTGCCGGAGATAAATGATACAATGGAAGAGCTTGCTGCCCTAAAGGAAGCAATCAGGCAGATAAAGCCTGATCTGGTGCAGCTTAACAGCTTGGACAGACCAGGAACGGAGAAATGGGTTAAGCCCCTCAGTCTGGCAGCCTTGAGACATGCAAAACAGATTCTAAGCGAGAATTCGGACATCCCGGTGGAGATAATCGCAAAAGTTAAGTACGATAGCCATGGCACCCACTTTGATGAGGATGTAATTGGCATGATCCAATCCTCTCTATTGAGGCGACCATGTACGGCAGAAGATCTTTCCTTGATGCTGGAAATACACATCAACGAGATTGCCAAAGTGCTTAGACAATTACACTTGGATGGTAAGGTGCAGGCAAAACGAGAAAGCAGAGGAGTGTTCTACTTTTGGAAGGGATGAGATCTACCACTGCCATCATCACTGCTGCCGGAAGCGGTTTAAGGCTTCCCGGTGCCACCAAGAAGCAATACCGCGAGATTGCCGGAATTCCCATCCTAATTCGCAGTATGGAGCCCTTTATCCTATCCCCTTTAGTGGATAATATCATCGTTACTGCCCCCGAGGATGATGTAGTATATTGTGAAACAATGATTAAGCAATACTATTCTGAATACGACAAACCACTGTTGGTGATTGCCGGTGGCGGAGAACGGCAGGATAGTGTGTTTGGTGCCTTGCAAAGATGTCCAGAGCTTACAGACTATGTATTCATCCATGATGGTGTGCGCCCCTTTGTTAGCTTGGATTTGTTGGAAGAGCTGTATGCGGTTGCCCGTAATGAAGGTGCTGCCATTCCTGCCGCAAGATTAAAGCATACGGTTAAAGTGATTGAAGGGCAGTATGCGGTCTCCACTCTTACCCGCAGTAGTCTGATTCAAGTATTTACTCCTCAGGTGTTTGCCTATTCCCTAATCATGGATGCCTATCTTCAAGCATATGCTGCAGGATATGTAGGCACAGATGATTCTTCGCTGGTGGAGATGGCAGGAATCAAAGTTCGTTATGTGCTTAGCAGCGAGCTTAACCTGAAGATAACAGATGAAATAGATATGTTTTATGCCAACCAGATTATAAATAAGAATATGATATAAGGAACAAACATGGAGAACAGTATCAATAAGCTCAGAACCAAGTTGTTTAGTATTTTGAACCAAGGGGCACAGCACTTGCCCAACCTGCAAATCAAGCTTCCTCTTCCCGGCATAGGCTGTGGGGTGTTGGGCATGGCATTACCAAGAGTTTCGGTAAATCTTGGCCAATACGCTTCCAAACTGCTTAGAGCATTGGAATACCGCGGTTATGATAGCACCGGTGCTGCCTTCCAAGGAGACAGCCAAGAGATAACCCTGTTGAAAGATGTGGGAGCACCCAGCACTCTGGTTAAGACTCTGGGCATCGAGAAGCAAGCCGGTAAGATCTTCTGCGGACAGGTGCGCTGGGCAACATTCGGCTTTGTGAACAAGGTTAATGCCCAACCCCATGAAGTTAAATGCAAGAGGCATATCTACGGAGCACATAATGGCAACATAACCAACACTCGCGAACTGAAAGCATTTCTCACCAAGGAAGGACACTTCCCCAAGAGTGATAACGATGGTGAAATGCTGGTGCACAGTGTGGAACACTACTTCGATATTCAGATGACCAAAGCCGGCAACCCTACAGACCATGAAGCCCGCAAGAGCTGTATGCGTCAGGCTATCATAGAGACGGCGGACAAGATTATCGGCAGCTATGCTGCAGTGATAGTTGATCCCGTAACCCAGACTTCCTGGGCGATAAAAGCGGGTAGCAGTCTCTATTTCGGCATTGGCATGATTGAGGATATGCCCTTTGGGCTTGCCTCTTCCGACCTCACTGCAGTACTGAGATTCACCAAGCAGTTGGTTAACCTGCGTGAAGGTGAATTTGTAGAATACACCTCGGATTACTACCGTATATATGCTCAGAAAGATCTGAAGTTCAAGCGTTTGAACCAAGCTGATGAAGTGTGGAACAAAGGTGATGTAATCCCCACCCAACCGGTATACTCCAAGCTGAGAGCAGAGGATGTTGAGCTTTTACCTGAATTCGAATACTTCATGGAACAGGAAATCTATGCGCAAAGCGAATCAACCGGCAAGCTGATTAAGCTGTTCCAAGGAGGATCGAACTCCGGGAAACGCATGCTGGAACTGATGGCAAAAGATGGTTTGAAAGAAATGATGCTAAAAGAAATGCATGCCATAATTGCTGCCCATAGCATGGAAGAGAAGCATCAATTGTTTGATGCTCTATACCATTCAGAGGCTATGACCAAGCTGTTCAACAGTGCTCAAAGTGCTTATACCGCCATCTTCGATGTTGCAGTGAAAGAGGATTTTGATAAGAAATACTTCTTCTCCAACGAAAAGAACATCTTTATCGAGCTTATGAACGGAGATTTTGACCTAAAGAAACTAAGCCTCTCCAAAGCTTTGGATGCTCTTTCCGAAGAGATAAGCGTAAAAGAGTTCGAGCAAAGCGTACAAAGCTTCCTTGCTTTAGTAAAAAACACCATCAGCAATAACCGAAATGCCTATTCCATCGCTTGTGGAACATCCTTCCATGCCACCAAGATTGCTGCCTTGTTCTTCAATCACATTGCCCGCATGGAGATTATCCCCATCCTTCCAGGTGACTTCCGGGGAGAGTATTCCAATTGCATCAAAGATAACGACCTCATCATCGGGGTATCCCAATCAGGTGAGACAAAAGACTTGATAGATATCTTCAACGACATCGATTCGCAAAACCTCAGTGTCCGCAAAGTGGTGTTGGTAAACAACATGAACTCCACCTTGGGGCAAGAAAAGAGCGATGTGGCTATCCCCATCCTGTGTGGACCCGAGATTGCCGTGCCTGCCACCAAGAGCTTCATGAACCAGATAACCCTCTTCTATTACCTTGCCATCCGCACCGCCGAGATGAAACTGAAGGAACTGGATACCGAGCTTAGTCCCGAACTGCGCAAAGCCCGTGAAGATGAACTCGCCAAACGATACCAGTCCCTCGCCTACATCCCATCTCTGCTTAAGGAAACAGTGGAAAGCACAGATGACTTGATAGATTCCATGGCTGCAAAAATATACATGGAGCCATCCCTGCACATCCTTGCCACCAAGATCAGTGGGGTTGCCATGGAAGGTGCGCTAAAGATTCGTGAGACCGTTCTGAACCATGCCGAAGGACGCGAAGCTTCAGAGTTCAAACACGGGCCCAACACCATCCTCGGAAAGAACACCGTGTTTGGCGTTAAGCATGTTCGCAGTTTTGTGCGTGCTTTTAGCGATATGATAGACCAGGTTAACACCCTGGGGCAGCAGCGTGGTATTGATCCCGCCGAGAACAAGGATATCTACAAGGCATTGGGAGACTACATGTTTACCCACAACCAACCCTTCAACCTCTCCCCCCAAGGTGCCAAACTGTTCCATGAACTGGTGGATGAGCATGATTTCTTCGAACCCCTCTATCGTAACTACCCGCTTATCTACGTCACCGGACCCGAAGAGAGAGACGTTAACCTTACTATATCCCAGATAAATACTCATAAGATTCGTGGGGCAAACACCTATGTTATCGCCGAAGAGAACGATCAGCTTTTCAAGAATGCATCCATCAACCCAAACGAAGGTGGATATTATGGCTGGGCATATATAATGCTCCCCAAAACAGGCGACAGCTTGATGACCTGTTTCTCTGCCACTATCGTGCTTCAGCTTCTGGCACTGCGCATGAGCATCCGCAAGCTGAACAAGCTGGATAAACTGGGGGTGATTGATCACGGAGTGCATCCTGATGTCCCCAAAAATGTTTCTAAATCCATAACCGTGGACTAAGCAAATGTTGCGCATCGGATTCGGCTATGATGTTCACCGCTTGCTGGAGGGCAGAGCGCTCATCCTGGGCGGAGTGAATATCCCCTTCAACAAGGGTTTGCTGGGTCATTCCGATGCTGATGTGCTTATTCATGCCATCATCGATGCCCTCTTGGGTGCCCTTGCTTTGGGAGATATCGGCAGTCACTTTCCCGATACAGACCCTCAATATAAAGGCATAGATTCCCAAGAACTGCTACGTCATGTATATGCTTTAGTTAACAGCCACGGCTGGGAAGTTGCCAATTTGGATTGCAGCATCTGTGCGCAAGCTCCAAAGCTTCGTCCCTTCATCGACACCATGCGTGCCAATATCGCTGCCAACTTACACTGCGATGTTTCCCAAATCTCGGTAAAAGCTACCACCGAGGAAGGCTTGGGGGTTTCCGGTACAGGTGAAGGAATTTCTGCCTATTGCAATCTGCTGTTAAAGGAGCTTAAGCAGTGAAAGCCCTAGGGATAATCGGTTATCACCACACCGGCAAAACAACCCTGGCTTGTGCCATAATCTCTGCGCTAAAGGAAAAAGGCTTCCGTGTGGTATCCATCAAAGATATCCATAGCGAAGCTTACCGTGCTGATACAGATGGCAAAAACACCTCGCTGCATGCCAAAGCAGGAAGCGAAGCGGTATTCGCCAAAGGTATTTACGACAGTGCGCTTATCTTCCCCCGCAGCTTGGACCTGAAAGAGATAGTAAGCTTACTAAAAGCAGACTTCCTGATTATCGAAGGAATGAAGCAAGCTCCCATACCCAAGCTGGTTTGCGCCAAGGACACAGCTCAGTTGGATGAACTTATTGACGACACCTGCATCGGCATCTCCGGGCTTATCGCGGGCGAAATATCCCAATACCACGACTTACCCGTATTCTGCCTGCAGAAGGATATGGACAACCTGCTATCTACCATTCTGGATAAGAGTTTCGACATCCTCCCCTTAAGTGAGCCAGAATGTTGCTCCAAATGTGGCTATAGCTGCAACGAAATGGCAGGACGCATCGTGCAGGGCACTTCCCAACGCAGTGATTGTGTGCTGGATAACAAGGCTGAGCTGAAGTTGATAGTGGGTGAGCAAGAGATTGTTATCGTGCCCTTCGTGCAAAAGATGCTCAAGGATGTTATCCTCTCCATGGTGGATAACTTAAAAGGGATACCTGATTCCGGCACTATAAAACTTGAGATAGACCGATGATTACCCCAGAGCAGTATTTTAGCAAAAGACATCCCATCGCTTTCCCCATTTGGCAAAAATCAGTGCTGGGCATTGCGGGTGCAGGTGGATTGGGCTCAAACATCGCCATTGCTCTTGCCCGCGCCGGAGTGGGGAAACTGATAATAGCAGATTTTGACACGGTTAGTATAGAGAATCTAAACCGCCAGCAATATAGCCTTGCACAGGTGGGAGAAAGTAAAGTTCATGCCTTGGCTGCCAACATCCAGGCGTTTAACCCTTTTATCACCCTGGATGTGCACAACATTAAAGTAAATCCCGCCAACCTGGAGAGCATCTTTTCTACTGTGGATATCCTCATCGAAGCTTTCGATCATGCTTCGCAGAAGGAAATGCTAATCCAGACCTGGCTTGGTTTATATCCTCATAAACCCATCATTGCTGCTTCGGGCATTGCCGGCTATGGAAACAGCCGACTTATCCGTAGCTACAGCTATGATAATCTACATGTCATAGGCGATATGCAGAGCGAACTTGAGCCCAACATCAGCCCCATTGCCCCACGCGTTGCCATCGTTGCCAACATGCAGGCAAACCTTGCTTTGGAGCTGTTGGTTAATAACTACATTGAGGCAGATAAATGACCGATATTTCCTTCACAGTAAACGACCACAAACTCCCCTGGAGGGAAGGCTTGATGGTACAGGATGCACTGGATATGATGAATTATACCTTCAAGATGCTGGTGATTAAGATGAACGGCAACTTAGTTAAAAAGGACGATTACGCCAACACCCCCATCCCACCCGAAGCAGAATTGCGGGTAATACATCTCATCAGCGGTGGATAAAGCTTAAACCCTAAGCTGTTCTATTGTTTCCTTTGCCTGAGGCACGGCATTATACAAAAAAGCATTGGTCTCGCAGGGGAAGTTTTCACAAGCTGCACAGTTATCATAACCTTTTGCCACCACACAGGCACGGATGGGGCATTTGCCACACCATGAAAAATGTGTTCCCTCGCTCATGCAGCCATCACAGGCAATATCCCCTGCGGAAAGGTTGGCATCATAGTTCTTGCTCCAACGCACGGCGATATCCTTTTTACGCTCAGTGTCTCCCGCTTGATGGGCTTCGTAGCACTCACAGCTTGGGCAATCCAAGCCGCATGCGGATAGTATCTTGCTCATTGGTCTCTCCTTTCTTGGTTTATCATCTGCTCCAAAGCCTCTATAGCTCTGGCAGAGTACATTTCTTTCTTTAGCTTTTTCTCCCGCGGCTCATTCTCTAAACGCGGCAATATCCCAAAATTGGCATTCATTGGCTGGAATTTGGCATCCTTCGGTTGGCAGAGATGCCGCCAAAGCTGTCCCAATATAGTTTCTGCCGGCAGCATAGGCAAGCCTTCGGCAATCACCTTTGCCACCAACAACCCGCTGCCAATGCACTCCACATAGCCTTCCACTCCGGCAAGCTGACCTGCCAGATACAGATTTGGCTGTTTTATGAAGCCAAACTCGTGATTCAGCACCACCGGCGCATTCAAATAGGCATTGCGGTGTATGGAGCCATATCGCATAAAGTCTGCCCCTTCCAAGCCCGGAATCAGCCGAAAGATATCCTTCTGCGCACCATACTTCAGCATGGTTTGGCAACCCACGAGGTTATAGGAAGTGCAGTCCGCATTTTCTGCCCGCAGTTGCAACACGGCAAAGGGCTTCTTCCCCTCCGGATTCTCCAGCCCCATGGGACGCATCACTCCATGCCGTAGGGAATCTCTCCCTCGGCGGGCAATCTCCTCTATCGGCATGCAGTTTTCATAAAAACTGAACTTATTGCCGTTGAAGAACTCGTTCTCAAACTCATGCGCCTCATGCTTTTCCCCGGCAATCAGGGCATCCACAAATTGGTAGTATTCCTCTTTGTTAAAAGCGCAGTTCAGGTAGTCTGCATCGCCTTTGTCATAACGATCTTTCTTGTATATCTTGCCAAAATCTATGCTATCGGTGCTAACGATTGGCGCAATGGCGTCGAAGAAAAACAGGTGCTCCTCGCCCAACAGCTCACTGAGCGCTTTCATCATGGCATCCGAGCTTAAGGGACCTGTGGCAAGAATGGCTTTACCTGTGGGAAGCTCAACCTGCTCCTTACGGATAACCTTGATGTTCGAATGGTTTTGGATTGTTTCCTCTACCCGCTGAGCAAAGAGAGCTCTATCCACCGCCAAAGCATGCCCGGCAGCGACAGAACAGCTTTCGGCAATCTTTAGCAATCTTCCGCCAAGAGCGTTTATCTCTGCTTTCAATAAACCGGAAGCAGTATCCAAACGTGTGGATTTCAAGGAGTTGCTGCATACCAGCTCTGCCAGATAAGCAGTTTCGTGAGCCGGAGTGTTTCTCTGTGGACGCATCTCAAACAAGGTGACCTGCCATCCGGCATTTGCCAGATATAAGGCTGCTTCGCACCCTGCCAAACCGCCACCGATGATAGTTATTTCTTTTTCCATATATGGGACAAGACAGGGATTAGCCATATAGAGTCAAGCCAAAAATGATATTTATGGAACTTATTCATCCTGTTGGTCAAGAGCGGTGTTAGCGGTCAGCATTAGTAGTTTTCTCCTTAGCCTTGCCTATTGGGTTACGGTTGAGATGCGGTTGCGCCTCCCAGCAAAGTGCTGGGTATCGCAACCGCATCTCAACCGTAACCCAATAGGCAGAGAGTTGGTAACAAGCACTTGTTAAGCATGTCTCTCCATAGTTATTATGCTTCAATTCCCGTGCTCTGAATTGTAAGGAAAAGAATTGACATTTACCCAAGCTCTAAAAACATGGTTAAGCTTAGCTAAATGTTACAACAGAAAATAAATAGACACCCCATGGAGGATCAAATGAAAACTGGCGGTTGCCGTTACGGAACACACAGGGTTATCGAACCCAAGGGAGTTTTGCCTCAACCCGCAAGAGTATTGAACAACGATATGAGCGAGATTTGGGATAATGAGATATTGATCGACGTTATCCGCTTGAATGTGGATTCTGCCTCTTTCCACCAGATTAAAAGCAAGCTTCAAGCCCAAGGGCACAGCGATATGGAAAAAGCCTTCGCCGAACATGCTATCGACCTCACCACCCGCACCGGAAAGCATAAAAATGAAGACACCGGCTCCGGCGGAATGCTGATCGGCAGAGTTGCCGCCATTGGCGATAAGTTCGAGCAGAAAGAAGCCATCAAGGTTGGCGACAAAATCGCCAGCTTGGTATCCCTCTCCCTCACTCCCCTCAAGATTAACAAAGTAAAGAAAGTCCTCTTAGATAAAGACCAAGTTGAGATAGAAGGCCAAGCCATTCTTTTCAGCAGTGGCATCTATGCCAAGCTGCCGGATGATATGGACGAAAACCTTGCCCTATCCGTGCTGGATGTTGCCGGTGCTCCCGCTCAGGTGGAACGCCTGGTAAAACCCGGTGATACAGTAGTGATCATCGGTGCCAATGGCAAAAGCGGTGTGCTGTGCAATGCAGTTGCCCGTGAAAGAGCCGGGGTGTCCGGAAGAGTTATCGGTATTGTGCGCAACGAGAGCTACATCCCCACTTGCTTGGAAACCGGTTGCCACGATGTGATTATCGCCAGTGCTACCGATGCCATCACCATCGAAAAGGAAGTTTCCCGCCTTACCAACGGCAAGATGGCTGATGTGGTGATAAACGTAGTGAACATCGAAGATACCGAGCTGCCTACCATTATGGCTTGTAAAGATAGAGGTCTGGTATATTTCTTCTCCATGGCTACCTCCTTCACCAAGGCTGCTTTGGGTGCCGAAGGTATCGGTGCGGATGTGGATATGATTCTTGGCAATGGCTACGCCCACAACCATGCCATCATCTCCATCGACTTGCTGAGACGCAACCCGGTGCTGATGAAGCTTTTTAAAGAGCGTTACACAGACTAAATCGAGGCGAATATGGCTAAGATTATCGATATCCGCAGCATTGCCACTCCGGAAGAATGGAACGATTGGCATTGGCAGCTTAAAAACCGGATAACCAGTTTCAACGAGCTTGCCAAGTATATCGAGCTTCAACCGGAAGAGGAAGCTGTGGCAAAGTCGGAAGCTTTCTCCTTCCGCATGGCTATCACTCCGCATTACCTGTCGTTGATAGACCACACCAACCCCAACGACCCGGTGCGCTTGCAGGCAATTCCGCGGATGTGTGAGAGTGATGTGTCGCTATCGGATATGGCAGATCCCCTGCATGAAGATGCCGATGCCCCCGTTCCGGGGATGACACATCGCTATCCGGATAGAGTGTTGTTGCTGCTCACCGACCAATGCGCCATGTATTGCCGTCATTGCACCCGTCGTAGAAAAGCGGGTGAGAACGATGCTCCCATGCCCAAAAGCAATGTGGATAAAGCAATTGACTATATCCGCGAGCATACCGAGGTGCGGGATGTTATCCTCAGCGGTGGTGATCCATTAACCCTGGGTGATGAGCGTTTGGACGAAGTGTTATCTGCACTTAGCAAGATAGATCATATCGACATCGTACGCATTGGCAGCAGACTGCCGGTGGTGCTTCCCCAGAGGATAACCGAAGGTTTGTTGAATGTGCTTAGGAAGTATAAGTTTGTGTGGCTGAACACGCATTACAACCATCCCAATGAGCTGAGTGCCGATGCAGCAGCTGCCTTGGCAAAGCTCTCTGAAGCAGGTGTCCCCCTCGGCAACCAATCTGTGTTGTTGAAAGGGATAAACGACAATGTGGATGTGATGAAAGCCTTGGTGCACAAGCTGGTACGCAACCGTGTTCGCCCATACTATATCTACCAATGCGACCTCTCGGAAGGTATCGCTCATTTCCGTACTCCCGTTGCCAAGGGAATTGAGATAATGGAATCCTTGCGCGGGCATACTTCCGGGCTATGCATCCCTACCTTCGTGGTAGATGCTCCCGGTGGTGGCGGTAAGATACCCGTGATGCCGAACTATGTTATTTCACAGATGCCGGGCAGAACAATCTTGCGTAATTATGAAGGCTTCATAACTGCCTACACCGAGCCGGAGTTCAAACCCCTCGATGATTCTATTTACCGTGCTCAATGCCCCGCAGAACGGCAATCTCAGGAAGGGATTATGGCGCTCATGCGTGGCAAAAAAGTATCAATAGGACCTGCGGAGACAAAGCGTAATCTACGCCGTAAATCCTAAGGGAACAATATGCTGATGCCTTGGATAGCCGACGATTGCCGGAAAAAGCTGGCAATCGTCGGTATCTGCAAGAATGCAGGGAAAACCACCATCTTAAATGCCATCATACAGCATCATAGCTCCATCAAATGGGGAGTTATGAGCACCGGAAGAGATGGCGAGCAGGAAGATGTGCTGTACAAGACCCCCAAACCGCAGGTGCACTTGAATCAGGGTGCAATATTCTGTGCTGATGCAACCACGCTTGATGCTCATGGTTCAGCGGTAAGTATTCTGCGTAAAACCATCTGGCAGAGTGGAGGAAAACAGCTTTGGATTGCCAGAGCGGAACAAGAGATCTATACTGAGATTGGCGGTCCCCAAAGTGTTTCCGCACAAATTGCCTGCGCTAATCTCATAATCCGTTTGGGTGCGGAAAAAGTGCTTATTGACGGCTCGTTGGATAGGAAGTCCATTGCCCTTAGCGACAGCTTGGATGCTCTGATCTTAGCTGTGGGTGCCGGATATGGAGATGTTACAGCCATCCGTGAAGAGCTTACCCGTCTCTTAAGCCTATCGTCGGTGCCTAGCTACCATGAAATCAGCCCTGCAGTACGAAAAAATCTGCTGGATGCCGAACTGGTGCAGCTTCGCTACAAGGATAAATGGCACAAAACGGAACTAAGCAGCTTGATTGGTGCAGAGAAAGCTGTGCTGAAGTTATTGGATGACAATCCCAGCCCTGAGGCAATCTACATCCCAGGGGCATATACAGAGCAGGTTCACAACCGGCTTGGTAGTGCTTTGAAGTGCAAGCTAATCTTCCGCCATCCTGAGTGTATAAAGCTCGGCAGCAAAGAACTTGCCGGCTTCCTTAAAGAGCAGCATCCTCTTTGCCTGATACCCTTCAATATCCAAGCCCTTACCTTGAACACCTCCGCCATAGGAGCTCCTCCACAAGATGCCGATTCTTTTAGGCATGCCATCCGGAGCAGTTTCCCTACCTTGGAGATAATAGACATAATGGAGCAAAATGTGTTATGAGCGATAGAGATAAACTAACCACCACCACAGTAAACCTTGGCTTGTTCTCCAATGTGATACTATCTTTACTTAAAACGAGTATCGGGATAGTGGGCCACAGCCCGGCATTATTAGCCGATGGTATAAACTCCTCATCAGACGTGGTGTATTACATCGCAGTTAAGATATTTATGCACCATGCCAGCAAACCGGCAGACGAGGAGCATCCCTTTGGTCATCGACAGTTGGAAAGCATCTCTGCCATAGTTGTGGGAGCTTTCATCCTCACCACCGGTATTGCCATCTTTTGGGAATCTATTAACAAAGTATATGAACTCATCACCAAGACAGAAGTTGGGCAGTCTGCCTCCATCTGGGCTTTGGTTATTGCCCTCATCACTTTTGGCGTGAAGCTATATCTATACTATTTTACCCGCAGGAATGTCCGCATAACTCATAATCCAACCCTTAAAGCCCTTGCCAATGACCACTTGAATGACATAATGGCATCTGTTGCTGTGGTTGTGGGTGTTATCATGGGCAGATTTGGGTTTCATTGGATGGACCCCGCAGCCGGAGCTGTTGTTGCCATATACATCATCAAGACAGGTATTGAGATAGTGATGGATTCCTCCACTGAACTGATGGACAGCGTGCCCGATGATGAGTTCAGCAAAGAGATCCAATCCATTGCTCTGGCTGTTCCCGGAGTTTTGCGAATCGACGAACTCGGCATTCACCGCTTTGGTCCTTACTACACAGTAAACATGACCATCGAGGTAGATGGAGCTATCAGTGTTGACGCAGGACATGTCATTTCGCAGGCGGTGGAGGAAAAGTTACTTGATAGCTTCAGTAGCGGATTGCGTAAGGTGTATATCCACTATCATCCCTACGTTCAACTATCACCCAGGGTTTCCGCAAGCCCTGCAATAAAGCAAGCTGGAGATAGCCTATGAATTTGGGGAAGCACATCCTCTTATCCATGATAGTTATTATGCTGATATCATTCAGCTTATATAGTTTCTTCAGTCCCCGTGATCAAAGAAAATCCGCTCCCAGAGAGCAGCAAACAAGTGTTGAGCCTTGGGTTACTGAAGTTATTCCTGATGGCGGTAGCATCTTTTCCGTGCTGGAAAAGCAGAACTTATCGCTTAAAGAGATAGCCATTCTTTCCTTCCGCTTTGGTGATTATATTGATGTCACCACCATTCAACCGGGGGACACCCTAAAGATATTGCTCAGCCCCGATAAACAGCACATAGACAAACTAATGTTCGTGCAGGAACCAACCTTACGCCACCACTTTCAAGTGTCCGGTGATTCTTTGATCTACAAACTCGAAGCCCTGCCGGTAACCACAAAGCAACGCATTATCGAAGGTGAGATGCATGGCACCTTGGATGCCACCCTGCTGGCAATGGGGCTTTCCCCACGGGATAAACAGAACATCAACAACGGCTTGGAGGGTGAGATAAACTTCCAACGCGATGCCCGCAACGGCGATAGATTCAAGGTCTTTGTGGAAGAACGCATCTTTGAAGGCAAGATTCTTCCCGGCAGGAAGCTGCTTTATGTGCAGTATGATGGAGAGCGCACTGGTTCGCATGAGCTGTTCCGCTTCGAGGATAAAGAGGAAGGCTCGGTGTTAAATGGGTTATACAATCTGGAAGGCAAAAGCAACAGCAGCAGTGGTGTCGGCTTCCCTCTATCCGTGGTGCATGTAATATCCCAATTCGGAAAAAGGCTGGATCCATTCTTTGGCAGATGGGCAAACCATCAAGGTATGGACTATCGTGCCAGAATGGGCACTCCCATCTATGCTGTAGCCAATGGCACTGTTACCGCAGCAGGCTATAGTGGTGGTTGGGGGAACGAGATTAGGATAAAGCACCCCAGTGGTTTAACCTCTCAATATGCGCATCTTTCCTCTATGTCTGTCCATCGTGGGCAAACGGTTAAAAAGGGACAGGTAATCGGCAGAGTTGGCTCCACAGGTAGATCAACCGGAGCACACCTGCATTTTGGTTTGATCTCCGGCAAGGGCTTCATCAATCCCACTAACCTGAAGATGGTGGGAGCAGAGAAGTTAAGCGATGCCCAAATGGCAGAATTCAGAAGACAGCAGGGGATAATTCGTGCAAACATGCAGGCTCTGACTGCCCCCACAGTGCAGAAAAGCCCCAAAGCCAGACCAGCCTAAACGGTATCGTTACTGCTTAATCTCTGTTTGTTCCTTAGCTTCTGTTTTAGGTTGCTTGTTTCCATCCAGATTAAACAAGTCATGGAAGTAAGAATCGTAATATAAAACCGTCATTCCCCCATCCTCGGCATACATCACATGCACCGTGCGGGTGGTGGAAAGAAACCAGATCAACTGCTCCGTATCCTCATCATAATGATTCTTTTCTCCATGCATCTGGGTGATGGTATGGATAACATAAGTATCATTATCCTCGGTATTCTTGGCGTTATATTTTATAAACCAGCCGACCAGGCGTCTGCTCTTGGGCTCTACAAAAACTATCACTGCATCGATGAATTTGTTTTCGGTGGAATAATACCGCACTTGGTTATCCTGAGAATCCTTGGCAAAGTATTTATGGGAGTTCATCAGGGAGTCCGCCTCCGCAAAAGGCATCGCATAAGAAAGATTAAACAACCCCGTTTGAGCATATATACCCATAGCGCAGGTTACAAGGAACAGCAGGACAATTATCTTTTTCATTATCTATCCAATTAGAATTAATGAATCCATCTTATCTATGACTGTGGCTGCGTCAATCAAAATCGCTTTCTGTATATTCAAGTGTTGTTCCGAAAGGGCTCCGTGGAGTAAATGTATGATCATTGCATGTTTATTACGGATGAAACATGCAATGATTATGCAATGATTAAGTAATGATGGCTGGGGTGCTGCCTGTTTTGTATGCATATTCGATAAATCTGCTTAACTAAAGAAGCGGAGATTTGGTGCGTTTTTTGCTTATCAGTAGCGAAGAAAGATGAAAAACGGAGAGATTAATGAAGCATATCAAATGGCTTGGCATCCTTGTGACACTGGTGTTACCCATCATGCTACAAGCGACATTGCCCACTTGTTATAACAGTTATACACAGATAACAACTATGCTGCAAGGTTTTGAAGCCGAAAACCCCGATATAGCCAAGCTGCATATCATAGGTTACAGTCAACAGGAGCATATCCCCATCTATGCCATGCAGATCTCGGATAATGTACAGCAAGAGGAAGATGAGCCTGCTTTGTTGTTTGTGGGGCAGGTGCATGCCGAAGAAGTGTTGGGAGTGCAGATAACCCTTAATAATATTGAGCAAATCTTGCAAAATCGTTCCCAAATGCCGGAATCTCTTTGGGTAAGCCAGTTTGATATGTGGTTTATCCCCACCATCAATCCGGAAGGTCACAATGTGGTAACCTCCAACACCGATGTTACTTATCGTAAAAATAAACGGGATAATAACCTAAATGGGATATTCGACTTTGATACTTCCCAGCCGGGTTATGACATTGATGGAGTTGACTTCAACCGTAACTTCGATTTTAACTGGGTGCAGGGAGATACCTTGATGCAGCCCGGTGGCTTGGAAGTGTATGATTATTATCGCGGACCGGCTCCCTTAAGCGAATCAGAAAATCAGGCTCTGAAAACCCTTGCCGATCAAAAGAAGTTCGTTTACTCCATTGTATGGCACTCATCCCGCACGGGTAACCTATCCGAAAAGCTATATTACCCCTTCAATTGGAAGGAAGTTCGCCCTTGTCCCGATGTGAGCTTTATCTCCACCATCGCCAATGGAGTGGGTTCGCAGATAGAAAAGGAATCCGGAGTGGGGTCGTATGAAGTTTACCCCAACCTTAGCCGTAAAGGTGCTTTCCACGATTGGATGTATCAGCAATACGGCACTATTCAGTTCCTTATCGAGTGTGGAACACGTAACATCCAGCCTGATTCTCTCCTCATGGCTGATACGGTGCAACGCTGCAGCCAGGGAGTCCGTTGGCTATTGAACCGTGCCTTGCTGTTCTCCACCAACGTTACATCCAGTTCCATGCTTACAGGCAAGGTAACAGATGCCGTAACCCAACTCCCCCTGGAAGCAGAGGTTATTATCCAGCAGCATCATGCACCTTGGTTCAAACCGCGTACCACCAAACTAAGTACCGGCAGATACTTCCGTCCTTTGGCATCGGGAAATTACACCGTGCAGATTCGCAAGAAAGGATACTTTGATACCGTGGTGAATAGCGTGCAGGTACTAAACGGTAACTGGACTACCCGGAACTTTACCCTGCAACCCAAGCAGGCAGCACAACTGAGTGCATCTGTTAAGAACGGGAACTTACCCATCTCTGCCCGGGTGATTATCGGCAGCTATCAGCCTGATACACTCTATGTGAATGGCAATTTCATTTTTAACGGCTACGAGGGTGAGTACCCCATTGAGATTTACGCCGATGGGTATTATCCTTATTTGGGCGCAATAAACTTAAGCCCGGGTGCCAATGATGCTGCATACCAGCTTAGCCCTGCAACGGTGCTGTTCTCCGAAAACTGGGAAACCGGCACCGATGGTTGGACAATAAACGGCCCCTGGGTGTTGGAAGATGAGCTTTCCGCTTCCGGATTTGCCATCACCGATAGCTGGGGTGGGCGAGGTCATTATGACCAGGATTGCGATGTGTGGATACAAACGCAAAACCCCATTAGTATTCCCTCCGCCACAAATCCATATTTGATTATAGACTCACATTTGTACACCGAATGGACTTTTGATCCCTGCACCATATCTGCATCTGTCAATGGTACTGACTGGGCTGTATTATGGACAAAATCCGGGCTATGGAACAACTGGCGACAAGAATACATCCCGCTAAATGCCTATGCGGGACAGAGCATATATCTCAGGTTCAGGCTCACAGATTCATCCACCGATAGAGAATTAACCGATCCGGGCTGGACTATAGATAACATTAGGGTAATCACCGGATCCGCCAGCTCTGCTGTTGGAGAACTGAACACCCCTGCTCCGGTTTGTGCATTGTATCCCAACTTCCCCAATCCCTTTAACCCGGAAACAACCATCAGCTTTAGCCTGGCAAAAGCAGCACCAACGAAGCTGAGTATCTATAACATCAAAGGTCAATTGGTGCGTAATCTGGTGAATTCCAAGCTAACTCAGGGAGATCACAAGGTTGTTTGGAATGGGATGGATGATAATGGTAATCCTGTTGGAAGCGGTGTGTATCTCTATAGACTCGAAAGTGCAGATTATAACCGCAGCCTGAAAATGATACTTATGAAATAGCTATATACATAGCATAACATTGCAATAGGCTTGTGCCCAAAGTGGGTAACAAGCCTTTTTTTTGTGTCCCGGAGGTTTACTGGGCTTGCCTTTTGCCTAAGTTTGCGATACTATATAAATAAAAACACTATGCGAGGAAAGATGAAAAAGATAGCTCTGATAGTATTGGTAGGGCTGTGTGCGGTTGCACTAAACGCTCTGCCTGATATACGCATTGATGCAGAAACAGGCATAGCCATCCCGGGGTATAACGATGTTCGCATCCCAAATAATGAAGCCAATACGAAATTCTCTCTGGTTAATGATTTGGCATTGGATAGCACACTTCAAAAAAGATTAAGCCTCCACTGGCGGATAAGCCCTCGGCATCAGGTATCGTTGATGGCAACCCCTCTAACCTTAAAGGGAGAGGATAAGCTGGATAAGGATGTTGTGTATCAAAACAAACACTTCTGGAAGAATGACATGGTGAAGGCAGAATATCGCTTCGATTCATATCGTCTGCAATATCGCTACTTGCTTCCCAAGGAATTATATGGCATCAGAGCTGTTGGTGCATCGCTGAAGCTGCGTGATGCCGAAATATCGCTTGAGTCTTCCTCTAACTATGCCACTAAAAAGAACACCGGTTTTGTACCTTTGTTAAGTCTGAATGCCGGACATCGGATTAATGACAAGCTGGATCTCAGCTTGGAAGCCGAAGGCTTGGCTTCTCCCTATGGCAGAGCTGAGGATGTATTTATAGGTGCATATTATGACCTGCACAAGCTTTTCCGCTTGAAGGCGGGATATCGCTTCTTGGAAGGTGGATCTGATGTGGACGAGGTATATACATTTGCTGCGGTGCATTATGTTGTTTTAGGCTTTCAAGCAAAGCTGAGATAAAGTTCATTAAGCACAAATAAGGGGAGTTACCTGACGGTGACTCCCCTTCTGTTGTGTAAGAGAATATTGGGAAAAAGAAAACCGGCTTCAAGCATTGAATATACTTGAAGCCGGTTGCTTAATTGTTAACTGCTTTATTTTGTGCGGATGCTTTGTATTGCCTTGATGTAGTAGAAGGCTTTATCTTCCGCAATATCGGTGTATTCGGGAAGTGTGGTGGTGCCTGCAAGGCTGAAAGGTCCTGCAGGATTATCGCTCTTGTACACCTCATAATGAGTGGCATTAGTTATGGCACTCCATTGAATAAGAACCTCATCACCACTCTGCATAACTGTCGGAACAGGTGTGTCTAAAGTGGCAGGATTGGCGGTTCCACTCACCGGCAGATTCAGCACAGAGTTAGTGGAAGAATTGGAGGTTACCACAATATTACCGCTGTAAGAACCAGCTGCTGAAGGAGCGAAGGTTATAGCGAACACTTGGCTGCTAGATGCTTGAATGGTGAAACGGTAGCCAAGGCGATCGGCTTCGAATTCATTAATCCCTGTTTCTCTCTCTGAGGCATTTCTCACCGCTGCAATACTAAATCCACTGGGGCAAGTGATGTAACCTGCAAGCAACAAAGAACCGGTATTCTGGATGGTTATCTGTCTGCTATCGGTGCTACCCGCAAAGATAGAGCCGAAGTTTACAGGGGTAACAGGCATCGAGATGGTAGCTGTTACATTAGGAGGAACCGCAATCTTTATGTTGGGGCGTCGAGTGACCAGATAACCTCCACTGTAAAGGTTTGTTTGATCAACCGTATCACTCCATGCATAACGATATCCACTTGTTACCGTGGTATACTGAATAGTTCCGGTCTGAGAATAGTTTGCCACCAAACCAAAGGCAGTATCAACCACTATGTTATCCACACCGTTCCATGTGAAGGGGTTGGTGAGGGTAAGCATGTCATAACCACCAGTGGTAGGGATGTATGTGGTGGCAGTATAAACAGTCTGCATCCCGTCAGCAGTATGCCAACTTGCTGCATTGGCAGCCGTTGTATGCTTCATACGGATTGTATAATTCGGCAGGGGAAGGTTTGGCGCAGTAACAACGTAGAAGCCAAGCTGGGTAATGGTTATTGGCCCGAATATACCGGCTGCATTAAGCTCAGCCCTGGTATATACCGATTGTCCGTGCGAGCTCTTATAAGTTATGTTGATAGGGCTGGCATTACTACCCGCTGAGATAGTTGTTCCGGAACCAATAATAGCCGAAGTAACGCCGGAACTTAAGGGAGTGGCTTGAAGTGTTGCTGTAGCCGTTGATTCTTCTTCATCATACACGGCTTTAACATAGTAGCTGTATGTTGTTCCATTGATAACATCAACATCGTAATAACTGAGATCTGTTTCATTATCATAGAGCGAGCCATTGCGATAGATGTTATATGAATCTGGGGAACCTGTGATGGGAGCTTGCCAACTAAGAGCAACAGTATGATTAGTTGCTATTGCATTAAACTCCTGAGGAGGATACAGAATACTGGTATCAGGGAAGATCTTAATTCTAAGGTTAGGCAGGTATGTAACTGCCCCAAGATCTGTGGGAGCTGCACTGTCACTGTGGTTTTGACGAGCCCGATAAGTGGGGGTATCTGTGTAGGCATATCGAGCATAGTTGTTAATGTATGCCTCAAATCCTTTAACCGTTAAGATAGAGAGGTTCTGAACACCATTATGCGGGAACATAGTATCCAAGTTCACTTCCATCCAGCCCGTTTCAGCGTTATTCGTGAAACTGCCTTCATATACAAGGGTGTAACCGGTTGTACTGTAAGCTCCATTACTTAATGAGGTTTCTGAGGTATTCTTCATGTAGATGGATACTGCATTAGCAGGATTCATATCAGCTCCACTTAGCTTGTTGAATGCGATAGCTTTTATATTACCTGCCACGCCAACTTCGCTTGCCAGATACAATGCCTCGTGGGCTGAATAGTTATAATACCTATCCACCGGATAAGCTTGACTATTGGTGCCGTTGCCTATCGTAATCACGGTAGGTGCTCCCACCTCAATAGTCATGTTAGTAGTTGCAGTATAGATCCCGGCAGTTGCGTCGAACACAGCGTTAGCCAAGGTTCCAATGCTCATGGAAGAAGCAGCGGTTAAGCTAAATGTTAAGGTCGTGCTTCCACCTGCTGGGATAGCGTTGAAGCTAGCAGCACCATTATTGATTGTAATCCCGGTAGTACCACAAGTCATGCTTGCCGTTCCGGCAGGGCTACCCGCGCCACCAATATTATTCAGTAGTATGCTGATATTGGCAGCTTCACCTGGGTCAAGATTACCATCATGATCACCTGTAGTATCGGTGATAGTAAGGGTACCAAACTCCAATATCGGACGATAGACCACTACAGAAAAACTTAGATGCCATGTTTCCGCACCACTGGTTACAGTTAAGACAAATTGAACTGTGTGACCCGCAGGACAATCATTAGAAACGCTGAAACGATATTGTCCGGAACCTGCTGACACACTGAGGGCGGACATGTTACCATAACTAACAGTGGAATTAAGGATGCTGATATATGGATCTGATGTACTTAGGGTGGCAGAGACTCCATTGGCAATTGCATCACCGATGTTCTTGAGGGAGATGCTTACATAATCAGTTTCACCCGGTTCCAATTGTCCGTTCCCATTTGTGTCGCTGTGGGTTAGATCCATGATGGTCATATTTGGACTCGGTTCAACCAAGGGGACAGTAGTTATATACAGGGCACTGCCATTACCAAGTGTTGCAGCAGCTGTGGGATACACGTTGCTGAAAGAATATTCCAAACCAATGGTCTGATTATAGTTCTGAATACCGATGGTGGCATAATTGCCATGGCTTGGGGCACCGGCAGAATCCACATTGTTGAAGGTGTGATATTGGATGAGAATGGGACCATCCCCTGTGCTTGTGGCGACATAGCGATGGTCATAAAGGATAATCTGGAATGTTTCTTCACTGCTTCCATTATATCCGTTTAACATCCGGTACCACTCAACAATGAATCTATGAGTGGCAGAGTCGTAATAGGTGTAAACTTTACCTGTTGCACTGGTGGCTAAATCATCCCAGAAACCGGCAATCATGGGGCTGGGTCCCATTGCACCCGGGAGACGGAAGTTTCGGAACTCACCATTAGAAGTGGCACCAAGAGCTATGAAGCCATTGCTGCAAACGGTAATCTGACTGTATCTCTCTCCATAGAAGCTGAAAGTAAAAGGTAAATCCACCACTGCCAAAGATTGGGCAGTGTATGAAGTGCTTATTTGATCGCCCTCGTCCCCACTATTATACTCATCATCTATAGGGAGTAGCGTTCCAGAACCACCTTCTGCAGGAGCAATGCCTAACCAGGAATACACAGGTCTATCCACGTAGGACAAATCCCCCGTGTCATAGATAACATAACCATAGGTATCAGGTCCAAGAGGATCTGTTGCGGTTACCGCCCCAACAGTAAGACTAATGGGGATAAACTGCTCGAATCCGTTATCGTTATAAATACGGAGATCGGCAGGAATAACCATTCCGGGCAAGCATAGGGCATTTACATACACTGAGATGTTGGCGGAAGGTTGAACTGTCTGAGAGGGGGTAATTGTTCCATAAGTAATGGTTTGGCTGGCAATGGTGATAAACTGACTGGCAGTTAGCAATTCAGCAGAAAGCCCAGTAAGACTTGCAGAACCGCTATTGCTGAGAACGAAACGGATCGCAGCAGACTCATCAGGATCAAGAGCAGCATTACCACCATCAACAATGGTCATACCGGCGAGGCTAAGTTTTCCATTGTAGACATGTAGATGCTCAGAGATGGAATATGTAACACCGGCTTGACTGGTGAGAGTTAATACAAGGCGCACATTAGTGCCATCAGGGCAGGAGGGATCCACATCCACAATAACCGGACTGCTGTTATTAACTGTAGCACCGGATAGGATATCGCCATAATTTATCGAAGGATTCTGAATGGCTATATAGGGACTGCCACAGGTTATTGTTCCACTTACTGCACGAATATGAGTTGCGCCTGTGTTCTGCAGCGGGAAGGTTAGTTCTATACGTTCACCGGAGTTAACCAATCCATTGCCGTTGCCGATAGATGAGCCCACATTATCATCACTGATAGCTATTGTACCGGGAATAATACCACCTGCGACAATGGGAATATTCTGCTGGAGAGGCTTGAAGTTATGTCCGGAGACCGTAATCACACCCGTACCCACGCTTAATGGAGTAGGAAGTGTTAGCACAGCTAATCCGTATTCATCAGTGTAAGCCCTGGCGAGGATGTCGTTCCCAAAGGAAAGCGTGACACACTGTCCTGAAACAGGCACTCCAGAAGCATCTTTCACCACGATATCCAGTAGGCTGTAACCAACGGGGATGGATGCCGGTGCGGTTATCTGGTATGTATCAGGGATGCCCAGGAACACTTCCATGGTTGGGTCACCAATCAGGTTACACCAATGGACAGAATAATTTGCACCCGCGGTATGTGTTAATCCATAGGTCTCGAAAAGGTATATCTTGCCATGTAATAAGGCCTCACCCATGGTGCGCATGCCGTAGGTCAACAACCCGGCAAATATCCCACCATCTAAGGTGTTATTGTAACCGGTATGGGTTCCTGTTGTTGCCATACCTATGGATGTAACCGCACCTGCCGGGGCTCCTTCAGAACCAAGCCGAGTAAACGCTTCTGTAGTCGATGTAGTATTCTCAAAAGTACCTGTACCACAAGTAATGTTAACAGAATGCGGTATCCGGTAGCTGTTGACAATGCTGGTGGAAGGTGACCATCCGCTCATGCCGGACCAACCACGGTAATTGAAGATACCCACACCCTGAGACAGCGAGGCATTCATGCTGGTGGCACTTGGCTGTGAGCCGTATAATTCAGTGAAGGTGTAATCGGGGTTGATATCCAAGGCATACTCTTTGATATATTTATTGATATAAATAGTGGATATACCTGATGGATCCCAGTCGCCCACTAAAAGCATTCTGTTTAACCATGCGGCAGTGGAGATACTAATATCGCGCTCATACAACAAGGTCTTGTTAATCATGTTTCGGAACTGGTCAGTAGACTCCACGGAAATTCTTCCTAAGAAACAATCTCCCAAAGTATCTGTTCCATCCAGATGAGTGTAGGGATAGTCGCCTTCTCCACCATAGGATGAGTAAGTCTCGGTATAGGTGGGAATTGGAAAGCTACCGCTTGTATCGCCGATGATGATTACAAAATCCGGCCTTGTTGCCAAGTTATTGTATCTGGTTTGAATTTCCGCTTTGACAGTTGTGGTTGTTGCTGTGGAAGGGATACTAACCACATCAACATCAGCTCCCTTTTGCTTCTTCCATTTAACAAATGCAGCTAATGGATTTGTAAATGTTGTGTCTGTGGATGCACCATGAACAATCAAGATCCTCGGGGGTGTATTAGCGGTAACAATCCCACGATAATCATCGAAGTTTACTATTCTTGCTTCCAGCAAGTTAGCAAATACAGATGATATTCTCTGGGGCTCACTGCTCAGCTCATTTACACCTCTGTCATTAGTAAAACTCACCCGTAAGTCTATTGATTTCCTTACTTGTAACTCTTTTGTAACGGGATTGTAACTGAATGGTGATACCTGAACCGTAACAACTCTTATTCCCCGTATAATCTGAGGCTCGCTGAAACGAACAACATTTTCTGGATAACTACTACCACGGAGGTAGAATTCCCGATCCATACTAAAATTCTTTGGTGAGCCATACTCGGCATCATCTTGAAATGGGTAGGCTTCATAACCGGTTATCGATGTTTTTTGCTCGTCTACAGTCTCTAAACGCACAGAGCCGGTTGCCGGGATAGCTATCATTGTGCTCAATACCGGCAGTTCCGGCATACCTAGATCACGGGTAACACCGCTATTGGCGAGCACGATTCGAGAATAGGACTTTCCTTCCATCTGTTCAGTGCTGAACTCATAAGCTGGAAGTTGAAAACTAAGGTTAAGGACACTGCTACTTTTTCCGGTGACCTTAAAAGCAGACATTGTTGCCTGCGAAGACAGTGAAGACACACTTGCAGAAAGGAAACTTATCATTCCCAACACTGCGATTAGCACACACTTACGCATGGATACTCCTATTATGGGACTTTTTTATTATCACACTGCTGTTAAACATTGCAATAAACGGTGCAAAATAGTGATTATTTTAGCCTGTTACATGTTCCCACTCCCAATGTGCAAGTCAACATTTGTTTTTCCTGAAATGTCTTACTTTCGCTCTCTCCACCGAACATAATATACATTAATGACATGGCTTAAGATTATGAATCTCATTCAGGAATCTCTTCTCATCAGGATTATTTTTTATCCCCGCATACTCTCTTAGAGGCAGAAAGCATATTATAAATATAAGCATGGAACAATCTTTGCTTGTTTAATCTCGTTGTAGCGTGTTGAGGCTACTTAGTCTATGTCTTTATACCTTAAGGAGATGTTATGAAGAGGATATCACTGTTTCTTTTTGTTTTAATCATCACCACCGGCTTGTTCGCCCAGTATCTTGAAGTGTTGCGAAACTCACAGCTTGTTAAGTTCACCGGAGTTTCCGTCCGCACCCCCAATTCCTCCAGCATTGTGTTTTGGGATGACTCTATCTCCGGCTCAGCCAACATTTGGGCACAGAAACTAAGTACCGAGGGCGTACCCCTCTGGCCCACTCCCCGGCAGATTACTTTCGGTTCCGATGAAAAACGTATCTCGGAAGTTGTGCTTTCCAGTGACGGCAACATCATAGTTCTGTATGATCAGATATCGGTAACTGATTATCAAACTAGGCTCTACCTACAGAAACTCAGTCCAGCGGGTCAGGTTCTTTGGAGCGCAGATGGCATCTGTGTTGGCAGCGCATATTATCACGGAAACAATAAACTCCTGGTCGCAAACTCTATCGGTGGAGCTTTTGTCGTTTCCCAACCCCTCGATGGGGTTAGTCAACTTAACCTCCACAATTACAATTCACAAGGGACAAGCCTGTTACCGGATGCCAATCTATACAATGTCCCTGCATCCTACCTTACGGAAGCAGTTCCCGATGGAGAAGGAGGGATACTGATCAAGAGCGCAAATTGGAACCATCCGGATGGTTATTCAATCCATCTGGTGCATATCAACAGTGAGGGCGATATAGTGGGCAGTAACCCGCTTATCCCAGCTGCTACATTTGGTTATGGTTCATACAGGATCGTAGCAACTCCCCAAAATGAGTTCTTACTCTACCGCATAGAATACAGTTCACTAGCACTGTTCAAGTTCGACATCAATGGCAATATGCTGTTTCCCTCCCAGGTAAATATCCCTCTCATTGCCGGTTCTGCGGCAATTTCCAATGCCTCAGTTATCCCCTCACCCGATGGAGGTTTCTTTTACTGTGCTGCCGGTTCTTCTACCGACAACCCGAGTTTCATCACCATAGGCAAGCTCAATAGCGATGGTACTCAGGCATGGAACTCTCCGGTCACATTTAATGAATCCAGCACAATCCAAAAGCATACCATCACTCTCGGTTCCGATTCTAGCATCTGGCTAAACTATGCTTCTACTACCAACAGCAATACATGGGACGAATGCTTGCTCAAAACCACTCTCATCTCCGCCAACGGCATTCCGGCATTCACTCCGGTTGAGATTGGTAATAGCACTATATACAACTCCTCCCCCATAAGCATAGCACAAAACAACAAAGCAGTTATAGTTTGGAACAGCCGTGGAGATTCTACAGTGGGTGTATCTTGCCAAACCATCAGTAATACAGGTATTTTAACCCAAACTCCCGGCGGATTGTCTCTGAGAGCTACCCTAAATGGGTCTGCATCACTAATTAAAACTCACAGCTTCAGCAGTAGATTTGTGTACCTGTTTAACGATAGCCGCAACCAAGATTACCCGAAGCTTTATTTCCAGATTACTGATTCTGACATAGACCGCATTTTGGAGCAGGATGGCAGAGCATTAAATCCCGGTTCCTTAGCCAGAGAAGTATATCTGGATAGCATCGTGCTGCCGAACAACAAGCTGGCGTTGCTATACACCATAAGCGTTGATGACAACGACACACTATACCTGCAAGAGATTAGTGACAATGGTCAGAAATCATATCCCGGTTTCGGATTACAGATAAGCGGTTCAGAGCAAAATTACTTCACCATTGCTAAGCTAAGCACCGTAGGCTCAGATGTTCTTATCGCCTGGGATTCCACCAGTGAAAATGGACAATCCGAATGGATAAGCGGTCAACGCATCCATAACGGAATGGCTTTGTGGCAAGTAGGGGGGAAAACCATTGTCCCATCCACCATGCTCTATATTGATCTGCGTGCCATGGTTGGCAATTATCTTATATTCGATGGAGTTGCACCCAACTGGAGCGAGTTCAGCCTGAAAGCTCTGGCTATAAATGACAACGGTGATCCTGCCCCGGGATGGCAGAGTGAGGGCATCACTATCACATCCAATACTCTGACTTACTCGAATTTATTGCATAGTGCAGGGCTTATGGCAAACAACCTAACACTCCTCTATAATGATGTTGATGCAGATTCAATCAAGCTTTGCGCTCAGATGATTGATCCAAGCGCGAACCTGCTACTGGGCCAGAATGGCTTAACATTGGGAGAAGCGGATATCTATTCCGGTTTTCACTCCATAGATGCCGTTTACAATAACGACTTGAGTTTCCTGCTCCGCAGGGATGCAATGCCGGGAGTTTACCTGCAGATATTACATCCTGATGGAACAACCGGCTTTGAGGGATTGGGAACATACATAGATTATGCATGGGAATCAATGCAAGAGCCGAAGCTTATCATGTATCCCACAGGGAATTATTCTGTATTGTGGTCCGGTTATGAAAATGATCACAGTAGCCTCAGTCATCGCTTTGTTACTGCTGCAGGAGAGATTTTCGATGCTCAGATTCCTGATCTACCCACGGCTAATGCATACTACAACCAATTGTGCGCCTCCTCCATTGGCAATGTCGGCAGCCTTGCCTTTAATGGCAACACCTATTATGATCTTTACCGTGGAGATCCTTTAACCCTTACCGGCGTTTATGCCGTCAGGATAAATCCTCTTCCCAGTGCTATAGATGATCCGGTAACCTATCCTGCAACCCTGGAATGCAGCAACTACCCCAATCCATTTAACCCCAGCACCACCATAAAATACGCCATAGATAAAGCGCAAACCGTGAAACTGGTTATTTATAACTCCAAGGGACAATTGGTGAACACCCTTGTTAACGAGAATCAAGATGCCGGAACCCACGAAGCTATCTGGAACGGCAAGGATAGCAATGGTAACAGTGTCGCCAGCGGAGTGTATCTTTATAAAATCCATGCTGGAAAATATAGCCAAACCAAGAAGATGATGTTGATGAAGTAAAGCAATCATACATAAACCACGGAGGGCATGATGCTCTCCGTGGTTTTTTATATGTTTACTTTAGTTTACCCGAGTTGCTTGTCCAACTCGCCCAGGAAGATATCCAACAGGATAGCCACCACCATTTCGAAGAAGACCTGCTCGTTCTGCTCGTTTATCAGGGGGATGTTCACCAGCTTGTTGATGCGGGTTGCCAGTTCTATCACCAGGGGATTATCGGCTTGCATGCTTCCTCCCCTTACATCTCTGCGGTTAGGGTATCAGCTCCGGGTACTTCCGGCAGATAACCGCTACCCACGGCATCGGCGATGCTGGCAATGTCGCTACCAATGGTCTGCAAATCAGCATAGCTAATGCTTGCCAAATCCACATGACCGCTATCCAACTCGCTGAAGAGATACATCATCCTAACAAAGATGGCATAGGCAGAAGGGGGAAGCTTGCCTGCCGGTACGCGGGAAGCATGCTTGCGGGCATATACTTTAAGGTCTGCCTTGTAAGCAGCACTGCAAGATGCATACACACTTGCCAGGTTCTTGGAGATTTCCGCGAGGCTGGCATTCTGAGCCGTAGCCGCGGGGATTACATACTTGCGGCCTATGCACAGGCTGTCGTCACGATAGCTGCCATAAGTCATTTCATCCAGGGTGCCGGTGTAGGTCTTGATTCCATACTTGAATTGTACTTTCATTTTAGTACTCCTATTTTGTTATGATAGGCTTCGGTGTTTTCCGGAAAACCATGCCTTCATAACAGTGCGGGTGACAGATTTTGGAATCGGTGACAGATTTGGCGTTTTTTTTCGCTTCAGCCGTTTTTATCTTGTCTGATGCTTATAGGATATTCCCATAACACCCTATATTGCTATCAATTAAACTAATATAAAGGGAGCTATATATGGTGCGAACAAGGGACTGTTTTGGAGAACGTACAACATGGGAGCAGAAAGGAAGCCTCTCCCCACATCACTATGGTTATATTATCATCCTGTAACTCGTCATCGCATTTAGCAAATCGACACAACAAACTCATCACACATGGGAGTATCTAATGATCAAATGATAGTTCTCTTTCAGTATCCATAGCTTGATAAACGAAGCAGAACCTCATCAATCCGTCAATCTCTAAGGGCTAACCTATATAAGATGTCTCATCCTTAATAACAACTTTTTTAAATTATGCGCTCCTCTTGCAGTTTGCTCTCGAAAGTTTGGTTGTATGGGTAAGAACTAATCGTTCTTTGGAGCAATCATACCAGAATTGTGATTAAAGCGATTCTTCCACAACTCAGATTCAACCTTACCTTGAAAACCTAAACCGCTTAGTTGATCAAAGTAGAACTTGCCAGAGCTGTGAAGGTACACATTTTCTCCTTTATCAACTTCTGCGACCCTTACAACTTCAATAGAAAGCCTTGGTGGACCGCTATGCTTGCTTGATTGAGTGTGTGTAGTATCTATTGGTGTTAATGAGATAAGACTTCCCTCGTTATCCTCAATTACCTTTGGCTTTTCCTGGTAACGTAATAACTGGAGTGTAAACTCACCCTTTAGAGAGCGATCATCAGTAATTGTTTCCAAAGTGTCAATATCGGATTGAACAATAAACCAGTAATTATCGTCACCGTCCCCTTTGATTTGATAACCGGTAACGTAGGGGGATAGCAAATAATACGTTCTGTTAGGTTTGTAGCCACGAGAAGATGTGTCTACCCGGATATCATATTTTACTGTGACAATCTCACCATGGGTATAGTGTAATTTATCAGGAAAGTATTCATTATCCGATAGTATGGCTACTACCTTGTCATCGCTTCGCCAGCGGAGATCTATGTAACCTGATTCTGGTCCTAATATTTCGCCAGGCTCACTAGCTATAAGTGGTGATATAGTTACCAACAAGCAGAATATAAGCATAGTCAAACTAACGGGCACTTGCCTAAAAAAGTGTAATGATTGATTATAATCACATACTTTGTGGGATTCCATTATCGGAATGTCCTCTTTCTCATCTTCCACCTTGATATTTAGTAGCATAATGTTACTTTTTTGCATACTATTAGCTTATCATTTAATTCTAACTTAATGAGATAGATTCCTGAAGGTAGTTTTCTTCCCAAATTATCCTTCCCATCCCAAATTTCATTGTACGGTCCAGCCCCCCGATAACCATCACTAACACTATCAACCAATTGTCCCTTTATGTTATAAATAGATAGCAAAATCCTACCTGGTTCGCGAAGCTCATAGGAAAGCATAGATTTGTTACTAAAGGGATTTGGTGAGACGGTTAAATTGATTGGTTGCAGATTGACTCCATCGTCGACTGAATTTGGATTATAATGCGTAGTTACAATGTTGAATACAACACTGTTGTTTACTCTGTTAGTCACTAAAATATCAATACTTCCGTCATTGTTTATATCCCCAAGAGAGTATCCAAATATGCAATCATTTATTGGATTTGGAGTATAAGTAAATTGATATTGGTTGAGGTATGAACCTGCGGAGTAATAAGAAGATAAGTTATACTCCATTAAATATGGGTTAACATCTGCTTTTATGTTCACAACAAAAGTGGAATCATTAGAAACAACGTAATACACTGGGAATGACTCTTGTACTGGTAAACTCAAATTTACAAATCCCCCTGAGAGATCGCTACTACCGTACAGCACATTGTTTAATGAATTCTTCATAACCAAATCGTCATAGCCATCCCGATTAGAATCTCCATCCATGAACATAATTATCCAAGTATTATCTTGATCAAACACGTAAGATGCATCTACTTGATTGTTAAAATTATAACCTCCTAAAAATATCTTTACTATTTGGTTCTGGATGTCCGAGCTTCCAGTGTAAAGAGATATCGTAGCAAGGTCGCTGAACCCATCACCATTTAGATCCCCCACAGTAAGAGAAATCCCGAAATCTTCGGACATATCACCATAGTAAAACCAATCACAAGTACTGTCTATGTCAGGTCCTCCGAAGAAAATATTCACCTGCCCATAATGGCACAAATTTGAATGTTGGGATGATATCACCAAATCATAATATCCGTCTCCGTTAAAGTCTCCGGAGATGTCTATGTTAGAGCCAAACTCAAGTCCATAGGGTATGATCCCATATTCCAATCCATCAAAGATTAAATCTGGAATTATATCAAAGCTTGGACCCCCGAAGTAAATAAGAACTCTGCCCCAATTATCGTAACCATATTGAGGTTCGGAAATCACTAAATCGCAATATCCATCACCATTTAGATCACCATTATAGGCTATTGCTGAACCAAAGGCATGATAGGGCCCCGGATATGAAGGGTCAGGTATAATGTAACACGGGTCGGTATTTACGGTGCTTCCTCCCAAATAGATGTATACATCTCTACGTCCATTTCCACTTCCAAGAGGCTGACCCACCAACACAATGTCATTGTACCCATCGCCATTAATATCTCCGTTACCTTTAATACTGCCGCCCCAGCTATTTGTATCACTAACAAAGGGAGATTCAATAGAAGCCAATAGCTGCATTGGTGCTTGCGAATAAGCTGACAATGCCAAGCAGCTTAAGACCAAGCAAATAACAAATTTTTGCATAATTACTCCAATGTACTGCGTTCCTGAATGGCCACAATTATAAGAGCGTATTCCCATCCAACAGTCGCCATTATCTAAACGAATCACAACCGAATCTCTGTTTCATTTATATCAACCGAAGGATTTAGGGTGAACATAGACCTCCAACAAATAATAAAATAATCCAAGGCATAGAAATAGCAAACAAAAAAAGCAATATCCAAATTCATTTGTTCCCTTGATTTCTATATATGTGTTAATACTGTGTCAGTGCTCCCAAATCAAGTTTTGAAAGACTGACATGTGCCTAATTTCCCATTTTGCCTTGCTTCACAGTGAGCTTATGATAACACACTTCCGGTATTTAGCAATGGTAATTATGACCATTGTAACAATCCTAAGCTCACCTGCTAATCCCAATCCTCAAAATAAACCTTGACTATTTCATCGGTTCAAACAGGTTTGTATTGTAAACCAGTCTATACAATAAGGAGCTAACATGAAAGACACTTTTATCGAAGAAGTGCAAAAGGATGTTAACAACGAGCAAAAGTATCGTGACGGCATCCCGCGTATTGCCGGTGGCTTATTTTTGATAGTTACCATGCTGATGCAAATGAATGGCAACGGAAACGCTTTTGTGGTGTTCATTCCGTTGATGCCGATCCTGATAGAGAGCCTTCGCAAGCGTATCACCTATCCCAGGGTTGGCTATGCCAAAGTCCGTGAACCGCGAGCATTGGGCAAACCAATCCTGTGGGCAATCCTTGCCATGCTTATTGCCGGAGCGCTTGTTTATTTCTTTAAGGCTGCAAGTCCCAAATCCCTTCCCCAAGCGGATAACTCCCAATTCCTGCTGATGTGGGTTGGGGCAATAACTGTGCTCTTCTTGGGAATCATCTTCGTAACCCGCCGCAGAAACATCAGCAGCACCTGGAGCGCAATGGGCGTTATTGCAATAACCATCAGCATTTTAGCCTTTAATCTGAAAAGAGAAACGGTCTACACCCTTGTAATCCTTTTTGGTGCCAGCTTGGTGGTCTCCGGTTTGATTAGCCTACGCTCCTTCATCAAAGAATATCCGGTGCTAAAAGATGAGTAGTGAAGATCCCATTATCGAACCGAGTGTGGAAGAGATAGACCGCATTATCCACGAGCCTGCCCGCCTGAACATCATGTTATACTTGTATGTGGTGGAGAACGCAGATTTTGTGTATCTGCTGCATAAAACCGGACTCAGCAAGGGAAACCTCTCCGTGCACCTGCAAAAGCTGGAGGCAAACGGCTATTTGGAGATAATGAAGGAGTTCCTAAACCGCAAATCTCACACCATGATCCGCCTAACCCAAAGAGGCAGAGATGCCTTCAGCGCATACCGGGAGAAGCTGCTAAGCATATTGCAATAAGGTTATATATCCTGTTTTGCTATTGGTTAGTTAATCAGTGTTATCCTCTTAGTGATTTTGTGATTCCCGGAGCTTACTGAAAGGAAGTATAACCCACTGGGTAAAGGCTTGGCTTGGCTGTCACAGCCATTCCAGCTAAGCGTGTTAAGCTCATTGCGCAGTGAATATTCCTGGCTTGTAAACACTTTTTGCCCCTTAAGATTATATACACTAATCCTTGCCTGCTGCATTTTGGGGACTTCAATAGTTACACCATCTCCGCTTTTGAAAGGGTTAGGGTAAACGCTTAAGGGAACCACACTTACAACCTGCTCTTCCGGTATAGCCGTACTTAAGCCAATCGCTTGGCTTATATCATATACTCCAATGCAAGTGTCTTGTGCCATATACACGAGATTGCCCCGCACCTCCATCCCATTAACTTCGGATGCGGTATTATAGTTACCCAAGCTTGTTACATTCGCACCATCACCTGCATCATACACATGCAAAGAGTTTGTGGTTGCCACAGTTACATGGTTCGCCCCTACTGATATATCTACCACAGGATTTGCCAATGGGATGCTAAGCTCTTGTGTTGGAGATTCAGGATTAGTGATATCTACCACCAGCAGGCTACCCCACCCTCCACCTGCAAAGAGTCTGTTGCCTCTAACACCGATTGCCCCAACTGTATAAGGAACAGGTAGCATGGATACTAAAGCAGGTGCACTGAGATCTGCCAAGCTGATTATCAAGAGTTTGTAACCACCGTCACGGTACCCCCCACAATAGGCATATTCTCCCTGTACATGCAGATAGTTTATACTATACCCAGTAAACACAGAAATCTGTTGCATCCCGGTTAAGCTTGATACATTGGTAATGAACAAGTTGCCAGTAACTGCAAAATACCCAATTTGCCCGACAATCTGCCCGCTTGTGCATTCAAAAGGATAGTATGAATAAGGGAAGTTGTGATTATATAGGTATTGCAGATTTCCTGTTTGGCTAAGATTGTAAGCCTTCAAATTTGCAGAATCATAGGGAGAGCCCCAATCATCAAAATACTCAACTGAAACAAAAAGTTTATCATCTGATGCCGTTATGTTACTAACGTTATCGGCAGTTACTACGTCGCGCACTGTAGGCTCCGGAGCTTGAAGATTATCGAGTACCTTAATATATCCGTACGAGTCCTTAACAATCAAGTAGTTTGTGTTCTGTGCGATATCTTTAATCATTCCTTGAATATAAGCTCCTTGAGCCAAGAATGTAGCTCCACCGGTGCCAACCAAGTACAAACTGATGGATAGCGATAAATCAAAGAAATGGTTAGCACATAGCTCAATATTCCCACCTTGATAACTCACTTCTCTAATTATCGTTGGAGCAGAAGGGTTGCTGATGTTAATGAAATCGTAACAATATTGGATGTTGTGTGGTACTGCATTTACATAACTAATAATTAGATATCCTTCTCCCACACAAATCTGGTGTACATAATTACCATAAACCAGGTTAGTGGAAGAGTTCAAAATCAGCTCTGATCCTGTTCCTTCGGAATATATGCTTAGTGTCAAATTCTCGTCCAGACCGAATATATGCTGATTGTCGTACGCAGCTATATATTTGTCTGAGGTTCCCGGTACTGATCCCAAAAAAGTTATAGCGGATGGGTTGCTAACATCATAAACAGTCCAATCCTCTTCACTTTCAAGGTATATCTTGTTTCCCTGTTTGGCCAATCTACCGAAAGTAGGGTTTGATAGCTGTACTGTTTCTACAAGCTGCGGAGCATTGGAATCAACTGTATTCCAGCAATACAAATTGCCATCTGATGATAAAACATAGGTGTAATCCCCTGACATTAAACAACTAACATGATTACCTTGATAAGTAGCACTTCCCATACTCTGAAGCACCGTTGCATTTGATGCATCTAGCCATGTTATTCTTCCATCTTGAAACACTGTCAATCCGGATGCTGTAGAGCTAAGCTCTTTAATCTCTCCCCCCATTGTCAATTGGAACGCACCAATATACACCGGATTTGCCGGAGTTGTGTAATCCAAAATATGTATATTTGCATCGTTCCAGCTAAGGTAGGCTATGTCTCCAATCATAGCCACATTATTCATCTGCCGGAGATAGTTCATACAATCTCGCAGGTGGCTGATGTTTGTTTGGGCACCAATCGAGCCTATTACTAAGCATAGTAGCAATAAAATACAAAACCGAACAACGCTTCTCATGTTAACCTCCTCATCTTTCTATGCCATAAGTCATAAAGATGATCGTGCAAATCTGCAAATTTATAAAGCAATTATTATTCCTTTGGGAAACATATATTATGACTTTAGCTGCAATCTATAATAAAATACTTGCTCATTCATTCTAGGGCTTACACAGCTTACAGGGCTTGTAGCCTGCTTTTATGGCAGCACTGCGCGTGCCGAACCATCTGCGGTTATGTGCTTTTATCTTTTGTGCCTGGGTACAGCTTGGCTTGTGGAACACGGTGGAGTTCTGCGAAGCTACGTATTTACCGCTGCTTAGCTTCGGAGTATCCGGCTTTTTATGCCGGAATTCCCAAGGCGCAAGCGGCTTTTTATCCGCCCACAATCCCAGCTTCTCTTTACGGGCTTGGTTTTCCAGCGCAGCATAAGCTGCATCCTTGTTATACTGTTTGTAATGCCAGGCATAGCCGTTTCTCAACAGCAGGGCATTAAGCTCCTTTCCTCCGGGGAGGAAAACTTTGGCAAGATACCTGCCATACTTATCCTGTTCTCTTATCTTGGCAGTCACCTGCTTACCAAAGCACTTATCCGAAGTGAATTTCTTGGCAGCCGCACCGTAAGCCTGGCTCTTTTCCGGGCAATCCACCCCATCCAGCCTGAGGCGATACACCTTGTTGCTGCGCACAATCTCGATGGTATCCCCATCCATCACGGCAACCACTTTTCCCTGTATGCTAAGCGCTGCCGCACCCGCCATCCACATCAGCAGAAGCAATGCGCAAAAAGGCTTTATCATCCTCCGCATCATGGTTTCAAAGCTGCTCTGTACTTTCGTGCTATGTCCCGTCATAATATCTCCTAACTGCCAATATAATAACCTATAACGCAGCATTTGCAACAAAAAGGCAGCTATGGCTAAAACTCTATGAATCCTCTTTCCCCCACCTTTTCCACTACTGCTCCCTTACTATGATATCTTATCGAGCTTTAGTGATTCCCTAATGATTCCCTAATCGAATAAGAGAATCACTAATATATCATTATGTTTTGATCCAGAAACTTAGTAGTGGAGCTTTAGTTGAGATATAGTGTAGTTTCAGGCGCAGAGAGGCTGCCAGGTTATTGCCGGTTGATTGCTCAGAGGTTATACAGATGCCGGGGTGGTGAAGAGTTGCCGTTTATGCGGTGCAGGGGAGAAACCATAAAAATGATATCATCCATCACATAAACATCTTGACTGTTTATCCTGTTATGCCAAGCTTGAGCGAAGCAGGTGTTGATAGCCTGCCAAATACTACGGGAGCTTAAAATGCGAAGTATCTTTTGTTCACTGTTCGCCATAATGTGTGTTGCGCTTGGTGCCTTGCCCCATAGCGGGCTTGCTCCCGTGAATCCTGATTTAGTGGATTATTATGCCACTCCCGAACTGATGCGCACTTCCAGATTTGGTTGCTATATCCCGGAGCATAATGTGGATTTGGGTGTGGCAGCCGTTGGTGCGAAGGCAAAGCGTGTCCTGCCTGCTGTTTATGATTTGCGCCAAACCCGTTTCCTCAGCCCTATCCGCAACCAAGGTTACACCTCCGCCTGCTGGTGTTTCAGTGCATGTGCGGCTGTGGAAAGCAACTGGCGGCAACGAGGGTTTGGAGAGTATGACCTATCCGAGAATAACATTTATTATGGGCATGGCTATGTGGGCTTGCATACGGGCGGAAACCGCTATATGAGCACCACGTACTTTATGCGCGGTGCGGGACCGGTATTGGAATCCCAGGATCCTTTCCAGTTTGATGTCGGGCAGTATCACAGCGGAATAAACCCCGTTGCCTACATTACGGAAGCGGTTTGGCTGCCCCAGAATGTGGACGTGGAGGACATCAAGCAGTGCATAATGGACTATGGTGCGCTGGATGTGGCAATGAACTTCAGCGATAACTATTTTGATAGTGCTAACAACAGCTATTACTTCCCCGGCTATGCGGGAGCAGACATTAACCACCTGGTAAATCTGGTGGGGTGGGATGATGATTACAGCACCGCAGGAGGCAGAGGAGCGTGGATTGTGCGCAACTGCTGGGGCACGGAATGGGGTGAGGATGGATATTTCTATGTGTCCTATCACGATTACCTTATCAACCGCTTTCCCGCTTACTGGAACAAGGCTGAGGGCTATGATAGCCACAGAAAGATTTTGCAGTATGACGAAGTTGGCTATATCGGCGATTGGGGCTTGGGCTCTAACACCGCATACGCAATGATAAAATATAGCATACCCGCAGGTTCAATGCTGGACATGTTGGGCAGCTACACTACTTCCAGCCCTTCCACTTTAAGCTATGCCATATACAGCAGCTTCGATGGGGCTAATCCCGGCGGATTGCTGTGGAGCGCAGCAGCGGACACAATGCAGTATCACGGGTTTTACACCAAAGAATTGCCGGAGCCGATGTTCTTCCCCCAGAATACGGATATCTATGTGCAAACAAAGCTGCACAGCCCAAACTATAACTACCCGTTGGCAGTGGAGTATTATTGGCAAGGAAGTGCCACCCCGCCGATTGCCTCCGGAGTAGGCTGGTTAAGCGATACGGGCGCACCGGGAAGCTGGCAAGCCGTGGGTAATGGTACATCCAGCCCCATAGATTTCTGCACCAAGCTGTATATCACGACCGGGAGTGCTAATGATGATATGCTACAAAGCGTTGCGCAGATACAGCTCTCACCCAATCCGGTGAAAGCGGGGATGCCATTCACGATTAAACTGCCTACTATCGGGGCTGCGAAGATAGATTTGTATAATATCAAAGGACAGCATGTTAGCAGCTATGTATCTACTAACAAAGCAGAGCATCATAGTATATGGGCTTCGGATAAGCATGGAAACAGCCTTGCAAGCGGTATCTATTTCTGCCGGATAAGCACCCAAGCTGGTAGCAACACTGTTAAGCTGTGTGTGATTAGGTAAGCTCAGCCGCCTAAAACAGCCAAGCTTTCTCTGTTAATTTGTGCATTTAAAACCGGATTGTACATTGGGGTGGTGACGTCCCGTCGCCACAAAGAACGAAGGTCTTTAGAACAGGCAGTTCTGCTGCCTCTGTCGACCGGGAGGTCGGCAGCCCAATGCAGGATGCAGATGATTTTGGAGCAGATGTTCGAGGCTAAGGCTAAAGAGGTTGAGATTGTTGGATGCGACGTTGGGGTGGTGACGTCCCGTCGCCACAAAGACCGAAGGTCTTTAGAACAGGCAGCTTTGCTGCCTCTGTCGACCGGGAGGTCGACAGCCCAATGCAGGATGCAGATGATTTTGGAGCAGATGTTCGAGGCTAAGGCTAAAGAGGTTGAGATTGTTGGATGCGACGTTGGGGTGGTGACGTCCCGTCGCCACAAAGACCGAAGGTCTTTAGAACAGGCAGCTTTGCTGCCTCTGTCGACCGGGAGGTCGACAGCCCAATGCAGGATGCAGATGATTTTGGAGCAGATGTTCGAGGCTAAGGCTAAAGAGGTTGAGATGTTGGATGCGACGTTGGGGTGGTGACGTCTCGTCGCCTCAAAGACCGAAGGTCTTTAGAACAGGCAGCTCTGCTGCCTCTGTCGACCGGGAGGTCGACAGCCCTACTTAAAAGATGCAAATTCAGGATTACAGTAGCTATCTCTCCACTTGTCCGGGCTATCTACCAAGCCTGCTGTTACGGGATTATACATGATGTAGTTTATAACATTCGCATAGTTACGTTCATCCCTGATAATTCTGTCGAAATGAAAAGCATCCCAAAGCTGGCCAGTTTGATTGATGGTTTTGTCTATCTCGTGGGCAGTGTAGCTCTTCAGCAATCTGATAATTTCCGAGATATGATATATACTTCCATTCTCATTCGGTAAAGCGCGGATAAGAAGGTGCACATGATTGGACATAACACAGTAAGAGTGCAACTCATATTTCTTACTGTCATAGTAATGAAACGCACCGGTAATTATCTTAGCGAACCTATCTTCATTTAATGAGAAGCCTGGGGCACTCCATTTTGCCAGTTCCAAGTCATAATCTTGATACAATCTGAACAGTCTGACATTCTCCTGTTTGATGCGCCGGAGTTCACATGTTCTTGCTTTATCGTCATTCTCGGAGGTTAGCTGTTGAAATAGCTTCAAGATGTGTGAAGGTAAAGTCCCTGCTAACCGCCATGTGATAAAGACAATAGAATCTCTGAACTGGTAGTGTGGTCCATGACTCCAATAGTGAATGTTTAGATCATTCATGTTATCTTTCCTGATACTGTATTAGCTTTGTAGTGTGGAAGAATGGGATGGTGACGTCCCGTCGCCACAAAGACCGAAGGTCTTTAGAACAGGCAGCTTTGCTGCCTCTGTCGACCGGGAGGTCGACAGCCCTGAATCTATGCCAATAAACCCTGCTCGTCTTATGCTCTTCGCCTCGAGCTAAATAATATCATCTTGGTTTTTGCTGATAGGTAACTACTTGGTGTAAGCCTTGATGATGTTATCCACTTCCCCGCTTTCCAGCAGCTCGGTTACAGCTTTGTTTATCCGCTCATTCAACTCTTTGCCCTTTTGCATGGCAATGCCATACTGTTCGTTGGTAGGAATGGTGTAGGCAATCCTTATAGGTCTCTGATTGGCATAACCAAGGGCTGCTCCCTCGTCAATAATCACGAAATCAAGATTGCCCTTGATAAGCTCAGCGGTGGATTCGTTATCCGTGTCGAAGAGTTTTAGGTTAGTCTTGGGCATAAGGTCGCGATCTATCAGGTGCTCGTCCAGATACAGATTGCCGGTGGTTCCGCGCAAAGAGCCGACCTTGTATTTTCCAACCTCTTCGAAGCTGTTTAGCTTAAGCGGGGAGTCATTACGAGTAATGAGAACTTGGTTGGTGGTGGTGTAAGGAGGGGAGAAATCGAAACGGCTGGATCTTTCCTGAGTGATGGTGATGGATGAGATTGCCATATCAATTTTGTCGGAAGCCAGAGCAGAGAATAGATCATCGAAATCCATCGTGACCAGTTTAAGTTCCAGCTTCATCTTCGCTGCAATCTTGCGGGCAATATCAATCTCGATGCCGGTGGCTTGGTTTCCCATCATGTATGAGAAGGGCGGATATTCAGGATTAGTGCCGACTCGCAGCACTTCTCTCTCTTTGCTTTTACACCCGGAAATGGCAAGCATAATGGCGATAAAACAGATAAAAAAGATAAAAGTACGCTGCTTCATTACTTCCTCCCTTGAGGTAGCTTCGCCACTTGTTTAACAAAACCCAAGCTTTATGTCAAGCATATTGTCACAAGAATTTTGACACAACTGTGGAAATAAAGCTACTTCAGTTTGAATACTGCTGTGAGAGTAACGGAGATGCTTTTACTGCGGGTGCTGGTGTTGTAATAGCCATAATCTGCCACGTCCGTGGAATATGGTTCGGTAATCTGAAACACACCGGCACGTGCTTCCTTCATCTTGCCAAGCTTGGTCTTGGCACTTGAGGAAATCTCTTTGGCACGGGCAACTGCATCTTTGGTAGCATCGGACAAAAGCTGTTTCTTAAGCTCGGGGAGTTTGGAATAGAGGTATGCCAAAGTGGAGTTTTGCAGCAGCATTCCGCGGTTGGCAAAGAACTCCGGATTCAGTGCAAGCTCCTCTATCTTTTTGATATTCGGGGAGAGGATAAAGACGCTTTGATTCAGATTGTATGAAGTCAGGTTGCCATAGTTGTCGTTCATAGGGAAGCTGGTGATGGGCTGGATGTTAATCTCCTTTTCGGCAATACCCTTGGCCATCAGGAACTCCTTGAAGGCAGTGATGTCCGTGCTCATGCGGTTATAGCCGTCTTTCAAGGCATCAGGAGTGGCAATGCGTTGCACGGTTAGGTTCCATTTAACCAAATCGGACTCGAAGAGCTTGCTGGCATAGCCAACCACGCGCAGATTGGTTTCGCTCTGACGGCTCTGCACCAGAAACATGCCCAGAACACCCAGACCAATGATGAAGGCTAATCCGGCGAACACCCATGTGCGGGCTTTGTCCTTACCGGAAAAAATCCATGCTACAGCAGTGAAGACCACTGCCACAAGTAACAGCCAAAGATAGGAAGCCATAAGGGTTCTCCTTTATTGGAAGTATATTTCGTATTCGCTTACGGGGATGATGTCCACACTACGCTTTATACCATCAAAGTGGAAGATAAGCTTCAAGGTGTAGTATGGCAGCAACCGTTCTGCCAGAGAGGGCCACTCGATTAGGGTGATGCCTGTGTCCATCATGTCAAAGATGCCGATATCCAACAGCTCTGTTTCATCCTTAAGGCGGTACAGGTCAAGGTGATAAAGCGGGTATTTCCCGCATTGGTATTCCTTCATCAGCACGAAGGTGGGGCTATCCACCTCATCCTCAATGCCCAAGCCCTTGGCAATATGCTTGGTGAAGAATGTTTTGCCACTACCCAAGTCGCCGGAAAGGAGCACAACATCGCCGGGTTTCAGCAAAGGGGCGATATAGGCAGCAAGATCTATTGTATCCTGCTCAGTGCGTAATTCTATACTTTTCATAAAATCCTCTTTTAGGTGTGTAGGGGAGTTGATCCAGCATCAAAAAAAGTCCCAAAAGCCGGTCAATAACCCCGGGGGAGTATCGAGCTTCTCTTGGGACGATTTGCTGTTAGTGTCAGTCCTGATTAAATGATATTGCAAATAAGCAGCCAAGCAAGCACAAAATGATTGTTCAAAGCAGATATCTGTTAAAGAAAACCAAAGGGGGGCGGTTGAACCGTCCCCCTCGGCATAGGAGAATGTGTTATTTAAGCCTTTTACTTCGGCAAGTGGCAATGGGCAGAATCATTTCTTCCATGGAAACGCCACCATGTTGGAAGGTGCCGTTGAACTGGCGCTGATATTGATGGTAGGAGTTGGGGTACACGAAATAGTAATCATCTTTGGCAAATATGAAGTTATCCACTATGCTCTTGGTTGGCAAGCCATATTCGGAGGGCTTTTTAACAAACAAGGCATGCCGGTCGTTTGCCGAAAGGTTCTTACCTTCTTTATAGCGCACGGTAACCGAGGTGTCTCTATCACCGATAACCTGTGTGGCACGGTTCACCTTTATAGAGCCATGGTCTGTGGAGATAACCACGATGGCATCTTGTTTGCTGATGAGCTTGAGTGCTTCGTACAGAGAGGAGTGCAGGAACCAGTGCTTGGTGAAGGCACGTAAGCCTTCCTCATGCGGGATGGTTTCTTGTAATATCTGGTCTCTGCTGCGATGGTGGGCAAGCAGATCCAGGAAGTTATAAACCAAAACCACAAGATTATCCTTACTCCAGGTATCAATCTTGCGCAGCACGAAGTTGCCTTCCTCCATGTTGAAGATCTTTACATACTTACTGCTGGGTTCAAGCTGGTAACCGAGATCGGTGATATGCTCATCCAGCAACTGGTGTTCGTTGCGGTTACGGCTGTTGTCCATTTCGGCGGAGGTTACCCAATATTCCGGGAAACGCTTGGCGATATCGATGGGCAGCAGTCCGCTGAAGATAGAGTTTCGGCTGAATGGTGTTGCCGTGGGCAGGATGGAATAGTATAAATCCAGCTCTTCATCAAACAGCTCTTGAATGTATGGCTGAATGGCAAGGTATTGATCAAGGCGCATGCAATCTATAATGATAAAATAAACCGGCACATTCTCTTCGAAGTGCGGTGCGATGTATTGCGAAATGAGGTCGAAGCTAAGGTTGGGGCGATCATCGCTCTGCAACCATTTGCGATAGTTGCGTTCCACATAATTGGTAAACTCGGTGTTGCAGTTACGCTTTTCCAGGAAGTGAGTTTGGCGCAAACCATCGTCGTTCACTTCATCTATCTGCAGTTCCCAGTTAGCCATATCCAGATATATCTGGCTCCATTCCTTCCAATCGGGAGCGGAAAACAGCTTTTGGTTAAGCTGTGCCATATAGCGGGTGTATTGCTGACCAATCTGATTTGCCCTGATCTCATCGGCTTGGAATATCTTCTTGATTGCCATGATAATCTGGCTGGGGTTGATTGGCTTAATCAGGTAGTCCGATATCTGCGAGGCAATAGCTTTATCCATCAGGCCTTCTTCCTCGCTTTTGGTTACCATAACGATGGGAAGTGCATTGTTGATGCGTTTTATTTCCTGCAGAGTTGCCAAGCCGTCCAAACCGGGCATCATCTCATCCAGAATAACCAGATCATATTTGTTTTCCAGCACTTTCTCGATGGCATCGGCACCATTGTTACAGGTATCCACATGATAATTTCTTTCCTCTAAAAAGAGGATAAAGGGTTTCAGAAGGTCTATTTCATCATCCACCCATAGTATCTTCATTTGCTTCATGGATTATCTTACTCCTTGTCTGTTTGGGTTGATTGCTCAAAGACGCGTTGACGCTCTTTGACGACCTTTTTAATCTCGTCAAGATCGGCATCCTGAAAATACAAGGCGAGCTTGAAGTTAAGCTCTTTGCGGGAACAATTGAACCATGAAATCATCTTCTCCATATACTGATCTATAAACACTTCTTTCAAATCCAGGTCGGATTCCTTATCCTGCTTCTTGAGCTCTTTTATGTGTTCTCTAAGCTCTTTGGTAGGCATTTCTTCTGCTTTGTGCAGCCATTCATCCCTAAGCTGCCAATCTGCTTTCTGCATCATGGGTTTAATCATCTGCAGGCGGTCGAAACCTATCTCTTTAACTTCCGTTTCGTCAATATCCATTTCCTCGATGAAGAGGTCATAGGTACCCACAAGCTTGCCTGCAAGGCTACCGGAAAGCTGGTATTCCGCTTCCACGAAATCCTTGAACTTCTCATAGCCCTTAAACAGGAACAGCTTGGAACGCTTAATCTCGGACAGCAACTGCCCCAGACTGATGAAGTTATCTTCCAGTTGGTCTTTCAGGTTGGCTACGGCACTAAACTTTTCTTCGGGACTCATATTCTCGGCATAGGGTGATTTCTTGCTCATTTCTAATATCCTTAATCTTTATTACTAATGGGGTAGTATATATGTTCTTCGGCAGGGAAAGCCCCGCTGCGTACCTCGGCTACATAGCTGCCGATGGCATCGCTGATGCTTTGATTCAAATTACAATACTGCTTCACAAACTTGGGCAGCATGTCCGAATATCCAAGCAGGTCATGATACACCAACACCTGACCATCTGTGTACCTTCCGGCACCGATGCCAATAGTGGGAATCTTCACGCTTTCGCTGATGGCTTTGCCAAGTTCTTCCGGGATGCCTTCCAGCACCAGCATAAAAGCACCGGCTTGTTCCACTGCTTTGGCTTGGATTAGTATCTCTTCATGCTCCTCTGGGCTTTTACCTTGCACCTTATAGCCGCCAAAGCGATGTACGGATTGTGGAGTAAGCCCTAAATGTGCACAAACCGGAATCTCTATATCCACAACTGCACGAATGGCTGCCAAACGGGATGCAGAGCCACCTTCCAGCTTCACCGCATTTGCTTTGCCCTCAATTATCAATCTTGCCGCCTGCTGCTTTGTGTGATGATCACCAAGATGGTAGCTGAGATATGGCATATCGGCAATGATAAAGGCTTGGGGAGCACCACGGCGAACTGCTGCACTGTGGTATATTATATCATCCATAGTAACTTGCAGGGTGTTGTCATAACCCAACACCACCATGCCCAGGCTGTCGCCCACCAGGATGATATCGGTATCTGTATTTGCCACGCACTTTGCCATCGAATAATCGTAGGCGGTAACCATGGCAATCTTGCGCTTCTCTTCCTTCATCTTGGCGAAGGTAGAGGCGGTAAGCGCATTATTCTTGGGTTTTGTCATTATCGGATCCTTCACGTTCTGTATCTTCACTGCCTGCTTCGGCACGGCTTTCGTCACTATCTGCAAGGTTATCCCCCGCATAGGCTCCATTATTAATCATCATATCGTATATCACACTGCCATTATGATACCACCCCTGAAAGCGTCCATTCAAAGCTCCCGCTCTGTACACCGCACTCATCTGCGGGCTACCATCAGGATACCATAATAGTGTGAGACCTTCCTGAATTCCGTTCTGGTAAAAAACCACACGGGAAAGCTGCTTGGTGTCAAAACGCTCAAAGGCAATACCGCTAAAGGCTTTGCCTTGATACAGGGCTAACCCTTGTTCCACCTTGATATCTGCGAAAGCTACCGCTCCCTTGGGCAACACCCAATTCTTCACGGCAAGATACTCCTCGCTCACATTCTGGGCATAGACCAGGCTGACGGTGAGGAATAAAAACAAAAATAGCAGAATACGTACAGCATACTTGGGCATGCTAACACCCCCTTCATGCATTAGCCGATTATCTCGGCTCGGGTTAAAATGCTTATGAGGACACATTTTTCTTCTCCGAAAGGTGAGTCAACCTTTTTTTACATCTATGTAAGTGTTCTTTACCCTACAATATATTCCGAAAATCACCCAATCAAAGCTGAAAAGCAAGCCCGGCTCGTGCTTGGATTTGATAAATTGCAGGATAGATTTACTTCCGTCAGGTTTAATATTCATCATTCTTTCATCGGCATGCTATATCTCTTGCTTCAATTACGGATGTAATACGCGTGAAATACGGATGCGACGCGTAATTCACGCGTAATAGGTACGTAATGATAACAGGAAACATTCGGCTTCAAGAGAAGAGACGGATATATGCTATCTACTCAGGTCAAAACAGGAAAAAAACATGAGACCCGGCAGGGAAGTAGTTATTGTCTATTGACAAGAAATGGCATCTATACCAAACTGGCAAGCTATAGGAGAAACAGAGTGCGATTAAAAAATCTAAGCCCCAGCGAGAAACACAGCACCTATCTGCTGTTGCTTGCCGCCATCTTTAACGGGGTGGTGCAGAGCCTTAACCAAACGCAGGATATTATTGCCCGCAAGGCTTTGCACGCGCAGGATTGGCAGTTGATGGCGATGACCATGATCTGGCCTATTTCCAACTTCCTGTCCATCTGGTGGGGCAGAATATTTGAGAAATCTTGCCACAAGTCGCGCTATTTCCTGCTTGCCGGTGTGGTGGGACGCCTCACGATGGTATATGCCATTTGGCTGGTGAGTATGAATGAGTACATGATTCTACTGGCTCTGCTTTTCTCCGCCAACTCCCTGCTGATTCCCGCACAGAACAGCATATACCAAAAGAACATCGATAACAGCAAGCGTGCCAAGGTTTTTGGCTATACCATCAGCATCAGCATGGTTATCTCCATCGGTGTAACCTTTCTTGCGGGAAGGCTGTTGGATATACATGAACAAAGCTTTCGCTGGATTCTGGTGGCGACCGGATTCTGTGGTTTTATAAGTTGTGCGGTGCTATCCATGATCCGCATACAAGATCCCATTCTCCCTGCGAGTTGTGAGAAAACTCCTTGGAGAGACCACTTTCTGGAGCCAGTGAAACGCACCTTGGCATTACTAAAGGAAAACAAGCCCTTTGCTGCTTTTGAGCGAAGCTTTTCCATCTATGGCATGGGCTTTATCATGATGCAACCCATCATCCCCATCTATCTTGTGGATAAGCTGAACCTCAGCTATACCAATAACTTCCTTGCCAAGGGAATCATTTCACAGATAGGAGTGTTGTTTCTTTCTCCCGTGTTGGGGAAAATCCATGATCGGGTACATCCTTTTAAGTTCATAAGTTACAGTTTTGCACTGCTGATGGTTTTTCCCTTGATGTTTGTGGTCTCATCTCTTTGGAGCGGAGTAAGCATTATACCGGTGATTATTGTTTTCGTGGCATACTTCATCTTTGGGATAGCCATGACTGCGATAAATGTATCGTGGAATATGAGTTCCATATTCTTTGCCGGCAAAGAGGATGCCAGTATGTATCAAAGTGTGCATGTAACCATGACGGGTATCCGCGGGTTGATTGCCCCCATTCTGGGCTTTACACTGTTGAAGCTGTTTAATATCACCGCCGTGTTTGTGGTGGCAGCAGGCTTCCTTGCTTGGGCTGCGATAATCAGCTTTAGGGATTATCACCGCATCAAGAAATAGGCTCTCGAAGTAATCCCGGGATCTACAAAGTATAAAAAAAGGACGGAGTAAATCCGTCCTTTTCTATGATTATTAGATTGTTATTCGCTTAGGGATATACGAGGCTGCATGGAGCAGATACTTTAACCCAATAAGCCTTGCCGGGTGACATCTGAGTAACAACACCTGTGATATCCCGCACTTCCAGCAAATAGGAAGAGATGGAAGCCAGTGCCGTGTTAACCGACATAATGGTGTCCGGGAGATATGAAATCATGTTCCAGCCTTGGGTTAAGGCTTGAGGGTGGGAAGTGGTGCTGAGAAGCTGTCCCTGCACATTCAGAGTGGCAGAGCTACTGTTGTTCACCCAATATGCCTTAGCAGTCTCAAGTGAGCCCAGAGTGTTAAAGTAACTTGGCACCGTGGGGGCATAACTGTGGCTGTTATCTTTGATCTGCAATAAGTTTCCACCAAATACATCGCTGTAGTCATTGGCACCCAAATCCACGTTGAAACTTAGCAAATTCCAGCCCGGTTGCAGGCTGATGCTCTGATAGTGAGGAAGCTCACCCATGGTCACATCCAAAGGGGTCTTTGTATCGGCATTAACCACAACACCACTGATTACCTTATCTGGATAACCGCTGGCGGAAACTGATAAGTTATAGGTACCGGGGCTGAGATAACGGTAAAAATCCCCCTTGGCTGGATCGGTTTTAACCGGTGAGTAACTGTCGTCATGACCATTGATAGTGATAGTAGCCTGTAAGGGATTACCATAGGGATCGTGTACTATGCCATGGATGCCGTACAATGCTTCTTCTAGATAGGAAAGCATAGCATCGTAGTTATATGTCCAATAGTTGTTCAGAGTGGAAGCAGCAGGAAGCTTGGTTGTGGAAAGTTCTATGGTAACTTCCCTGCCATGCGCAGCAAAGTTCATCCAATCCTGTCTGCCACCATCGATAACATACCACACTGCACCATTGGTTACCCCGCTGGAGTTAATTCCGGTGAAGTAGTTGGCAGGTCCATGGGCTTTGGCACTATTTGCATAGGTAAAACTGGTAGTGCTATACCAACTGTCATCAGGATGCAGGCTGTAGGTGTAATCCCAAGGATAGTTAACCACTTCGGCACCGCCATGGAAGTTTGCACCAAACACAAAATGACGGCTTTGGATGAAGTCCATCATGTTGGTGGTTTCTATTTGGCGGACTTGTGTTGTTCCATAGTCATCAACGCTCTGGTTGCCATTGATATCGGGGAAGTTACGGTTTAAATCCCATCCATTATAATTAGCTCTGCGGGCACTGCTTACAGAAGAATTTCCCCCATAATACGTACCATCGGGATTGGTGTTGGGGCAAATCCATAGCTCCATATTATTCACGATATTGGTAATGCGAGTGTCTGTACCATAACCGCTAAGGAGTGTGTCTATCAACCTCTGTAACAAGATAAAGCCGACGGTTTCATCACCGTGAATAGTGGCGGAATACATAACTTCCGGCTCTGCTTCATCGGTGGAGACATTATCGGATATCTTGGCAAAGAGTACCTTACGCCCCCCGGTGGTAGTTCCGGTATCCACAATCTGACACAGATTTGGATATGCCGAAGCAAATGAATTCATGGTGGCAATATAGGTTTCATAAGTAGGATAACTGTCCCACAGCTTTGCCTGGCTAACGCTGCGGCTCATGATGGGCTCTACCATGCAGGAAGGGGCAGGTAGGAGCCGGGTGTTATAACCCAGCTCCTGAAATGCTTTCCACTCATCGTCATTGGCATAGGCATACACCCAGTTGCCTTTAACGTTATCGATGGAGATTATCTTGGTAAGTTTATTCAGTTCTGCCTTGTTTTTCAGCTCGAACTGAAAATAATACTGATTCCATTCCTTGGCATAAATGCCAAGGGTTATTAGCAGTAACACTGATATTACAATTAGTCTCTTCATCACTTTGCCTTTGCCTGGCTAATCTTTTCTGCCACCACTTTGTAGAACATACGTGGTTGAGAAGGATCTATGCTATAGTTCAGAGAACTGGTGGATCCCACATAGGTAAAGGTACCGTAAGGTTCTGTGCAAGCATAGATTTTATAATTGTTGGCATGTGTTACCGCATTCCACTGTAATTGAGTACCACTGACGGTATTTTGAATGGCGAGCTGAGGTGCTGCTAAAACAATCGCTAAAGTACCATTCAATGGAACAGGCTCTGTTTCACCATACACTGCTCCGCTTTCCACAGGTAACTCTTCGGGTACAGGATAGATGGTATCAGTGGCATGAGCATATATCTTGAAGCTAACCACTTCATCATCCGAGGCAAGGTTCACCACCAAAGTAGTGTAAGCCACTGCACGGTCTATCAATACTATCTCTCCGATAGCTCTGCATTCTTCACCCACGAAGGCAGCTACCATATCGTTCAACTGAGCAGGGATGTTATCAATTGTAACCACAGCATACACTGTTGCGGGATTTGTGGGATATACCACAGGCTCCCATTCGGGCAGGTTAGCAGGTGTTACGATGATATCCACATTCTCATGGTCATAGTACTGACCATCATACAAACTGAAGGTTACGGTCTCAGTTCCAAACCAGTTTTGAGCTGCACCAAAGGTAACAGTGGTGCCGTTGATATCAATTGTTACATTATCGTTACCGGTCACTGATAAGGTTACAGGATCGCCATCCGGATCGCTGATGTAAGAGGCAAAGCTCTGGATTAAGCTGCCATTCTTTTCGAAAGTGAAGCTTGCAGGTAAGGTGATAACAGGGGGACGATTACCCGCTGTAACTTCCATAAGCACCTGCACCGTCTCCAAAGGATGGACTGGGTCATTGCTACTGATGGACAACAGCGCTTCATATAATCCAGCCTCCATACCAATTGCGGAGAAGCTTCCTGTGATGGTTTGAGTGCCTCCAGGAGCGACAGTCCCGCTTAAGGGGCTGGCACTGAACCAAGTGATAGGAAGAGTACCTGCAGGAAGAGTGATGCTGCTTTCTACCACATGTGGATCGGCACCCCAAACATCGCCATTCAACGTATAAGCAATGTTCATGGGGGCTGAGAAACTGGCAGGCACACTTACACTAAGTGTAGCTGTAGCGCTGTCATTAGCACCCTGAATCAAGCCATATCCACTGGAAGTTTCACCATGCCAGTTGATGGTAATACCTGTACCGGATGTGAGATTGGGGGTCATATCACCACCATCTCCACCCACAAAGTTGCTAGCGCTGTTAACCGTGACACCGGCAGGGAAAGTGATGAAAATATCCTTTATCCATTCTGTATCCGTGCTGGGATTGGTCACTGTGAACACCCAGTCCTCGGTGGTTCCGGGGCTGTACTCACTAATATTCAAGGTTAGGTTTGCACCAGTGATATTCTTTTCGGTAGTTACCTTTAGTTGACGGCTAGGAGTTACCGCACCTCTACCGCGAACCTCAGAGACTCCAATCGTGTAGTTAAGAGCTTGAGTTCCGGTGTTAGAGATGCTGAAGCTATCGGTTCCCTCTTCACCTGCAATCAGTCCTGCAGCTATCATATCTGCATCTACAGCAATAGTTGGAGGAGTATAACCAGTTCCGGAAACAGCCATGTTGAGGGTTGCCATAGTTCCACTATTGGTGGCAAACACAACGTTTCCGCTATATGCGGTGGCTGCTATGGGACCAAAGGTAAGATTAAAGGTCTGGGAACCACCACCGGCTATACTGATATTGATGCTGTTGCGGGTTGAAACGCTACGGCTGGCAACAGTAAAGCCATTGGGAGTAGTTATAGTACCTATAAGATCCTGCTGTCCAGTGTTGGTAACGATGAAGCTTTGGGTGCTGCCTGCTCCCACTGCTACGCTACCAAATGCGATACTGCTTTGGTTAACGCTTATCTGGGGGTTGGACGTTACCGGCGCGAACATGAATTTTACGTTCGGACGGGTAGTGGCAGTTGAACCTCCGGTGAATATCGTAGTTTGATCTGCAGTGTCGCTGCGGACATAGCGATAACCGTTGGTTACTGTGCTGTATTGAACTTGACCGGTGGAAGCATAGGCGGGAGTATATAAGCCAAAAGCTGTATCCACCAGGATGTTATCGGTGCCGTTCCACAGGAAGGGAGTGCTAAGGGTGTACATGTTGTAACCTGTGGCAGTAGGCAGATAGCTGGTGTTGCTATAAACCGTGACCAGATTGGTGTTGTCCACCCAGGATGCCACATCAGTGGCTGTGGTATGCTTCATCCGCACCACGAAGCTGGGCATGGCTATCGTGGGAAGGTTAGTGATGTTAAAGCCCAATTGGGTTATGTTTATGGGACCCGTGATGCCTGCGGCAGTAAGCTCTGCAGCGGTATAAACTGATTGCCCGTGCAAGCTCTTGTAATATACATTGATGGGGCTGGCTGCAGTGTTGCCTGTTGCGCTGGTTCCAGTGCCGATAATGGCTTCCATCACGACAGCAGGAGTGGCATTCACAGTGTTGGATGCTGCCGATTCGCCTGCGGGATTGCTGTACACGGTGGTTACATAATAGCTGTAGCTGCTGCCGTTGGTAAGCCCGGTATCTTGGTAGGTAGTGGCACTCACGGTGGTGATGGCTACGCTGTTGCGATACACCTTGTATCCGCTGATGTTGCGGGTATCCTTGGCATCAATTGCTTCTTCGCCTCTACCCGTGGCGGCTGTCCAACTGAGGTTCACCAGAGTGTTGCCCGGGGTGGCGGTAAGGTTGGTGGGTGCAGTAGCATTCGGAGTTGCGTTCACGGTGTTGGAGGCTGCGGATTCGGCAGTAGGACTGCTGTACACTGCAGTAACATAGTATGCGTAGGAAGTGCCGTTACTAACTGCAGTGTCGCTGTAACTAAGAGCCGTAACCGTGGTAAGCAGGCTGCTGTTGCGATACACTTTGTAGGAAGCGGGAGTGCCGCTTGTCGGTGCGCTCCAGCTTAGGTTAACCACCAAATTGCTTACTGTGGCAGCCAAGCTTTGCGGGGCTGCAGCGGTGGGAGTGGCATTAACCGTGGCTGTGGCATCTGCATCTCCACTGCTGTAGGCTGCTTTAACATAGTAGCTGTATGTACTGCCTGTTGTTACCGCAGTATCGGTATATGTAAGCCCGGTTACCGTGGTAAGCAGGCTGCTGTTTCTGTATATCTTGTAACCGGTGGGGGTTCCGGAGATGGGAGCACTCCAGGTAAGGGTAACCGAACCGTGGGTGCTGGTGGCTGCCAAGTTCTGAGCAGGATACAATACTCCCACTGCAGGGAACATCTTCAGCTTGATGTTCGGCAGGTTAGTGCTGGAGGTAAGAGAGGTGGGTGCAGCAGTATCGCTGTGTGCCTGTCTTGCTCTGGAGGTGCTGCTGGTGGTATATGTCCAATTGGGATAGGTGGTGATGTAAGCTTGGTTACCCTTAACGGTAAGGATATGCAGGTTGGACACACCATCAAAGGCAAACTGGGTGTTCAGATTCACTTCCATCCAGCCTGAAGTGGCAGTGTTGGGGAAGGTACCGCTATACACTTGAGTGTAACCGGTGGTGCTATATGTGCCGGTTGCCAGAGTGGCTGTGCTGCTGTTCTTCATGTAGATGGTAACCGCTTCAATGGTGGACACATCTGTTCCGCTTGCTTTGTTGAAAGCAATGGACTTGATGGTTCCTGCTGCGCCGACTTCAGAAGCAAGGTAGATGGCTTCGTGGGCAGAGTAGTTGTAATAGCGGTCGATGGGATAAGTCTGGGATGAGGTTCCCGCTCCGATGGTTATCTCGGTGGGGGCACCCACTTCCACGCTTTCTGTTTTGGAAGCAGTGTAAGCTCCGGCAGCGGCATTAAACACCAAGCTGCCAAGAGTGCCGATTGTCATACCGGAGGAGGCAGAGATGTTAAAGCTGAGGTTGGTGCTTCCTGATGCTGCAATGGCGGTGAAGTTTACTGTTCCGGTATTGATTGTTATGCCGGAGGTAGGGCTGCTTAAGGTGGCAGTTCCTGCAGGAGAAGCTGCTGCACCTGTGTTGCTGAGGGGCATCGTTACAGTTACTGTTTCCCCGGGATCAAGCTTGCCGTCATTATCTCCACCTGCATCATTGATGGTATAGCTACCAAAGCCTAAGATGGGTGCTGCAATGGTCTGAGAGAAGTTATATGTCCATGTATCACTGCCCGATACGGTTGTGATAGTAAAGGCTGCGCTGGTTCCGTTTACCATGTTATTAGCAGTAGTGAAGCTAAAAGCATTGGTTTTCACCACTGATGCACCGGAGGCGATTGAAGCCAAACTTTCTGTGCCATCGGTGATTGTTATTCCTGCGGTGCTGCATGTAAGGGTGGCGGTTGCCGTACCCGAGGCAAGTGAACCGACATTCTTGAAGGTGGTGGTGAATCTACCTGTTTCGTTATATTCTGCCACACTGTTGTTGGCATCATTATATGTATTGGCATCCACGGTTAAATATGCACCGGTATTGGGAGCAATGGTGATGTTGCTCTGCACGGTAATCTTGTTCTGAGCAGTAATCACCAGCTTAGCTGTGCCAACTGTGGAGAAGGGGGTAATAGTCAGATTCAGGGTACCGCTGGAAGGAACAAGTGCCGTTCCATATATAACACCACCCATGGTTAAAGCAACCTTGGAATATGGCGCTGCGGTAACTGTGATAGAGGTTGCCCCAATAAGAATTGTAGTGGGGTATGTTGCCGCATGTGCGGTAGGCACTCCCATATATGGCATCAATGAAGGGTCACCCATAATAGAATATATTTCCCAATAATACGGCTTTCTGGTGCTGGTGCTCTGTTCAACGGCGGTGTTTCCCATCACGTTGATTTCGCCAAGCGTAGTAGCCCAATTAGTGAATGCTTCGCCATGGGTATGGAAGATGGCATCATAAGCACCCAAAGTGGTAGAGCTGTATGCATGCGCAGCAGTCTGGATGGGGGTTTTATAGCCTATCCCCCACCAGTAATCCTCATCCCAATAACTGTTATTGGTAGCACCGATATAGGCGACACCACCAGCATTGGCTTTGCGGATGATGGATTCACCAAAGCAAACACTTGTACCAAAGGAATTGGTGACGCAGCAGTTACCTACCATCACCCCATATTTATTGGTATTGGTCATGGAGTTAACATCGGAGACTGTGAAAGTTGGGTCTGCCCAACTGGTTTCACTTCCGTGAGCAGTATAATTTATGTAACCTCTACCTTCATTGGCATTGGCAATGATGGTTGCATCGCTTGTCTCTGATGCCGGATAGAGATAGGTGTTACTGGTTAAACCATTGGTGGAGTTAAAGTAGTGAGTTGTACCGTAGTTTATCTGCCCATTACCATAGGTGGGTGCATAACTGGCATCAGCTCCGGCAATCATCACAACTTTACCAAGGTAACTAAGATCGGGCATTGCCGTCTTTTCGAAGGTCAAAGTTTTGCTGATAACATTGGTAAGTTCTGTTGCAGAAGCAACAGAGAACCTGCCATAATACATTTCCGGCAGATAGTCTGTCCCTTGTAAACGGACATAGGTGAGGTCGGTGACGTGTGATGCGGAAACGCCGGTATTGGCAATAATGTTATCTCCGGTAGTGGAAGTATCACCCACAATTATCAAATATGTAGGTGCGGGGTTCTCCGCTGTTGCGGCAGCCCACACACTTGCCATATATGTATTGATGGCTGTCGTGGTATTTGCCACCGTACCGGTTGAGCCAACTGTGGTAACTTGTACTTGATAACCCTGCTGGATTTTCCAATCCACAAAGGTTTGCATTTCGTCGGTATAGCTTGGTGGGCACAGGATAAGTATCTTGGTGGGGTAACGGTTGTTGTTCACCCGTTCGCCATCTCTCCAGTTGTAAAGTAACTTTCCATAGAGAGCATCATACTCCACCGAACCGGTTTTATCCAACAGGTCTTTCGTTGCTTGGAGGTCAGGATTAACGAAGTTGACTCTAATGTCCGCTTCGCTTACAACTTGCAGTTCTCCGGTTGTGGGGTTATATTGAATCGGCTCATAATCGAAACGGAACATACGCACACCACGCAGATAGCCAATTTCTTCCACTTTGAACAAGCCGTTACCGGTGAAGGAATTCTTGGCATAGGCAGCATTATCCATGGCAAAGGGAACCAATTCCGGATTGTCGGATTTGGATACTGAAGCTTGGGCAGGGATTAGTTTATGATTTAACCTCGAATCTCTGGCGGCAATACTAAGCTGATTACGATTAAGGAATTCAACCTGTACCTCAGCACCGATGGGAACGGCAATCAATTTACTGAAAACGGGAAGTTTAGGCTCACCGATTTTGCCGGAATAACCGAAACCATCCACATTAATCTGATCGAACACTCCGGCTTTAGTCTGGATTTCTTCCACACTGTATTCTTGGAGTCTGAATTGAAGCTCAAAACCAAAGTCGTTATTGGAAACAAGTTCTGCCTTGTTTCCGGACGAAGAAAAATTAACTCTGCGTGCGTCAGCAGCAAAGCTTAGGGTGCTTATCAGCAATAATGCAAGAAGCAAAATCGCTAAGCGCTTTGTACCGTCTAACATAAGGTCTCCTATATTTTCGTATTTCTCTGGTGTTTCATATATGCAATAATTGTTCCTCTAAACCTTTTATTCTTATGCCCGAATCATATTTCTCATGGACATTATCCGAGCCTATCTGCTATGCATTATCTGCTGTTATCAATAACTCCGGCAAGAGACGATTATTTTCCTTAACATTGATTCCTCTTGCTTTGGAGGATTCCTCTTATATGAAACACTTGATCATTGCATAATCATTACATGTTTCATACGTAATGATTACGTAATGATTATGCAATGATGCCAAAGAAGGGGCGATTGTAGATACAAAAAAAAGACACCGCAGCCAAGCTGCGATGTCCGCCTAAGGCTATAAATTGTAGTACGTTATCTGGTTTCTATATTAGTATTTAAACTTTGGTTCCCAGTCGGGATTGGGGTTTGGCAGCAGATCAAACAAATGCCACAGAGCACAGAAATCATCCCCGGGACCGAAGAAGCTCTTGGCTATGTGGTGGATTTTACCACTATCATCTTTTAGGAGAGTGGATACACCGGGGTAATAGCTACCATCCTCCAGTTGAAAGCCCAGGTCTTTCTTAAGGGTGCAGGCAGAGGTGGAAGCCATGCGGAAGACCCAGCCCCTGCTGTTTGCGAAGTTATCCATCACTTCCGGACTGTCAGGTGTGGACACCACAAACGCCGCTCTATCCTCCAGGTGTTTGTAGATCCCGTTAAATCCATCTGCCCAAAGGGTGCAATACGGGCAGGAAGTGCCCATATTATGTACCAGAATCATCTCCTGTTTATTTCCAAAAAGCTCGCTCAGTAGCACTTTGTTGCCATCACGGTTCAGCAGCGTGTAATCCTGCACTTCAAATCTTTCTGCGCTACGCATCAGCTCATACATCTCAGCTTTCTTGGCGGAGATTTCTTCGTATAGGGCATAAATTTTGTCTTTGTTATCTTGCATATGTAGCTCCTCTTGTCTCAACCCGCCTGCATATTGCCGGACAAGCTAGACTTAAGGACAACATAACCCTGATAAAGCAAAAAGGCAAGCCTGCCATTCTGTTTGAGACAAGCTTGCCTGAAACTGGTTAACTACTCAACCTTGGCTATAATCTTTGTAACCGCACTCATCAGCAGTTCTGCTGCGGGGAGCTTGTTATAGAAATAGATGTAGGGCTTACCCGCATCTCCTGATAGAGATATATTGGGATCGATCTCCAGCTCCGCCAGCAAGTCCAAAGAATGTTCGAAGATCATTTGCTCCAACTGCTTACCGACAAAGATAGGTGTAATTTCGTTGCACTTGGGACAACGGAAGAACTTCATGTTTTCCACAATACCCAGTATTGGCAGATTTAACTTGTGGGCGAAATCCACAGACTTCTTGACATCGATAATCGCTACATCCTGCGGAGTGGTAACTATTACCGAACCATCAAGCTTGCCTATCGTTTGAACAATGCTAAGCGGTTCATCACCAGTACCGGGAGGGCAATCCACAATCAGGTAATCCAGTTCAGGCCAGTCAAAATCACTGAAAAACTGCTTGATGAGTGCCATCTTCATGGGTCCGCGCCAAATGAGAGCACTGTCATCAGAACTAAGCATGGAAGCTACGGAAAGTACATATAGATTGGATAACACCTTTATTGGTGTTGGGTTACCGCTTTCCGGGTTCATCGGTAATGCCATGCCCTCGGTTCCGGTTAGCTTAGCAATTGATGGACCATGGATGTCGGCATCCAGAATCCCTACTGTTTTACCCTGCATCGCCAACCCATAAGCGAGATTAGTGGCGATGAAGCTTTTACCCACTCCACCCTTGCCGCTCATCACCATAATGCGATGCTTTATTCTGCCAAGGTTTTCCTGAATCTTGGCGTCTTTATTGTCTTCCATCACAGCTCCTTAGTGATTGCCACAACTATGTTCGCCGTGTTCGTGATGCTCATGGCTGCAGAGCTCGCCGTCTTTCTCCAGCTTTCCTTCCAAATACTGCTGAACCAACTGCCTCAGGGGAGCAGGGCACACACCGGGAAACACCTCTATGCCCTGTGCTTGCAAGTTATTCTGGGCGTTAGCTCCTATTCCTCCCGCTATAACGACTTTACAGTTCAATGCTTTTAAGTATTGGGGATAGGCACCACAGCCTTGCTCTTCCGGTTTCCCGGTTTCTTCTACTACAATCTTGCCATCTTCCACTGTGAAAATGGCAAAGGCTTCACAATGACCAAAGTGGGGGCTAAGTTCCCCTCCGGCTAAGGGTAAAGCGATCTTCATGAGTTCTCCTTTAATTTGTTACCGACACTTGCGGCAGCACTTGCATCCACCTATAAAGCAGTTGCTAAGGCTGATGATGCGCTGCGAACCACAGTCCGGACATCTCTTATTTTCTGTATTCTGAATAGTGAACTTATGCCTGCAATCCTCACATAAAAAGTGCTCATCCTTAAGCTGCACCTCTCCGCCTTCGATCAGGATACTGCGTCCCTCCACCAAAGCAGTTGCCAGCTTCTTGCGCGCTTGCTCGTAGATGCGAGTGATGGTGGGACGCGAAACCTGCATCTGCTGAGCTGCCTGTTCATGAATCATACCCTCGTAATCCATTAAACGCAATACCTCATACTCCTCAAGCTGAAGAGTTATGGCACTACGATAGTTGGGATGCATCCAAAGGGGACGAAACCCCTTGATTATAGGCAACTCCTTTATGGTGCGAACAGCTTTTATACCTGGCATGAAGGCTCCTATAGCCGAATTCTAAGTAAAGCTTATGTGAACTTATGTTCACTCGCCCATAACCCCGCTATTTGTCAAGAGCAAATGTAATCAAATGTGGATCGGGGACATATAGCAAATTGCAACTGCCACAATCAGCGCAAAAAAAAAGACAGCAGGTATGCACCTACTGTCTTAATGTATTGTAGTTATGTGTAGCTAATCCTTTTTCATTTCCAGTGCACCAGCAAAGCAGAGTTGCACACATAAAGAACACCCCACGCATTTATCGGTATCAATCTGAGGATAGCCGTCCTTATCCAAGCTGATGGCAAGATAGGGACAACGGGTGCAATTGCCACACTGAACGCAAAGATCACGCTTCAAGGATGAGCTCTTACTCTTTTTGGGAAGATCCATGAAGTCCGTAACGGGTTTGGGTTGGGCACATCCTATAAGCTCTGCTACACTCTTTAGCTTCTTAGCTTCCATTAGATGCGAAAGCCCCATCTTTAGCTCATCGATGATGCCGTAGCCATATTTCTCCGCAACGGTGCAGAATTGTACATTCCCTGCGCCTAAGGCAAGGAAGTTTGCCGCATCCATATAGCTCATCGCTCCGCCATTGCCGGAAACGAATACACCCATATTACCCGCTCTGGCAAGGCTGAGATAGCTGATAGGCAAGGCACCTTCACCACTCATTCCCACAATAATTCCTTCGTCCCAACCTTCTTCTCTGGCTCGGAACCCAAGAGTGGGGAAGGTATTGGCAAGGGTAACCCCTGCTTTCTTATTGGGATAGCGATCCAGCACACCTTTCACTGCTGAAATGATAGGATAAATTGCGGTTACCGCACCGGTTAGTTTGAAGAGCTTGGGGATGTTAGGGTCGCTTATCTGCATCACCCAATCGATAATCTTGGCGGTTAAAGCAGCGTCTTGGGCAACGATATCCCCATGAGTTCCATCACCACCTTGAGGACAAGAGAGGCTATACTCAATGCCCATTGCTCCTGCATGCTCCAGCTTTCTGGTGTTGCTCTGCCAACCGGCTTTATCATGCTCATCATCGCCGGTCACGGGACCACCCGTTGATGCCATAGTTAGCTTGGTGGGATATTCTTTTATCAAACGCCCAATCTCCTCACATACTCTATCCAGCGGGTGATCGGAAACATTGTCGCAATTGGCGAAGGTTTTATGCTTGTCACCCCAGGCAAACATGTATTCTCCGGGGATGTGGATATCCAGATTATCGAAAGCAGTCTTCATAATCCCGCCTGCCCAGCCTGCTTCGTAAGCCTTTTTCATTTGCTCATAGCCATCTGTGGGAGGGGCTGCGGAAAGAATGAAGGGCGAATCCAGCGTGAAGCCGAAGAAGTCCGTATCCAACGGGACAGGAAGCTTGTTCCAACCAAGGATGGGAGTGCAACTCTTGGTTGCTTTATCAGGTGTGGCGTAACTTGTTTTATTCAGCTCGGCATGCACCATCTGTGCTGTATTTTTCCCCGATGCCACTGCTTCAACCACGGTGGTAGGCCCATTTGCCATATCACCGCAGTGATATACGCCTTGAGAGGCTTCCTTGAATGGAGGGCGGTTACCCACGGCAATTATCACCATGTCAAAAGGACGGAACAGCTCTGTGCTGCCCTCTTCATCCTTTATCTTTGAGGGGTGGAAGCTTTCGCCCTGAGGCAGAAACACAGGCTTGGTCTTGATGCCGACAGTCGTGTGCCCCTCGTTTACTATTTCGGCTATGCGAGTACGGTGAGTGAAGCATACTCCGGCATCCACCAACACTTCCTTCTCATGCTTGGAAAGCGGCATTTCGGCAAAGCCCTCCAAGGTAATCATCTCCACATGAACAGCCTTTCCACGAGCAGCAAGCAATGCCTGATCAGCAGCAATGGCACCACCAACCAGTGCTATACGCTTACCCTCAAAGAGGTAGCAACCGGGGTTTTTAAGGACATCGAAGCCATAAAGAGCATTCTCATCACCGGGAATATTCAAGCGAATAGGTTGGTTCAATCCACCCGCAACGATCACCGCATCAAAGCCTTCTTTTAGAAGTGCCGCAGGATCCTTAATCTCCTTCACCTGTGGCATGATATGGAAAGTCTCGGTTAGGTAATAAAGGTCACTTAACAGCACACCAGCTTCCATTCGTTCTGCTGGGATCAGGTTAACTTGCCCACCAAATGGTTCGGTATCATACATCTCAACATCATAGCCCAACTGCACCAAACTTACCGCTGCTCCAATACCCGCAGGACCAGCACCTACTACAGCCACTTTCTTGCCGTTGGGTGCGGGATGGGTAAATACAGGTACCTCACCCAATTCACGTGCTTTACGTACAATTGCTGCCTGCACTGCAGGTATTAAAATGGGGGTGTCAAACTTCTCGCGAGAGCAGGCTGCTACGCAGTGATAATCCGGGCATACATTACCACAGATTCCTCCTAAAGGGTTGCTGGCAAGAATAATCCCCGCAGCACGTTTGAAGTCAGAGGGCTTTCCCCCGGAGGCTGCCATCATAAAATCTGCCGGTGAGCAATCGCAAGGACAAGCGGTCTTGCAGGGTTTGTTTTCACAGTATTCACAGCGGTGTATCTCGCTGAACAGTTGAGCATCGGTTAGTATCATCTTGATCTCCACAAATATGTTTCTATTCTTAAAGGCTAACGCAATGGAACTCCCGAAAGACACTCCATTGCGTTAACAGTAGGTCTAATGATTAGTCTATTATATGTCCCTTACCAACACCCCGGACTTTACATCCAAGCCCTTTATAGGTGTTGATAGTGGCATCGTTTAGGAAGTTTGAGCAATCCACAATAAGCGGTTTGGTTTTGCATATAGCAAGCAAGTCTCTGGGAACTATCTGCTTATACTGGCTGTGCCCCACGGCAAAGATGACCACATCTGCTTCAGGGAGCACTTCACCCAGATCACTCTCCACATGCACCTCTTCCAGTTCCGGCCATGCTTCCACATAAGGATCGTGAGCTTTAACCATGGCTAAGTCTTTGCGCAAGAACTCCACCAATGTCTTGGAGGGTGAGTGACGCGTATCGCCCACATCTTCCAAGTAGGACACGCCCAGAACAGCAACCTTAAGGTTCTGCAAGCTCTTGAATTCCTTCTTGATTATCTCAATGGTATGCAGAGGCATAGTGTCGTTCACATTAACCGACCGGATGGCAAAATCCAGGAATCCTTCAGCACCAAACAAGGCACCCATTGCCCAGTTTGCCAACACGGGATCCTTGGTTAGGCAATAACCTCCAACACCCAAGGAGGGGCGAAGCAGGTTGTCATGCGTACCTTTGCGCTTGCGAATTGCATCACGCACCTTAAATATATCCACTCCAATCTGCTCGGCAAACTTTGCCCATTCAAGAGTAAGGGCAATGTTCACAGCACGATAGGTGTTCTCCATCGTCTTGGAAAGCTCACTGGCATTGGTGCTGCCCAACTGAGTTAGCGGGAACTGCTCCACATTAAGTACATTGGAAAGGAACTCCCGACACAACTCTATAGACTTTTGATTCACACCGGAGAACACTCTCCATAAGTCTCGAATGGACTCCACATACCTTGCTCCCGGCATCACACGCTCATAGGAGTGCGCAACCAAAGGAGGGTTTTGTTTGATATCTATACCACGCTTGGTGAATTCTTCTTCAAGAATAGGCTTAACTACTTTCTCGCAGGTTCCGGGGGGAACTGTAGTTTCCACCAGCACCATACAATGCGGTTGAATATACTGGCCCAAGGTGCGAATGCCTTCACGGAAAGCGCTTATATCGCAATAACCTTTTTCGGCTTCGCCAAATGCCGGCTTTGTGGCATCAAGCTGGATATCCACCACCACAACATCAACCATCCCATACACACTATCTTCACTGGTAGCCCGGAAGTTCTGCTTTTCCACTACGGTGCGGTGGAAAATTAAGGGGACTTCTGCATCGGATGAGCTCACCGGCGGAATTCCCGAATTGATAACCGGAACCTTCCAGTACGAGCGTTTGGAAGCCCTTTGGTGACCATGAACATAATAAATGGGGTTGCCATCTTTGTCGGTGGCATCAGCCACCACGGAAGCCATTACGCATCCAACAAAGCCCAAGCCCTGAACAGCCACAATCTTACGCCCCAGAGCGCGTTGTTCTTCCGTGATTTGTTTCAGGATAAGCTTCTCTTCTTCAAGCTGCGCTTCTGTTGGCATTGGATATTCAGTGCCATCGGGAGCAATAGATACTTTTGTCATAATCCCTATCTCCTTTTGGATTCATTTGCATTGGCAATGAGCTTTTTATGCGCTTATCTCTTGTCAAGCCTTTTTTGCTTTTCCTCACATCCCCCCGTTTTTCAAACAAGGTATTATAAGTTGGTTTTCTTCGTGC
>CAZPNU010000018.1:0-61272 GCA_964588075.1 uncultured Candidatus Cloacimonas sp.
CTCCAGTAAACAGCTCATAGATCTCGCCCTATTAATTTCGGGGGGATGCTTGATTATTAATTATTGGTGCTAACCTTGTTTCTCATCGAGTTCCATAGCGATACATCCTTGCCGGATTTTCACTACGCTTACTTACAGCAAAGTTGTCATGCCACATTATTTCTTCCCTCTTGCTCCAATTACGGGTGCATTGCGCGTGAAATACGGATGCGACGCGTAATTCACGCGTATTGCATCCGTAATTCAACCAAGGGAGAGCTTGGGAAGATTTGCCAAATAAAGTATCAGAAAGATTGGGTGGATATATCACTTTGATATAGATTTGGAGCGCATGTATTCACAGGTCGCAGCTAAGTGCTAGCCCAACAGGCTGTTACGATTTATGGAGCTTTTGGCACAACCCTTGCGATAATAGAAAAGAAAAATACACAGGAGTTCAAAATGTTAAGAGCATTGATTACCCTGATGATTCTCGGATTAGCCATCGGTTTTTTGGCAGCCGAACCGGTAGAGAACTATTCCAATATTGCCAATGAGATTCGTGTGGAATTGCAGAAGAACCTTAGCGATGTACCTGGTTCTCCCAAAATCATAATGAATGTTAATAAGAACTTTGCATCAAGCGGACCCGATGCACCTGATGCAGCTTTTATGGGTATCTTTTCCGAAGATTTAGATTTTCCCAAAGCCCAAGAATTAGGTTATAAAGGCTATTATGGCGTTCTGATAACCGGTGTTGTCTCAGGCTCACCCGCCTGGAACCAACGCTTGCAAGAGAATGACATAATCCTAAGTATAGATAAGAAAGAAGTTACAAACTACGCTACTTTCGAAAGACTCCGCAAGCAGTACCGTGCAGGTGATACTGTAGCCCTTGAACTCTTCCGCAATGGAGAAAAGGTTGAGATGAATTTCACCTTTGGCAGCCGTGAAGTAAAAGCCCCTGAAGCAGAAGGCGAAGAACCTCAGAAGCCAGCAAAGAAGTCAGCCGGTTACGGTGGTGGAACATGGATTCCCATGTGGTTCGACACCGATATGCAGGACGTGAATGATATCATTTCCAGCATGGGCTTTGGCAAATTCCCTGAAGATGGCGTGCTGATGCAAGGTATCGGCGGTAAGCTCCCCGTTGGTAAAGGATTCTTTATTGGCGGTCAGGTTACCACTTTCGAAGAGAATAAAAAGATATTAGAGCCTGTTGTAGGCAGTAACTATCACATCTGGATGCGCTACGAGAACACCATGGGTGGTGTGACCCTGGACAAACGTATCCCCATTACCAAGAACTTCATCACCAGCGCGGGTTTGATGCTTGGTGGTGCCAGCCATACTATTGAGATCCAAAAGAGCAATTCAAATTACGATTGGACAAGTTGGGCACCAACCTTCCTGAACAGCAACAACACCCATTCAGTTGCTTCCCGTGAGTATCTCATCGTGCAACCGCGTGCTGAATTCATGTACCGTTTACTTCCTTGGTTCGGTCTCAGAGCCGAAGCAGGTTACACCTATGGCTACTCCCCGAAAGAAGGATGGAGAGTGAAAGGCATAAACGGTGAGAACTTTGAAGTTCTGCACTCCCCCAACACCGAATATCAAGGCTTAAACGTAAGCATAGGTCCTTGGTTCGGGTTCTAGATTTTCCCAAAAGCAATCCCCCTAAACATCCTGCGAAAAGCCCTCTCCTCCCCGGTGAGGGTTTTTCTTTTCTCCCCATAATTTTTACTCGGTTAGCAACAAGGTAGGCTAAAAACATGCCTAGTATCAATCAAATCAACAGGCTAGATAAATGTGGATAAAAAACCACATGAAATGCTGTGATTCTCATTGACAAAAAACGTAACTTCTTATTTGGATATATATGAAGCGCGCGGTGTCCGAATGCAAAAAAAGCATATCAGCGCTCTAAGTTAACATATAATAATAAGATACTGATATTAGTAAAAGGGGGAACGCTTATGTTTTCGATGATTCGGAAGCGTAACGGCAATATCGTTAGTTTTGATAAACAAAAGATAGCCAAGGCTATACAAAAAGCAGGGCAAGCAACGGGGGAGTTTGGGGATGAAATTGCTGATGTTTTAACCCTGAGAGTGATCAACCTCACTCAGCAGATTATCCAAGATGAGATCCCTGAAGTGGAGCGGCTACAGGACATCGTTGAAGAGGTGTTGTTGGCTTCTCCATATAAGAAAACTGCCAAAGCTTACATCATTTACCGGGATCAGCATGCCCGCATCCGTGAGCTTGTTTCCACAGCAGGAGTACGCTTGATAGATCAGTATTTGGAAAAGCTTGATTGGCAGGTGAATGAGAATTCCAACATGGCATACTCTTTGCAGGGACTGAACAACTATATCGCCTCGGAGGTTAGTAAAACATATTGGCTGAACAAGATCTATCCCCCTGAGATCCGTGAGGCTCATGTTAGTGGTGATCTACATATCCATGATCTGGGCCAGCTTTCAGTTTACTGTGTTGGTTGGGATTTAATGGATGTGTTGCTGAAAGGATTCTGTGGGGCAGAAGGCAAGGTGGAGAGTGGCCCTGCAAAGCATTTTCGCAGTGCCTTGGGTCAGATTGTCAACTTCTTTTATACCTTGCAAGGTGAGGCAGCAGGGGCACAGGCATTTTCCAGCTTTGATACGCTTCTGGCACCCTTTATATATTATGATAAGCTTAGCTATGAGGAAGTAAAACAAGCACTTCAGGAGTTCGTATTCAACATCAATGTCCCCACTAGGGTCGGATTCCAAACCCCATTCACAAACATTACTCTGGACTTGTTCCCCCCGGATTTGTACAAAGACCAAGCTGCGGTGGTTGGCGGTGTGCCGATGGATAAGAACTATAGCGAGTTTCAAGCTGAAATGGACTTGCTGAACCGTGCTTTCTTAGATGTGATGATCGAAGGCGATGCCAAGGGTAGGGTGTTCACCTTCCCGATACCTACTTACAACATTACCAAAGGCTTCGATTGGGACAACCCCACAATTCACTATTTATGGGAAGCCACTGCTAAGTATGGCATTCCCTATTTCTCAAACTTTATCAACTCCGACATGGATCCCAACGATGCTCGCAGCATGTGTTGCCGTTTGCGTCTGGATACCCGAAAGCTGGAAGCCCGTGGGGGTGGCTTGTTCGGTGCCAATCCGCTAACCGGTTCGATTGGTGTTGTTACCCTAAATCTTCCGCGTATCGGCTTTTTAGCTGAGTCAGAAGAGGAGTTCTTCAGCCTGCTGGAGGAACGCTTAATATTAGCAAAGAACAGCCTGGAGATTAAACGTAAGGTATTGGAAACGTACACAAAGAGTGGTCTGTATCCATATACTAAGTTCTATCTAAAGAGCATCTATGAGCGCTTTAACCAATATTGGAAGAACCACTTCTCCACAATTGGGATAATCGGGATGAACGAAGCGATGGAGAACTTCATGGGCAAGAACTTAGGGACCAAAGAGGGTAAAAGCTTTGCCTTAAAAGTTATGGACTATCTGCGGGGTAGATTGATAGACATACAGGAAGAGACACAGAACAACTATAATCTGGAGGCAACTCCTGCAGAAGGAACCAGCTACCGCTTGGCTATCTTGGATAAAAAGCAATATCCTGCCATAAAGTGTGCCAATTGTGGGGGAGATACTCCATTCTATACAAACAGCACCCAACTGCCGGTGAACTACTCCGATGATATCTTTGAGGTGCTGGATTTGCAAGATGATCTACAAACCAAATATACCGGTGGAACAGTGTTGCATATCTTTGGGGGAGAGCGGGTTGAGCATGGTCAGAGCATTAAAGCTCTAGTTAAAAGCATCTGCGAAAGCTATCGCCTACCCTACTTCACTTTCTCACCTACTTTCAGTATTTGTGGTCAGCATGGGTATCTGGATGGCGAGCAACCGGTTTGCCCCATCTGCAAAAAAGAGACCGAGGTATTCTCACGCATTGTTGGCTACTTGCGTCCGGTTTCTCAGTGGAACGATGGCAAGAAGGCAGAGTTTAAGATGCGTACTACCTTTGATCCGCTTAAGCAGCATGACAAGAACCTGGAGTCCACTGCGGACAGCATCTTTGCGAAGCAAGTATAGATGAATATTGGCGGTTTTCAGAAGTTCTCTTTACTTGATTATCCCGGGCAACTTGCAGCGATAGTCTTCACACAGGGATGCAACTTCCGCTGTCCCTATTGTCACAATCCTGCTTTGGTTGATCCTGAACGATATGGCCATGTATTAGATACCGAGGCTGTTCTGAGGTTTTTATACCGCAGACGTAAGAAACTCGGAGCAGTTGTTGTATCAGGTGGAGAGCCAACCCTTCAAAAGGATTTGGTACCCTTTCTCCGCTTACTTAAAGCGATGCGCTTCAAGGTAAAGTTGGATACCAATGGCTCACTACCCAAGGTTATGGAAGAGCTTGTGTCCAAGAATCTGGTAGATTACATTGCGATGGACATCAAGGCACCCATGCCTTTGTATAAACTTGTTAGCGGGAGTGATACAGAGCCGGAGATTATCAAATACAGCATGGATGTAATTCGTAAATCAGGTTTGTTTTACGAGTTTCGTAGCACCTACTTTGATGCATTGTTATCGGAGCAAGATATTATCTCTCTGCAAGAACTGCTGAAGGCGGGAGATAGGTTTATACTTCAGGAATGCAGATATGGAAACACCCTAATGGAGCTTAGTAAGCCACATCAGAGTATGCAACATCCTGCCCTTATCGATATTCCTGCCGCAAAAACCCTTATTGGATGGGGGGAAGAAAACAGCGTCCAGATAAGCATTCGTAGTTTATGAAGCTTGTAGATATTGAACACTTACTCCCTTTAGTGGACAAGCCATCCAGATACATTAATCATGAATTGAATGCAGTTCACAAGAGCTTTGTCGATGCTTCAGTCCGTTTTGCCTTTGCATTCCCGGATGTGTATGAATTGGGCATTTCTCATTTGGGTATTAAGATACTATACAGCATTGTCAATAACTTGGATTTTGCCATGGCGGATAGAGCTTACTTGCCATGGATTGACCTGAGTGAACTTATGCGATCAGAGGGGTATAAACTCTTTGGTTGGGAGAGTAGAGTTGAGCTTCGTGCATTCGATGTGCTCGGTATTACTCTTCAAAGTGAGCTGAACTTCAGTAATGTACTGGAAATGATAGATCTTGCGGGTATCAGTATCCGCTCCGAAGACCGCAAGGAGGATGATCCCATCGTGATGGCGGGAGGTCCATGCGCTACCAATCCCTTACCCTTGTCTCCTTTTGTGGATGTTTTCTTCATCGGTGAAGCAGAGGAAGGGATTATTGAGATTGCAGGCATTTTGAACAAGTATGCCACCCGCAAAGAGCGTTTAGCCCACATTGCTGAGCTTGATTGCTGCTATGTCCCATCAATTGGCAAGCATACCATACTCAGCCGTAAATATGCTGCATTTCACGAATCCAAGCTGATGCACCAGCCACAACTACTTTCATGGCAACTGGCTACGCATAATAGATATGTGGCAGAGATCATGCGAGGTTGTTCCCGAGGCTGTAGATTTTGCCATGCCGGCTATTTCTACCGACCGGTACGAGAACGCTCACCCAAGGATATTATCCGCGATCTACTTAGCGAAACACAGGCATATGGCTGGGATGAAGCCGGTTTAATCTCTCTCTCCAGCAGCGACTATTCTTGCATACAAGATTTACTGATTGAGCTTCTTGATACAGTGGATACTGATAAAACCCATGTCTCTCTTCCATCCTTACGAGTGGATAGCCTAAGTGATCAGTTGGTTGAAGTGATGCGAAACTTGGGAAGAGAGGGCTTAACAATTGCTCCGGAGGCAGGTTCTGAGCGGTTGCGTCGGGTAATCAACAAGAACCTCAGTGAAGCGGAGATAATTAAGGGTATTGAAACAGCTATCCGCTTAGGCTGGCAAAAGATTAAACTCTATTTCATGCTTGGTTTACCAACTGAGAATGAAAAAGATATCGATGCCATCATTGCCTTGATTGATAAGATTAATACCATGGGCAACAAAAGATTACAGATTAATGTAACTCTATCTCCTTTTGTACCCAAACCTTTTACACCCTTCCAGTGGTGTTCCATGTTGGATCGAGATACTCTTCTTGATCGCGCCAGACGTATCAAGGCAGCGTTTGTGAAGCCCCGAAACATCAAGATAAAGTATCATACAATAGAGACTTCCATCCTTGAAGCGGCCATCACTCGCGGAGATGAAGCCATGGCTAAGGTAATCGAAAGTGCCTGGAAGCACGGAGCGAAGTTCGATGCTTGGAATGAAAGTTTCGATTTTACACACTGGGAACATGCATTTGCTGAAACTGAAGTTAAACTTGCAGACTATTTGTCAGAACGAGATACTGAACAGCCCTTGCCATGGGACTTTGTGGATACAGGAGTTTGTAAAGCCTTCTTACTTTCGGAATGGGACAAAGCCAGACACAATGAGCAGACTCCGGATTGTCGTGATTTATGCACTATGTGCGGAGTTTGTACCCCACAGTTGACATCCGTAACGACTGATCACAAAGCTCAGCACAGTACTGAGATACTTGCCCGCAAACCGGTAAATGCTGATATTAATATGTTTAAAGAGATAATCGATACCAACAAACTGCCAAAGCAATTCCGTTTCAGAGTTTATTACCAGAAGCTGGGCTTGTTGCGATTCATTTCTCACTTGGATTGGATGCGTATGTTGTTCCGCAGAATTGCCATCCTTGATCTTAAAACAGTATTTACTCAGGGCTTTTCGCCACATCCCAAGGTTAGTTTATCACCTCCGTTGCCAGTGGGGGTGGAAGGTTATCACGAGTACTTTGATATTTCCTTCAACGCTCCCTACCCACCCGATCTGATTCTTAAAGAGTTCAGAGATACCAGGATACCGGAGTTCAACCTGCTTTCCTGCGAAGCATTGGGTGCTAATGTATTTCTTCCGGCTAGTGAGCGGGTGGTGCTTACCATCCCTACTGATATGTTAGATGTCGCCCAACGGAAAGTTATGGATTTCCGGCAACATGACACTTATGTTTTTACGAAAAGCACTCCAACGCGTCAGAAAAGCTATGATTTATGCGTAATTATTAAAGAAATCACCTTTCAGGATAACGAGATGCATATTCACAAGCTGTTAGAGAGTCCATCCCTTTATGATGTTCTAAGCGCTCTTCTCTCCTGGGAGAAAAAACTCCTCTATGCTTTGCCTTTGAAGCGAATTGGATTTGACCAATAAGCTGAAGATTATGCTTCCTGATGCAACTTCCATATGAGAACCGGCAAGATTATTGAGATAAACTGCCGATGTGGTAATCCGCTGTTCCGATACTTCAAAGCTGGTAAAGGCAGGTTATTGAAGTGTTTAATTAGTCGGCTTACAGATGATTTTGTTGGTCTCAAAGGTAGCGCAACCTTCTCCCGACCAGTATGTCCCCAATGTGGTAAAGAACTGGGGATCATCATGATGATTCATGGTGAACCTGCGTTAAAACTAAACCAAGGTACAATAGAAAGCATCAGAATATAGCAAAGAAATGTGTTAAAAGGCACATATCTTGCATATTTATTCAAGCTAAAAATTCAGTAGATGCTAGGGTGCGTTTTTTACCCTTCGCTCTTGGATGCATTACTTAATCATTGCGCATGAATTACGGATGCGATGCGTATTTCACGCGTATTACATCCGTAATTCATACAAGAGCCATGCAGAGGGAGAAAGCCCGGAAGAGAGGAAATGATGAATCAAACTTCTGCCTATATGAAGTTTATCTTGTTGCTATTAGCAATGTTAACAATATCTGCAGTCATGGCACAACCAATCAGTCCGGAGAGGGCAGGCAAGTACGCTGCCGAAAAGCAGCAACAATTGTATCCCCGGTTAGAAATGGGAACCACAGAGACAATATACTCCACCCAAAATGAACCTCTTGCCTATGTGTATCACCTGCAACCAACCGGTTTCATGATAATTGGTGCCAGGGAAGAACTTCCTCCCCTCTATGCATATTCAGGGAGCTCGGTATTTAACAACTTACAAGATGACAATCCCTTAATATGCCTTGCGAAAGCTGATCTGCTTGCTCGGTTGAACAATCCTGCCGAAGCAGCAACAAACCGCCAAGCCTGGCAGACCACCTCACGCCACGACCGAATCCAGCAGTGGCCCCCCGAAGGTTACTCTACCACGGAGGGTTGGGTTAAAACACAATGGACGCAGAGCTATCCATACAATATGATGTGCCCCATGGATTCGAATACCGGAAACCGCGGCATAGCCGGTTGTCCAGCCATCGCAATGGGACAGATATTGAACTATCACCAAAGCATTAATGGGACTCGTTTGAACGATGGGGATGACTATCACCACCAGTATGCGGGACGTAACTATTGGGTGGATAATGATTTTGCCACCCTGGATTTTCCCTCCTTCCCGCAGCTTAACAATTATCTGGATGATTTGAATCATCGATATCGCTATCAGGAAGAAGTGTCCGATACACTTCATGCAGCATTGGTTTTTGCTTGTGGCACAGCCCTAAAACAAGTTTACACATCCCAAGGCTCTGGGACATTTGGGGTTGACCAAGCTCTGGCAGCATTTCATAGATTTGGATTCGATGAAGCTGAACTGCTTACCGATAGTAACCCGGATTTATTCACCCGCATGGCAGATAACATAATGCACGGTTATCCTGCATTGTTAGCTGTGGTAACCCCAAACTGGCAAAGCGGGCATAACTTTGTGGTGGATGGCTACAATGAGAATAACTACTTTCATGTAAATTTCGGATGGGCAGGGGCTTACGACGGATGGATATTACTGCCGTCTCAGGTGCCGATGGGAATGACGGTTGTGGAAGGTGCGGTGCTGGATATTAAGCCAATTGACTATGTACTTGCCGTGCCGGACATAATAGACTTCAGCCAGAGTTACAGCCAAAACCTTGAGCTATACAACCTGCATACTGAAGCGGTGGTTGTTGAAGCTCTATTACCGGGGGAAGGAATGAATCCGGCAGATTGGACAATAACACCATCGCAAGCATTACCGGTTACGATTCCGGTAAATGGGATGCTTAGCTTTCAGATAAACTTGATTAATCCTAATTTGACAGTTGATGTGGAAGGATGCTTGAGGTTGATAATGGGCGATGCGGTGGAAGATGTACCTGTTCAGTATCATGCAGACTCGGCAACGGAAGATTTAGCTCAGGTGTGTACAGCGCTTGCTGTGCAAAGCTACCCCAACCCCAGCAAGGGAGAGGTCAACTTTATCTTAAAAACAAAAGATAATAATCCTGCGATGCTGGAAGTGTTCAACATCAAGGGGCAGAGAGTATTTTGCCAATCAGTGTCATCCCCTGGGACGGCAAGCAGGATACAATGGAATGGGATGGATACCAAAGGTAACAAGCTTGCGCGGGGAGTGTATCTATATCGTTTACATAGTGGTAAGGAGAGCCTTAGCGGAAAGCTAATCATGCTTCGCTGAACACAGCTATGTAACTCTGTTGCCAATATGCATCATAACAGTGCTTAATGGGACTGGATTGACAATAATCCAGATTGACAGAATTTGTTACATTTATAGAAAGGCTTCTCGAATTGGAATGAAATCCCACATCATTCCACAATCACTACTGTTAGAGGTATTATTGAAATGATAGCAATACCGCTTCTTTGGTTTGTCGCGCCAATAGGTGCAATCCTTGCCTTGGTTTTTGCCATGGTATTCTTTTATCAGGTTAAGGCTCATGATCCCGGAACTGCCAGAATGCAAGAGATTGCCGGTTATGTTCGTGAAGGTGCATTTGCCTATCTAAGACAACAATATAAAGGGGTCTTGATATTCTTTGCTGTGGCATTCGTGGTGTTCCAGATAATGGCATGGGGACTTGGGGTGCTACATTGGTTAGTGCCTTGGGCTTTCTTAACTGGTGGCTTCTTTAGTGGCTTGGCCGGATATATTGGTATGAACATAGCCACCTTAGCTTCTAACCGCACTGCCCAGGCTTGTACCGGTAGCTTGAATAAAGGTCTCAAGGTTGCCTTCCGAGCAGGTGCCGTGATGGGTTTGACGGTGGTTGGTTTGGCTTTGATAGACATCTCATTATGGTTCTATATCCTCAATCGATGCGCAGTGCCCTTGCAGAGCATAACTGTTATTATGCTCAGTTTTGGGATGGGGGCGTCAACTCAGGCTTTGTTTGCCCGTCTTGGGGGTGGAATATTCACCAAAGCTGCTGATGTTGGAGCGGACTTGGTTGGTAAGGTTGAAGCGAATATCCCGGAAGATGATCCACGCAACCCGGCAACAATTGCCGATAATGTGGGTGATAATGTGGGTGATGTTGCCGGAATGGGTGCAGACTTATACGAATCCTATGCCGGTTCAATACTCGCCACAGCAGCTCTCGGAATGAGCGCAGTAGCCATGCTGGGTGCAGAATATGCCAATCTAGCAATAAACTTCGTAGTCGCACCCATGATACTTGCCGGTATTGGAGCTATCCTTTCCATTATTGGTATCTATTTTGTTAGCACCAAGGAAAGTGCAGGCACCAAGGAACTGATGTTCGCCCTTAATAAAAGCGTCTATCTCAGTTCAGTGCTTATCGCTGTTGCTGCATTCTTTACCACAAAAGCCTTGCTACCTGCAGATTACTACTTTGGTGTATTCATTTCGACAGTCATTGGTTTGGTGGCAGGTATCTTGATTGGATACTTCACTGAGCTTGATACCTCACATAGCTATAAACCTACCCGCACAATAGCTTCTCAATCGGAGTATGGACCCGCCACAGTAATATTGGAAGGCATATCAGTAGGTATGCGTTCCACTGCTGCACCGGTGATAACGGTTGTGGTTGGTGTGCTGGCAGCCTTCACTTGCAGCCATGGCTTTGCTTCTATTGAGATGGGGCTGTACGGTATTGGTTTCGGTGCCGTGGGTATGCTGGCCACGCTTGGAGTCACTTTGGCTATGGATGCTTTCGGTCCCATTGCAGATAACGCAGGCGGTAATGCTCAGATGAGTGAGCTTCCTGAGAACGTGAGAGAAATGACCGACAATCTGGATTCAGTAGGTAACACCACTGCTGCCACAGGTAAGGGCTTTGCCATAGGTTCAGCCATGCTTACTGCTATGGCATTGCTTGCTGCTTACCTCGAAGAGATACGTGCCGGCTTGGTGCTTATGGGCGAGAAAGCAGGTCAAGTGCTGTTCCTGAATATCCATTACAGCCCAAAGTTCTCAGAGCAAATCCCCGTGGCTCACGCCTCTATTGCGGATTTTATCAACTTCTATCAGATAAATGTGCTAAACCCTAAGTTCTTGATGGGTATATTCGTCGGGGCTATGGTTGCTTTCTTGTTCTCATCACTCACCATTAAAGCAGTTGGTCGTGCCGCAGGCAAGATGGTGCAGGAAGTTCGTCGTCAGTTTAAAGAAATCCCCGGTATCTTAACCGGAACAGGCAAGCCCGATTATGCACGTTGTGTAAAGATATCAACTGTTGGTGCTCAGCAGGAAATGCTGTTGCCTGCTCTGGTTGGTATATTATCCCCCATCATCGTGGGTATGATTCTCGGTGTTGCGGGAGTGCTGGGCATCCTTACGGGTGCTTTGGCAACGGGTTTTGTGCTTGCAGTGATGATGAACAACGCCGGTGGAGCCTGGGACAATGCTAAGAAGTACGTGGAATCCGGTGTTATGGGTGGAAAAGGCTCTGAACAACACAAAGCTACCGTGGTTGGTGATACGGTGGGTGATCCCTTCAAGGATACAGCCGGACCTTGCATCAACATTCTGGTTAAGCTTATGAGCATGGTATCTATTGTCTTTGCCGGACTGATTGTGGGTTATTCACTTCAGGTGGAAACCATCAATGCTCCTTTCAGCAACCAGAAGCTGGATAAAGCAATGCATAATGAAGTGATTGCTCTGGATAAAGATGCAATTGCCAACACCCCCTGCGAAAACTGTCCCGAACTTACTCCCGCGTGTGCAGAGAATGGGGACAAGTAAGCATATTGTGTTAAGCTAATAAAACGCACATATAACAAACGAGGTTGCTAAACTTATATAAGCAACCTCGTTTATCGCATTAAATGTATTTTATCCGAAGATTACCTCAATCTCCCGCTTGGCACTTATCTCAGAATCCGAAGCATGCACTCCGTTTTCCGTTACTCCCTCACCAAAGAGGAACCTGATTGTGCCTGGCTTACGCTTCTCCGGTTCCACAGCTCCGATTAAATCCCTCAGGTCATGAATGGCATTCTCTTTCTCCACGATGATTGCCACCGTATCGGCTGAAGTCATGAACTTCACCAAACCGGGGAAGAAAGGCTTACCAATATGCTCTGCATAAAACCTGGAGGCAAGCTGTTCATCAAAACGAAACAGCTTCAAGGCTGCAAGGTGATAGCCACTCCGCTCCAGCAAGGAGATAATGTGCCCAATATGCTTATGTTGAACAGCATTAGGCTTAATCAGCAGCAGAGATTGCTCTATCATTTACTGTTATACACAGTTTCCAGGTAATCCAGCGCAGCCACCTTGATGGATATATCACGGTTCAGCACCATGCTCATTTTAATCTTGTGCTTCAGTACATCTGTCCAGATATCAAACAACTCGCTGGGCTTGAACTCCACTCCGGTATAAAGCTTGAGCATATCTACATAAAAGTCGTCCCGATCAGAGTCCACACGGGCAATGACCAACTTATACGAGTCGTTACAAACATCATAATCTTTGTAACGTACATCCACAACAGCATATCCCAGTTTCAGCAGATTCTCGAAATTTACCTGTAAATCATCATGACTAAGCATCTTTATTCTCCTTGGTTCAAAATATCCTCGACAAAAAGTAGGCAATCCCTAACTTTGTTTGCAATGAAGTGGATTTTGGCTGTGGTGTCAAGCACTATTTACAATGCCTTCTGTGTGTTATTAAAACGGCATCAGCCAAACCGGTAACTGATAACTACTTTACTGTTACTCTAATGAATAAGGGGAAATGGATGTCACTTTTCAAGTTAGTTAGCGATTACAAACCTTCCGGTGACCAACCGGATGCCATTGAAGCTCTTGTAAACGGAATCGAGCAGAAAAAGAAATACCAAGTGCTATTGGGGGTAACCGGTAGCGGTAAGACCTTCACTATAGCCAATGTGATTGAGAAGCTCGATCGTCCCACATTGGTATTGTCGCATAACAAAACTCTTGCTGCACAACTATATGGTGAGCTAAAACAACTCTTCCCTGACAATGCTGTGGAGTACTTCATCAGTTATTACGACTATTATCAGCCCGAGGCGTACATCCCCGGTAAGGATATCTACATTGAGAAGGATAGCTCGATCAACGAGCAGATAGAGAAGCTGCGCCTTCGTGCCACCATGAGCCTTATGGAGCGCAGAGATGTGATTATAGTATCCTCCGTTTCCTGCATCTACGGTTTGGGCGTGCCGGAAGAGTATCGCGAAGCTCTTATCCGCTTGGAAACAGGCATGAAGATGGATAGGGAAGAGCTTATCTCCCGTTTAGTGCAAGCGCATTACAGCCGTAATGACATTGCCTTCGAGCGCGGAGCTTTCCGTGTCCGCGGTGACATCGTGGATATCTATCCAGCATACTTGGAGCATTGCCTGCGTGTGGAGTTCTTTGGTGACGAAATCTGCAAGCTGGAAAAGCTGCATCCCATATCTTACAACAGTCTTGGCACTGTGGATTCCTATCCCGTTTATCCCGCCATTCACTTCATTATGAGTGAGGATAAGCTGCGGGGGGCACTACATAGCATCGAGAGTGAAATGAATGCCAGAGTTGCCTACTATCTGGAGAATCAGCGTTATGTGGAGGCTGATCGACTTAAGCAGCGCACTTCTTTTGATTTGGAAATGCTGCGCGAGCTTGGTTATTGCAGCGGTATCGAGAATTATACCAGACATCTCACCGGAGCAGATGCAGGTGCACCACCCAACTGCTTACTGGACTATTTTCCCGATGACTTTCTGTTTGTTATCGACGAATCACATGTAACCATTCCCCAGGTGCATGGCATGTTCGGGGGAGATTACACCCGTAAGAAGAATCTGGTGGAGTATGGGTTCCGCCTTCCTTCTGCGTTCGACAACCGTCCCCTCCGCTTCGAGGAGTTCGAGTCTTTTTTGCGCAACGTAATCTTCGTCTCTGCCACTCCGGCAGATTATGAGCTCAGCCTCACCCAAGGAGAGATTGTGGAGCAGGTTATCCGTCCCACCGGCTTGTTGGATCCAGAAATCGAGGTTAAGCCCATCAAGCATCAGGTGGATGATCTTATTGCTCAAATCAAGCAACGCACCGCCATCAACCAGAAAGCTCTGGTGATGACCCTAACCAAGCGCATGAGTGAGGATTTAACCACCTATCTCACCAACGCAGGAATACGCGCCAGATATCTGCATAGCGATATTGACAGTATTGAACGTTCCAAAATCATCCGCGAGTTACGTTTAGGGGAGTTTGATGTAATTGTTGGCGTAAACCTGTTGCGGGAAGGTTTGGATTTGCCCGAAGTTTCTCTGGTTGCCATCCTTGATGCAGATAAAACAGGCTTCCTCCGCTCTGCAAGGTCACTTATACAAATCTCCGGACGTGCTGCCCGTAATGTTGATGGTAGGGTTATCTTCTATGCTGACGAGATTACCGATGCGATGCAGAAAACCATTTCGGAAACCAATCGCCGTAGAGCTAAGCAGGTTGCCTACAACGAGTTGCACGGCATCACCCCGCAAACCATCATGAAGACTATTGAGCAGATTATGCAATCCACCTCAATTGCCGAGGGATATGACAAGATAGACAGCGCAGATCAAGACGCAGCCAAACCTGCCAAGAAAGAGTTTGTGGAATATCTGGAGCTGGATAACAAGGAAAAAGTGCTGGAACTTCTCACCAAGGAAATGAACAAAGCGGCGATGAAGCTCGATTTCGAAAGGGCTGCAGAGCTGCGTGACCGCATTTGGGAAATGAAGCAAGGTCATTAGACTAATCCATACCTTCCGGATATCTTTCTTATTCCAATTACGGATGTAATACGCATGAATTACGCGTCCCATCCGTATTTCACGCGTAATGATTAAGCAATGATAGCAGGAGCGAAGCTGAGAACACTAAGTTAAAGTGTGCCTAAGCTCATTTAGTGCAATAAAGAAGCGGGAGCCGTAACTCCCGCTTTATCACTTTATCTGATGTTCTGGCTAATTACACTAAGTTCAGTGATTTCACCAGTTTATCTTGGGTTTCGGGTTTTTCTTTCAGGTCGCTGCTCAGCAGGAAGTCTATGCGTTGGGTGAATCTGTCCTTTAACAAGACTTTGTAAGCTTCCATGTTACCGCGGGTTGCGGGATTGTATTTATCGTAGAAACCGGGGATAAGGGCATCAATTGATTCCCGAGTTGGGATCATTGCACCGGGCAGAGCATCCCAAGGTTCCCAGGTGATGCTATCCGTCAGGATGGCAGTCTGCAGGGTGAGGGAGGTCTTAAGCGGAATGCCTTCCAGCACATCGTCCGATTCCTTCCAGTATCCACGGGAGTTGAAGCAGTAGAAATCTGCTCCGTTATCTGCCACGGCAAGGAAAGCATCCACATCACGATGCAGTTCATACACACGGAATGGATTGGCGAAAGGTTCGAAGACAAGCTTGTTTAACTCTTCCTCGGTAACGTTCTCGGCACGGTTACGTTGGGTCATCAAAGCCGCACCCATGGCGATGGCGAGGTATTTATCGGTGCATTTGATTACTGGAGGTAGCACAGAATCCTTCATTAACCATACCAAGGCTTTGGGGAAAGCACAGCGATTCACATAACTGCCCAGCAGGCTACGGTCTAACAAAGCTCTGCCATTGGAATTACGCAGGTCTAAGCCAACCGGGGTACGCTTGCCGTTTATGTCCATAATGGCATGGTTCATCAAAGCCAATGCGTATTTCCAGTCTGGATGGTCAATGGGACGGCTGTCGGTTTTGTCAAACAGAGTGGGTTCCCAAACACGGCAAACCTTGTTTTCCAGATCAATTTGGAAGGCATCGTCATGCAACACAACTTTGGAGAAGCCTTCCGGCAACGTTCCGGCGTTGTCATGATTATTGGTGTGGCTGGATTTACCTGTTCCGGAAAGCCCGTAGAAAGCGATGGAACGCTTACCAAGCTTGTGGAATGCAGCATCCTTACAGGTGCTGAAATCAATTTCTTTGATACCGCCATGGCAAGCAGCCATACCGATTCTGATTCCTGAAGTCCATGCCAAGGTAAGGGTCCCTTTCTTGCGTTCGCCGAAATAGCGCATGCCGAGATTAACGATTACATTGTGCTTTTCGTCCACCAAAGCAAGCTGGGGAGCACCAACATTGTTGTAGAAATCATCGTTGCAAGTCCATTCGTTGAATGCTACAAGGATGATATCCTGAATGGGAAGCTTGGGGCTGGATTCGTATTGATCTTTAAGCTGATCGTAGGGAGCAAAGTTCAGTAACCAGTTGTAGAGGTTAACTGCATCGCTTTCGGTGGTAACAAAAGTGGCCTTAATCATGAGGTCTTTGTCCATACCAAGGATAGCTTCTGCTTTGATCAGCGGATAGTGTTGCATCTGCCACACTGCTTCGCGGAAATCCCCTTCCAATTTGTTCTTCTGCGAAGCATTGAGTCGATGATAAAAACGACGTGCTTTAGCCGTTCTGCCGATGATGTTGCCGTGGCAATCATTCAGCACTTTGGTATCGGCGGGGAGATTGTGCAGCTTAACGAATTCAGGATATACAGGTAAATCCGTTTCGCTTACGCCGGGTTGTTTCTTTGCTAGTTCATAAGCTTCTCTGATGTTCACGGTGCGTACCGTGTGGCTGTTCATCAGTGTTTCTGCAATGGCACGAATGGGAGACATTTCCTTTAAGTTAGGATAAAACTCCGCACTACTCTTGCTTGCCATGGTTCCTCCATCTCTTTCTATTTTGGTTTTGTTATATCAGATTAAGCTCTTTGCCGATGCTGCGGAATTTATCCAAAGCCATATCAAGCTGTTCACGTGTGTGTGTTGCCATAAATGAGCAACGGATAAGGCAGGAATTCGGCGGGACAGCAGGTGGTACTACGGGGTTGATGAATACACCCTCCTCGCCAAGACGTTTCCACATTTGGAAGGCATCCATCATGTTACCCACATGCAGTGGGATAACCGGGGTGCAGGAATCTCCGGTATTAAAGCCCATCGCTTTATATTCCTGTAGCATATAGTTTGTATTTTCCCAAAGTTTTGCAATCCGCTCCGGCTCTTCCTTCATAATCTTCAAGGCTTCCAGCACACTGGCGGTTGAAGCTGGGGGGAGCGATGCGGAAAAAATGAGTGCGCGGGATTTGTGCTTAAGGTAGTGTATCAACGGTTCACTCGCTGCGATAAAACCACCCACAGAAGCAAGAGACTTACTAAAGGTACCCATAATCAGGTCTGTTTCTTTATTCAAATCAAAATGCTCAACCGTACCTGCACCGGTTGCGCCTAAAACACCAAGAGAGTGAGCTTCGTCCACCATGATATTAGAGCCATATTTAAGGGCTAGCTCTGCTATCTCCGGTAACTTGGCGATGTCGCCTTCCATGGAGAATATTCCATCCACAACTATTAAGCTCTTCTTGCCTTCAATCTTCTGTAAGACTCTCTCCAAAGAAGCCATGTCGTTGTGGTTGAAACGCAACATATCGCCTTCGGCAAGAGTGCACCCATCAATAATGGAGGCATGGTCATATTTGTCGGTTATAACATATTCGCCTTTGTTAACCATGGCAGATATGCACCCTACATTGGCTTGGTAACCTGTGGGATAAGCAAGAGCCGCCTCTTTACCAACCAATTTTGCCAGCTCATCTTCCAACTCGATATGGATGTCCAATGTGCCATTCAGAAATCTGCTTCCGGCGCAACCGCTGCCATACTTCTGCACTGCTTTCATGGAGGCTTCTTTAACTCTGGGGTGATTGGTAAGCCCCAAATAGCTGTTAGAGCCCATCATCAGCATCTTTTTGCCATCACAGATAACCTCTGTATCCTGCTCCGAACTAATAACCCGGAAATAGGGGTAATAACCGGCAGCAATGGCTTTGCGGGCATCGGTGAACTTGTGGCATTTATCAAAAATACTCATGCAATCCTCATCTCTATATTATTCTATAATCTCTTAGGTTTATGTACAGCACTTTCATAATGCTATACGTGATGTAAACCAATGGCACTGAAATCAGCATCCAAAGGATACCTCCATACCATCCACCGGCAATAACGGTAAGCAGCACTAAAAGCGGATGCATGCTTATAGTTCCACCTACTACCACAGGGTAGATGATATTATTATCTATCACTTGCACTATATACATGGCTAGTGCAGCATATACAATCATGATGATTGGGCCACCATTGATAAGAACGGTAAAAGCAGCTAAAGCTCCACCCATGAAGGGGCCAAAATAGGGTATAATGTTCGCTACACCGGCTGTAGCACCAATCAGCACAGGATTTTTTATTCCCACTATACCAAAGGCGATGGATGCCATGAACCCCACCACAATAACCTCAAACAGCATAGCTCTTAGGAAAGTGCCAACTGTGGTGTCGAACTTGCGTAGCAGGATGATGCATAACTCGAAATAACGGTTTGATGAAAGCTCAAGTGCTGCTTTACGTAGTTTGTATTTATCCTTTAACATGAAGAAGCTGAGTAGAGGTATAGTGGCAATCAACGATAGTGTGGAGAGTATATTTTGGTAGTTATCCATCAGCAGTTTTGGGATGCTGGCAAGGCTCTCGTTGGCGTTATCCAACAACTCTACCATCTTGGGGGCAAGTGTTAGGCCCGGTATCTGTGTATCAAGATTCTGCATAAAAGTATATATCCCATTTACGAAAGGAATATTAACTATATACTGCCCGCTTAGGTGCTTACCGCTGGCATAAAGGTCAAACAGGTAGTTACCCTGCTTCACCAAGTCCGGCAAGAATCGGGAAGTCATCCAGGCAAATAAACCAATAATGACCAAATACACTCCCACAACTGACAGCCATCGTGGTATGCGCCGCCTTTCCAGCCAGGAAACAAAAGGATCCAGGATGTAAGAGAACACCATTGCATACACCAAATTGGCAAATATCCAACGATAGAAGAATACTCCCAAGGTGAGCACTGAGAGCAGCAAGAGATAGAAAAGCAGCTTTGTCCAGTTCATCTTGGGTATCTACACCTCGGTACCGGAGGAATTCTGGCTTGTAGCGGAAGAGTTCGCACATATCTGGAAGATGTAGTTACTGAACGATTCACATACTCCGGTAAGGATCTTCACGCCCATATGGGGATTATTCTCCATCAAGTCCACAAAGTCCTTGCAAGAGATGGCATTGGCTTCAACATGAGTGAGGGCTTTTGCGGAACTGCTACGGATATTCTCGTGGTACATATCCATGATGCCAATCCATTGATTCTTTTTCAAAACACTTCTTCCACTGGGGTGAGCTTTACCCAATACCTCAATTTCTCCCTGCTCAATGAAGAAGATCATCTCAAGGGGGTAATCCTTGTCAAACAATAACTCACCGGCTTTAAAACTTCTGTGGTGCATGAAGTTATTTAGCAGATACAACTCAAATGAGTCTAACTTACTGAAGATGGATATCTTTTTCAGATATGCGTTCTTATCAGTCTTTCGGAACAAGGATTTCAGCCAACCTATAATCAGTTTTAGCATCATTACCTCGCAGGTAGATCATTGTTTATCAGGGGTACAAAGGAACACGCGCCGTTATGAGATATCTGAACTTCGCCCTTTACTTTGCGGATCACATTCAATATCTGGCTACCGGATGAACCAACAGGTATGGTCATAATCCCACCTTCATCAAGCTGTTGAACCAAGGCAGAGGGTATCTCTTCCGCACCTGCGGAGACAATAATCTTGTTAAAAGTCTTATGGGCGGGGTAAGCTTTCTTCCAGCCCTGATGTCCATCGCCAATAAGGAAGTAAATATTCTTATATCCTGTCTTTTTAAGTATCTTACGTGCATCCAGAGATAAGCTTTCAATCCTCTCGATGCTGCACACTTCCTTGACTACCTCGGCAAGCAAAGCACTCTGGTAGCCACTTCCGGTGCCAACTTCCAACACAATATCGGAGTTTTTTAGTTCCATTAGCTGCATCATTATGGCTATCATCAAAGGTTGGGAAATTGTTTGGCTGTGCAAGATTGGTAGGGGTTGATTCCGGTATGCATATTCTCGATACTCCGGCAGGACAAACTCCTCTCGGGGGACCTTGGCAAAGGCATTCAGGATAGCTGTGTCGCATATCCCACCGGCTTGCAATTCCTTAACCAGCTTCTCTCTTTGATCTTCAAAACGCATCAATTCTCCAGATGCAGCATACGGTTGGTTTCAAGCCAGTCCAGAATCTCCGGGAAGGCATCGGCATCCGTGAGATCAAAACCAAGGGGGGTAATAGAGATATAACCCTCAGAAACCGCTTCGGCATCGGTGCCTCGCTCTATATCCCAAACGGGTTTATCGCCACCCACGCGGTAGCTAAACTCATTCTCCCGTTCTTCCAGAACCTTGATAAAGTTGTAGTATTTCCTGTGTCCGGTACGAGTGAGCTTTATTCCCTTCACTTCTTCAAAATCTATGTTCGGGATGTTAATATTGAGCACCCCATGAGCTTTACAAAGCTTATAAATACCCATCTCCAGCAGCTTGTTCATCCACTTGGCGGCAACATCAAACTTCTGGTCGCTATATGAGTTAATCGAGATTGCGATTGCTTTATACCCCATCAATGATGCTTCCACCGCTGCTGCGACCGTACCCGAATACAATACGTCTTCACCCATGTTTTGCCCTGCATTGATGCCCGATATCACCAAATCCACCGGTTGAGTAAGTATCTTCTGCAAGGCGATAACGGAGCAGTCAACCGGAGTTCCGCTTACGGAATACTCGTTGTCGGACAAGCGTTTCACTACAATATCAGTGCGCAAACTTAGGGAGTGAGAAGCAGCACTGCGCTCTCTATCCGGAGCAATAATGTTCAGTTCGTGCCCGGCAGCTTTAAGCTGTTCAGCCAAAGCCCTTATGCCGGGGGCAAAAATGCCATCGTCATTAGTAAGAAGTATTTTCAAAATGATTTGTATCTCCAGTTTACATGTAATAGCGCATGTAGAACATAACGAAGAGCATTAAACTCGCTATGATTACGAATAACAACCAATTATGGCGCAGGAACTTCATAATCCAAGGACGGCGTCTTCTCCGTTCCGGGATGACTATCTTGCTTCTGCCAAACAGCTTCCTGATAAGGGGACGGCGTACCTTTGAATTTATCCTGAGGGGGTGTAGTTCCGGGGAAAGCCAAACTGTTTTTCCATCAGCATTTAAATATGGCTTATAACCCATAGATGCATAGAATTGCTTTTGAGCCTCGCTAAAGGTCTCAACACTCTGTGGGTCAAGCTCTTCTATGATATGTGTTCTGCGTTTTGACATAATTTAATCCTCGTTAGAGAATGGGAAATGAATCAAATAAATCTGTCAAGCAGAAAGTGTAGCACTATGAAGGCGTTTTGTACACTTATTTACACTATGTTTGGGTGAGCTCCAAATTCCTTCGTAAACCATGCGGGAATTTGCATTACAACTCACGTAAACTTTCGTCTATTCCTTTACGAATTTCATACCAATAATCCATGGCTGCAACGTATCTATCGGTGTCAAATCGCTGTAGCCAATAGTCCAGATTCTCCACGTCGGTGCCAATAATGTTCTTTTGGCGTTGAAGATATGTATATACCAGATCAATGTTTCTTTCAGATTCCCAGAAGACAGCAGCATTACGGCAGTTTATACGCCTGGAACTGATATGACTGTTTAACACAAGCTCTTTCCCTTTACCGAAGATGTAATCTACAATCTCCGGCAGCATTTCCTCTGCCCATGCCCTATGAAACCTGCAAACACCAAGATTATCCAGCATCAATTCTGCTTTCATGCGATCCACGTTTATCTTTCCCAATAACCTTGGGGATAAGTATTGCTGCGAATAGTGCATATAATACCTACCCATGGTGGGCATTGGGGATAGCACTCCGGGTGTCCAATACTGATTTGGAACCATCCATCCCTTTCTGCCAAAAGAGTTTATCACCAGATTGCGCATTAGATCAATACCCTTTTTTCTCCCCAATCTACGTGCATATTTCCGCACACCCTCACTGATATCAATTAGGCGTTGTTCACCGGTACAGTTAACCAGGATTTGGCATGCCAGTTGGGCATTAAGAAGCGAATCCTCTACTGTTCGAAAGGCATCTGCATCCCAATGAGGAACTTCATTAATCCCCAGTTCTTCCGGTTTGATACTTCCATCCACCAGGCACTCGAACATCCAACTAACCATTCCCCCTGCAGAGATGGCATCATAACCAAGGCTGTCGGCACATCGATTTACTTGTTCAGCAGCTCTCTGATCGAATATTCCTGCCAGGGGCCCAAAGGTTTGATATGGCTCATAATCCTTTTTATACTTCCCGTTGCTTTTCTTACACACTGCAACACAAGGTTCACCACAGGTGGAGTACTGCTTCGTTGCGATTGTTTCCTCATTGAATTGTTTCAGGTAATGCTCTTTTATGTGCTTGCGGTGAAATTCCTTACGCTCTTCCTCGCTCCAATATATGCTGCGGTAGTTGAATGCAAGCAGCGTATCTGCATTCGAGGCATAATTGACTCCAAAGGTTCCGCCGGTCTCAAAAGCAGGATCGAAGCGATACTTTTTGGTGGCTTCCATATCTTTTGCCAGCAGTTTCTGCTTGTATCTTTTCTCGAACCATTCATCAGCAACCTTGCGATCCCTAAAATCTTCATCTATTTGGGTACCACCATATACTACTGCACATATTCCATGCTGCTGAAGCAGCTTGGATCCCATGCCGCCCCTGCCGGCCCAAGTATCTATATGACTCAGTTTGCCGTTGGTTATCGGCACGGATACTATACCGCCCATATCTGTATCTGCTGCAGCAGGGCCAACCGCAAGGATACGGGGATCATTCTTGAAACGATGTTGGAATTGCTCCTGACAATAATTCAGCATGGCATAGACTCCAGTTTCTCCTTCCTGCCAAATCAGCCGGGGATTAACTGGAACTAGTTCCAGTTCAATTTCCTCACCGTGCTGACGGTTTAAAACCAGAACTGATGGCTTGCAAGCTTGTCCTTTAATGCACAACATGGATATCCCCAAATCATCAAAAACGAGCCCTGCACCACCCATGGACGATACGTAAAAACCTCCCCAAGCGGGGGAGAATCCGGTGAATACCAACCTGTTGGAACCGGGGAAGATAGATCCGGCTAGGATGCCTACACCAATGTTTAAAGAGTTATACTTTCCCGCCAAGTGCAAACCTAAATCCACAGGGCCAAAAAACTCCCCTAATGGGTAACGCTGCATACGGTAAAATCCTGTGGCAGCATCCAAAACCAGAACTTTCAATGTTGTTTCCATTTCCACCTCAATGTCCAAGTGCCAAAGCAGTGCTATTCTTGTCAAGCACTGTGCTGAAAAGTGAGTAAGTATAATCTGGGAATAGCAAAGTGCTCATTGAGCTTATATTACTTCCGCTCTCATACTTGCTTCGCACCTAATAGGGCATCATGTCATGAGCTGGTGATTCCCTCGTGACTCCCTCGCCAGACCTCGGAATCACAAGGGAGTTACGAGGGGGTTACCAGCCAGTGGACTAAGGAACTAGAGAAAGCCATAAATAAATATAAGAGCAAGCGGTTAACGAACCGCCTGCTCTGTTGATGGAAGGCATTTATCCTGCGATGGAAAGGTTACATCACATACTTACCGCACCGGAAGAATCAGAACTCATCCAAGTGACTTGCTGTTATTTTTCCTCTCGCTATCAATCTGTTTGAAGTATGGATCCAATATCACCTTGCCGGGCTTAACCTTACTTTCAATTGTGACGCTTTGGGTTGTGCCATTCACCTCAACTGTTTTGGTAGCCAGGCGTTTCTCTTCTGTATCATCATAGATGGCAATATCCAACACGTCCGCAACTTTAACCGGGCTTTTGTTTCCCAAGCCATCATACTTGGCTTTAGCGGTGCTGAAGGTGATGGTGGTTTGATACACCTTGCGGTTGGTATCAAAGCTCTGTTTGGCATCAATAACTCTATTGTCGTATAAGATAATACTTTCGAGAAGGTCGTTAATCAGGTACTTTCTGTTGTCGGGCGCAACCTGCCTAAGATATGGCAGAACATCCGTGGAGATGGGGAAGGGGTCGCTGTGGTATGCAAAGTCCTTGCAAAAAGCACCCAGAGCGGCATTAACCGCTTTTTCGCCCAGATAGTCCTGCAAGGCAAACATCACCAAAGTGCCCTTGTTGTAGTTCAAATATGCTTGGTTTTCATTCAGATACAAAGGTTGTTCTTCTTTATACTCGCCACTTCTGCCACTTAGGTAGTTGTCATGAGTATAGCGTAAATATCGACGCATCCGCTCCACCCCATATTTCTCTTTAATCAGCATCATGGAGGTGTATTCCGTGAAGCATTCCGAGAACATGGTTGCTCCCTGCACATTTGCCCCAATTACTGTATGTGCCCACCATTGGTGCCCAACCTCGTGAGCGGTAACCTGATAGGGATAGTCCACAGCACTGTTGTCATTGGGATCAACCTTGGCGATGAAACCCACATTCTCAGAGAAAGGAATCAGGGCAGGAAAGGACTGGGCAAAATACACATATGGTACTTCCACAATCCGCAGAGCTTTGTGAGGATATGGCATGAAGTTCTCGCTGCAATACCTTAGGGTGTTCTTGGCAGAGGCAAGCATGGACTGCACATTATAGGGATGCTTGCGGTCATAATACACCTCCACAAGCTTATCCTGATACTTATCAGTGACCTTTTCGTATCTTCCGCTAACAAAAGATAAGAAGTTCAGGATAGGCACACTGCTACCGTATTCTGCATGGTAGCGACCATCCTTGGTGTAGCTGTTCAGTAAATCTCCGGGAGCAAAAGCAATCTGATCCGCATCGGTGCTAATATCCACATGATAGCGAACATAATCCGAATCTGTACTGACATATGAATTACGGTATTGGGTGCTGTCTGTGATGGCTGCCATGCGTGGTTTGGGGGCTAAGCCTTTCTTTTTTCGTTCATTGTTGTCTTGCAACTCATAGCCATCTTTGTAACCAAAGGATGGCATCATACTGTTATCGAAAAAGGTGCCGTTGTTCATCACCTTAGAGCCTGAACCCTCGCTTGGTATGCCCTTGGGTTGGTGTCGGAAGGCAAAATCCAACTTAATGGAGTCATGCGGGGCAAGAGGGGTTGCCAGGCGGTAGATAAACACATCAAAGAGGTCATCCCTATGCACCAATTTGGCAGTTTTACCAAACTCCAGCTTCTGGTCTATATACTCATCATCATAACTCATCACCAGGCTGTCGATGGGGGCAGTGGTTTTGTTAACCAGCCAATATGAGCCTGCTATGTCCATTTTACGGGTCTTGGGGAAGATGTCTATCTTTAGGGACACATCGGAAATCCTTGGTTGGGGGAGAGCACTCAGACGGGTGCGATATTGCTTTTCATACTGAACTTGCATCTTCTTCCATCTGCGGGGACTGATGTACTCGTTAAGGATGTTCATGTTGTAGTATAGGTATCCTCCCAGCAGGAGGAAGGCGATGAAGGTTCCGGTGGCAAGCTTCCAGCCCTTATCGAAACCATTACTTCTTATGCGCTTTAGCTTAGCTCTGAAATCAATCTCAGTGCCGCGGTTCCAAAACTTGAATCCCACGAAACTGAAGCCGATGCAGAACAGTAACCAATAAGCCTTACGGATAAGAAAGCGGGGAATGAAGCTGCCATACCCATTCATTTCAGAATAGCTGACGCCTCCAGAGTTGAAGGTTAAAAGCGGGTGGTCAATTTTTAGAGCACCGAGGCTAATCAGAGCCGCATAGAACACAATCATGGCGATGTAGCCGGTATAGCGGTTGTTCATCACTATGGCGAAGAAGAACAGCATCAGGGTAACCGGAACTAACTCTATGAAATACACCACAAAGAGCTCGAAGAAATATTGAGCAAACTCAAAGCGGAAATAGCCCTTGGTGATTTGCACCACCACCCCAACCAGCAAGATAGTGCCAAGCAGCATCCACTGCATCATGATGATGGCACCGAGCTTGGAAAAGTAGCTTACAAAGCTGTGATGCGGGCTAGAGTCATACAGCTGGTGCAGGTTCAGATTGCGGTCTCTCCACAGTAGATCACCTGCGTAAAAGGTACTGATAATAAGCCCAAAGAGGATGAAGTTACCCCCCAGAGCGGCTAAGACCTGGCTGGTGAGTGGGTAGGTTTGGGTGCCGTATATCTTGCCTACCATCTGCGTGGCGGTGATGATGAGGAACAGGGCAAAGCCGGAGATGATAACCAGAAAGCTACGGTTGAACACGATGTTCTTGAACTCATAGCCCACAAGGTAGCAGAACTGCCTCCATGAGCTGTAGGGCTTAGAGTTTACTTCGCCAATGTAGCCGGGGACAATCTGTGGGGGGATGGACTTGCTCTCTTTGCGAGCTTTTGCTTTACCGCTTAGTAAGCGGCTGACAAATTGGAACTTATGCAGGCAATAGATGAGCAGGGCGCTGCCCATTGACAGCCAGATGAGCCTGTTCCAACCGATTAAGCTTTGTAAACTGAGATAGCTGCTGTTGCTTTTGGCAGAAGTCCAATAGCGGGTAACTGCTGCAATAGTGGACATCCCCAAGGGATCGAGCAGAGCAGCGAGGGTGAGCTTCTCCACGTCACCGGCAAGCATCCCAGCCAAGATATAGGCAAAGAATACGCAGATACCGGCAACATAGCTGTTTATAACTTTGCGAGTGAGGATACCCACGCCGAAGAAAAGCACTCCCATCACAAATAGGTTGGGGATGGCAAAATAGCACAGCACATGCAGATACGCCAAGGGTAACTGGGGACCAATCTTGTAAGCAGAAAGGTATGGCATCCGGAAACCTATGGCAAAGCCCAAAACGATGGAGATAACCACCGCCAGTGCGCTGAGGTAAGATCCGGAAAATCTGCCGAGGAAGTACATGCGGGGGCTTACAGGCTTGGTGAAGAAAAGTTCGTAACTGCCTGTTTCAAAATCTCGCACAGAACTGCTGCCAAAGATTGCGGCAAAAATGATGGTGCAGAGATACATCAACATCAGGATATAGGTGGAGATGTTCAATGGGTTATTCACATAGGTGAATTCGCCGCTCTTGCCGGCTTGGATTTCGAAGCCATCAAAGGCACCTCCGGCAAGATTGGCAATGAGAAAGGCAACGATGAAGGCAAGGATGATGTACACCCAGGTGGAAACAAGGCGGAAACGGTAACGAAGCTCGTAGGCAAGCACATTAAGGAACATATCTGCCCCCTTAAGCCTGATTTACCAGGGCACCCACATAGTGGAAATATACATCTTCCAAGTGAGCCTCGGCAGCACTGAAGCCATCTCCCGGATCGCTTTCGCTGAATATCCTGAGGGCAAGTTTACCCACATACAGCTTGGAGGAAAGAACACGGTATTTTGCGGTGTGTAGCTCCAGCTCTTCTTTACTGATTATCTTCTTCCATATCTTTCCATGCATGGTGCTGATGGCGGCAAGTGGCTCACCGCTGTATTGTAACTCGCCGGAGTTGATAATAGCCATCCTGGTGCAGAGGTCGCTAACATCGTCCACAATGTGGGTGGAGAGGATGATGATTACATCTTGGCTAATCTCGGAAAGCAGGTTGTGAAAGCGTACTCTTTCGGAGGGATCCAGCCCGGCAGTAGGTTCATCCACAATCAATAGCTTTGGGTTGCCAAGCAGTGCCTGTGCAATACCGAAACGCTGACGCATGCCACCGGAGAAGCCGCCCAGCTTTTGCTTACGCTGCTCCCATAGGTTGGTTTGCACCAGTAATGCTTCCACCAGTTTCTTACGCTCTTTGGGGTTGTGAATCCCTTTAAGGATGGCGAAATGCTGCAACATTGCCTCTGCCGGGACCCTGGGATCCAAGCCAAAATCCTGGGGAAGGTAGCCTAAAAGCTTACGCACTTCCTGCTTTTGCTTCAATACATCCAGTTCCCCCATGGTTATCGTTCCTTTATCTGCATCTTGCAAGGTGGCTATAGTTCTCATAAGGGTAGATTTGCCGGCTCCGTTGGGTCCTAAGAGGCCAAACATCCCTTTACCAATCGAGATGCTGAAGTCTTTCAAGGCTTGCACTCCATTGGGGTATGTTTTGCTAAGAGAATCAATAATCAAGTCCATCGTGTCTCCTTTATGGTGTAAATCTTATTGTTTTCAAGAGAATCTGAGATTTGTGATAGCCATCAGGCTATCCGGTTCATACAGTTCCGGGGAAAGGATGAGGAACTGCGCTTGCAACCACTGTCTGCCAGGTTCCAGAATCTGCGAGTATGAAGTGAAATTAATGTTCAACACAGTGCCATCGGCATAATAGTGGTGCTGATGCTTGTTAAGGTGGCAAACCTGTAGGTAGGCATCACATTCTTTATGCTTGTAGGCAATATGTTTCAGGTACTCACCATCGCTAATCTGCTCTGCACCGGCTTTGATGATAAGCTTTTTATCACCATTACGGGAAATAGTTAGCTCTGCATCATTCTGGTTGTCATCATGTCTAAGCCATAAAATATTCTTGAAGTGAACGAACTCTCTCCAGCCATTATTCTGGATAATCTCGCACAGCAACACAAGAACCGGAACGTTGGGGTGCATGACATAGCATTGACGGTATTTGATGCCTTTTAAAGGTTCGAACTCCTTGATCTCTGTGGTGATGGCAAGCCCCTGCCAGATGTTGCCGAATTGGTCTTGCAAAGTGATTGGATCAGTTTGGTGGCTTTCGGCAAGCAGGGCGGCTTTGTTCAACTGACCCGGAACTGTGTAAATACCACCCAAGAAGGGATTGAAAAATGACTTTGCAGCAAAATCAGGATAGCCTGAATCCAGAAACTCACATCCTTCATATTGTAAAGAGCACAGTGCCGGTGCAGCAGTTTGAAGGGGTGTTGCGATGCTTATCTTTCCGTTATCTATGTAGAGCTTACCTTCTGATTCACTGGTTGTTACCTTTCCTTTGCTGCGCAAGCATAACATGGAGCGGGATACATTATAGTTAGAAAGTTCTGCTTGGCAGCAGATAAGTTCCATGGGACTATCACCCTTATCCTGCACTTGCCAATGGGCGGCATGAGCGTTATCGTCATCTACCAAAACTATGTTGGGTTGTTCAATGCTGCCGGTTAGAAGGCTGAAGCTGCCTTTGAGCTTCGCATCTCTTTTATCCCAAAACTCCACAGGGTAGGAAGCCCCTAGGATGGGATTACCGTTATTTACCTTAAGTTCCAGCACCGGAAGGATTGGTTCGGTGGCTTTACGAAATCCCAAAGCCGCATTACGCACTTGATATGGATTGCGAAATACATCCAGGAACATTCTGGCAAAGAGCAGTTCCTTGTTATCCAGCTGGTTGATGCGCTGTAGATCAAGCTCCCAACAAAGCCAATACTTACCGATGCTTGCCGGAAACTCCGGGTTCCAGATTAGTGCCTGGCAGCTGTCATCGCTTTGGGAGAAAAGCCAGTTTCCGGTTAAGCTGCTGCGAGCAAAATCGCTAAGGCTTGCTCCGGGCAAATCACTTTCTGCTTGAACAAGCTTGCCGTTACACTCGTAACAAAGCTTCTGCTCATTCATCATCAGCTTAAGCATAGCATGATAGCTTTTACCTGTCTCAGGAAGTTTGTATATCTTTATATAAGCTTCCATCAAGCCGTTGGGGTAAAGCTTGTATATGTACCCAAACTCCAGCCCATCATTATCCTTGGAGCGATACTTCATGCTTAACTGCATCACGGAATCAAACCGCTCAATACTAGTTTCAAAGGGAAGTTCATTGTCAAACTCCTCACTATAGGGTTGTCCTATCTGAGGAGGACTAAAGCGGAAGCTATTACCATAGATACTGCCATAACCACCCCAATTTTTGCTTCCGGTCTTGGAGTAGTATAGATAACAATATCCATTGATTAGTTGTATCAACTCAGGTGTTTCTTTGCCGTCCATCCCGTTGGCAGCGAATATCTGAGCTCTGCTGTCCACTGTAAACTCCAGCTCGCTTCCATCATCCGGCATCGCTGTAATATGTAACTTGGGATTGAACAGGCACGCTCCATTAGCAATAAACTCAAGCTCAAGGTGCGCTCTTTCCCCTGCATTAAGGCATACATCAAAATGTCTGTTCAGCAAATGAACCTTGTCATCCTCCGGGAAATAGATGTGATAGCTGCAGGCAACCTTGAAGTGATTTTCCATATTCAGATACATGGTTTCTTGGCGATTGGGGAAGATTATGCTGTTTGCCACTCTCAAAGATACTGAAAGAGGGTATTGCACCAGCAGCCCGGTTTTCAGCTCTATCTCCTTACCCTCAATGGATAGGGTAGTTCTCACTCCGGGGCAAGTTTCCCATTCCGTGAGCTCTTGGCTTAGGGGATTTATCATATAGCTGCCTACAAAGCCGGCTTCGGCTTCCAGAACTTGATGGTGCGAGCAGTTGTAAGCAATAATCCCATCATCACTGCCTTGCAACTTGATATCCATGGGCTTGCTTGCGAAATTCTGTATGTGATAGCTTATTTGGTAGTTAGCTCCAAAAACAGGTTTGGCATGATCAATACAGGTAGTAATCGCAAAATCAGGAGTCTTGATCGCTACAATACCCCGTCCACTCCGTTCAAAACTAATCTCCAGAGTTTTACCTTCCTTTTCCCACTTGTAATCATATAACTGGAATCCATCTTGTAACCTGCCGTCAGGCTGTGTTTCCAGCATCCGGGCATTATCATCATACCAGTGAAAAAAGTTAAAATAGGGTTTAATCAGCGGGTTGTTCAGCAAACTCGGGAGGAAGTTCATTAAGTGGGTTGCTTGAGACTCCATCTTCTCCCAAAAGAAACCGCACTTCTTATATAAAGGTACTGCTTTGGTGTTTCCTGCCCAAGTGAATAGGTCTAAACGTTGATATCCCAATTCGGCTGCACGCAACACACATTTTTGCACCAGCATCCTGCCGATCCCCTTGCCGTGGTACATGGGGTCCACTGATAATAAATCAATATATGCTACATCTTTCTCTTCAGCATATTTAGAGAGCTTAGCATAACCCAACACTTGTTCATTGCTTACTGCCAGATACAGATTGTGATAGGAATCTTTTGCTTCATCTTCTAAAACCTTTTCTTCGCTACTGTTGAAATCTCTACCCATCCAGCCGGAGCTGCTACGGTTCCACATTTCAGCCACTTCTCTTGCATAACTAGGATCATAATCAACTATCTTCATGGTTTCCACTATCCCTCCATGTTTAACGTAAATCGAAGCAAGCATATTGACATCTAAAGTATGGTCAAGTAATATTTTGTTTATGTCCTCTTAGATGTCATCTCTTGTGTGGCAAAAAAAAAGCAGGTGTGTGGCTCAGCACTAGCACAATAAAGCCAATTTGATGCATATGTATCAACAGTCCGTCCTACGGGGGTACTGTACTTGAGACATCATCATAGACCCAAAGACTGCTGTCTAACCCTAACAAATTCTCGCTGAGGCAAAAAGATAACACTGCCAATAGAAATCAAGTTTGTTCATTATGCACTCTTTGAGTACATTAACCCCATATCCAATTGATGCTGTTTCAAATATATCAATGGATTTCTTGCGCAAATATAGAAAAAGTGCAGATCGTGTGGTCTGCACTTGGGGTTATCTCTTGTATCAGGATTAATTCTATTCTTTGCTGATGGCTTTTAGTAGCTTCTCTGCCTCTTCAGCACTTATTTTTCCCGCTTCCAACATCTCCAATATCTTCAATCTGCTGCGGTCGGAAACGTCTTCCTTTTCTTTGGCTTTCATTTCTCCGCCGAGATAGGGCTTAATAAGGGAAGAGTTGATAACCTTATTGATATATTCGCCCAAGCCATCGAACTTAAAGTTGTGTTTACTGCCTCCCACGTGGATGCTTTCGTGTATCTTGGTCCCCAACTTTTCCATGTTCTTGCGCAGTTCTTCACTTACCTTAGAGCCAAACTCCTCCACGCTGGCGATGGTTTTATCCTTGGCTCCCTTGTAATCAAATTCCTCAATCAAGACTTGCAGCTTTTCCAGCTGTTCCTGTATCTTTTCCTTCACCAGGGCTTCTTTGATGTTGGCTATCCGACTGCTAACATACTCACTAACATTGCCAAAGAGTTGTTGCACTTTCTCCATATCTTCCTGGGAGGTGGCATTGGATATACCATCCTTCAATTGATCCAGCTTGGCTTTCAGGAAATCCATGTTAACCTTCTCACCTTCGCCAATTTTGATCATCCCATTCTCGGTGCTGATAGTTATCTTGCTGCTGCCATCGCCTTGCACGATTACGAATTGGTCTCCGTCTTCAACAATAGCTTGAGAGAGGCGGGATTTTATCTTTCCGGTCTCGGTCTCTGCGCGGATTTCATATTGCATGTCTTCCGGCAAAACAAAGTGTACCATCCCATTCTCTGTCTTTATTTCCATATGGGCATTCTCAACGAACAAGGTCTCATACACGATAACCCCATTCTCACTTTCGATGCTTACCTGCGGAAAACAAGCCTCACGCACTTTAAGAGGTCCATTCTCGGATTGGATGTTCAGCTCCATTCCGCTTATCTGTTCCGCTGCTAATGGTCCGTTTTCCAGCTCAATTGTCAGGTTGCCGGTGCAGTTACGGATACTGATGGGACCATTTTCGTTGCTGAGCTTTTTGTCACCATCGCAATCTTGTATGCGGATGGGAGCATTCTCGCTGCTTACCACCAAAGTGTTGGTGATACCTTGAAATGTTACGGGGAGGTTTTCCATCTCAACATCAATAGACGAGTTTCCCGGAACCAATATCTTCACAAATGAACGATTAACTCCCAAGAAGCGACGCTCCATCCCATCCACTTCATCCAGTACAATCTGTAATTCTCCATTCTTACAGGAGGTGCTAACGCAGTCCTCCCATTCAAATTCTTCAAATGGTTCCACCAAGTCAAGCTCACAGATAAGCTCCACTTGTCCGTGGGGTGATGCCTCGACTGTTAACGGGGCAAGGTTGTTTTCGATTGTAATCTTGCTTACCACTTCGTAATCAAGAATTTGTTGCAGTTTCATCTTACTCATTTTTGTCTCCTTGTGTTAATCATGTTTATTGCTTCTTCCACACTGATGAACCCTTCTTCCAGGTCGGCAAGGACATCGGTAACCTTGTCTCCGGCGGGTTCTTTCTTGGTGATGATGCGGATGATGTCCGCCAATCTACTCTTGACTGTGGGATACGAAATACCGAGCTGATTCTGCAATTCCTTCAGGTTACCCTGCACCAACAGGAATAACTTGATGAACTCCAATTGACTTTCGCTAAAGGCTGCCAACCAACTGCTCTCAAAATCACCGCGATAGGTAACCTTGCAGCGGTCACAATGCACTTCCTTAATCTTCAGCTCCTGCTTGCAAATGGGACAGGATGACAAATTCATCTTTGGGCTCCCTTGATATTATTAAGGTCAGGTTTAATAATCTCAAGATTCTGTCAAGAGAAATCTGCATAATCTCAATGTTTATGTTCTGATTGTAGTAAAAATACCTTCTTTCTGGCAATGCTACCAATGGGGGTGCCACATAATTGCCTGACTTTTTGTTCTTATATCTTGCAGTCCTGAGCATGCACACCATATACATTGGTCAACCGAGTGGTTCATTTGATTAAGAGGCAAGTATACGCATTTCACATTGTCACATTGTCACATTGTCACATTGTCACATTGTCACCTCATCACATTGTCACTTTGTCGTAACCCCTTGCTTATTGATATACGGTTGAGATGCGGTTGCGATACCCAGCACTTTGCTGGGAGGCGCAACCGTATCTCAACCGCAACCTAATAGGCAGGATATGGGGGAGAACAGGTTAGTCATCAGGATCCATCATGGCATAAAGCATAACATATATTATTGGCTTACAGTGTTATTAGCATATGCATCCAAAATTGTGAATAATCTAGTGTTTGAAGACTAACATGATAGGTTGTATCTTAAGGATAAAAAAAAGCCACGAAGAGCATCACACTCTTCGTGGCTATATATTTTGGATGTATAAGATGTTACTTCATTAGTAACATCTTTTTAACCGACTTATAATCACCGCTTTCCAGTCTATACAAGTACATCCCGGAGGCTACGCTGCGATGGTTTGAATCCAAGCCGTTCCATACTACTTTATGGCTTCCTCTTGTCATATTAGCATCAAGGAGCTTAGTTACAAGCTGTCCTTTGAGATTGTATATGGCAAGACTAGCTCTCGCATCGTTCGCCAGAGTGAAGGCGATGGTGGTGCTGGGATTGAATGGATTGGGATAGTTATTATCCAGCGCGGTAACAAGTATTGGGCTGTTTCCATCCTCAGGATTGGCTGTATTGGGGAAGCTGAAGCTTATCATGTCGCTGGGGCTTCCTTCTACATTCAGGTACTGTACGCAGATGTAATACTGGTACAATCCGTTTAAGCTGATTATCTCGGAGAAGGATGTTTCGGTAACGGTACTCACGAATTGGAAGGGACCGGTATCGAACTTGCGATAAACATTGTATCCTTGGATAGGCAGCACCGGCTCAACAGGTTCCAACCAAGTGAGTTCCACCAAACCGGTTTCATTGGTTACATGATACACCGGATTAACGGGCTTGGGAAGATCAATGAGGGTGAACTCCGTATATAAAACGGGAGTAGTGGCATTGATTACCATATCGTTAATGGTGGAGGGTTGGTGGTGAGGTACGCTGGCTACGATGCTATGAGTACCATTAGGCAGGAACAGCATAAAGCTCCCATCCTCTAGTGGATGAGTGGTATAACGCTGATTTGAGCTAACTCTCGCCAAGGTTGGGCTGATACCGGAAGTGGGATACACCAAACCATGTACATAACCTTGCTTTTGGTTCACCCCGCTTATCTGGAAATCGTCAATAAACCAACCGGTATTGGAAGTGGCAGCATCAGAACCAAAGCGGAAACGGAACATAACCGTTTGGCCATCGTAAGCACTAAGATTGAAGCTGGGATTTAGCCAACCACCGGATGAACCGGTCCAGCCGATCTCGCCATTCAAGCCATTTAGGTTAGAACCGTTATAGTTTGAACCGGGGTTGATTATAGTCCAGTTTTCACCGCCATCTGTGGAGATGGATACATTGGCACCATCAGCACCATTCTCGAAGGCATAGTGATGATAGAAACTCATTGTGCTGCCGGAACTGAGTAAATAAGCTGGTGTATAGAGATTGTATTGCACCAGGTTAGGGTATGATCCGGTGAGATTGGTAGCCCAAAGTTTCTGGCCTGAGTGGGCTGTCAGTTGAGAGGGTGTTCCCCAAGCCCAACCGGTTTCTGCGATAAAGTTACCGTTGGATAGTTCGAAATCCTTAATAATGTTGGGGTTGTTATACTGAATTTGGAAATTTGCCTGCAGGGCACCACCATTGGAGCTTTGAGCAGAAATACTGAAGGGAAGTGAGGCAACCGATGCGAGAACCGATGCCGTATTCACTTCGAAGGAGAGCTGCAGGATGTCGTTGGGTGCAATATTATCCACCGTTATCTGAGGATTGCTGATCTGCAGTTCGGGAAGGGTGGAACTTAAGGTTACCTGCACATTGGATGCAGCCACTGCTGCTTCATTAGAAATATTGACGATAACCTTAACGCTTTCGTTCAGATCAATAACACCATTGAAGTTGCCACTGTGGTCATCCACCATGTGAGAATGTAACTTCAAGCTGGAGCCTTCCACTCTGAAAGTGAAATCTCTATGCCAAACATTCTCACCGGAACTGATGGCAAGGCTGAATTCCAGCACTTCACCATCGGGACAAGTGGGCGATACATGGAAGGAGAAAGGAGTCCGATTCACACCGTTGGCACCGGGTGCTACAGGGAAATAAACAGATTCCACACTAGTGAGGGTTACATAACTGCTGCTTGTACTAAGTGTAGCGGTAACATCACCGGCTTCCAGATTACCGGAGTTGTGTATGCTGACACCAAGGTTAACATCTTCACCCGGCTCGCAAATACCGTTGGAATTGTCATCATCAACATAGGTCCCATCTATCACCAAATGGGAAGCAAGATGGTAGGTAGGTGCATTGGTGATGTATATTGCCTTACGGTTGCTAAGCGGAGCTGCAGCGGTTGGATAATGATTATTGAAGGTATATTCCAGACCGACTCTGCCGGTGTGGTCTTCTATACCGATTGTGCAGAAATTACCATGCTCGTTGCCTGTTTGAACATCCACATTATTGAACGTTTGATACTGTATTTTTATGGGTCCGTCACCGAAGCTTGTTGGATAAGCAGCTTGGTTGTATAATATAACCTGGAATGTTTCGGGAGAAGTACCTGATCCACCACCGTTGCGCATGTTATACCACTCGATGGTAAAGGTTTGTGCATTAATGTTGTAATAAGTGTATATGCCACTTCCACTCACCGTTGCTAGGTCGTCCCAGAAAGCGGCAATCATGGCATTGGGACCCATTGCACCGGGAAGACGGAAGTTACGGAACTCTGCATTGGCTGTAACACCCATGGCGATGAAACCATTGGAGCACACGGTAATCTGTTCATAGGTTCTGCCATAGAACTGGAAGGGGAAAGGTAAGTTCACAACTGCCAAGGATACGGCACCTACTTGGTCACCTTCGTCACCACTGGCGTAGCCGTCGTTGATGGTCAGAGGTGTACCCAAACCGCCTGTTGCTGGGGCAATACCATGCCAATCGAAGATTGGAGCTTCGGGATATCCAATATCAAGCCAGTCGTAAATCACATAACCATGTGCATCGGGGCCTAAGGGATCGTGTATGGAGACTTGTCCTAAAGTGATGCTAAAGTCCAAGGTTTGGTCAAAACCTGCATCATTATAAACCCGCATCCTTAAAGGAAGAACCATACCCACCAAGGCTTCGGGACGGGCATTCAAACTAAACCTGTTTGTAACACAAGTAACTTGACCGTCGGCAGGGATATCTTCAAACTGAGCTTCGCTATCTGTAACCGAAAGAAGATCATTCAGAGAGGTTAAAGTTGCGTTAAGCCCTGATATGGCTGTTGTACCGATATTCTTGATTGTGACGCCAAATTCTGCTTGTTCATCGGGATCAAGCAAGTTGTTATTAGTATCTGACACCACGCCTGCAATATATTGAAGCTTAGGTGCTTCCACAGGTATAAACTCAGACACATCATATGTGATAGAGCTGGTGTCAGTAAGGTTAAGGTGGATGCGTAACATTGTGCCATGAGGTGTATTAGGCGCAATTTGCAGCACGATGGGAACTTGGTTGTTGGCAGATTCACCACCTGGTATAGTCGGATAGCTGATTGCAGAATTGACCACGGTTAAATATTGGCTGGCACAGCTGATGTTGCCGCTAATACCGGATACCGCTGTAGTTCCGGTATTGGTGAGCCCAAAGAGAACCTCAATCGTCTCTCCGCTTCCGGCCAAACCGTTTCCATTGCCAATGGATGCATCAAGGTTATCATCATCTATAACTATGGCAGCGGGAACCAAGGTTGGAGTATCCAAAACAGGAATGGTGCTTTGAGAAGGCTTGAAGTTGTGATGACTAACTGTGAGCACTGCATCACCGGTGCTGAGAGTGCCGGGAAGTATAAGTATCGCAGTTCCGTCTGCTCCGGTGAAGCCACGAGCAATAATAGTTGTTCCCATGCTAAGGGTAATAGCTGCACCCTCAATCGGAAGGTTTGCAGTATCACGCACACTTACATCATACAGGCTTAAACCCAAATGAATGGAAGCATCTGAGGTCACCGTAAAATGATTAGGGATGCCGGTAAACACTTCCATAGTGGGATCACCCATCAGGTTACACCAATGCGTAAAGGATTGCACATTGGAGGGGGAAGACACCCCGAATATCTGGTTCATATACAGTTTACCATGAAGAGTAGCCTCTCCCATGGTGCGCATATTATGTACAAACACACCGTCAAAGATACCGCCATGAAGCACATTATTAAAGGTAGTATGGGTACTGGAAGTACTCATTCCGATTGCAGTAACGGCACCTTGAGGAGCACCGCTGGTACCAAGCCTTATGAAGGCTTCGGTAGTACCTGTACCACTGGCATAATTACCAGTTCCGCAAGTGATGATAACCGCATGAGGAAGCTTATATCCATTGGTTAGTGATGATGAAGGTGACCAACCGCTCATACCAAGGTAACCACGGAAGCTGAACATGCCAACACCCTGCGATAAAGCTGCATTTATTGTAGCGGGCGTGGGGGCACCATTATATATCTCTGTGAAGGTATAGTCCGGATTGGTTAGCAAACTAAGCTCTTTGATATACTTGCTGATATACTGAGTGGATATACCTGATGGATCCCAATCACCAACCAGAAGCATTTTATCCAACCAAGCAGTCGTATTCAGATTGATATCTCTTTCATACAGGTACACTTTGGCGAGGATTGTTGTAAGTTCGGAGAGGTTTTCGGCAGAGATACGTCCGATAAAGCAATCACCTAAGATATCTGTGCCGGCAAGGTGGGTGTATGGATAATCACCTCCTCCGCTACCAACAGTGTATGCCGGTATGGTATAAGAACCAGAAACATCACCAACGAGGATAACAAAGTCCGGGCGGGTAGCAAGGTTATTATACTTGGCTAGGATATAGTTTCGTATGGAGTCCGTAGAGCTTCCCGCTTCGGAAGCGGCAGTGCTGGCGATCATTACGTCTGCACCTTTCTGTCTCTTCCAATGGGCAAAAGAGTTTATGGCATTGAGGTAATTCGCATCTGTGTTATTGCCATAAATCATCAGGATTCTGGGAGGAGTGTTCGGCACCAAACGGTTGCGATAATCGTTGAAGTTCAGGATGATCGATTCATACATATTGGCAAAACTGGCGGAGATGGACTGTGGCTCACTATCCAGTTCGTTCATACCAGAAGCATTATCGAAATTCAGCTTGAACTGAATATTGTTGTGTACGGTCAGTTCTCCTGTTTGAGCATTATAGGAGAAAGGATTAACCTGTAGGGTAACAATACGGAAGTCCCTTAAGATCATCGGGTCGCTGTATTGGATGGCAGCTTCCGGATAACTTCCGCCGTTGCTGTAATAATCGTCATTCAGCAGAAAGCTCTTGGGGCTTTCCAAGTTATCTCCCTGTTGCACCGGATAGGGCCTGAAGTTTGGGATAGTAAGCTGCTGAGAAGATATGATCTCCACACTTACATTACCATGCACAGGCACAGCTACCGAAGTGGTGATAATGGGCAACTCCGGCATGCCACTCTGCATCAAGCTTGCCGAATTGGGTAGGATAAGCTTTTGATAGTTCGTGCCCCTAACCTGCTCATTTTCTATGGTATATTCAGGTAAGGTAAACCCCAATTGCATCCACGAAGAGCTTTTTGCTCCTAGTGAAAATGCAGAATTATAAGACTTAATGGCTTGGTCTGTTCCAAGCCCAAACCCCAAACTCGCCATCATGCATGCGAGTACGACTAAAGCGACAATCTTCATGGACACTTCCTCAAGTTAGTTTACTTGTATCCTGTTACGTTAGCAAGACTTATTCCAAGTCTATCACAGATTGTAATATAACATCATTTCATGTGGATGAGGGCGGCTACAAACCGCATCATGCTCTTTCATCTTCATGGCTATATGGCTTTCGATAAGTTCTTCGTTGAATACTCCACCCTGTAACAAGAACTCATGATCTTCTCTTAGTGCCTGCATTGCCTCAGCCAGATCTGCAGGAATGGATAACAAGCTGGCTTTCTTCTCCTCGCTCCAGGCGAACACATTATCATCGAAGGGACCAAGGTTGTATTTTCCGGGGTCAATCTTGTTCTTTATGCCATCTAAACCAGCCATCAATATCGCACTCATTGCAAAATAGGGGTTACAGGTGCCGTCACCGGTGCGGAACTCAAATCTCTTGCTCTCCGGAGTATTGACATAGCGAGGAATGCGGATGGCAGCACTGCGATTGGCTAAACCGTAGAATAGCTTCACAGGCGCTTCAAAACCGGGAAGCAGACGCTTGAAACTGTTGGTGGAGGGATTGGTAAACGCCACCAAAGCACGTCCATGTTTAAGCACGCCACCGATGAACCAGATTGCTTCCTTGGAGAGATCGGCATATCCGCCTTTCTTATAGAACACATTCTTGCCTTTCTTATGCAGCATGATATGGAAGTGCATCCCATTACCGGCATGGTTATATACCGGCTTGGGCATAAATGTGGCGGTTACTCCGTGAGCCAGTGCCGTTCTGCGGATGATATCTTTCATAATCATCACATCATCGCATATTCTGGGGAAGGCAAGCAATTCTGTTTCAATTTCCTGTTGGGCAGAGAGTCCCACTTCATGGTGATGGTAGCGCACCTTGATATCCTGATCTTCAATCAAGTCCACAATCTCTTGGCGAATCTCGTAGAACTGATCAAAGGGAGTGTCCATATGATAGCCTTTCACGCCATCCAGGCTGAGGGCATCTACATCTTCCCAGTCCTCAGGAAGCGATTCCTTGGTTTGGCAGGAGCTGATGTTGTAGCCCGCACTGTATGAATCCGAATTGAACTGAGCAGTATCGAACATATGATACTCCAGTTCGGGAATCCACAAAGAGGTATCCGCAATCCCGGTGGACAGCAGATAGTCATGTGCTCTTAGGGCAACGCTACGGGGATCTTTTTTAACTCCAATCCTGCTTTCTGCATCGCAGATAGAGCATATCATCCTAAGGGTAGGGGTCTCGAAGAACTGGTCAATATGGGCAGTTTCCACATCGGGCATCAGCACCATATCTCCGCTTTCCACACTGCGCATTCCCGGTATCGAGGATCCATCAAAGGGGATTCCTCTTTGCAGCACATTGGCTATTCTGCGGGCAGGGAAGGTTATGTGATACCATTTCCCATCTAATCCGCAATACTTGAGGTCAATTGCCTTAACCTCATGCTTTTCGATCATTTGTTGAATTGCTTGTAGATCCATTTGTAACTCCTGTATCTCTTATATTTTATTATTGTTTATGCGGTTTATTCCTACATCAAACCCAGTAGCTGCATAGCAAATTGCACCGGTGGCATCACGATTTTGCCGATTATGTTCAGCCCCAAGATCTTTGAACCGATAATGATGGCAAAGAGGTATATCATTCCCTTGCGTTCCTGCATTGTCCATTTGTAATAAGCAGTATCAGTAAGAGCCATGCCAATCACTTTTGAGCCATCCAAAGGTGGAACAGGGATGAGGTTAAACACCGCCAGCAACAGATTCATGAATACCACATAAAAGGCAATGGATTGCATCATCGGAATAGCACTTAACAGATGATACACAAGGGCAAAAGCTATGGCAATCAGAATGTTGCACACCGGCCCCGCCAGGGCGGTTAGTCCGGAATCCCGTTTGAAGTTCCGAAAGTTATATGGGTTAAAAGGCACCGGTTTGGCATATCCATACACAAAACCCGCAGTGTAATACAAAAACAATGGCAACAGCACTGTGCCAAACCAATCAATATGCCTTAAGGGGTTAAGGCTAAGTCTTCCTGCCCGCTTGGCAGAATCATCTCCCAAGAGATATGCGGCATAGGCATGGCTGAACTCGTGCAATATGATACTATAAAACACAATGCCGATTATCGCCGCATTGGTGATTAGTTTATAAAGGGCTACGCTAATCATATCTTCTTAATCTTAATAAACTTACGCTTTCCAGCTCGCAGCACACTGCCATCGGCGAGTTCCACCACTGCATCAAAAGAGCTGATCTTCTCGCCATCAAGAGACACTCCCCCTCCCTGGATAAGCCGTTTTGCTTCTCCGCTACCTGTGCATAAGCCGCTATCGGTTAGCAATTTAACCAGTTTGACGCTGGTTTGGGAGATAGCGTATTCGGGGATATCTTCCGGGATTTCCTTGTTAGAGAACAGCTTCTCAAAAGCTTCCTGCGCTTCCACAGCCGCCTGATTGCCATGATACAGGCTAACAATCTCCCGAGCCAAGCGTTTCTTTATCAGCATGGGATTGATATCTCCGGAGAGTTCTTTCTTTATGGCTTCCAATTCATCTGCATCAACCGTGGTGGCATAGCAGAAATAGTTCATTATCAAGCTATCGGGAATGCTCATCACCTTGCCAAACTTCTCGTTGGGCGGATCGAACACGGCGATATAGTTATTGAGGGATTTCCCCATCTTGTTCACACCATCGGTACCGAGCAGAATGGGAGATAGCACCGCAACCTGCTGCGCCATTCCATAATACTTCTGCATATCTCTTCCGCACAGGATGTTAAACTTCTGTTCAGTTGCCCCAAGCTCCACATCACTGTTAATTGCCACAGAATCATAACCTTGCAGGATGGGATACATAATTTCGTGCATTCCCAGGGACAATCCCTGCTCGTATCTCTTGCGGAAGGTATCATGAGCCATAAACTGCGCCAAAGTGAATTTCCCCATCAGTTTAAGCACATCGCTCATACCCATTGCCCCGAACCATTCACTCTGGTAGCGTACTTCGGTCTGCTCGGGTTTAAGCACGGTGTAAAGCTGTTCCATATACTTTTCGCTGTTGCTTTTAATCTGCTCATGGGTAAGGGGAGGGCGTGATTCGTCCCTACCCGTGGGATCGCCGATTTGAGCGGTGAAATCACCAATGATGATTACTCCCGTATGCCCCAAATCCTGAAACTCACGCATCTTGCGGATGGGCACCAGATGCCCGATATGAACATCGTAACCCGTGGGGTCTATGCCATACTTTATGCGTAATGGTCTCTGCTCTTTTGCCGATATGGCAAGCTTGCCTTTAAGCTCATCCAAAGGGATTATCTCTTCCACTCCCCTGGATATAATTTTTATCTCGTTTTCAAAAGCCATGTTCTCTTCCTGTTTTGCTTTTATTGTGTGCGGGCACAACACATAGCAAGCCGATATTTGTCAAGCGATAACGGCTAAACCGCTGTTGAGCCCTTAACACTTAGTCAGTGATTCTCAAATTTGGAAACCACCCTTCATAGTAGTGTGGGGGACATATCTGTGGTTTTGGGACAGATTTCAGTTTTTTTTTGAAACAAGGAGAAAATGTTGGGATTTCTTCTTTACACAGAGGGAAAGCTGATATAATCTGAGAAAAGCTGAGGGGCTTTAAAAAGAGGTATAGTGAGTAAGAGAACTGGATACTAAGAAGTTACCCACCATAACAAGTCTGGAGTCGATATAGCTTCAAATTATTTTGAGGAAAGTAACCAGCTATTAGCGGTATGGACTACAGACCTCAATCATATCAGTGGATACACTTAGAGCCGGGTTATTTTCTTTATAATGTGTGCCTTCCTATTATCATACTTGATTAGGGAGACACCGGAAGGTATATCATTATGCTACAGACCTTGCCATCCCAAGTTAAAGTGTGTTCTCCTTGAGATTAGCATTCTTTGCACAATTCCCTGATAAATTGGCTTTGACAGAACATACTGGAAGTTCGGATGGGTTTTAAAAAACTCGCCATGAGAATAGAAAGCCCTACCGCTGTAGGGCTTCTATAATGCAAATCGGCAACAGGTCAACTATTTTAAGATAACAATTTTCATTATTTCTTCACCATATTGAGTTTCTAATCTACACCAATAAACTCCACTTGCCAAGCTATTACCAGATTTATCCATAGAGTTCCAAACAAAACTGTGTTTCCCGATATCTAGTACTCCATTCACAATTTGAGCAACCTGCTGACCTTTGATATTATAGATAGACAATCTAGTTTCACTGGTGTATTTAAGCTCAAAACTAAATGTTGTGTTTGGATTCAAAGGGTTTGGATAACATTTAAAGCTTAAACAATAATCATCTACTTGACTTCCCTTAGCTGCTTGCCTATATAAGGGTATGTTTGTAATTAATCGACTGTAAGGGATAAAATTGGCCTCACAAACACCAAGAACCGTGGTGGATATACTTCTAGGCAGCTTAACTCTAATCTTTCCTTCTTCGTCTGTGTATTGTCTATCAAGAACAGTGCCATTGGGATTAATGACTGTACATAATACCCCGATAAGGGGATCATTCTTGACATTTTTCACATAAAATGTATAATCTGAGCCTGAAACTTCCTTTGCAACTGAAAATGTATTAGAGGGACCAGACCAAATATCCATACTTGGGTCACCGAACAATATATGTCCCAGAACTATCTCTTGGTATTCTGAGGGGATTTGTTGAAGATTGTAATCATTCCAACAGGTACTTGTTAAATCGCCTAGTTTGTTTATCCCTTGTGCGTATACATTCGTGAAGAATTTTTGCCCAGCATATTTTGTAAATCCCGGAATTTCACGATAAGCATTTGCATAAACTGCAACAGCACCATCATTGTTACACATGAACTCTGTACCAATACAATACTGGGGAATATATGAATTGGGAGATGATGTACTCATTACTGCAAATTGGTTTTCGTCACAGGAACTCATCCATAAAACATAGGGCTTATCCTGGGTATTGGTCAATATGTCTGGTAGATACCTATAGTGGGATGCCGGAACAGCATATGGTCTCGAGGGAGGGCTAGCAGGTAAACCATTGATCGTCAAACTCTGATCCAAAACGACGCTGCCACATGTCCCAGTAAAATTTGGATACATATAGGCAGGGTACTCGCAGTCTATATTATACGCACCAAAAACCTCTCCTCGTGTGCCATGAGTTGCAATAAAAACAAAATGATAAGTTCCTGCATTAAGTGTATCGCTTACCGATTGGACAGCAGGAGCTGAGATTTGATTCTCCAACATAATGGATTTGTAGCTACTGGGAATAGGAGACGATACACCATTAATTATATAATCGCCCAACGTGTTAGATGGTACACGAGCTAAATTGTTGGAGATGAATTTATTCGTTTTAACAAAACTTTGGTTTGTGTTATACCTGTAATTGATGTATTTCGTTATGAAGTTCTGTAACTTAGCAACGGTATCGACCGGGATTCTACCTACATATAGATCAGGTGTATAATCTAACTCGTTCAGATTATCAGTCCAGGTCGACAGTACATTGCTATAGTAAAAATCAGTGGGCATTTTCCATCCCCACTCATTGGGATACTCATCCCAATTTGTATTAGTTGTTTCAACAAGTAGCATTCTAGGCATGATAACGGAAGCATCTCCTCCCAGTATAACATATCCTAAATTCGGATTGAGTTGTTTTTGCGTTTGTAGATAAGAGCGAATTGCTTCTGGGGAACTGCCAGTAGTACTTGTCGTAACTACAGTGGTTGTGATACCTTCTTTGTTTTTTATCGCTGCAAATTCGCAGAATTTTGCATATAATAGCTGGTTGGTGATTATAATCATGTCTTTCGGTGTATCTCTGAGTATTTTAGGCGCAGATATAGTAGGATTTGGTACTTGAATTCTTTCCACTTCACTGGTGCTGAGATTATCAGCATCTTGATTCAGAAACTGAGTAGCTCTATCAGAAGCGTTCAAAACTGCGCAAGTACTGAAGAGCATTAGCAGGATTGTCATTAGGCTTTTAGTCATCGTTTCTCCTATTTTATAAAAATCATTTTCTTCGTGTCGATTACTTTATTATTACTTACGAGTCTATAGAAATAAACACCACTTGCCGATTTAACTCCTTTTTGTGTAGAACCATCCCAGAGAAAGCCACTTTCTCCGGTTTTTTTATCAAGTTCAACAGTCCGTATTTTTTGCCCCTTGATGTTAAAGATTTCGATTTCATAATTCTGATTCGTTTCTGGGAGAGAATATTTGATGGTTGTCGATGAACTAAATGGATTTGGACAATTACCATTCAAACTTACTGTGTTGGCTACGACTTGATCATCGGCTGAGCTATTCACACTTCGGAAGTAATATTTATACGTACCATAATCTGCAATCCATTCGGCTGTTACATTAGAACCCAGTAGATCATAAATCGCATATGCACCGCATTTTGAACGTATGATAGCTGTGTCGAATGTTTGAGCCTGATTAAGGATTTTTCCAGAATGCGTATAATTCCCATTTGAGGTTTTCTTGAATACGACATATTGAGCATAGTGGCTGTTTTCATAGATATCTTGCATCTGGATAATTTGACCGCTACTAATCAGATTATAGATAATAGCATCGGGTGAGCTAATCCAGTAAAGATCGCAGAGTGTCCAAGCATACGCGTGGCAGTTATAAAACCATGTTGAAGAATCTGGAACAAAAGTTGTACAATTATAATCTAGTCCCAGTTCATTATCTCCGTATGTGCTTAAATAATAACCATCCTGCCAATGCCAGTCATATGAATAAGTCTGGCAAGGGATTGCGCCAATAGTTGGTCCAAAGTTATATGTTGTGTTTGACGAATAGATATTATAGTTAAAATTTAAGTCATATTCCACATCCGCATAGGCATAATGATACCCACCACTGGTTAAATTCTCACACAATAACTCAACAACCTTTCCTTGAGTAGTATTGGTATATGAGTATTCTTGTAAGGGTGCAAAGGTGGCCGGGATCGGCACGGTAGTATAGTTACTGGGGTTGTTGCCGGGATATGTCCTTAACTGATAATTATAATCATCATAAGTATTGAAAAACCCTGTATCAAGCCATGCGCTAACGAGATAAGTGCCAGAGTTCTCATAACAATAAACACGAATATAGTACTTGCCAGCTGACTCTGCTGTTACGGAATAATTGATATGCTCAGATACACTCTCATATTCATTACTACTTGCTACAAGGGTTGCATTACCATTATCCGCTACTTTATATAGATATAGGTCATAGTCAACGTCATCACTCGTTGGAATGTCCAGATAAAAATCTACGGTTTGCTCTGATAAGAATACGGGAATCCAGGTATCTTGACCCGCCACGTACGTATAGCTGCTGAAATAAGAACTTGTATAGATCTCGGGAGATAGAGCTATATCAATGATAGAATGATCTCCCTGGTCATATGGGCCTGTAAACATTTGAGTCGCACTATTGCCCCAAGAAGTATATCTGTAGCTAATCTTACTCAAAACCGGATCGTAATTCACATTACTACATTGGGGGGGGATTGGCTCATACGCTAACAAGCTTAAATATAAAGATGCAATCATAGCAATAAGGAAAAGTCCTTTATTGGTTTTGCTCATAACCCACCTCGATATGCTTTCCCGAGTTTATTGCCCTAAGTAATTCTGAATGGACTAAGCTAATTGGATCATCCACATCATCTGAGAAGGCACCTCTTCTTTTTATTACAATTCGCCCAACCTCTGAAGGATAGTAAGTCTGCAGAATCACTCCGGCCCAATAACGTATAGCTTGCATAACCGAACCATCAATTTCATACTTCTCCCCATTGGATGTTTTATGCGTTGATAGAATTCCATTCATAGTCATTAGGATTTGCTGCTGTTGGTGTAATGTCATTTTTGTAAAAACATCATGCATTGTCGAAAAGCGAATTGAGTGGAGGAGCATCACATCGTCTCTTTTGTTCAAGAACTCTCCAGGGAGGTTAATAACGTCATCTGCCCAATCTGGTCTGCTTATTAACTCAGTGTACCCGTTAAAACCTGAGAAATCATTATTATACACGGTCCTTTGAGAACTCACCATAAATTCGGTTGTGCTAAAAACATACCTTACCAGCTCTTCGTTTGAAAGCTCTTTCAAAAGTGTTTCTGGAATTTGGAAATGATGATTCTTTAATTCATCAAAAGTACTGCAAGAGAAGTTGTCCGGAACAAACTTTGGATTAATCACTTCATAAGTGATACGGAATTTGGGTTCTCTATCACAGACTCTCAAATCCGTAATAGCAGATAGGCTTATTTGCATGCAAATAAGCATCATAAATAAAACCGAGTTTCTTTTCATTTTACCTCCTAGGTAACTACCAACATTGATTATTAATCAGTATTCAATTATGTGTAGATTACTTGAACCCAAACGCCCCCGGAAACACCAGCTCATAGTTTCTAAAGTTCCATGAGAGCTTCTTATAAGTTTTCAAACCTTACACGCTATCTATTGTTATCTACCAAATACACTATTTGTTTCCTCTTCGTTCTTGTAAAGCTCTTTTTTCCCAGTTATGATCCACCCATTTATTGCTACTTACCATGATGACATTTTAGCAGGACTTCGTCCTATACCATCAATACAACGTAATTGTAGTACATGCAATATTCCATATGTTGCAGAGTAAATAAAGCCCTTGTCTAACGTCAAGCTTTTCGTTTGCACATGGCTGGTTTGTCATTCACTTGAAGCCTTCCGAAAGCTATGCATATCTGTAATACTTGGGCAATTCTGTAGTACACGAATCCATGAAGCTTTCACCACCTAGACCCTGCCTATTGATATACGGTAGAGATGCGGTTGCGCCTCCCAGCAAAGTGCTGGGTATCGTAACCGCATCTCAACCGCAACCTAATAGGCAGGAGTTTAGGAAAACAGGGCTAAGCACCTTGGCGAAATACCCGGCAATTTCTCTGCTTAATGCGATATACGCAGTTATGAGGAAAAAAAGTGATTGACGGAAATACTCCCCGCCCAAAGATATACCTGTGACTTGATGGTGCTTTTCACAAAGGTAATAGGGAATTTCGTTAAAACGAAAGCGGTGTCCGCCACTGTATGCAGCAAGTATGGATAGAGCCGTCACTGGGAAAACCGGGAAGACGATTCTTAAGCATTAGATTGCCATCCGCTGTGAGCCAGGAAACCTGCCACAAGCAAGGGATATGAACCTACGGAACATAGGTTACAGCCATAATGTTCATCTCAAGTCACAATCAAACTTTCGAGGTGAACACACATGAACAAGCAGGTAGTCAAGAGCAGAGCAGTAATAATGATGTTCTGCATAATGGTGACGGCAACCGCATGGCTTCATGCCGCGAGCGGAAGGGTTATCGACGAAGCAGGCAAGGCAATCGGTGGAGCAGCCGTAAGCGACAGACACAAGCTGGTGTATAGCAAAACAGATGGTAGTTTTAGCATAGCAAGCGAAGCGGATAGTTTATATGCAAGCCGTTTGGGTTACAATCCTGTGTCAGTAAAGCGTCTGGGGACATATATCACCATTGTGATGCAGAAAGAGGAAATAACTCTGCCAACGGTGCGGGTGAAGGCACTGGAATATAAGATGATAACCCCTGCCTTAAATACCGCTATAATCCATCCCGACACCAACAACAAGGTGAATAATACCGCCCAATTGCTGCTGGAAAACTCCGTGTTCAGCACATCCGACATCCACCTCAGCGGAGAAAAACAGACTGTATCACTATTGGGAAGTTTCAGCAGGCATGCTTTGGTTATGCTGGATGGCGTAGTGCTTAATCCCGCAGGCGAGTCTTTCGACTTCAGCACTATCCCGGTGGGGCTGATAGACTATATTGAAGTGATAAAAGGCAATTCTTCCGTGTATGGAGGTTCTGCGGCAATTGGCGGAATTGTGCATATCCATAGCAAGAATGCCAAAACAGCCAAGCTTCCTGAATTGCAGTTACACGGCTCAATCGGTTCCTTTTGGATGCAGAAGCAAGGTTTGGCTGTGTCCTATGGGGGAAAGCACCTTGCGCTTAATGCAGATTACTCGCTGCAGGAGGCAGATAATGACTTCTATTATGATACTCCGCAGTTTTGGCAGGTGGAGCCTCAGCTTAAGCGGAAGCATAACCGAAAAGAGAGTGACAGCTTTTACCTAAAAGGCTCGGTGTTTAATGAAGCTGGCCAGATTGATTATAGTTTTAACCAGGGAAGTTTTCGTCGTCAGCTTCCCGGCACGATAAACTTTACTCATTTGTATGACAGTTCGCGATTGAAAGGACAGTATCAACAGCACTCTCTGCGGGGTATTGGCAGTTATAAGAAGCTTAACGCAGAGTTGCTGCTGTGGCAAAATCGTGACCAAAGTCACTACCGAAATATCGGCTCAAGTATTCCTATTGCCCCCGGAGATTATGAACAGGAGCAGCTAAACAGCGGGATTAAGGCATACGGAAGCTATGCTATCCGGGATGGGAAGATTGGTTTAAGTGCAGAATATGCTAAGCTGGAGTATGAGTTCAACAATCGCCTGAACAACAGTATTAGCACCGGGATGCGCGCCAACCATGCAATTGGGGCAACGGGACAGCGTAGATTCTACCCTTTCTTTGCACAGTACAATCTTAACGGAGCCGTGAGGGGAGATTTTAGCGAGGATAAGCTGCATGGCACCTGGAGGCTGGAGAACGAACTAAAGCTACCCTATGCCGAAGATTTGGTGATAGGTGCATATGTAGGCACTGCCTTTTCGCAGCCATCGCTATTTGATATGTATTGGATTGGAGATAGCGAAACGCAGGGAAATCCGGACTTGAAGAGCGAGAAATCCCTTGGTTATAGTGCATATGCGGAGCTTGGTTCGGGACATGGCAAGCTAAGATTAGCATATCACCGCAACATGGTGGAAGGCCTTATCCAATGGCGACAATATTATCTGAATGGAGTAAGCTGGAAGCCCTTTAATGTTGGCAAGGCAGATTTGCAGAACTATGAAGCAGAAGCGAGCTTGCAGTTAGGCAAGTATATAAGGATAAGCGGAAATGTAACCCGCACGGAGGCTGTGGATAAGTCGCTGAATGGAGATGGAAGTCATGGTGTGAGCTATGATAAAAAGCTTGTTTACACTCCTAATTTGAAAGGAGTGGCCAGATTGAATCTTGGCAGTGAGAAACAAGCACTTATCATAGCTTATAATCATACAGGAGAGCAGTATAGCACTCCAGATAATCTGATAGCCCCGCTGCCGGAATTTGCTACAGTGGACGTTTCGGCATTTTGGAGCATGGAGTGTGGCTGGTGCAAGGTGCAAGCGGACATTAAGGTGAATAATATACTGGATAAACGATACAGCATTTATGCTTACACTCCACAACCGGGAATTAACTGGTACTCAGGAGTAGTCATTTCTACCAAGAATTACAAGTAGGGTGGATAGCACTTGACTGATTTCGCCCTATTGTAAACTTGCTCCAAGTGACTTGATGGTGCTTATACACAAGGTAATAGGGAATTTCGTTAGAAGCGAAAGCGGTCTCCGCCACTGTAAGCAGCTTATGGGTGATTGTCGCCACTGTCTGAAAGGATGGGAAGGCGTATCTCGTGCAGAAATGCAACTCGCTGCAAGCCAGGAAACCTGCCACAAGTTTGGCTGCCGGTCCACGGGGAAATGGGCTGTGTACCAACCATGTTCATCTCAAGTCACTATAACTTAATCAAAGAGGTGAACAACATGAGAAACAAACCAGGAATATTCAAATACCCCAAAGCTCTATTAGCGATAGCTTTCTTGCTATGTAGCCTTGGCTTACAAGCACAAATAGTATATGTAGTGAACTCCCAAAGCCGAACCCTCAGCCGCATTGATACCATTAGCGATGAAGTTAACAACAGTTTTGCCAGCTTGGGAAACACACCCAATAAGATAGTGGTGGATGATGAGTATCTATGGGTAGTATGTTCCGGGGACAATGCTGTGCAGAAGCTTTCCCGCATTGATGGTTCACTGCTGGCAAACATCTTTATTGGCATGAGCAGCAATCCATGGGATGCGGTGAAACATGGGAACTACCTGTATGTAAGCGGATTGTTTACCGGCAAAGTGTATAAGGTGGATGTGAATAGTGATAGTGTAGTTGGCAGTGTGAATGTGGGTTATGCCCCGGAAGGGCTGTTTGTATATGGCGATAAGCTGTATGTTGCCAATGCAGGCAACTACATGCAGAATTATGCCGGATCATCGGTATCTGTGATTGATCTGCACAGCTTTACCTTAAGCGGAACGATACCCGTGTCTGCCAATCCGCAATACATCAGTGCTCACAACAACAGGATACATGTGTCTTGCACCGGTAATTGGTCTGATATCGGGGGTGCAATCTGCATTATTGATCCAGTTTCGGATAGTCTGATTGAGACAATCCCCTTGGGTGGCACTCCGGGGTGTTTATGGATGGCAAGTGATGTTTTAGCCTTGGTTGGTGATAGCAACGGAGCGGTGATGTACAGCTACAATCCGGCAAACTTTTCTGTGCTGCATGGAGCTGATAATCCGCTGACGGTAGGTGCTTCGGAGATTGTGGGCAACAGCAGCATGATTGCTCTGCTGAGTCCCGTTTGGGGGAGCAATGGAATCGTGAAGCTGGTGCATCCCGACTTAAGCCATTGGAAGCAATATACCGTGGCTTTGATGCCTACCGATATGATGCTTTATAACCCAAGCTCTGCCAATGAGGATTTGGTTGTTGCTGCCAAAGCGTTGAGCATATACCCCAATCCGCTTTACATGGGGACAAAGCTGCACATCAGCGGGATGAATGCTGCCAATGGTGTGTTTAGCCTATACAATTTGAAAGGGCAAAAAGTAATGAGTCACAATTTCCTTGGTGCAGAACTGGTTTTACCTGGCAATAGGTTGGCGGAGGGTGTATATCTTTACCGGGTGCAAAGTAATGATGGTAGTAAAATCAATCATACAGGCAAATTGGTGATTCGCCGTTAATAGAGCTACTGAGATTAAGAACTTCTTCAGCGAAACTAAGACATAGACAGATAAATGGTCTCCAGATATGGTGCACAACATTAACTGTGCAGGATTAGCAAGCCTGTAAGAAAGCTGTCACAATCCTATGAGACCTCGAAACTAAGGAGTAATCATGAAGCAAATGGTATATTTCGTCAATGCCTTCTCGAGTGAATATTTCCATGGTAACACTGCTGCCGTTCTGCTCTTGCCGGACTTTCCTGCCGCAGCTTCCATGCAAGCTTTAGCAAAAGAATTTGGCTTCTCCGAAACGGTTTTCCTGAAACACCTTGGGGCAAATCGTTATCATATTAGGTGGTTCACACCCGAAGTGGAGGTGGCTCTGTGTGGGCACGGCAGCTTAGCGGCAGCAAAGGTATTGTTTGAGCACTATGCCACCGAAGCTCACAGCTTGGAATTCGCAAGCCTCAGCGGGATACTTGGTGCAGAGAAGAGGGACAGTAGCATTTGGCTAAACTTTCCTGTAGATGAACCCAAGCCCTATATCGCCAATCCCGAAATTATTAGTGCTGTTTCCCCTATCACTCCCCTCGAAATACTGCGTTCTTCAGCCAACAAGAATCTGGTTTTGATTTATGATAACCCCCAGCAGATTAGTGGCTTGAAACCTGATTTCCCTGCGCTGCTACCCCTGGCAACAGAGGACTTGCATGGGATTGCCGTATCTGCCATCGGGCACAGTCCTCAGGATTATATCTGTCGCTATTTTGCTCCATGGGAAGGGATAAATGAGGATCCTGTAACCGGCTCAGCCCAAACTTGCCTGGCACCATACTGGGCAAAGATTTTGGGTAAAAAAGAGCTTATTGCTTTCCAGGCATCAGAAAGAGGAGGTCTCTTTCAGTTGTTGTTGAATAACGACCGCTTACTTATTGGTGGTGAGGCGTTTATATATATGCGTGGAGAGCTGGACGGCTCTTGGATAAGCTCTTAGCTCAAGCATCTCCGCTGGAATCATTACTTAATCATTGCATAATCATTGCATGTTTCATCCGTAATAAACATGCAATGATTATGTAGTGATAGTAGGCGATAACGAGGATCACCAAGAAAAAAACGGTGATATATGTGAAGCTGTCCGAATTAGTTAGAGCTGACTAAGGTACCAGCTATAAGTAGCTTTCAAACCATCAACCAATTCTGTCTTAGCAGTAAACCCCAGGCTGGTAAGCATGCTTACATCAAGCAGTTTTTTGGGAGTGCCGTCCGGTTTGGTGTTATCCCACAGGATATCTCCACGGTAGGCAACTACATCTTGTATCAATAAGGCTAAGTCTTTAATACTGATGTCCACGCCTGTACCAATATTGATGGCAGTATCGCCGGAGTAATTTTGCATCAGGAAAAGTAGGGCTGAGGCGAGATCATCCACGAAGAGGAACTCTCTATAAGGAGAACCACTGCCCCAAAGAGTAAGTTGCACCTTATCTGCCACCCTGGCAATGCCAAAGCGGGATAGGGCTTCTTGCAAAGCATCCCCGGCTTGCAAGCTTCCATCAGATTCAAGATCATAACGTAGTGCATCGATATCGTTCTCCATCCAGCATTTTGCCAAGTGCATCTTGCGCAGCAAGGCGGGCAGGACATGGGAGTTTTCGGGGTGGAAGTGATCGTTAATACCATAAAGATTGGTAGGCATGGCGGAGATAAAATCACATCCATACTGCTTGCGGTAATGTAGAGCCAACTTCAAGCCGGCTATCTTCGCCAGAGCATATGCCTCGTTGGTAGGTTCCAAGGCACCTGTTAGCAGATATTCTTCTTTGATGGGCTGAGGACATAGCTTGGGATAGATGCAGGACGAACCGAGAAACAGCAGCTTCTTTACCCCGTTGCGGTAGGCAGCATGGATGGTGTTCACTGCCATCATCAGGTTCTGGTAAATGTATTCGGCAGGATAGAGGCTGTTAGCAAGGATGCCACCAACCTTACCGGCAGCATGAATCACATACTCCGGTTGTTCCGTGGCAAAAAAGGCATCCACAGCAGCTTGATTGGTTAAATCCAGCTCTTCCATGTTGCGGGTGAGGAGATTGTGGTACCCATTTGCTTTCAGGCAGCGCATGATGGCAGAGCCAACCAAGCCGCTATGTCCGGTGATGTATATTTTACTGTGTAAATCCATGCGATGCTTCCTTTTGTGCAAGCTGCCAATCTGCAGCTATCATAATCTTAACCAAGTCCTTACAGGTGGTTTGTGGTTGCCAGCCAAGCACTCTTTTGGCTTTGCTGTAGTCGCCGATAAGCAGTTCCACTTCGGTGGGACGGTAGTAGAACGGGTCTATCTCCACAATCACCTTTCCGGTATTGGCATCCAAGCCTTTCTCGTTTTCAGCTTCCCCCTGCCATACGATATCCATGTCTAACTCTTTGAAACTAAGCTCAATGAACTCTCGCACGGTGTGCATTTCGTTGGTGGCGACAACGAAGTCATCAGGTTTATCTGCTTGCAGCATCAGCCACATAGCTTCCACATATTCGGGAGCATAACCCCAATCACGCTGGGAATCTATGTTTCCCAAGTGTAGTTTATCCTGCAAACCGGCTTTGATGCGGGTGGCTGCACGTGTAATCTTACGGGTAACAAAGGTTTCTCCGCGACGGGGAGACTCGTGGTTAAACAAAATGCCGTTGGAGGCGAAGATGCCATAAGCTTCCCGGTAATTACGCACAATCCAATAGGCATACAGCTTGGCGGCTGCGTATGGACTGCGAGGATAGAAGGGAGTGCTTTCCGTTTGGGGAACTTCCTGCACCAAGCCGTAAAGTTCGCTGGTGGAGGCTTGATAGAAACGGGTGGGAAGCCCGGTATCCTTTATGGCATCGAGGATGCGCAGCACACCCAAAGCATCCACTTCACCGGTGTATTCCGGTACATCAAAGGACACCTTAACATGGCTTTGGGCGGCAAGATTGTAGATTTCATCCGGCTGGCATTTCTCCAGAAGGCGGTTCAGGTTGCTGCTATCTGTCAGATCCCCATAATGTAGAAAGAGTCTTGCATCAGCACTGTGGAAATCCTTGAAGATATGATCGATGCGAGAGGTGTTGAAGCTTGATGCTCGACGAATAATGCCATGAACTTCATAACCTTTGTTTAGCAGCAGTTCGGCAAGATAGGAGCCGTCCTGTCCTGTGATACCCGTGATGAGTGCTCTTTTCATATTGTCATCCTATATTAAGCTTATATCTAAGGGCAAGCAAGTATATGCGTTTACGGAGTGAGACACGCAAATTGACATCCCATAACCAATGATAATCGGGAGCGCATAACACCTTTAGGAACGCTGCCCGTAGAACCGGACGAACCTGGGGAAACCAAGCTTTGTTGCGGCATTGTTTACGAATTTTTAACAGGGAACCAAGGCACAACCGATGATAGCTGTGGCGAGTATGCGTGTTAGGTTCATGGTTGGTTAGGTGCTCGTGATAACGGATAGTGAGGTCAAGTAATGCTTCAAACTCTTGTGGATTGGCAGCTTGTGAGCTGTGTAACGCTTGGGCAAGCTCGTGGCTTATGCGAAGCCCCAGGATGCGTTGTGCGTTGCTTTGTATAATAGCGAAGGTGCCGGCAAGAATCTTATCCAGAGCTTGCTGGGTGTAGCTTACTTGGTGGCTGCGCCAACTGCTGAGGATGCGGGGGATTGCCGCCAGCTTTCCTTGCAACATGATACGACAGATGAGGTCCATATCCTCGGCACAGCTCATGTCTGCATTGTAGCCTCCAGCTTGGAGGGCTGCTTCCTTGCGGAACATCAGCGTCGAGTGAACAAAACAATTACCACTCAACAACCGCCAGCGAAGTACCTCGTCTGTAATGGGGATAGTCATGCAGGATTGTAGGATTTTGCCTTCTGCATCTATCATTGCTGCATAGGATGCCACCAGCACCACCTCCGGATTGTTATCCAGATGAGATACTTGCAGTTGCAGCCTGTCAGGCTGAGATACATCATCTGCATCGAGGATGGCGATATACTCCCCTGTGCAATGTGCCACGGCAATGCTGCGCAGGTGTGCCACACCCTTGTTCTGGGGAAGTGCTATCAGCTTTATACGATGGTCTTTGGCAGCAAATTCAGAGATAAGCTCTCGGCTGTTATCTGTGGAACAGTCGTCAAACACCAGCGCATCATAATCCGTATAGCTTTGATTTATTAGGGAGTTTAAGCATTCCGGCAAGAACCGGGAGTTGTTATAATTAGCAACTAGCACACTCACTTTAGGCATCGCTTTTTCCTCTTGGTTTATATATGCCTAGGGTGCATTGCCAGAGATGGATTAGGTTACGTGTTGATGTCTTGAACCTCGTATCCAGGAACCAAGTGTATCCCTTGTGTTTAACTGCTTCCATGATGCTGTTGTGGGTGATGCCATCAACCTCGGGGAACCAAGCTTGTTTCCTGTTTCGTTTGCGTAAAGTTAGTAGAGATATGATGTAGCAGCGCAGTAGGATACGTCGTTCTGCTTTAATTGTGGTATGCTGCCAGTAGTGAGCTTTGTATGCTTTGAGAAGTTGCAATGCACTTTGGTAATCATGAGAGCTTTTGGCTGAGGAACCGCTATGGTCAAAGAGCGCTTCTGCAACCGTACTACTGATATCTTGCTTCAGAATTTGCCTGGCGTTGTTTATCAGCACCTTGTATGTTCCATTTAGTATCTTGGCAGGTTCACGCTTACTGTAGCTTTTACCGTGAGTGCGCCAGTAGGCAAGAGCTTGAGGGATGGAGGCAAGCTTTCCCAAAGGCATTAATCGACAGTAGATGTCCATGTCCTCAGAGCATTCAATGTTGGGGTCATATCCTCCCGCTGTAAGTGCGGAAGTTCTACGGAACATCACTGTAGAGTGTATGTAAACATTGCCGATACTCAAGCGCCAGCGAAGCTCAGTGTCCATTACAGGCACTGCTTTACGGTGCTTCTTGATACTCCCTTCGCTGTCTATAACACCATAATCTGATCCCACAAGCACCGTGTCAGTATGAGCATCCAAGTATGTTGCTTGTAACAGTAAGCGTTGCGGGTGCGCATAGTCATCTGCATCCAACACAGCCACATATTCCCCCGCACAATGCTCCAGGCAGATACTCCGCACATAGGCAATACCCATGTTCTTAGGCAGAGCGATAAGCCTGATACGTTGATCTCGGGATATGTAACTATTTATTAGCTCCCTGCTGCTATCTATGGAACAGTCGTCAAACACCAACACTTCAAAGTCCTTGTAGCTCTGCTGGAGCAAAGAGTCCAAGCACTTCCCCAAGTATCGGGCATTATTATAGTTTGCAACCACCACGCTAACTTTTGGCATCATCACATCCTTATCCATGTTGAGGGGATTAGACCTTCCGCAGTTGAGTTTGGGTGTTGTGGATGCAGCCACTGCTTGGGAGCGATAACTAACTTGTTGGGGTTCTGTGCCAACCATGCACCCCACCAGCTATAGGAACTATTGGCGATGATATGGTGCTTACACAATGACATCAGGTATATCCCCAAAGCCGAGTAGCTTGGTTCAAAGTTTACAAAGCTATGTGGGAAAGGAAGAGGAAGCTCAGCTTGGCACCATGGGATATCATCAGAAAAGATCATGAAATGTGCTTCGGACTCCTGTTGTGCAAGATAGTCCATCGCCCGGGAGTAATATTCTTTGGGACAGAGATTGTGCACTTGGGCAGCATTGGGATTGCTGAGATAATCTCCTCTGCGCACATGCAGGGCTATGCTAACATGGTTCTTGATTGCTTGTGCTTCTGCTGTTTCTGTAGAGTTTAGGGGTTTAACCAAGCTGAAGCATGCTAGTAATTCTGCTCTAACATCTTCGAAATACTCCGGGCACTGCCAGTAGCCATCCAGATAAAGTGATTGCTTCTTGCCGATACTGCCCAACAACTCTGCATCATAGCGATAGTAATGCTTTTCGGATACTTTCCGCAACGGCAGACTCCCCCCCATCAACAGAATAAGTTTTTCACACGGGGTTTTCTTCTTGCGGGGAAGCTCTTCGGCAGAGGCAAAATCCAGCTTAACATCAAAGTCTCCAAGCTCATAGTGGCGAGGAGTATCAATTGAAGGTTGATTATTGAAGTACGAAACATCTGCTTTCAAGGGGAGCCCTGTCTTACGAGAAAGAGCCAACCCAAAGGCATACTGGAACATCTGATTGCCCAGTCCACCCCAAAGTCTTACGATTATCTGTCTATCATGTTTGCGTTTATCTGTTAAAGTTTTGCTTGCAGCAGGATTATTCCAACGTGTATCCAGCCCCATCAGCCAAACCTACTTTATTGCTCCGCTTTGGATATCATACAAGTGTCGGTAACGATCGCAGGTCTTAAGCAAATCTTCATGGCTGCCTTGACCGATGATTCTGCCTTTTTCCAGTACCACAATGTTATCAGCTTTGAGGATTGTGGATAAGCGATGGGCAATCATTATCACAGTTCTGTTGCGTGTTGCCACATCGATTGCATCCTGCACTTTCTTCTCGGAATCGGTATCCAAGGCTGAAGTTGCTTCATCAAAGATAAGGATGGGCGGATCAGCTACCACAGCACGCGCAATACACAGCCTCTGACGCTGTCCTCCGGATAAATCCGAAGCTTTATTGCCCAGAACTTCATCATATTTATTGGGTAGTTCCTGAATGAATTCATCTGCATTGGCAATCATCCCGGCTTTGCGTACCTGTTCGTCCGTCACATCGTCATGGCTTCCATAAGCAATGTTATCCCGAACAGATTTGGTGAACAGCACAGAATCCTGAGTTACCACTCCAAACAGCCTACGCAGGTCATCCAGTTTAATCTTTCTAATATCTATGCCATCTATCTTGATGCTGCCTTCCTGTACTTCATAGAGACGATTAGTAAGGTTAGCAATAGTGGTTTTTCCGCCTCCGCTGGCACCAACAAAGGCGACCTTGCTACCTTTGCGTATGGTTAGGCTAAAGTCTTTTATCACCGGCTTACCCACTTTGTAGGCAAAGTTCACATGTTCAAACACAATCGCATCATCAAATGTAGGTTTATTTACAGCATCCGGGGCATCCTGGATCTTGGATTCTTGGTTTATCACGCCGGCGATTCTATCAAGAGAAACCAATGCTTTACGAATCTCGGTGTAAACCTGAGTTAAAACCTTCAGGGGGTGCAGCATTGAGAATAGAGCAAAGAGAAAGGCGGTGAACTCACCCAAACTAAAGCCCATCCCCGGATCGAGGATCATATTGCCACCGATAATGATTACCAATATACCCGTAATTGCGGTATTCATCTCTCCGATTGGTGTGTTTAACGCACTGTAATTTTGAGACCGACACCATAACTGGGTGTGACGTAGGTTGATTCTGTTAAAATTCTGTATTTCGCGTTCTTCGTGACGGAACGCCTGCACCACTTTCATGCTGTTCATGATCTCTTCCACATGAGAAAAGAGTGTGGATATCTGTTCCAAGATCTTCTTGGCATACTTCTTAAGCTTTTTACCCAACATACTGATAACCAAGGAGAATACGGGTAACACCAATATGCTGTACAGCATCAGCTTGCTGTTTAAGTTCCACGCAATCACAGCGAACACGGCAACCGTGGCAAGTTCACGAACAGCGCTTATTAACTGCTTTAGAAACTGCTCGCTTACTATCTCCACATCACTCATCATACGCACCAAGGCGTCACCGACCCTGTTCTGACCAAAAAACTCTAAGGATTGGCTTAAGTATCGGCGAAACATAAAGCTGCGGATATCTCTTACGGTACGGGCACGGAGATAGTTGAAGAGCACTGTATTCAAGAATCCAAACAGGTTTTTTAAGATGATTGCGGCAAACACGAATACGCATAACACATAGAGCAATGTTAAAGAACTGGTTTGCAGCATCAGCGTCTTGGTGCTTTCCCACAACGACTGGTAATTGTGGATGCCCTGGATAAATCCACCGTAAGTGGCAAAGTGTCGATGCAGCATCTCTCCCGCTGCAGCAGAGAAGCCATTCCAGTCTGTGTAGAGAAGGTTAACCTTGTTTTGATTGAAAACATAATCGAAAAGGGGGATAACAAGGGTGATGCTTATTCCGTTAAAGAAGGCAAAGCCCAGCATCGACAAAATCCCGGTTACCAGATATATCCAATAACGCAGCATTATCTTGTAAACAAGAAGTACATTGCTGAATCTGCTAACGGGTTTTGGGTTGTCTATCATATCTCTACCTATAAAAAAAGCCAGCCTCAGCCAGCTAAAAAGAGTGGCACGCCCTAAGGGACTCGAACCCCAAACCTTCTGATCCGTAGTCAGATGCTCTATCCAATTGAGCTAAGG
>CAZPNU010000019.1:0-51839 GCA_964588075.1 uncultured Candidatus Cloacimonas sp.
TCCAGTAAACAGCTCATAGATCTCGCCCTATTAATTTCGGGGGGATGCTTGAATTTTTGGGAGATACCGTGGCTATCACTCTCCAGACACTTCTCTTTTTCGATATAAACCCTCACTGAAAACTTCAAATCCAATCACCAAAACTTCAAATGTCCAATTCCGAAAGATGATGAGCCATATGAGTTGGATGTTCAAACAAGGCTAACTTCTATCTGATCATTTTATTGTGTTTATAGCATTGGATTCGGCAAAACTATTGGGAATGTCCAAGTGCTTCTATATATGGTGGTAGATTTGAAGTTTTGGTGATAAAACTGGGTTGCTTGACATGGGGAAGTCCAAGGTCAACAAAACATGTGAGAATGTCATATCTTACTTTCCTGTAATGTGATATCATTTGTTGTCCAAGTGAGAACGATTTGAAGTTTTCGGTGAGGGTTTTCACCTATCATGTAACAACGCCTCTGCATAGTGTGCTGCTTGCCCTGGGTAACATATCCATACACAACCCCTAACACAGGGCATTTTGCCCTGTTGAAGAGTGTATGAAACCTTTTTGTGGTAAGGTCTCTCGCTATTTCTTGCCCTTGTTGTTCATTTGCAGGATAATCTGTTCCAGGCGATAGCGGCGTTTTTCCAGTTCGTGCTTTGCCTGAGCGTAGCGCTCGCTGTTGATGTCGGAATTGATATACTGGGCGATGAGCTGTCCATCCATCAGGTTAGACATGCTGGTGTGCGGTTGGTAGGCGTGTTGCTGACTCATTGTTTTCCCCTTGTCCTGGCGGACTTATTTCTTGATTACGTAATACTTGCCCTTGATGCAAACGATAACGTAGTTTGTACCTTCGTTAACCACGGTAAGTTCGGGATCATTGAGGTCGCCGGTGTAAGTAGGTAGGCTTTTTGCATCGATGTTTTCGATGGTGGTGGCATACATGGCGATGGGGGCAATCAGAATCTGCAGAAGCAGAGATATCATAAGTAACTTTTTCATTTCGGAACTCCGGTTTTTTATAGATTAGTTCCGCTTTTGGAAAAGTGTTAACCAGAATCTCTGTAACTTGCTGTAAAATAGGGGGATATTTTTTTAGAAGTAGCTCTTGAGCTGGTCTAAACTAAGGGTGCAACGTCCTTTTTCCAGGGGTAGGGGTCCCAGTAAATCTTCAGGAATTATGCCCAATAATTGCAGGCTGCTGCAATCTACTATTTTTATATAATTTGCTTTGTTCAAAGTAATGGTCAGGTTCACGGTTATGGGGGATTCTTCGTCCGTTACGTCCACCACATACACATCAAAGCTCCCGCTGGGGTTCATGTGAATACCCCAATCGGTTATCTCTTTAAATCCGCCAAAACTCTGTGCCAGTTTGGGCTTCATGGCTTTATCTGCATAGTGGAATACACGGGAGAAGTCTCCGGAAAGGGCATGGGTTAGCAAGGTTTCCAAAAAGCGTTTGATGTTAACCATCTGGCGGTAATCCAGAATGTCAGGTGTGTCTGCCCAACCTTGTTTTTTTAAGTAGCTTGCCCTAAGGTTTGTGTAGATGCGGTGCTTTGTCTCACGTGCTTTGGGGTAACTGATGCTGTTTGCCTGCGCATAGTCTTTCAAGGATTTATGGTTCTTAATCTCGGCATATGTAAGGTAATCTTCCTTGCTAAGCAGCTTGCGCAGCATTTTGTCGTTCAAGCGCTTATCAAGCTCCTCATCGTTGGCGGGAGCAGGTTCTCTTTGGGTCTTAATCTCGTTTACCAAAGAGGCATACAGTGCGCTATCCCTGTTTTTCAGCTTCAGGTGCAGCATGGCTTGCTTGTTAACAGCAGATTTTAGCCAGGCTTTAACGAAGGTTACCGGCTGTTGGGATTTAAGCAGGGCAATCATCACCATTTGGCTTATTTCCTGGGCATCTTCCTCGTTTTTAAGCAGCATCAACGCATAGGAGAAGCAATATTGCCACAGATCGGACATATGCGTTTCTGTGGCTTGCTCAATCTTGGTGCTAACCCAAGATTGCAGGTTTGCCACTTCCGCATCTTCCTTGATAAAGCTGAGCAGAACGCTGTTGGCAATGTCCTTCGCAAGGGTGCTGTGTGGTATACGCGAGCTTACACTCGTGGTTACCATCTTCTGCACATTGCGATACATTCGCGACTGATACAGCTTACTTTCTCGTAATTCTGGTAGCATGATACTTTCTCCTGCAACCACGAAATCAGGTGTTCAAAACTTGTAAAGCAAAAAGTGTTTGATGCTTTGGCAAGAAGGAAAATCAATATCACACCATGCAGATTGCTATCCTGACAGGATTTCGTTACATACTGTAGTCAACAAATATGTGCTTTCGAAGATTGCATTCTTGCCTGTGAAAATCTACTATTCTGGTGCGAGAACGTTCCTAGTTCTTCGCGGATGCTTATCATTTTACCAGCTTCACCAGGCAAGATGTGAAATTTTATCACCCTACTATACAGGGAGTTACAGAGATTCTGGTTAACACTTTTCTAAAAGTGGAACTAATGTATAATGGGATAATCATCTCAAACGAGCATAGATATGTTTCTTCTACACGAAGGAAGTCAGAATGTGAGGAAAGTAGTCAGAATCATTGGGAGGTGATAATGACATAGCTAAAGATACCTAGTAACGTAGGTCTTAGAGGGTCTTCACACCCCCCAAGATGGCACTATCGCTTGTATATGATTCAGGTCTAGAACTTGAGATGGCATTAACAACTATTTAGGAGAAGAAAGAATGAAAAAGACATTATTAGCATTAGCAGTAGCTCTTATGAGCCTCTGCTTAAACGCTCTGGCAACAAGCTTTGTGCAGCTTGAGTCAGAAGGACCATATTGTGTTACAAACAGCTCAGGATATATTGATGTATACGCCCAAATGGACGGTGCAATCAATACCTCAACTCAGAGAATCGCAATCTCATATCCCCCTTTCTATAATGACAATCCAAGTTGGATAACGGGGACTATTCAAACAACACCAACTGGCGATCTATGGTATCGATTAAGAATCCCACATCAAAGCAATACCGGATCCGTCGATAGAGAAGGGTCTGCTCGCATTGATCTGCAGAACTGGAGTAGTAATGAAAACGCATGGGTTTCGTCATTTAGCTCTAGCACTTGGTTCTACCATACTATCTATCAATTCCGGTCCGCTGTGGCAAACTCATATCAAACAACCATCAATAATGCAGCCAATAACTCCACTGTTAACATTGCATCAGGTACTTATCTGGGTAACCTGACAATAAATAACAAAAGCAACCTCGTTATTCAGGGATCTGGTATCTCAGCAGGTACAAGTACTCAGATTAAAGGTACTGGACATAGCTCCACAATAATCTTGAATAATTGCACTAATGTTACCATTAAGGGCATGATTATCACCAATGGTGCTGGTGATAATGGTGGAGCTATCAACTGCTACAACAGTTCTGTCACGCTTGAGGGATGCTTAATAAAAAACAATCACTCCAGATCATTGTATTCAGGTGGCACACTTCCAGTTGATACAAAAGGCGGAGCAATATTCTTGGGGTATGGTACAAACTCATGCACCGTTAAATCTAGCATCATTATGGATAATTACGCCCAAGATGCCAATACTGCCTACGTTACAAACGGAAGCCTTACATTCGAGAACTGTAATTTACTGGAAGCCAACGCAGCATCGAATTACACCACGTATGCTAGCCCGATTCAATTCTGGAACAGCATCATATCATCTGCTAACGTGAATAACAGTAATTTCTATTACTGCTGTAGCTACAATCCTGCCGTAACTTTACCGGGGGTTAACAATCTCAGCACCATCAACCCTCTGTTTACGGATGTAAGTGTGGGAGATTACACTTTGCAAAAAGGCTCTCCTTGCATCGGGATGGGGTACAACCTGCTTTATGATGATCCGTTAGTAACAGGATATGACCAAAGCTTACGCACGATGAAGGATGAAACCCAGGATATCGGTGCCGTGAACTTTGCTTGGGACAGATATGCAAGCTATACTTTCACAAATGATACTGAGGCAAATTGGATGTGCTTTCCCGTAGTGGATGATAATTCCACGGTTACAATTGGGGGTACACCCTATACAACCGACGTAATGAAAGCCTTCTTTAATCAGTATAACCCTACACCATCTCCAATGGTTAACGTTAGTTATAGATGGTATGGATCAAATGGATTCAATACTTACTGGCATTCTCCATCAAACCCGATCACTGCCACGGTGGAACGTTATTTAGGGTATAAGGCATTGTTCAACCAAGAAAGCACAATGCCGGCAACCGGAGCTATCCATGGTTATCAAATCCCCTACAATACTCCGGTTCCCGTGCCGGAACCTAATACCGAGAATTGGATTGGATATTTCCTACCTGAAACGCAAACACCTCAGGCAGCATTTGGCTCCTTTATGGATGAGCTTTATTTAATCCAACACAAGGATTGGGCTTTTGCTCGGCTGAAACCCAAACGCGGAAGTACATGGATTGGAGTTTGGAACAATGGCCAGCGTCAGCCCACCCTCTCCTATGGAGATATGGTTATAGTAAAGAAATTTGGGGAAAGCGTTGGTTATCCGGAAGTGGAGGAATTCACTTGGGCAAGACAACAACCTGTACCAGAGTACCAGAAATCAGAAGCGCAGAACTTCAGCTTCGCCAAAGAACCGAGTTATAAGCCGATTTTTGTTGAAGTAGATTCGCTAACTACGGCAAAAGAAATTGCGGTTATGATTGATGGTAACTGCTATGGTGCCGCGGTTGTTGAAGGAAACATCGTAATGATTCAAGCATATATCGAATCCATCCCGGAAGGTGCAGAAATCCAATTGGTTTCTTGGGATGGTGCAAAAGCCCAAGCTGCTCCTCTTGCCATGCAGGTATATGACCGCAATGAAGATGTATTCCGCAACTGTGCATCGCTAATCAACCAGGATTGTGACTTCTACTATGTTAAGATAGGAGGTAGCTCTTCGGGTTCTGAAACCCCCACTGCTCCAACCCTATCACTTACGAATTACCCCAATCCCTTTAATCCTGTGACCACGATTAGTTATTCTGTTCCCAAGGATGCCAAGGTACTCTTAAGCATATACAATACCAAGGGACAGCTAGTGAGAACATTGGTAAACGGAACCGTGCTCAGTGGTACTCACCGGGTAGTGTGGAATGGTGCGGATGATAATGGCAACAAGGTATCCTCCGGCATCTATTTCTCCCGCATACAAACAGAAGGAAAGTCCTTGACAACAAAGATGCTTATGCTGAAGTAAGCACTACAATGATTATGGGGCGGTGATTAGTCACCGCTCCATGATAACAAATATGAGGGAGCAATGAAACGATTATTCACCATGGGTTTGATCCTGTTACCGCTGATTATGCACTGCATAACCAGGCATGTGGCAATAGACGGCAGCCAGGCTTACACTTCCATCCAAGCTGCGATTAACCAGGCAAACAGCGGAGACATAGTGTTGGTGCATCCGGGACGTTACATCGAGAACATCAATCTATCTAACAAGAGTGATATTGTCCTTGCATCTTTGGAATACACTACTGCCGACAGCAGCTATATCAGCAGCACAATAATCGATGGCAGTGGCAATCCCAGTTCCACCATATTGTGCTATGAGAACACAATCAACTGCACCATATCAGGATTATCCATCACCGGGGGACAGGGCTATGATTATTACCATGGGACGAGCCCTTACCAGATATTTGGGGGCGGGATATTTATATTCAGGAACAATTCAGTGATTCTCAAAAACCTCAATGTTTACGGTAACACTACCTCTTGGGGTGGAGGAGTGAGTATTCTCTCACCAAACACTGTGTTACTCTCAGGTGTATCTATCCATAACAATATTGCCAGATACAGAGGAGGAGGTTTAACAATAGGCAGTGGAGTGGACACTTCACCAAACATTGTCTTTGATTCTATTAACCGATGTAGCATCTATAATAACTTTGCTCAATGGGGAATGGATATTGATTGGTATCATATCAATTCCGGATCTGTAGCAGTTTACCTAAAGAAGTTCACTGTGCCGCAATGGGAGAAGTATTTTGCAGACTATTATGACTCAAGTTACCCTCCCTGCCCTTACACGGTTTTTGATATTCAGGAGTCCTATCTACAGCCGCTTGATGCAGAATTGTACGTAAGCCCCATGGGCAATGACAACAATGATGGCTTAAGCCCTGCCACACCCCTCAAGACACCCTCTCTGGCAATGCAGCGGATAGCTTCCAATCCCCAACTGCCAAGAACGGTTCATCTTCTGGAAGGTGAGCACCATAACCTAATGGGAGGCGAGTATATCCCCATTGCCATCAAGGACTATTGCATCCTGCAAGGAGTATCGGAAGATGAAACAAGATTATATGGTGAGAACATGCTGGAAGGTACCGGAGTGTTAACCATGGGGATAGAGCGTTATGGAATGACTTTGAAAGACCTATCCATCACCACATCTCATGCCTCTGCCATGTTCTCTTGGGGAGTGCATGATTGCCTGGTGGAGAATGTCAGCATCGTTAACTCCACGGTGGATAGATGGTTGTTTGTTATGGGATACATTACGAGTTCAATCTCCATGAAGAACATCACCATGAACAACAATATGGGTTATCTGTCAGATTTTGGCTTGAATCTGAGGGGTTCGCAAATCACCTTGGATAATATCACTATCTCTAACAGCCGTACCCAGGGGCTTCCCGCGGCCGAATCCGATCGACATTGTGGAGGCTTCGATATAGATGTATTCGATAGATTGGTTGTTCGCAATAGCAAGTTTGTTAACAACACACATTACTCAGAAGATGGTACTGCTAATTTCAGAGTATCAGGCTGGGGGTTGGAGCCAACTTCTAAGGCAGTATTTGATAACTGCCTGTTTGCCGACAATCAAACGTATGGTGGAGCAAGAGATCTTAACTTGTTTTTTTTATCAGAAGCAACGCTGATTAATTGCACATTTGCCAACAATGTTGGTACTTATCCGGCATACCTGTTAATGAACACGGAAACGGGACAGCTAGTAAATTGTCTGTTTGGCAACAGCAATGTACGTTATGAGATTAAGGCTGCTGAGAGCACCCTGGTGGAGAACTGCTTATTTACGCGGGATAGGTTCCTTTACCAGACCTTTAATGGCATGCCGCTCAATTGGGGAAGCAATAACCTAACCGGTGTTGATCCCCTTTTCTCCGGGACAGACCCAAGTTTACCAAGCTCATACTATCTCTTTTCCGATGAGGTGAATGGATATTCGCCTGCCATAGATGCGGGAACCATGAATCCGGATATTCTGCCTTTGGGATATGATATCCCCATGTTTGATGCCTTTGGCTTCAACCGGGTACATGGGCAGACAATTGATATCGGTTGCTATGAATCTCAGGGTTATACGGGTATCCACGATGAACTACTACCCACTGCTCCAACCCTATCACTAACGAACTTCCCCAATCCCTTTAACCCTGAGACCACGATTAGTTACTCTGTTCCCAAGGATGCCAAGGTACTCTTAAGCATATACAATACCAAGGGACAGCTAGTGAGAACATTGGTAAACGGAACCGTGCTCAGTGGTACTCACCGGGTAGTGTGGAATGGTGCGGATGATAATGGCAACAAGGTATCCTCCGGCATCTATTTCTCCCGCATACAAACAGAAGGAAAGTCCTTGACAACAAAGATGCTTATGCTGAAGTAAGCACTACAATGATTATGGGGCGGTGATTAGTCACCGCTCCATGATAACAAATATGAGGGAGCAATGAAACGATTATTCACCATGGGTTTGATCCTGTTACCACTGATTATGCACTGCATAACCAGGCATGTGGCAATGGATGGCAGCCAGGCTTACACTTCCATCCAAGCTGCTGTAAATTCTGCTGCGGAACAAGACACCATCCTGGTACACCCGGGTGAATACATGGAGAACATCGAGATTGTTGGTAGAGAGCTGACTATAGCCGGTTTGGAACTGGTAACGGGAGACAGCACATACATTGCTCATACCATAATAAACGGCAATCAATCCGGTTCTTGCTTCAAGATAACGGCAAACTCCAATGTTTTGCTGCGGGGCTTATATCTTACCAATGGTAGCGGAACTATTACACCTTCGTGGCAGAGCAACGATGGTGGTGCTATATATGCCTATGAAAGCTATGTGTCTATAATAAACTGTAGGATAATAGGAAACAAGGCAAGGGCAGGTGCAGGCATCTGTTTGGAATACAGCTCAGGTTATATTGCAGGTACAACTATAGCCCACAACTGGGGAAAGAATGCTGGTGCAGTCACAGTTACGGGAGAAGAAGCAATTTTATTGTTTGACCCTATCAATCGTTGCAGTGTGTACCTAAACTATGGATCTATTGGAAATGATTTCATGTTCACAATAGCAGCTAATGCAAATCCACAAATATACTTGGATAAGTTTACAGTTCCCCAATCCCCGGATTACATGGCAGAATTCATCTTTGCTCAGCAGTATAACTATGGAGGGATAATTCCCTATTCACTATACTACAACACTCCGGTTGTTATACCCCAGTATGCAGATTTCTATGTAAGTCCAAACGGTGATGATAATAATTCCGGCCTTAGCCCCGATGCACCACTAAAGACCATTGCCTTGGCATTAATAAAGATTATGGCAGATAGCTTACACCAGCAGACAATACATCTGGCAAATGGGGTATATGCAGAAGAGCAGAACTTCCCGCTTAATCTAAGAAGTTATGTGAGCATCGTGGGAGAAAGCGAAGCGGGAACCATCTTCAGCGGACCGGATGTTTTCTTCGTTGGTTGGGATTCGGAGAAAGAAGTGGCTATCCGAAACATTAGCTTTCAAGCGATAACCAATCAGAAGACCTATCAATATCAATTGATTCAATGTATCTCCCGCAATGTAATCAATGGTGTGTTAGATAAACTCAGCCTTACCCTGGAGAATCTCACATTCAGAAATTGCCGTCCCACATATTTTCCTGGCAAGTATATGTTGATAAGCATAACCCATGCGGAGAGGCTGATTATGACGAATATCACAATAGAAGACTGTATGGGCACAGATGCAATTGGGGTTAATGGTGGGAACCTTATTGCCGACAACATTCGCATCCATCATTTCTATCCTCCTCCCACCGGTGAAAAAGGAGGAGGAGCTCTGGCACTGTCTATCAATCATCCTGTGTTTACCGGAGGGGATAATTACATTAGCAATCTTCAGATTACCGGATGCGTAAACAATATGGTAGATTGGAGTTTATCCACTGCTTTATCCATCAGCGGAGCATATAATACCACCGCAATAGAGAACTATTTTATCAATGCCACCATAGCGGATAACATATGCACATCTGGTTTTGGTGCTGCTGTTACTTTAGCACTAGATGGCAGAGCTACCTTTATCAATAGCATAATCAGCAATAACTATCCTTACAACATTAGGATACGCAACGAAAATCTTCCATCCAGACTTAGGCTCCTGAATTCACTTATTGGACCCGGTGAGACAACCTGGGACACCATAAACAACTTAAGTCCGAGTAATACTATTGAGTGGTATGGCAACAACATTGATGCTTCCCCAAACTTCCATGATGCGTCTACCGACAATCCTTTTAGCTTAAGTGATATTTCCCCATGTATAGATTCTGGAACTACCCACTTAAGCATGTTCAACCTTCCTGATTGGTACCAGTTTCCAGTGTATGATCTTGCAGGGAATTCCCGTATTTATGGTACTCAGATAGATATGGGAGCTTACGAATGGCATGGAGGATCGGGATTACACGATGAACTGCTTCCCACTACCCCAACCCTATCACTTACGATTTACCCCAATCCCTTTAATCCTGAGACCACGATTAGTTATTCTGTTCCCAAGGATGCCAAAGTTCTCTTAAGTATATACAATACCAAGGGACAGCTTGTGAGAACATTGGTAAACGGAACCGTGTTAAGTGGCACTCACCGGGTAGTGTGGAATGGTGCGGATGATAATGGTAACAAGGTATCCTCCGGCATCTATTTCTCCCGCATACAAACTGAAGGAAAGTCCATTACAGCAAAAATGCTTATGCTGAAGTAACCTACAAAACAATTGTACATACAAAGCAGTACAGCCATAGCTCTTTTTGATGCTAACTGATGTCTGTACTGCTTCTTTCCTCTCGGGATCTCGTTTTTCGAGGTGCTCTTTTGGAATCATTGCATGATCATTGCATAATCATTGCATGTTTCATCCGTAATGAGTATGCAATGATTATGCAATGATAGCAGGGAAGAGCTAAAGAAAAAACCACGCAAAAAGACAAAAGAAAAGCCCGCATCAAAGGCGGGCTGTTATCGTTCAATATATCGGTTTAAGCCTAAATCTTGCTCATATATTCCAGCAGGTCAACCACGCGGTTGGAATAGCCGAACTCGTTATCATACCAGCTAAATACCTTCACCAGTTTGCCTTTGGCATAAGTGGTGGGGGCATCGAAGATGGAAGAATAGGCATTACCCACGATATCTATGGACACGATGGGATCGGTTGAATATTGCAGGAAGCCTTTCAGATAGGTCTCAGAGGCTTCTTTCATGGCAGCATTGATGTCCTCTTTGCTAACTTCCTTCTCCAGATTCACGCACAAATCCACAAGTGAACCATCGGGAGTGGGAACGCGGATAGCAACACCATCCAGCTTACCCTTAAGCTCCGGGATAACCAGACCGATTGCCTTAGCAGCACCGGTGGAGGTGGGAATCATGCTCATGGCAGCAGCTCTGGCACGGCGTAGATCGCTGTGGGGAAGATCCAGAATCCGTTGGTCGTTGGTATAGCTGTGGATGGTGGTCATAAGTCCGTTCACAATACCAAATTTGTCTTGCAACACCTTAGCCACGGGAGCGAGACAGTTGGTGGTGCACGAGGCATTGGAGACTATCAGGTCCGTAGGTTTAAGATTTTGGTGGTTCACACCCATCACGATGGTAGCGTCAATATCGTCCTTGGCGGGAGCGGTGAGCAGCACCTTTTTAGCACCGGCTTTGAGGTGTTTGGAGGCTTTCTCTTTTGAGGTAAACAGCCCCGTTGCTTCCACCACCAGCTCCACACCCAAGTCCTTCCAGGGAAGGCTTTCCGGGTCTTTCTCCGCAAAGATGCGAATCTTCTTGCCATTTATCACGATAGAATCCTCGGTGTGGCTAACCTCACCGGGATAAATCTTGTGCACACTGTCATATCTGAACAGATAGGCAAGGGCCTTGGGGTCAGTTAAATCATTTATTGCCACCACATTCAATTCCGGATGGCTGTTAGCGATTACGCGCATAACCAGGCGTCCGATACGCCCGAAACCGTTAATTGCAATGTTTGTCATCTTATATCTCCTTATAGCAGAATGCTGTTATTTGCGCTTCCGGTTACCTTGCAGAAGCCCATCACCGTGTTTTGCATGGCTTCTTCGCCTTTTACCAGCCACTTGCGAGGGTCGAACTTGCTTTTGTTGGGAATGTAGGAAGCGGGTTCTATGTCAGGTGGGCATACGATGGCATACTTTTCCTTCTCCCAGAAAGCTTGAGTAGCCACAGCCATATCCATCTGATAGTGGGTATCTTTATTTATCTTCACCACGCCGTTGGCGATGGCGGTTATCTGCTGTTGGTCGGTTAAGCCGGAGGCACCGTGTAGCACCAAACCGCGCTCCACTCCGTTCTTTATCAGCAGGTCGTCAATTTCCTTAATCAAATCCAGACGTAGCACGATATTTTCACCCTTGGACACACCGTGGTTGGTACCCACGGAGGCAGCAAAGAGATCAACATTGGTGCGTTTAACGAATTCCAAAGCTTCTTCGGGCTTAGTGTATAGCTCGGTGTCCGACACTATCTCGTCCTCTGTTCCCTTGATGTGCCCGATTTCACCTTCCACGATGATGCCATGTTTGTGCGCCAGGTCAACCACCTCTTTGGTGATGCGGATGTTTTCTTCCAGGTTCTCCTTGGAGGCATCAATCATCACAGAAGTTACGAGCTTATTCTCCACGCAGAACTTGATGAAATCGAAGTAATTGGGGGTAGCGTGATCGATGTGTAAGCCAACCCCGCTTTTGGGGAACTGCGCAGCAAAGGTTTGAATCATGGCAGAGATTAACCTTGCTCCGGCATACATATCTTGGGATGCACCGGCAGCATACTTACATGCACCGGCACTCATTTGCATTAGTCCATCAGAGTTTACGGCTGCGTAGCCTTGCACGATGGCGCGAATCTGCGTATCGAAAACAACATTGGATGCGATGATGCCGAAGCGTTGCTGTTTGGCTTTCTGGAACACTTCTCTCAGTTGTGCACCGCTTAAGAACATTTGAACCTCCCAAAACGGATGATATTTATTAATATTCCAAATCTAAAAACACAGGGATAGGCAGTCAAGGAAAATCTTTTAAGCAATCGGAAAATGCTTGACATATATGGGGGTACGGCAAACTTAACACTGTTAAGTGAGGTACCCAAATGGAGAAATTGACGAATTCCGAAGTTAGAAACAAGATACTACAGGCTGCGCAGGAATTATTCTTGGCGCAGGGGGTGTTGCACGTGTCTATGCGTAAGATCGCCACCTGTATCGGTTATTCTCCCACTACCATATATCTGTATTTCGAAAATAAACGGGATTTGCTCTCAGCTTTGATTCAGGATTATTACACCGACTTCATTATGCAGGCAGAAGAAGTGATGCAGGAACAGAATGTATGCCCCAGGGCAAGTCTGCGTGCTTATATGATGCTATTCGTGCATAATGGACTTTCCAAGCCGGATTATTATAAGCTGATGGTGCAGTTGTTTGAAGCCGGAGAATCGTATGATAGCTCAGGCTCACATGGGCAACAGGTGTATAGCCACCTCAAAATCCTGGTGGAGCGCTGCATAACTGCAAAACTGGTGCGCGTTCCGAACCCGAATATTGCCGTGCAGTCAATATGGACAGTGGTCTTTGGGCTAACCACCCTGCTTACGATTCGTTCAGGTTTTATCTGGAAGGAGCATGAGGTGTTGGTGAACCACACCATCGATACCTTCCTAAATGGTCTATTTATAAACATAAACAAGGAGCAATAATGAAACGCATCCTCATAGCCATAATAATGTTATGCGCTTGGCTCTGGGTCTTTGCCCAGTCCTATGGCGAAATTGGCACCGGCACTGTGTCCTCCAACCTCCCCAGCTATGCGCTGTGGAACTATGCATGGTCGGAAGCTATTTATCCGGCTGCATCCTTTGGCGTAGCAAGAACCATCACCAAGCTTGCCTTCAACCATATCAACAGCACTAATGTAACCATGCCTAACCAGAAGATATTCTTAAAAGAATCTCCTGCTGCCACCTTTGCCAACAACAACTATGATGAGCCTACCAGCAACGGTTTCACACAGGTGTTTAATGGCAGCCTCACCACTGTTACCGGGTGGACCGAGATTGATATAACAGACTTTAACTACTCCGGAACAGGAAACTTGATTGTACTTTGGGAGAACCGCTCTGGTGTTTCTAACTATAACACCAACTGGTACTCCACCGATTGCAACTCCGGAGTTATCAAATGCAGCGGTAGTGATACCTCTTTCCCCACCACAGCAGGCTTTGCTCCCTGGCCTTTAGCGTTGCCTAATCTGCGTTACTACTATTCATCCAACGACCCGGCAACTCCCGCTAACCCCAATCCGGCTACAGGTGCATCAGGTGTATCTCTTAATGCATCCTTCGGCTTCACTCTGGGTAGCAACACTGCCGGCTATCAAGTACTGCTTGGCACTTCCCCCACTCAGCTTACCCCCCTTCCCTATACTGCAGTGAACGGAGCAGGCAACTATCAATACACCCCCACAACCCCCTTACAAGCCAACACCACATACTACTGGCAAGTAAAAGCACTCAATGGCAATGCCTTCTCACTAAGCCCGGTTTGGAACTTCAGCACTGAGGGGCTTGTAACCACCTTCCCATATAGCCAAAGCTTCGAGGAAACCATGTTTCCACCTCAGGGCTGGATAGCGAACTCCACTGCATGGAGCAGAGCCTTATATCCCAATACCGGAGAAGCATGCGCCAAGGTGAATTATTATCACACCGACCATGCCAGCTTGCGCACTCCCCGCATCCAGCTTCCCGCAAATCCTGTCCGGGTTCATTTCTATTGGGCAGATTGTGACGATTTACCAGATAGGATTGTGCAGCATGACAGCACATACTTCGAGATTTCCGCAAACCTTGGTCAGAGCTGGACAGTATTAGGCGTGCTCTCCGCTCCCTCATACCAGAATGCATACAACCAATTTGTGGTGGATTTGAACCAATATGCCGGTCAAACGGTGTATCTTCGCTGGCGTGATGTGACCGATGGCAGCCTATACGCATATGGTGCCCTGCTGGATGACCTGCTTATCGAGGAGATCAGTTCCAATGCTGTCATCTCCCTCAGTGCTTCCTCATACAGCTTCCCTGAAATTGGGGTTAATACCACAAGTAACCATTCCATAAGCATCAGCAACTTAGGCAGCAGCCCCCTTAGTTTCAGCGGTGTTACCGCAGTGGGTCCCTTCAGTTGCCCCACTCCACCCACGATTAATCCTTCCCAGACCGTAAGTGTTCCCATCACTTTCAGTCCTGTTAGTGCCGGTGTGTTAAACGGATCCTTAAGTTTTAACATCAACGGCACATTCAGCGGGAACAACACTATCAACCTCAGCGGTTCGGCATACAATATGTACAGCAGCTTATTCCAGAACTTTGATGAATCAACTGCCATGCCTACCCACTGGTCCAGCATCGTGGAAGCCAGCAACCAATATAGCGGTGTGTTCGTAAAAACCTCTTCCTTCGATGCCTATTCCGGCTCAAACTTCATCAAGATATTCAATTCAGCAGAGGATACTCTTAATGTGGAGCTTATCCTGGTAAGCCCTGCTCTCACCAATCTCTCCGCCAACAGTCTCAGCTTTTATGCCAAGAGCAGTTGGGGTGTTGCCACAGACACCATGATACTGGGTTATATGACAGACCCCACCAATGCAGATACCTTTACTGCCGTGCAGACCCTCAACCTCACTGAGAACTACCAGCATTTCAGTTATAACTTTGCTCCCTCCGTTACTGCGCACTTCATCGCTTTCAAGCATGGCTTGGGCGGTGGAGAGAACTATGCTGTTTATCTGGATGATATCGGTTGGGAAGTGCAGGGTGGAACCCCTAATCCTGCAACTGCAGTTTATCCTTCCAACACTGCCAATAATATCCGCATCGATTATGTGGGCAAGAAGCTGATAACCAAGATGCAATGGTCCAGCGGTGGCGGTGACCCCACAGGCTACAAGCTGTATTTTGGCACCAACGGCAGCTTCAACATGGTTAACAATCAAGATCTTGGTTTGATAGGTGATTTGGCTTTTGATCAGGCATTAAACTACAACACCACCTACAATTGGAAGCTAGTTCCCTACAATGCCAATGGCGAAGCCGCCAACTGCCCGGTTTGGACATTTACCACCATGCCCGACCCCACGGTCACCATCACCTCTGCCTCTTCGTATAATGAAGGCTTTGAAGGCACTGCCGTGGGCGACATCCCTCTGGGCTTCGAGCTGGATAATCTGGATAACGATACCGCATATTGGACCACCATCGCCAACAGCACATCCTCCCAAAACGCCCACAGCGGCACCAAAGCTGTCCATATGGGCTTTAGCTTTATGACCGTGCATAACGACTGGATGTATCTGCCACCCATGGAACTAAACGGCGGGCAGAGCTATCGTGTATCATTCTGGTATAAGTCCATCGAGTTCCCCGGCGATCCCTGTGTGGAAAAGCTGGAACTTAAGTGGGGCTTGCTCCCGACGCCCGAAGCGATGACCAACAGCTTGTTCTATAACGATAACATCGTGTCCCCCACTGCCTACACCAATGCCGTAGCTAACATTGTCCCGCCTGCTGATGGAGTATATTTCTTAGGCTTCAGATGCTTCAGCGATCCCATGCAGTTCATTCTGCTGGTGGATGATATAAATATCAGCACAACCACCGCCAATAATGATGAGAACAGCCCTGTTCTGCACACGGAATTGCTGCCTGCATACCCCAATCCCTTCAATCCCGAAATCAACCTTGCCTATTCTCTTGCCGCTCCCAAGCATGTTAGCATGGAAGTGTATAACGTGAAGGGACAAAGAGTGAGGGTTTTACAGAACTCTGTAATGGATGCCGGAAGCCATAAAGTGGTGTGGAATGGCAAGGATGACTCTGCTCAATCCCTAAGCTCCGGTGTTTATTTTGTGAAGTTCCGTGCCGGAGAGTATAGCAATACCCAAAAGATAGTAATGATGAAATGACTTGAGGAGTCGGAGCTACTTGCCTGCTTAGGGGGCTGGCAATAGCTTCATCATGCAGGGGGCGAGCCGCTTGGTTCGCCCCTTCGTTTTATCCCTAATCATACGTGCCTTGCATGAGTTACTTGATCATTGCATAATCATTGCATGTTTCATCCGTAATAAACATGTAATGATTATGTAATGATACTTGACAAAAACCTAAGAGTCGTTAGCTTATCTACATTGTCATAAACAATACGGAGTAAGGAGTTTACTATGCCGGACAGTACAATGGTCGATCCCTCTGCATGGGCAGGAATGGCGGAGAAAGCGGTTCCTGTAATTATTAGCTACGGTTTTAAGTTGCTTGCAGCCATCCTGATTTATCTGGTTGGTAAATGGGTGGCAAAACTTATTGCCGAAATGTTACGCAAGGTTATGACCCGCAGCAAAGTGGATGCCTCCTTGGTAGGTTTTGTGTGCAACGTGGTGTATGCCATTTTGTTAATCTTTGTGGTTATCGCCGCAATCGGCAAGCTGGGAGTGCAGACCACTTCATTCATCGCCATAGTTGGTGCTGCCGGTTTGGCAGTTGGTATGGCACTACAAGGATCCCTATCAAACTTTGCCGCCGGAGTGATGCTTATCATCATGAAGCCCTTCAAGCTTGGTGATTCCATCAGCGCTGCCGGTGTAACGGGTAAAGTGCACGATATTGGCGTGTTCCACAGCGTGATTTTAACCAGTGACAACCGAAAGATTATTGTCCCCAATGCCAAACTATCCGGTGATTCCATCACGAACTTCACCGCCATGCCCACACGCAGGGTGGAGCTGAGTATTGTTGTTCCGGGAGCCACTGACATCCCTATGGTGCGTGAACTTCTGCTGGCTGTTATCGGCACAGAGGATAAGGTGTTAACCGAGCCGGCTGCATCAGTTTCCGTTAGTTCTGCCAACGCCACAGAGATAAGTTTCGATGTTTATGCGCACGTTAACAATCCGGATTTACGGATGGTTCAGACTTCGCTAATGGAGAAAATCAAGATAGCACTGAGTGCCAAAGGAATTTGGGTATAGCAGAGCTATTGTTTCTTGGCTCTTAGCAGATAACCTGTGCCAATCACGGCAGTAAGCACATCCTGAATGAGGAAGAGACTAAGCGTGGCGGAAACCGCCTGCTCTGCGCTGATGCCCGCAGTTTTCAGGAAGTGAATGGCAAAACTTTCCCGTAGCCCCAAACCGGCAAAGGTGATGGGAATGGAGTTTGAGAACTGAGTTAAAGCCATGCGGATGGTGCTTTGCCACCAGCCAAGCGGGACAAAAGAACTAAGAATCAACCAGTATTGCAGATACGTTACGAAGTTGGCTGCTATTTGCACACTCATCATGCGCGGAGCCAGTTTGGCGAAAGGAGCTTGCAGATAGCGCCAATTTTTTCTGCTGCCAAGAACCAGATACACTATTACAGGCAGCAGCAGGCATACAAGCAATATCCCCAAGCCTAATATCCTGTTCATATTGGGGTAATACAGCAGTGCTGCAATAGCAGCAAGAGTCCAAGTTCCCCAGCTCATATAACTCCGCTCCAGAACTGTGCTCCAGAAAGATGCGCTACGGCTACTGTTGCTGATGAAGAATATCTTACCCATGGCAGCATGACCACCGGGCATGGCGAAACGAAGGGGCAAACCAATCATGTAGGAACTAAATACTTGGGCTTTATCCGGCACATAGGCGGGGTTTATCCGCAGGGCACTGCCCCAATTGATAATCTGTAATAGGTGGCGCAGGGCAGTTAAGAGAATTAGTAGCACAATCAACATAGGAGTCATCGCCATGATATCGTGGAGAGCTCCACTGAAATCTATCTTGCCGGCAATGCGCCACAGAATGTATGCGCTGATTCCAAGCTTAACCAGATATAGGAGTATTTTGCCGCTGCGATTCAGCTTGATGCTTGCCTCCCGAAAGCTATTTGCCGAACTTGGCGATGGTATGCTGCATAGCTTGGTCTATCAGTTCCTGCGGGGGTGAAGCGATGAAACCGTCATCCATCATCTTGTGGCATAAGGCACGGGTATTGTCAATATCGATCTTAACGGTGGTGAACACCTGCTCTCTGCTAAGCGGATGCCTTGCCACTCCATCGGCAATTGCCTGCATTGCCACATCTGCAGCTTCGTGGGCAAATACATCAGCTTCGTCCATCTTGGGAACAATGTTGTCGGGGGTTATGCCACGTCTTTCCGCATATGCGGCAAGCGAGTGGGCTGCGGCAATAGCCATGCTATCAGTAATCTTGGAAGCCTGTACACATAATGCGCCTTTCAAGATGCCGGGGAAACCACAGGAATTGTTGATCTGATTGGGGAAATCACCTCTGCCGGTGGCAACAATGAAGGCTCCGGCAGCTTTGGCGTCGTAAGGATAGATCTCCGGAACGGGATTGGCACAGGTAAACACAATGGATTTCGCAGCCATCTTGCTAATCCACTCCGGTTTTATGGTATGCGGTCCGGGGGTGGAAAGTGCAATCAATACATCCGCATCTTGCATGGCAAGATCCATGCTGTCTATACACTTGGGGTTGGATACTTTTGCCAAAGCCCACTGTTTATACTTGCTCGAATCCTCGGCAATATCCTTGCGCTGGAGGTGAAGAGCACCCTTGCTGTCGAACATAATCAGCCGGGCAGGATCCATGCCGCTCTGTAGCAGGAAGCTGGCAATGGTGGTATTGGAAGCACCTGCACCATATAGCACACAGCTGACCTCACTAAGTTTTTTACCGGCTAACTTCAGGGCATTTATCATCCCCGCCAAAGTAACTGAGGCAGTACCTTGAGCATCGTCGTGCCACACCGGAATATCACATGCTTCACGTAGCTCATCCAGCACCCGGTAACAATTGGGCTGGGAGATATCCTCTAGGTTCACAGCTCCCACACTTGGCTGGAGCATCTTCACAAAGTCAATAATCTTCTGCGCCTGGGGCTTACCTTGGTCGTCACGGCTGTCCATGCAGAGCGCAATGGCATCGCAGGCACCAAGATACTTCATCAGCATTGCCTTGCCTTCCATAACTCCCAATCCTCCGGCTTTACCGCAATCTCCATCACCCAATACCCGGGTGGAGTCGCTTACCACAGCAACAAGGTTGGCTCGATTGGATAGGCTGTATGAGCTTTGCAGGTTGTCCCTGATGGAGGTGGATACCGCGGACACACCGGGGGTGTACCACACATTGAACCAGTTAAAGCCCCATATTCCGGCTTTGGGAAGGGTCTGCATCTTGCCTTGGTAGAATGAGTGCATGCTAAGGGAAAGCTGTTTGAGAAAGTTTGTTTGTGCGGCTGCCACGTCTTGCGCGGCAAAGAGTGAGGTAAACACCTCGGAGAGGTTAGCAAGGTCTGTTGATATTTGTTTCATTATCCAACCTTTGTTCATCAAGATAGGGTAATTGCTTTGGGGAGGGGGTTTTTGTCAAGCGGGGATTAAAATGCTGGGGTAAAAAAAACGGGTATCCAAAGATACCCGTTTTTTAAGGACTGCGCTAATTTGTTTTTCAGCTTTGCTTATTTGCCGGCAGGAGCAGCAGGAGCAGCAGGAGCGTCGGCTGCGGGAGCAGCTGCGGCGGCTGTATCTACTGGAGCAACTTCTTCGACTGGTGCTGTTTCTTCTGCGGGCTCTTCCACTTTGGGTTTGCAAGCAGTAAGCACGACGCTGATGAGCATCATAGCGAGTAAGGCGATCAAGATAGCTTTTTTCATTGTTTTTCCTCCATAAGTAAATTCCCTTTGTAGGGGTCACTTAGGTTTTGTTTATTTTTGGTTTTTGGTTTTTGGCAAGATATAAAAAACTTTGCCGATGTTCTATTTGAAGGCGCAAGGCGCTGAAACCTTTGCAATCCTTCACACAGTCCTTAGTCACATCTATATACTACGTAAGATTGGAACACTGTTTAACAAGCCTACATTCTTGGCAAGTTTTTTTTTCACAGAGCGAGGTCCAAGCCTGCATGCACCATGCCCAAACCTACTCTGCTAAAGCGTTTATCGCGATATCCCAACCCATACTCCAAACCCATAATACCCAAGCGGGTCTTCAGCTTTATCCCCCCGCCCAAACCGTAGATATCTGTTTTCAGTTTGTTATCTGCCTTCCCTAAAAAGCCTTGGTCAAAGAATGCATATATTCTGGAATCTGGATTCAGACGATACCGAAGCTCGTAACTTGTCCATCCCACACGGTAGCTGCTGAACTCATCCTCATGATATCCTCGCAAACTGCCATATCCGCCCATCTTATACTGTTCCCAAGCTGTAGCATGAGGATTATCCAAGTTTCTAATCTGCACTCCTGCATGCGCCACAAATCTTTTGCCCAACGGCAGATACCATTTCGTTCCTGCTTCCATGGCTGCGTGTAGTTTATCATCTGCGCCATTCTTGTAACGATACAGCAGGTTAAACTGAAATCCTCGGACAGGATTATATCCACCTTCCACTTTAGTGTAATCCCAAAATGCACCAACACTGTTAGCGTTACTTTTGCTTATTGTAGCCGGACGCCTTGGTCCCGGGTTGATGCTTTCCAACACAAGTTCCAAGCCAAGCCTTTGATGCAGCATACGGTAATATACCTCTAGGGAAGCGTGACTCTGCACCCAGGTGGAATCCTGCTCGTTACGTAATAGTGCCACATCAGCTTCCACCGGGATGCTTGCTATGCCCGATTCATGGTAACTAAGGCTAAGCTCTTTTTTGAGTTTGGGAACCTGTTTCCACCACAGATTTATCCCTCTGTCGCTACCCCAAAGATTAAGAAACTGCAGCCTAATCTGTCCCGAGAGTTGCAGCTTTTCATCCTTCTTACTCATGCCAAACACACCTTCCATCAGCGTCATGCGGTTTTCTTCAATGCGAATCAGGAGGCTATTATCGTCGATGGGCTCAATCAAGCAGTCCTTTATATAGCTCTTTCGGCGGATGTTTTCCTCGGCTTGAGTAAGCACTTCCGGAGTTATCATCTTGGTGCGTGATAAACCGGAGAGCTTTAATAATGTCCTATCTCTGGTGGTCTTATTGCCACGGAAGATGTATTCTTTAACCCGCAGTGGTTTACCTTCCGAGATGCCGATATATGCCGTAAAACCGCCATCTTGCACAAGTGAATCAATTTGAACTTTGGTAAACAGATAGCTTCTGCTGTTATACAAATCCAATATCTGCTGCATTATCCCCGGTATTTGCTGCAATCGGTATTCTTTATCCTCTGGCAGCAACAGGATTTGCCGCAGTTTGGCTTCACTGAAATACTGAATTCCCCCTAAACGTATCTTCACAGCTTCGGAGGAGTGTATCTCCTTTATGCTAAAGCTGATTTCCATGCTTTGTTCGTCGATAGGCAACAGCTCCGGTGCCGGAATGAACATATAGTATTGCCCTTGAGCAAAGAAGTAGGCATATAGTCCTGTTATTGCTGCAGCACTATCCTCCGGTTTATAGGGCTGGTTTAAAACAAGTCCACTGGCTTTCTGCAGCTTGGGAATTTCAGGCGCATCCACACCACTAAAACTTATTCTGCCGATATTCACTCCTGTCAGCGGTATCATCATCGCCAGCAGTAAGAAAAACGGCAGCTTGCGGAGCATGTTTCCTACTCTCTATCCGCCTTCAACACAGCTAGGAAGGCTTCCTGAGGAACGGTTACAGAACCAATTTCCTTCATCTTTTTCTTTCCTTCCTTTTGCTTATCCAACAGCTTACGTTTCCGTGATACGTCACCACCATAACACTTGGCGAGCACATCCTTGCGCATGGGGTTGATTGTGCTGCGGGCTATAATTTTTGCCCCGATGGATGCTTGCAATGCTATCTTGAACAGGTGCCTGGGGATAACTTCGGACAGGGTTTGCGTAACGCTCTTACCCCAGTTGTATGCTTTATCCTGGTGGCAGATGAAGCTCATGGCATCCACCTTCTCGCCATTTATCAGAATATCCACTTTAACCACCTGGGAGGGACGGTAATCTTTGAATGCATAGTCTAAGGAGGCATAACCCCGGCTTACGGTTTTTAGCTTATCATAAAAGTCGAAGATAATCTCTATCAAGGGCATTTCATAGTGCAGAGCCACCCTCTTTTCATCTATGTATTGGATGTTCTTTTGAATGCCACGGCGTTCCTGAGCCAGCTTCATGATGTTGCCGATATAGTCCGTAGGAACGATAATCTCTGTTTCCATAAATGGTTCCAGAATGCTGTCAATGTGGTTCGGATCGGGGAAATCTATGGGGTTATTCACCACGATGTCTTCCCCATTCTTCAGCTTCATCAGGAAGCGCACACTGGGTGTGGTGGCGATGATAGGGATGTTATATTCGCGCATCATGCGCTCTTTAACTATCTCCAGATGCAGCATCCCCAGGAAGCCACAGCGGAAGCCATAGCCCAAAGCGGCTGAGCTTTCTTTTTCATACACCAATGAAGCATCATTCAGTTTCAGTTTGGCGATGGACTCCACCAAACCTTCATAATCCTCCCCGTTGATGGGGAAAATCCCGCTATAAACCATCGGCTTGGGCTCCATAAACCCCGGCAGCGATTCTGTACATCCACCTTTGGCAAGGGTAATTGTATCACCAACTCGGGCATCAGCAACTTCCTTGATATTGGCGATGATGTATCCCGCTTCTCCGCAGGTTAGCTGACTCTGGGGCTGGAACTTCAAACCCAGATAACCAATCTCTTCGATGTCATATTCTTTACCGTTGGAGAACAGCTTAATCTTGTCCCCCTTTTTTAAACTGCCGTCGAAGAGACGCACAAGCACCACCACCCCGCGATACATATCGAAGTATGAATCGAAAATGAGGGCTTTGGGTGGGGCATCATCTTTGCCTTTAGGAGCAGGAAGCGTTGTTACCACTGCATCCAGCAGCTCTTCAATACCAATCCCTGCCTTTGCACTTACCCGCTTGATATCTTCCGGCATGCAGCCTAATATCTCCACCAAGTCATGTTCTGTTCCTTCCACATCTGCCTTAATCAGATCTATCTTGTTCATGGCGGGTAGTAGTTCCAGATTATTCTCCAGCGCCAGATACAGGTTGCTCATGGTCTGCGCTTCAATTCCCTGAGAAGCGTCCACCAACAGGATGGCTCCTTCACAGGAAGCCAATGCGCGGGAAACTTCATAAGAAAAATCCACGTGCCCGGGAGTGTCTATCAAGTTTAGCACATAATCCTGACCATTATAGTTATGCACCATTCGCACGGCATGGCTTTTTATGGTTATGCCTTTTTCACGCTCCAAATCCATACTATCCAGCACCTGAGCAACTTCCGCTCCCTTTCCGATTACATGAGTAACCTCTAGAAAACGGTCTGCGAGGGTGGATTTTCCATGGTCAATGTGCGCAACGATGCAGAAGTTGCGTATAAATTCTTGCTTCATTCGGTATCCTTATCTTGCTGATAAATAGCCATCTCTGCCCATTTTTGGCAGTTTACGCCACTTTCCTGATTCAATGGCTTTTGTCAATCACTATCCTTTTTCCTACTCCCTGCCTATTGGGTTACGGTTGAGATACGGTTGCGCCTCCCAGCAAAACGCTGGGTATCGCAACCGCATCTCAACCGTAACCCAATAGGCAGGGAGTAACGAAGGGTCGAAGTGATTTGGGGACAAGGTGGCAAAGTGTTTCGATACTGCGGGAGCCTATATTGTTGTTCGTGCTGGTCGGATTAAAGTGCCAGCATTGGGGTGGCAAAATCCGTTTGCCACAGCGAGCAAAGCTCGCTTCTGAAGGCAGTTCCGTTGCCTCAGCCAAACAGATTTCGGCAGCCTTATAACTTACAGTAGCTATCCCTCCATTCTTCCGGGCTATCCACCAATCCTGCTGCCACGGGATTCATCATGATGTAGTTTACTACATTGTTGTAGTTTTGTTCATCCCGGATGATCCTATCAAAGTAGTAATCATCCCAAAGAATCCCTCTTCTTCCCAGCCGCTTATTGATTTCGGTTGCACTGTAGCGTTTCAAGGCACGCACCAAATCAGCGATATGATAATAGTTTTCGTTATCACGTTTTAATGCCCTGATCAGCAGATGAATGTGATTGGACATCACACAATAGGCGTGCAGTTCATACTTTTTACCATCATGAAAGTGAAACGCACCGGTGACTATCTTTGCGAGCCTTTCTTCATTTAGTGAAAAGCTAGAATCATTGCATTTTGCGAGACCCTGATCATATTCCTGATACAAGTTGAACAGTCTGGTATTTTCCTGCTTGATGCGCTGAAGATCGTGGCTATTTTCATTATCGTACTTTGCGGATTTTAGTTGCTGGAATTGCTTAAGGATATGTGAAGGCAATGTACCAGCCAGACGCCAGGTGAGGAAAACGATGGAGTCACGGAACTGGTAATGAGGTCCGTGACTCCAGTAGTGGATGTTTAGTTCATTCATCTTGGCAGATCAATACAAGTGGTTGAAGGGGTGATAGTACTGGGGTGGCAGCACTGGGGTGGCAAAATCCGTTTGCCACAGAGACCGAAGGTCTCTTCCAAACAGGCAACTGCGTTGCCTCTGCCGAACAGATTTCGGCAGCCCTGTTTACGGTAGCTCTGCAAAATCAAAGGGAAACCCTGACACAGCGGAAGCCTAAATAGTTGCCCGTGCTGGCCGCTCCGAAGAGGTCGTAAAACCGAGTGGAAACGGCGCTGGTGTCGGCAGGGTGACTCCAGCAACCGCCGCGAATCACACGATCGGAACCACTGGTAGCTCCGTGAGGATCGGTCTGCGCTCCGCTGGGATAACTGCCATAAATATCCCACACCCATTCACACACGTTGCCGCTCATGTCAAAGATGCCGAGCTCATTGGCGGTTAATGCTCCAACTGAGTGGGTGCTGTAGTTTGCTGCTCCCCAGTTGTCCCAATACCAGCCTACTGCATTCAGGTCATTACTCCCGCTAAAAGTGTAGTTATGCGTCTGATTACCACCCTGGGCAGCAAACTGCCATTCCATCTCGGTAGGCAGCCGATAGCCATTGGCAGTCCAGTTACAGCTTACATTGGTATGATTGTTGTAATCGGAGTACCACCCAGAAGGCCAGCTATCCGGATTGGTGCCATCGGTGCGCTGGCTGGCTGTTACATTGGAAACTACAGGAGCAGCATTGGGGATGGGGGTTTTCTCTACTTTGACGTAGTCCCAATGTGCATATTTGGTGGTGCCGTCAAACTTGCTGGATAAGCGCAGTCGCAGGTAATTGCTGCCAGCAGGAACATCCACCGAGACGGCTGTCCATGCATTGGAATTGTTATTTACCGTAACCCAGTTATCCCAATTCGTGCCGTTGTCGTATTTCACGCTATAGCGGCAGTAGTCGTTGGTGGTTGCTAGGTTTTTGGTGAAGTAGTAGAAGCTTACATTGTAGGTAAATCCGGCTTGCAATGTAATGGTTTGGAAGCTGAGAGTGCTTTCCACATTGTCCAAATCCCAGCCTGCCCAATAGAGGCTGCCTTGATAGGCTGCTGCTCCGCCCATAGCTTCTGTAGTTGGACCCCACCAGATGCGTTTGCTGTCCGGAGTGGGATTTGCAGAGTAGCTCCAAGTGTCGGCGTTACCGGATTCCAAGCTCTGTAAGGCGATGGTTTCGGCAAATACCGAAAATGTCGAGATAATGAATATCATGGTGCATACCAGAGCGAGAAAATGGGGTGGCAAAATCCGTTTGCCACAACGAGCGGAGCTCGCTTCTGTAGGCAACTCTGTTGCCTCTGCCGAACAGATTTCGGCAGCCCCGTTTACGCCAGCCCGGTTAGGTGCTACTTCAAGTGCCCATACGCTATAAATCCACTTCATTTCTCAGCTCCCACATTGTAGCTATGCAGTGCAGCTTTAAGCTCCACCAAGCTGATTTTGGCTTCAGGATTTGCCAAGGCAGCCTGAATCACATTGTCCACATCTCCACGGTAGTTTTTATAAGCTATAACCTTGTAGAACATCTGATCCCGGAATTCTGCCACATCGTGATGAGTGTAATTAGTAGTATAACTGCGTCCCAGGAAGTAATAGAACTGGTCATCTTCGTAAGGCGTTTCGTTATAGAGCACGATATAGCCATCCGGAGTGAGAGGGCTGAGATAGACGTTTTGCGTAACCGCTTCCCAGGTTATCACCGCGTCCACGCCATTTGAGGTATCCACAGTTACACCATCCGGTGGCAGGGGTGGAACATAGGTAATGGAAAAAGGACTGGCGCTGGCTTTTTGGTTAAAGTTACCAAAGCTGTCCGACACCTTGATCCGCACCTTGGCATTATAACTCTGCACGGAGGGCAAAGCCCAGGGATGAATACCGTCATTAACGGTATTCTCGATGATGCTGGTGTAATCATCACCCCCATTCAGGCTGTACCAGAGATAGATGCTATTGGGCGAGAGGTTGGTGTCGGATGCTGTCTAGGTAATATCATTGGTATCACCGATATACCAAGCTTCGCCGCCGTTGGGGCTAAGAATAGAAAGTGACGGATCGACTGTGTCGTTCGCTACGGGTGCAGATGTGCCATAGCTGGTTAGAGCTATTAACCCGGTAGCGAATACGAACAAGATGCCAATCAGTATTGCAGTTTTCATTTGTTCCTCCATTTAGTTGCCATAGGTTATGCGATGATTTCATTACTTAAGCAGACATATTTGGCTACATATATTTGTCAAGTACATAATGGGGAGTGTAACATGAAGTGGTACATCCTATTACGCAGATATGGCTTCTTGGCAATACAAACTCCACAAGTCAATTCATTTTCTCACAGCTCCGGCCATAGTCTGCAAGATAAGTTCTGCAGGCAAGGTAATCAAGAATAAGCTCAAATCAATCTTAAGAGCAATATTCCTGTCGACTGATCATCCTTCCAGAGAAATGTTTATATTCTGCCTTATGCAATTTTTGCTTAGACGATATCCAATTTCGGGTGAGGCTTTATATTGATGGAAGCAAGCCCTCTGAAATAAGAAATGCTTGACAAATTAGCCAAAGCCACATGGAATACATTCATCAATAATATGGAGGTGTCCCATGAGAAGGACAATGCTCGTTTTTATTTGTGTAGTTCTGCCTTTGCTGGCGTTTGCCGGAAGCCATAGCATCTTTAAACCTGCCCAAGGTGGCAGCATCCCGGAGAGCGCCTTCAGGGGTTATCGCCTTTATGAACAAATTGAATCCTACAAGAATGGTGGATTGTGGGAAGCTAGCAGCAAATACCGTCATCACTACCCCAATGCCAACACCGACGATGCCGACTCCCTATATCATTTTGAATGGGATGGAGAAGGGCAAACCTGGCAACAAACCATGTTTAGCGAATTTCAGTATAACAATGCCGGCAGAGTGGTGGGTCTAAACACCTATATGCAGTATATGCCGGGGATGACAATATTGGTAAGCTCCACTCAGTCAGTGTATGATAACCAGAATCGCTTAACCAGCTACACCATGAATATGATCAATCCCCAAACCTTCACTCTTACTCCGTTCTTACGCTTGAGTGTAGGCTATGCCAACAACAACGTGGCGTCCCTTGCAGGATGGGCAATGGATGATGAGATTCCATATTGGAGGACTGAATTCCAGCATGATAATCAGGGAAGAGTTGTTTTGGAAACAGAGCATACTTCCACAGATTCATCCAACTGGGTGCTAAGTTATCGCACTGAAACAAGCTATCATCCTAACGATACCAGCAATGCTGCAAGTAATATCGAGTTTATGGCAACCTTTTATCCTGCAACCTTCGGAGAATCCCTCCGCTCCTTCCCCGGGATGCCGCAACAATTTCTCAGCTATGATTGGAACGGAGTGGATTGGGTGCTTAGTGAACGTGAAACCTTAAGCTGGGATGGCAGCAACAACCACCTATTAAACATTCTGGATGAAGAGAAAATTGGCGAAAACTGGACACCATACTATAAAGAAGTGTACACTTACGACACTCACCATAACATTTCTCAGGTGATTATGTCCGATTATGCCAATAACGCTTGGACAGAAACCCAGAAGGAAGAGCTTACCTGGTTTAGCTATGGCTCTGCCAACGAAGATTTCAACAGTCCTGCTGTGGCAAACTTACAGCTTAGCATCTACCCCAGTCCCTTTGCTGATATGCTTAATATCCAAGCCCAAAGCGATAAAGCAGGATTGGTGAAGGTAAATATCTATAACCTGAAAGGACAGCAAGTGAGACAGCTTACCACCACTCCGGGAAACAAAATAAGCTGGGATGGCAGAGATATGCGTGGGGCAACCTGTGCCGATGGCATCTACCTCTTGAAAGCAGAGCAAAATGGAAACACTCGCTGTGCCCGTATTATGAAGCTAAAATAGCCAGTAAACATCCAATGTACCAACAATTAAGCCTGCGTTATGCAGGCTTTTTTCGTTAGTAGGGCAGGAATTGTTCAGAAAAGTATTGCCACCATTCTGCCCTTGTAAAAGGATGAACCTATGACACAGGATATGAATAGCGACAAAAACAGGTATGCCACCGAGCTGCGCGACATGCTGCATGAAGCACTTGCCCTAACCATGCAGGGGGAGTTCTCGTCTCATGCGGAAGATCCGTATTTCTTCACCCGGAAAACATATCCCATGGAGACCGAGATAGACAAGCTGCCCCTCTATCCGCATAGTATGCCGGAAGTATTGCTCAATTGGGCAGGCTTGGATACCCTTCAGAACCGTAGTATGGAGGATATTCTGGTGCTGGATTTGGAAACCACGGGATTGGGACGGGGTGAGACTCTTGCCTTCATGATTGGCTTGGGTTATTATGAACATGGCAGCTTTGTGGTGGAGCAAATCTTTCTTCCTGAACCGGAAGCGGAAATAAGCTCTTTTGACCGTTTGATTGAGTTACTACAGAGCAAATCCCTGCTCATCACCTTTAATGGCAAGACCTTCGATGTACCAGTGCTGGAATCCCGCCTGTTATATCACCAAATATGGCTAAACCTGCGCAGCATGGAGCATCTTGACCTGCTGCATATTGCCCGCCGTTTATGGAAGAACAAGCTGCCATCCTGTGCTTTGGAGACCATTGAGTTCTATGTGCTGGGGCATATTCGAGATAAGGAACTTGATATTGAAGGTAGCGAGATACCCCAAACCTACTTCCAATATCTGGTGAATGGCGATCCTGAACTGGTGCGGCGTATCTTTATCCACAATCATCACGACATTTTGCACACCGCTGCCCTCTTCACCCTCATCTGCGACAGTGTGGGCTATCCTCCCGCTCATGGCATGGATATCCGCATAGACTACCATGCACTGGCGATGCTGTATAAGAGCCAGGAAAAACCCGAAGTGGCAAAGCGTATCCTACTGGATATGCTAACGGCAAGCATGATAAACAAGGATGTCACGCGGGACTTGGGCATGTTGTATAAAAAAGAGCAAGATTGGGATTCTGCCCTGGATTGCTTTCAGATTGCGGCAGACCTGGATTGCCCAAATGCCATGCTGGAACTATGCATGCTGCAGGAAAACAAGTTTAAACAATATGCGGAAGCATTGGCAACCGCCACCAAACTGCATAACTACCTGATGAGCAGGCACATTGTGGATACCAAGAAAGTAGCAGCAGTGGAGCTGCGCATGGAACGCCTGCAAAGAAAGATAGATAAACAAGATTCTACTCCGCTTGAAGTAAGGGCGAAGAAAGCTATAAAAGAGGTTACAGATGTTTGAGATAAGTTTCGGTTCGGATAACCATAGTGGCATCCATCCTGTCATGCTGGAGGCCATCGCCAAGGCTAATGACGGCTATTGTGCAGCATATGGGGATGACCCCCTAACTTTGGAAGTGTTGCGCAGCATCGAAACCCTTTTCGGGGGAGATTGCGAAGCGTGGTTCGTGTTAACAGGCACAGGGGCAAACGTGCTTTCCCTGCAGTCGTTGATGCAATCCTTCAATGCCGTAATCTGCGCCTCCACTTCACACATCAATGTGGACGAATGCGGTGCGGTGCAGAAGTTTACCCAAGCTCGCCTGAGCCCAATTGACACCCCCGATGGCAAGCTCACTCCGCAATTGATAGCACCTCGCTTGATGGGCGATAGAGACCAGCATCACTCTCAGTTCAAAATCATATCCATCTCACAAAGTACGGAGTATGGCACCTTATATAGCTTGGAAGAGCTGAAAGCCCTGGCAGAATTTGCGCATGCCCATAACATGCTGCTGCACATAGATGGTGCCCGCTTGGCAAATGCTGCCGTGGCTCTGGGCTGTAGCCTGCAACAAATGACCAAGGATGTAGGAGCGGATATCGTTAGCTTTGGCGGAACCAAGAACGGGATGCTGTTTGGGGAAGCCATTATCAGTTTCTGCCCACAGCTTACCCGTGACATGCGTTTCTTCCGCAAACAGGCAACACAGCTATTCAGTAAAATGCGCTTCATCGCTGCACAATTCAAAGCCTACCTGCAGGATGATTTGTGGAAAAGCAACGCTACCCATGCCAACCAAATGGCTAAGCTGCTTGCTGCCCGTCTGGCAGAACTGCCCAAGGTAAGAATAACCCAAAAAGTTTATGTGAATGCTCTCTTTGCCATTATTCCTCCCGAACTGATTGCCCCCTTACAGGAAAGATATCTGTTCTACACTTGGAATGAAGCCCTAAACGAAGTTCGCCTGATGTGCAGCTTTAATACCCGCGAGGAACACATAGAGGAGTTTATCGCCACCTTAACATCCATGCTTAAATAATCCCACTTGCGCAGTAGGATATCCTGATTAATATATCGCTAAAACATATGTGATAATCAGGAGAATATAGATGAAACTACTCGTACTCTTTTACTCGACCTATGGGCACATCTACCAAATGGCGAAAGCCGTAGCAGAAGGTGCCAAACAGATAGATGGTATTGAAGTAAGCATAAAACGGGTTCCCGAAACCTTAAGCCCGGAAATTCTGGGCATGATGGGTGCTTTGGAAGCACAGAAAGCATTCGCCGATGTTCCTATTGCTACAGTTGATGAACTTGCAGAATATGATGCCATTATTTTCGGCAGTCCAACCCGGTTTGGCAACATGACTGCGCAGATGAAAGCCTTCCTGGATGCCACGGGCGGACTTTGGGCAAAGGGTGCACTTATCGGCAAGATTGGCGGGGTGTTCACCTCCAGCGCTACCCAACACGGTGGACAAGAATCCACCATCCTCAGTTTCCATACCGTACTTCTGCATCATGGGATGCTAATTGCGGGCATGCCATATTCCTTTGCAGGACAAACGGATATATCTGCCATTACCGGTGGTTCCCCCTATGGTGCCTCCACCATCACAGGTGGTGATGGCAGCAGAATGCCCTCGGAAAACGAGCTGGAAGGCGCACGATTCCAAGGGAAACACATCGCCTCGCTTGTTGCAAGGCTAAAATAGCTCCTCCATTTACTCCCCTAACAGCCCAAGATGAACGCCCCCTCAATCGGGGGCGTTTCATTTTATGTTGTGGATGAATAGGAGCTTTACTTTTCCCAGATAAGTCCATCTTCGCGGATATGAAGCGATGGCAGCTTCAGGTCCGGCTTGATGCTGATGAGGTAAGTTTGGCTGGTATGTTGGAATAGTATTGGGAGTTTTCGTCCATCAACTAAATATGGTTTAGCCCCAAGTTGTTTTAAGCTCTTGGCATAATATCCTTTGTCCATGTAGTATTGCTTCTGCAGGTAGTAAAGCTTACGCAGATAATCCTTAACCGCTTCCTTTGCCGGTAACGATGGTTTTCGATATGTGTCACCTGCTTTGGCTTGAGAAAAGTGCAGATAGCCCCATCTTTCAGGATAATGCATGGCGACCAAGCCCTGAGGACTCCACACCCAATTGAACTCAGGTACTCCGGGTACTTTCCGGTATTTACCATCTTGAACCGTGGTTTGCCATTGCACGCGGGAGAAGTTGATTCGCCAATAATCGGTGTCAGAGGGAGGGCATGGCATATGAGCGCATTCGGCAAGAGTCTCCCAAGGGATAAGCATTTCAATCTGCCATCCATGATCGATATCCTTGGGATTATTGATATGCCCATCAACATAAACAGCGGTTTGCAGTCCCTTAATATCCCACGAGTTCACGGCAACTTGTTGACGATCACGATATGGTTTGATAAGAAGAAGATCCCAAACAGTATTCAAGGCGTTGATTTCCAGTTCATAATAATCGTGAGTATCACCATCCGGGTCGATAAACACTTCAAAGTCGTTGTCATGGAAGATGACTACATCACGTTGAGTCAAAGTAGCCCAAACATCAGTTTCCTCAAGCTCGGCACCGATGTAAAGACCTTCCTGAGACCACAGGATTTTTGCTCTGGTCTGCAAATATGGAAGTGGTTTGGAAGAACCTTCAATATCAACGAAGTCCTCTGTCCAATCTGCTTTAAGCCACGATTCTTCATCCAAACGCCCATCTATGATTATCTCAGAGCATGGTTGCAGTGCAACATACGATAAAGGAGTACTTTCGCCTTTGGGTACGGGAAAAGTTTCTCCGGCATATATGGGAACTACCAGTAATAACAGGAATATATACGGTAATAATCGTTTCATGCTCACCTCACTCAGCCCTGACATGGGCAAGAAGCTCTTTAACATAAGTGACTGCCAAGCCTATACAGGTGTCGGCAGCTCCATAATAGATGTAGATGGGGGTGTCGTTATCCAAAACAGCTTTCTCACATAGAGCTATGGCAGCACTGGGGAATACAACATTGGGCACCTGTCCTGTGGTTTCATATAGCTCGCGAGGTTCGAGAATATTATATTTGCCTCTTGCCAAAGTGACCCATGGTTTATCCTTATCTTGTAATGAGATACCTGCTTGGTAAATATTGCTACTGCCAAAGTGCGTGGCCACGCCATGGTAGATGTGCAGCCAACCCTCAGCGCATAATAGAGGCGGTGGACCGGAGCCGATAAGCTCGTCCCAATAGTGAGCCCTGCCGGAAAATAGCTCCCCCTTTGGATGCCAGATAAGCATATCCTCGGACTCGCTACAGATAATATGTGCACCGGTTTTAACCCCGTTGGATAGTGTGTGGTTGTTGGGACGTTCAAAGCGAAATCTTGTTCCAGGAAGTAACACACCATTACGAACATCTGCCTGAGAAGCAATTCCGATGAAATCCATGCTAAGGAAGTCCTCACTGCGGAAATAGCCCAGAAAACAACCTGCAGAGGTATCCATGGCACAGAAAACATGGTAGAATCCGGCGGAATCAGCCGTTATCCTGGCGTCATAGATGTGATATATCCTGTGGGGACATCGCTCGAGATGCAAAATCTTTGTGGGCTGGTCACTAATCTCAAAGTTAATGCCGTCAGGTGACATAGCCTTAACAAAGAAGGTTTCTCGTGCCCTGTTCTGCACTCTGAGCAGAAGCAAAATAGAGCCATCGTGCCACACACCACCGGGATTGAAAACCGAGGATACATCATGAAGAGCAGGATGATTCAGTTTAAGGTCTTTGCGGGTGATGATGGGGTTTTTAAGATAGCGTAACAAAATAGTCCTCCATCAGTTGCAAACGGGAGCAGAAATCTGCGAAATCAGCCTTGGGATTCCAGGCACGCTCTGCCAATGCTACGGCACGAGGATGTAGCATGGAGTATAGCTCTTGGGGAATGTGCATGTGTTCTGTCCAGACATTAGCCTGTAAACCAAGGCACAGTTCAGCAGCAGGATATTGCCTGTAGTCCAGACCGTAGACGTTCTCCAAGGTGCTGATACCGTGAGCACCGGGTTTGCCCTCCTCTGCTTTCCAATCCAAATAGCAAATGCGGTTGGGGCAAAGAATGTAGCGGTTGCCATTGGCTTTCGCCAAGAGTGCAGAATCCTTGGCATCTCCCCTCCAGAGCATAGCAATCACGGAACTATCTACAGAAGAATCCAGCACTTCATCCCATGCTATGGTTTGCTTGCCTATATCCCTCAGATAGCCAACCAGCTGATCGGTGAACCATCCTTGTAAGGCTTCGAAGTTGGGCAGATTCTGCTCTTGTAATCTGGTACGGCAATGGGTGCAATTTTCCCAACTATCCTTGAGTACCTCATCCCCGCCGATATGGAAGTAATCTCCCGGGAACAGTTCTGCATACTCGGAAATCAGGTTTTTTAAGAAGCAGAGAGTGCTATCTCTCCCCACACAAAGGATGTCCTTAAAGATTCCCCAAGTGTTAGCCGTTTGGTAGTTACCGCATCGGCAGGCAAGCTCCGGATAGGCAGCTAAAAGAGCTAAGCTATGCCCGGGAAAATCGAATTCGGGGATAATGTTTATACCTAATGTGGTAGCGAAACTGACTATCTCGCGCACATCTGCTTTACTATAACATCCGCCATACAGGCTGCCATCCTGCTCCCTGCGCCAAGCAGCTACTTCGGCAAGCCTGGGGTTGATGCTGCTTTCAATACGCCAGCCTTGATCGTCACTAAGGTGCCAATGGAAGTAGTTAAGCTTCAGATCTGCCATATATTGCAGTAATCGCAAAACGGTATCTTTGCCAAAGAAGTGCCTGCTTTCGTCCAAGTGTAAACCACGGTAATCCAGCGATGGGTAATCGGCAATAAGTCCGCAGTTCAGCCTGCCATCTTGCCGGTTAGCGGCATGATACAAAAGTTGTTTTAAGGTGCTGAGGGCATAGCGGAAACCATTGATGCTTTTTGCAGAGAGCGATATCTCTCCGGGTTCGATGCTGATGAGATACATATCTTTGTGACTGGCAGGAATGCGCTGCATAAGGTTTAGTTTAAGTAGCAGCGTATCTTGTGATGGACTCAGCTTATGGCTTAGTTCAAGGTAAAATTGGGTAAAGTGGTTTAAAACATGATGTGGCACTTCTTTGTTGTTCGGAGCTTGAACAACAAGGCTTTGGGCAAGCAAAAAGCTATCTTCTCGCAGACGGATATCATGCGGAAGGGGTATCATCGCCTAACTCCAAGCGCAAAGTGATTATCTCAAAAGGTTTAACATAGATGTCTTGCATGTTATCCAACTGATCCAGTGGTTCTTCCAGTAAGTTACACTTGTAAATACCGGTTACAGGAAGTGATGTAAACAGCTGTTCTCTGGTATGTTTACCCACCGGCTCGAAGTAACGCAGGATGATAGCGTTGCCTTCATCAGCTGGCTTAACGCTGCTTAACACAAGGCTGGAGAAACCAAGCTGGATATCAGATGGAGAGAGTGAAGAGATGCCTTGACGGCAGATGATTTGTGGCTCAATAGCCTCTGCCAGCTCTGCCAGATGCGAATCGGCAAAGTTAATGTTGTCGCAGAAAAAGCCATAGCTATAGTTCTGTCTGCCAAGATCAGCTTGAGGGTCAACATCGGCAGGACTGCGTAGCAGAGCAAGCTCAAGGCGATTCTCGTTTGCCGAAAAGCCATATTTGGCAGCAGAGAGTATTGCACAGCAACGACTTGCTTCGCAGGAAGCAACGAAACCTTGAGCGGGGAAATCGAATCTGGCAGCTTCCCAGGCATTCTTGGGGCGGGAACTGCGGGTAATCTTACCCATCTGCACTCCACACTCCACCTGTTGGGAGAAGATATTGCTGTTGAAAGCAACCCTTAACATCTGATGATGTTCCTGCCAATCCACTTCATGGTGTATCAATACATATCGAGCAGCAGGCATGAGTTCAATGGTCTGTTTGATGCGAGATTTTCCCAGACAGAATTCCTGTATTATGCAATGGTAGTCGCCAATCGAGTATGCTTCCACAAGTTCTGCTTGTTCAGCTTGCTGAGGTGTTGTTTCCCGATAGAAATGATTTATATCCCAGGCACCCCAGTTATTTGGCTCATCTTCCCAAAGTTGAACGAGGTTAGATTCCCCACTCAAGAATTCCTGCCCACCCCGCAGGATGCCGATGATGCTGCCTCTATCGCTTACCTTCACTGTTAGACAACTCCCTTGCATAAGGTAAGCTCCACCATCTCGACGAAGCTCTTTTCTATCATAGATTAAGGGATTAAGCTTGAGCTCAAAAACGAGATCTGACTTACTATAGGGCTGCAGATGCGCCAGTAACCTGAGTTCATCTCCGGTATCGATTACATGAGAGACTTCGCAGCAGTTCAGAATAGCAGCATAATCGCGGTATTTTGAGGGGAAGCTTAGCCACGTGTATAGTTCTGCTGCAGTTGGATTAAAGATACTGTAGCAGTCATCCTCATCTACAGTGTATGTTTGGGTATCAATGAACTCCCGCAAGTAGCGGTGATTATTGCTGCTTAGCTCATGAGCCTCTTTGTAAACTCGGGTTATGGATGAGCCGGGAAGGATGTCATGAAACTGCATCAGAAGGGTGTCTTTCCACAGCGGATGCAGTTCTTCGGGGTATCCCTGTTTGCCTTGATGGAGGTTAGCCAATGCAGATAGCCATTCTGCGGCAGCCAAGAGACGTTCACTTATGTAGTTATCTTTTTTCATTACTGCCTGAGTGGTGTATGTTCCGCGATGGAACTCCAGATAAAGCTCCGTGTAGCATTTTGGAAGCTTGTCAGCAGGTATTTTGGCATACTCGGCAAAGAACTCCTCAGCCTTGGCAAAAATGAATCTGCTACTCCCCTCCAAATCCTGTTGGCGCAACCCATACTCAATGTGGTTCTTTGTGGGACCGCCACCTCCATCACCAATTCCATAGAGGTTTAGGTAGGCTTCAGCAAGTTCAGATTGGGTGAATCTGCCTTCGGTAGCAATGAAAGCAGAAGGGTTGTTGGAGAAGTTATAATCGTTCGTCGGAAGCTGGTGGGCTCTCACCTCGCTGCCATCGATACCCTGCCAGATGAAGAGATGTTTGTCGAAGGTGTTGCTCTCGTTCCAAGAGAGCTTTTGGGTAACGAAGTAATCTACCCCGCAACCTTGCATCAACTGAGGTAGATTGGCTGAAAAACCAAAGCAATCCGGTAACCACAGGCAATGAGGAACTATGCCAAACTCTTCGGCAAAAAAGGCTCTGCCGTAGCGAAACTGACGAATAATGGATTCCCCTCCAGTAAGGTTGGTGTCAAACTCTACCCAAGAAGCACCCTGAACCTCCCAACGTCCTCCTTTTATTGCATCCTGCACCTGAATATATAGCTGGGGGTAATCATCCTTTATCCACTGGTAAAGCTGTGCTTGCGAAGCACCAAAAACATAAGACGGATATTGTTCAAGCAGCCGCAATGCATTAGCAAAAGTGCGTCCACCCTTTCGTCTGCTCTCCCTAATATGCCACAGCCATGCTAAATCCAGATGTGCATGCCCCACGCTGTATGCCTTCAAGGCACTTGCATTTGCTGGTTTGGCAAGGAGTTCCTTTGCTATCTGTTGTGCCTTATCGGGTTGGGAGGCAAAGATATTACATATCTCATTAAGCCCATAGATTATCTTTGCCCTTCGGACAGTCTTATCCGGCAGCGAGTTAGCCAAATCCAACAGCAGTTCCACATCTAAGGCAAACTGGTGCTTCATCGTATCGAAAACACAGAGAGAGCATTTGAACAAGCGATATTCATCCTTTCCCGCACCAAAGAGGTCATTCGCTGCGGCCTCAATGTATAGCTCAAAGTTGCCTTCAACATCGGCAAAACCCGCAAGTGGCACATAGTGCTTGGCAGCATTGTGGTACCAATCCACTTTTGGCGTTAGCCCCATGTACGGTGTTCCGTCTATCATTACACAGGCTTCTCCCTGACAATCGAAATACAATCCCTGAAGCTCTATGGCGTTAGTATCACTGAGCTTTCCCCTAACCTTGAACCAAGCAGAACCCCACACCTTGTTCCACACTTCACCAACGGCTATTTCGTGCCATGAAGCTCCGTTTAACTCAGCATAAGGGATGGGATCATCTGCCTTGATGTATTGCGCCTTAAGAGGCTCCAGCAAGGTGTAAACTGATTCTTTTTGCCTTGCCACAAAGCGCTTGATACGTTCCAAGTGTATCTTTTCATTTTGCATCTATTTCTCCATGGGAACCACAATTCCCTTGATAATGATATTCTGAAAGAAGATGAAAACCAACAACGTTGGTATTGCCGCAATCACCAAGGCTGCATACCCCACAGAGCTGCTTGCACGTTGCATCAGCTCGTAAATGTGCACCATCAGAGTCCACATGGATTGGTCCTGGCAAACCAGGAAGGCAAAGAGGAAGTTGCGGTAGGCTGCATTAAACGCGCTGAGAGCAATAACGGCCATGATCGGTTTGCTGAGGTACATAGTAAACTGCCAGAAGAGGCGGAACTCTCCTGCACCATCAAGCTTAGCACTTTCATAAATTTCTTTGGGTAGGCTATCGAAAAAGCCCTTAAGTAAGAAGATAAAATACCCATCTGCTGCAGCAGGCAGAACCAAAGCCCAGAATGTGTTTAGCATATTGAGACGTTTTAGCATCAAAAAGTTTGGTATCCCCATCACCATTGCAGGGAAAGCCATCGTTAGCATGAACAACATTATAATCTGATAGCTAAATGATGGTTTAAAGCGACTAAGAGCATATGCAGCCAAAGGATTCACAGAAAGAGCTAGAATAATACTTAACAACAGATAGATTGCCGTATTGCGCAATGAACCGGCATCTGCCAGCATCTGGTCCAGTGCCATGGCATAATTGCGCTTGATAAACTCCCACCTGATTGCTCCCTTACGCTCCAGGAAGTAATGATAATCTATCTGCTCAACAGGAAATGATATGTCTTGAAAAGCTTTGTAATCACTCTTCCAATCCATGTTTAAACTCTCGATGCTTGTGTATCGCGTGGCACAGTATTCTCGGAATCCCTGGGCTATGTTAACAACCTTAATCTGCTCCGGACTAGCAATGCTTTGCAGGAACAGACTTAAATCATCTATAATGGCACCCGTCAATTCAGCCGGAGCAGCAACATCATCAAAGCTAGTAAAAGCGGTATCCCACGCTTGATTAAGCATCTGTATGCTGTCATACTTCTGCCGCAGCATCAGTTGGAAATCCTTCATGGCAGATGTATCCAGATTAAGATGGTGTATGTTTAAGACTTCCCGGACATAGTGCAGCCAATATTTCGACATTGGGTTTTTATCACCGGGATATGTGCTGGGTAGCGTTATCTCCTCCCAACTTTGGTACCTGCTGCCCCACTGAGTATTAAGTGAATCAAGATTACCCCCATAAGCAGGGATTAGCTCAGCATTAACAAAAGCACCCTCAGGATTTATATAATAACGCATCCACTGGGGGCTCTGCTCTTTAAACTGACGGAAACGTCCCAAATATCCCTCTGGTGAGCTTACGAAGTTGCGGCGTAATATTTCCTTCTCTTCCACCATTATCTCTTCCCAAAAACGTGCTCCGGTCTGGTAACGACGATTGAACTCCAGTAAGTCACCATTGGTTTCCTGACGCAGTTGTCTGCGATAGATACGCTGTGCTAAAGGATACACACCTCTGCCATAGTGGTCAGCCAGATAATAGTGGTAAACCCCGTACTTATCAGTGTTCGATTTTAGGAAATCCAACCAACTTTGGCATAATTCGGGTGAGTATACACTGGTAATCTGCACTTCCTTAAAGGACAACCACCTTCCAGGATAGTTATCTGCCAACCTGCTGCTTTCTTCATTATACCTGCTCTCTAGGTACTTTTGATAAAGTGCTTCATCGTTATACAGGTATTGGGGAATAATGTTCATACGTGAGCTATCCACACCGCTCTTTATTGATGATGACAGCATCAGCAAGAATGGATAAACCATGCTGATGGCACCTAATATTAGCACAAGATGGATGATTATGTCTAACAGACGATAGCGGGCACTCTTGCGTCCCACCTTAGCGATGATGCCCACGTTATTCCTCGCTCACGGTGCGGAATTCCATACGGGAGATATACTTTATCTGCATAACAGTGAAGCCCATCAATAGCAGGCTTAGCATCCAAGCCATGGTGGTGGCAAGCCCAAAGTTCAGATACAAATAGGCTTTCTCGAAGATCATCAAGTCTGCCACGCGAGTCGCCTCGTTTGGTCCCCCGAAGGTCATAATTAGTATAAAGTCGCTGGACTGAGCTGCTACGATGAAGGCTGCTATCAACTGCACGATGATTAATGACTTCAGACTTGGGAACACTATGTGTCTTATCTTGTTAACAAAACCTGCACCATCTATCTCTGCAGCCTCATACAATTCGTTGGGAATACATTTCAAAGCAGCCAGATAAATAAGCGAACCCGGCCCCAAACCTGCCCACACAGCCGGGAGTACAACACAAAGCATGGCAAGCCTCTGATCCTGAATCCATAAGCTCTTGGGCAAGCCAAAGAAATTAAGTATTTGATTGAAAGCACCCATATCACCCGGATTGTATAGAAGTTTCCAAAGATAAATCACAATCACACCGCTTATAACAGCCGGTAGATAGAACAGCACACGATACAGCATCTTTGCCCTGGATACCTCTTGCAGAAGGATAGCCAGAATTATTGGGCTGATAAAACCAAAGCCTAAACTTAACGCCATGTAATATAGCGTTCTTGCCACTGAAGCCCACCATGACCCATCAAACAGCATATCTGCGAAGTTTGCTAACCCAATATATGGACTACTACCCACAAGATGATAATCCTGAACAGCCATCAGGCTTCCGCTTATCAATGGGACATACTTCCACATAAAAATGCTAATCACAGCAGGGGCTAGCAACAAGATTGTCCAAGTTCTGGCAGAAGTGCTCATCTTCTTTGAGACTGATAGCTGAGGTTTAAGTATCTTAAACACTCGCCAAATACTATATCCAAACACAAAGATAATCAGACCTGCAACAACTCCGGCCAATCTTTCTCGTTTAAGCTGTTCAACTTTATTGACTGTGCCAATCATTTCTTTGTTGGTGCGCTCCTGAGCGCTTTGTAGCACTTCATAAATCTCGCGTTTACGCAATAATGAATCTTTGGGCAGCTTTCCTGCAAGCTCCATACTTACAAGCATTTCCAATGGGAATGTCATATATTCATAAACTTTTTGGCAGTTCTCACCAAAGGGTTCAGGCTTTCCTTCGCTCATGGCTTTTTCAAATGTTTCCAACCAACCCTGGGGAGCATAACGAAGGTAATCTTCATACCCATATCTCTGTAAATATACTGGGTTCTGCAAACGACCATACCCGTTTTCAATCATCACTTTGAGGCGAATTTTACGGGCTTCTTCGCTATCATAAAAGCGGATGTATTCCCAAGCAGCTTCCCGCACTGCAATCGGATCACGATCACCCAAACCACCATTGTTATCCAAGCCGGCACCGGAGAATATTCCCATCATCCGGCAATTTATCTCACTGCCACCATGTCCTGAAGGGCCTGCGGGAGCCGGAGCGAAGCCATATAGATTGGGGTCATAACGCCCCCCCATGTTTTGCTGAGAAAGATAGTCCATACGCATGCCAATCTTACCATCGCTCCACATCTGCCCCCATTCTCCATCCCGCATGGCATATCCCCGTTGAGCCCCCCCCTTGGCATCTTGCCATCGCTCAGTGGCAAGCTTGAGATAGTATTCCATTGCTTGCACGCCGGCATCGCTGGCAAAAGTGGCTTTCCACTGCTTGGTCTTGGCATCAAACATCACAGCGTCACCACCCGCAGCCCAAAGCAAGGGAAGCCAATCGTAGGACGATTGTGTCCCAATGGCGAACATCGTGCCATATGTTCCTTGTGAAGGATTGCTAAGGATCCGAGCAAACTGTAAAAACTCATCCCAGTTACGCGGAGGCTTTTCCGGATCTAAACCAGCCACACGAAACATATCCTTTCTATACATTAAAACGCGCACCAAGGATTCATATGGTAAAGCCCAAATATGTTCTTTATCATCTCCACTCTTACGCCGTTTGATAACCTGCCATACAGGTTTTTCGACCCGAAGAGCCAGTAAGCTGGGATCTTCTTTGGCAATAAACTCATCCAAAGGATATAACAGGTTCTTGCGAATGTAGGTGTCACTTTGTCGGAAGTTTACGTATATCACATCCGGGGCAACACCTCCGGCAATTGCCAGTAGCGGACCGGAATCCATCTCCATACCTTCAATGCGGATACCGGAAAATGCTCTAAGCTCTATATGCGGATATTTCTCTTTGAATGCCTGCACTACTGCCAGATTCGCTTTGGAGTATGCATCTGTATGTCGTGGATCAGGAAGCTCAAAAACTTTGAGGATAACAGGTTTATTGCTTGCACCTGCTAAGCTATAGGCAAGCAAAAAGATGGAGATAAACAAACATCTGATATCACGCATGAATCACATAAGTGCCAAGCTAAGCCAAGCGTCAAGCGATAAATACATGATACTTGGTTTATGCGCCGCGAAGAATCAGCTTGCTTTAACCACACTTCTGCTATAACTTATGGCAGATGCTTTGCATTTTTATCTCTTGCAGGAAACTATGAGCAAAGCCCAAAAAGGATTATCATGAGTATATATAGCTCTCTCAATATCAGGAATCTTACTAAGCACATGCTTGGGATCTTACTACTCTTAGCCTTAATGCGATCTGTTTTCGCGGAAGAAGCTAAAACCAGTCTCAGCGGTTTCCCCGTTATTGCCTACTCTAATGAAACCAGTGTGATGGCAGGTGGTTTCTTGGTGTGGAATAAAGAGTTCAATATTAAAGAAAGCAAGGCAACTAACACAATCATCAGTAATGCTTTGGTAACTGCCAAGAGTCAATATCTGGCATTTTTACTTCCACAATTCACACGTAAGGATGGAGACCTGCAATATGGCGCAGACCTCATTGCCCGCAGATGGTCTGATAACTTCTGGGGTATAGGAAATGGGACTTTGGAGCGGAGTAAAGAAGCCTTCGGATGGGAAGAATATCGCCTGGGCTTCAATGCCAAATACCGTATCTGGGATAACCTTTATCCAGGCGTCGAGCTAGATTTTCGCTTTGGTGATTTATTCAAGGAATCAGCAGGGGGAGCTATGGCTTCCGGCAATATATCCGGTAGTAAGCCTGCATTTTATGTGGGCAGGGGTGCATCGCTTAGCTGGGACAACACCAATGCCAAATACTATCCCGAAAAGGGTATCAACTATGAACTACGTTTCATGGACTATGCCACTCTGCATAATCAGGATGGGGACTTGGGAGAACTTAAGGAATACATCGATTCGGATTTCAACAAGCTAACGCTTAATCTAAACCATTATATCAACCCCGTTCAGGGGTTAGTCTTAGCTGCCCAAACTTCGGTTGTGTTATCTGATAAGCAAGTTCCCTTCAATTTCCTCCCTGAGCTTGGTAGTAAACTACGCGCTTATGACAGCAAACGCTATATAGATAAGGCAATGCTGGCTCAACGCATTGAACCCAGAATCTTTCCCTCCGAACTGCCCTTCTTTAAGGATAGAGGTATCATGCAAAGTAAGTTCTGGCGCAGAACCGGGATGGTTCTTTACAGTGAGTTCGGTCAGGTGGCACCTGAGATAAGCCAAACCTCATGGGAGCGGAACCACTTTTCTAACGGCTTTGGCTTTCGCTATACAATTCTACCCCAAGATAAGCTTAATCTGCGTATGGATTTCGGTTGGGGGCAGGACACCTTTAATTTCATCTTTCAAGCCCGAGAGGTATTCTAATAAGAACCATTTTGTGCTCACTATGCTACTGGCGCATCACAACAACCCCATCTTTAAACAGCTTGACGGAATCTTGTTATCTGCAGATGAGACCTGCTGAGATTACTAGCACAGAAGGGGAGTTATATGATCCGTCATATACCTGATTTCATATGTCATAACTACGAGAAAGGATGCCTACAAGGGAGCTTGCATGGCTTTACCTTGCTGTTTGATATTGCAGATTTCACTGCCATAGGAATGGAACTTCAGAAGCATGGTAAAAAGGGAGCAGAAGAACTAAGCAAGTTTTTGGATTTTATTTTTGCGGAGCCGATCTCAATAGTAAGACGTTATGGTGGCTTTGTTAGTCTCTTTGCCGGTGATGCATTTTGTGCCATCTTCCCGGAAGCTGATCTTGCTAATATCACCTCTGCGGTACAATCCATTCGTGCTTTCTTTACTCTGCATCCTTCATACATAACCTCGGTTGGCAGTTTTACAGTTTTGGCAAGGCAAACTGTGGCATATGGAGACATCCATTGGCAGATTTATAAGAATGCCTTGCAGAACGAGTATGTTTTTTTTGGAGATCCTCTATGTGAACTTGCCAGACTTGCATCATACAAAGATGAACTCCTCTTTTCTGAATCTGCGTCACAAAGAATTGGGCTATCTCACTTCGATAAGACAGAGCACGGCTTTCATTTAATAACCTCCGAGACCTTGTCTGAGCATCAATATCTTAAATTCCCCTACGCTCCAAAAACGCTTTTTGCATTTATCAACCCCAGATATGCTTCAGAAATTCCTCAGAATGAGATACGCAGTGCTGCCTTTTGCTTTGCCAACATGGAGGGAATAGCTATTCCCAACCGAGAGGGGGCTATCAATAGTATCCAGAGTTTAGCAGATAAATATGGCGGTTATGTTAATAAGTTTGATGCTACGGATAAGGGATTGCTGGCGATTATCCTCTTCGGCTTGCCCAAGAGTGAAGGCAACACCCTGCATCGGATTTGTGATTTTTCGCTGGAACTGCTCAAGATGCAACCCAAGCTTGCCTTGGGGATATGTTTTGGCACTGTATATGCAGGCTTTACCGGCAATGGCGAAGTAAAAGAATACACTGCATTGGGTCACAAAATGAATCTTTCTGCCCGTCTGATGAGTAAGTCCCAACCCGGAGAGATTATCACTGATGAGAATCTGATGAAAGAGTTAAACAGAGACTACCTTTTTACCTATCTTGGTACCCTGAATCTCAAGGGCATTGCTTGCCCCCTAAGCTATTACAGACTCGGTCAACGCTTGGAGAAGGTGGAGGAGCGCTCGGAACTACGCTTCGTGGGTAGAGAAAAAGAGCTTGAACAAATACGTGATGTTATCCGAAGCAACTTGGATAATAGACAGAATGCCATTATCTATGTCTCCGGTGACCCCGGGATCGGCAAATCACGCTTGGTGGAAGTGGCTTTGTCAGGCATTAATCTTGAAGCTATTCACACCGCTCATGTATCATGTAACGCCATCATCAGATATCCTTTGGATGCTATTAAACAGATTGTCCGCAGCTACTTTGGGCTAAGCCCACATCTTACCCCTGAGGCGGGAACTGCCTGTTTCAGGAGCTTATGGCAAGACATAGCTAACGAAGATAAGGAAATGCACCGTATAGAATCCATCATAGCTTCGTTACTCAGCTATGAATGGGAAGCCTCAGTTTGGGATGTATTGCCCCCTGCTGAGAAGCCTGTTCAGCTTACCGACGCCATTATCTATTTCTTCCACAGGCAATTTATCGCCAATCCCATCCTCATCCATCTAAACGATGGGCAGTGGTTGGATGACGAGAGCAGAGATATCCTGCAGATACTTAGTAACGAAGGCATATCACGCTTTGTGATTGTTTCACCCTGTAGATATCTGGATAATGGAGCTAAAGTGGATTTAGGATTGGCAAGGCATCTAAGGATAGACATGGAATTGGGAATCTTGGGAGAAGCAGATTGCTTTGAGCTTATTTGCTCTACCTTAGGGTTGGATTCTATCCCCATAGAAACGGCAAATCTAATCACTGCACGGTCAATGGGCAACCCTCTCTTTGTTGAGCAACTCAGCTTCTATCTACAGGAGAATGGCTTGATAGATAATTCTGGAGCTCTCACCGGAGAAATAGGACATCTATCCTCTTTTGGTATCAGTGATATCGTGTGTAGCAGGATAGACAAGCTAAGCGAAAAGGTACGTTCTTGCTTGTACGGAGCAAGTGTTTTGGGGATGGAGTTCAATGTTATGGTACTCTCCCAAATGCTAAACGGCAATCTGCAAGACGAATTGACGGCAGGTGTCAGCACCCGCATCTGGAAGGACTTGGACGAACTTCGCTATATCTTTACTCATATCATGATTAAAGACATCGTTTATCAACGGATGATGAGCGAGAAGCTAAAGGAGTTGCATGAAACTGCTGCTCTTGCCATGGAGTTCGTTTATGCGAATAGGCTATCTGAGAAAGCAGAGGAAATCGCCTTACACTTCGAGAAAGCCGGAAACGCTGCAATGACTGCCAAATATCTGGATAAAGCAGGCGAATGGTTTAGAGGCAAGTTTGCTTTCTCCAAGAGCGAGCAATACCTCAGCAAAGCTTTGGATATCAGGCAAGGGTTGTTTGGAGAGGAGCATCCGGAAACAGCAGAATCTCTGCATAATCTGGCTTTGTTATATTGGAATCTGGGTATGTACGATAAAGCAGAACCTCTTTATATCAAGGCTCACGGAATCAGAGAAAAGCTACTGGGCAGTGAGCACCCCGATACCATCGTAAATCTACACCATTTAGGAATAATGTACTGGAACCAAGGCGATTTCGAGAGAGCAGAAGCCTTGTTCCTGCAGACCAAAAAGCTCTTTGAAAAAGTGATGGGTGATGACCATGCCAACATTGCTGCCGCATGCATAGGGCTTGGTGAATTGTACAGCCAACAAGGGAAATTCGAACTTGCCGAGCCTCTCTTTTTGCAGGGTTTACAGCTTTATGAAAAGGTTCGGGATGCAGAGCACCCGGATATTGCCCTGTCCCTGAATGAGCTTGCTATTATGTACACCGACCAGGGTTTATATGCCAAAGCAGAGCCACTGCATTCACGAGCCTTGCATATCAGAGAGAAAGTTCTGGGGGAGAAGCATCCTGACACGGCGGTGTCTCTTAATAACTTGGCTCTCTTATACGAGAATACGGAGCAATTGGAGCTTGCCGAACCGCTTTACTTAAGAGCTTTAGAGATTTTCGCAACTGTCTTGGGGGCAGAGCATCCCAATACTGCTGCCTCCTTGGATGGTTTGGGGGCTTTGTGTAGCAAGCAAGGCAAGTATGATCAAGCCGAGGAGTTTTATCAACGAGCTATTGCCATCCTCTCCAAGGTCTTGGGTACCTCCCATCCTTGGACGCTGGAAAGCTCCAACGGCTTGGCAAACCTATACGAAAAGATGGGGGAACCGGAAAAGGCAGCACAGATTAAGGCAACTACCTAATCCTCGATTTTCCTAATTTAGAAAGCCTGGATCTTAGTTGGAGATTTAGCTTGACCATAAAGCCTTAGCACATTATATATTGCCAATATCTCTTTTACTGTGGAGAAGAATATGCAACTAATCATTAGAAACGAAGAGCCCGGTGATTACCGGGAAGTAGAGAACCTCACCCGCGAAGCCTTTTGGAACCTGCATGTTCCCGGCTGCAACGAGCACTATCTGGCGCACCTGCTACGCAAATCCCCTGCCTTTATTCCTGAGCTGGATTTTGTGGCAGTTAACGAAGGCATAATCCTGGGCAATATCATGTATGCCAAATCATTATTGATAAGTGATGATGGTGTGCAGCATCCGGTTATCACCTTCGGTCCCGTAAGCGTATTGCCCGAGCATCAGGGAAAGGGCATCGGAGCAGCCTTGATTCGCCATAGTTTGGCTAAGGCAAAAGAGATGGGCTTTGGATTGGTGTTCATCTACGGTGATCCCGCATATTACTCCCGTTTTGGCTTCCGCGAGGGTGAAGCGTATAACATCCGCACTAAAGACGGCTTATACACTCCTGCTTTGCAAGTATTGCAGCTTGCGGACACTGCCATCATCCCCGGCAGGTTCGTGGAGAACAGTGTTTACGAAGTGGACGATACAGAAGCGGAAGAGTTCAACAAAGGCTTCCCTAAAAAAGAGAAGGAAGTTACCGCATCTCAACAGAAATTCCTGGATATGCTTGCCCTAACTCATCCTTGATGCACTACCAATCCTACAAACGCATCCTTTCTCCCTCCGGTGGCATGAATATCTATCGGGGCTGCAACCACGGTTGCATCTATTGCGACAGCCGCAGCGTCTGCTATGGCATGCTACACGATTTCGAGGATATTGAGGTAAAAACCGATGCCCCCGCCATGTTGAGAGAGGAGCTTAAAGCCAAGCGCAAAAAGGGTATGATCGGCACAGGAGCCATGAGCGACCCCTACATCCCCCTTGAAGCGGAGCTTGCTTACACTCGCAGATGCCTGCAAGAGATTGCAGAACACGGCTTTGGTTTGGCTATTCAGACCAAATCCGACCTCATCCTACGTGATATAGACCTTCTGAAAGATATAAACCGTAATGCCCGCTGCATAGTGCAATTAACGCTCACCACTTACGAAGAAGCCCTCTGCAAGCTTATTGAGCCTGCTGTGTGCGGCACCGGCAGAAGGGTGGAAGTGTTGCAGATACTGCGTGACAATCATATCCCCACCGTAGTATGGCTCTGTCCTCTCCTTCCCTTCATCAATGATACGGAAGCAAATCTTAGGGGAATTTTGAGTTATTGCCGAGAAGTGGGGGTTAAAGGCATCCTAAATTTCGGAATTGGTATGACCTTGCGTCAGGGTAACCGGGAGTATTTCTATGCCAAGCTTGATGAGCATTTTCCGGGGCTTAGAAAGCGTTATGTTAATAGCTTCGGCAATAGCTATGTCATCAATTCCCCCCATCACAAAAGCCTAATGCGCATCTTTCATGCTTTCTGCAACGAAGCCGGTATTATGCAGGGGGAAAATAAGATATTCTCATACCTGCGTAATTGGCAACCGGATAACGAGCAACTGGAGATTTTCTAAGCTCACCCCAAGCATCATTACCTAATCATTACATAATCATTGCATGTTTCATCCGTAATAAACACGTAATGATTAGGTAATGATAATTGGGCATAAGCAAAAAAAACCCTGAGATCTCAGGGCGGGATTGTAGCGTTAAAGAATACTATGCCTTGGCGTTAGCTTTTATCTGAGCGGTGGATTCTCGTATGTAAAGCGGTTCCAGTTCCACCAGGCTTTGGGGTACATTCCAATGCGGAAGCTTGTTACCCAACATGTATAATCCTGCGGCATTGGGTATTTGTAGGATGGGATTGGGAATGCTGAATCTGCGTCCATTGTCTTTAATCAGAGTTTCCAGGATGGGAGTGGCTGAACCGCAGAGGATGAAATCGTCAAACGGCATGGCTGCCAATTCTTGGGGACTGAGTACACATGGTGCCATCAGTTCATTTAGCTCGCTATCATAATGCGCCGCATACACTTCTTTCATCTTGGCATCGATGCAAACAAGGATGTTTTTTCCCATGCCAGAGACAGGTAAGGCACTCAGCAGCAAAGAGGAAAAAGTATATAAAGGGATGTTTAAGCCGAAAGCAATCCCCTTGGCAGTGGCTAAACCGATGCGTAAACCTGTGAACGAGCCGGGACCCTGACACACATAAATAGCAGTCAATTCATGCTTTGCCACTCCGCAGAAAGCTAAAGCATAATCCACGGCAGGCATCAGGGTTTCGCTATGTGTGATTTTTATGTCGAACTGAGCGGAATATAGCACCCGCTCTTCGGCTATTAGGGCGATGGATCCCGAGTTTTGAGAACTGTCAATACAAAGTATCAATTGCCGGCTCTCATCCAATCATCATACATCTTCTCAAAAAGGAGTTTGTGTTTTGCTTCATCGGAAGCTAAACGGCGAAAAAGAGTAGAAATCTCTTCATCCGGGAACTTCACGCTCATCTCGGAATAGAGCTTGAAGGAAAGCTCTTCCCGCTTCATGGCTTTAATGAGGATGCTTTGGTAGCTGAGGTCTAGAGTTTCGGGATCAGCAGTGATGTATTCGCTGATCATTAGATTGGGGGTGCGCTGGATATCCTCGGGCTTGGCACCTGTTTGGCGAAGCTTTTCGATCACGACGATGTGCCCCATTTCCATGGCTTCCAGCTCTTTAAGCATCTGTATTTGGTCACTGAACTTGGCTTCTTTTTGGAGTTCACGGTAAAACTCCACTGCTTCCTTTTCTCTATCCACTGCAAAATCGAGTAACTCATTGAATTCTTGCTTGTTCATCTATACCTCAATATTGGTTGTTGGTGTTGGCTTGGTAAAAAAAACTACCGGGAAAGCGAAAAGCCTCCCCGGTAAGCATTATATGGATTAATCTAAGGGTTCAAACATGTCCTTGCCGACCCCACACTCCGGACAAACAAAATCCTCGGGAAGTTGTTCGAAAGGAACGTTGTCGTTATCAGCAGGATCGTAGATCCATCCACATGCGATACATTGATATTTCTGCATTGTTACCTCCTTTTCCTCTATTTAATAGGTCTCGGCATGAATTTCGAAATAGCTTTGGGGATGAGTGCAGCAAGGGCAAACCTTGGGTGCTTCCGTTCCTTCATGGATATAACCGCAATTGAGGCATTTCCAGAATAGCTTTTCTTCACGCTTGAAGACCTTTAGATCTTTAATGTTATCATACAACTTGCGGAACCGTTTTTCGTGTTCCTTCTCAACCTTGGCCACCAGCCTCCAAGACAAGGCTATGTCCTTGTATCCCTCTTCCTCGGCAATCTCGGCAAACATGGGATAAAGCTCAGTCCACTCTTCTTTCTCTCCATTTGCTGCATACTCCAGATTCTTCAAAGTATGTTCCGGAGACCAGGCAACGGGATAAGAAGCCATGATGTTGATCACTTCACCTTCCAAGCCGTTTTTCAGCAGGTGTTTAAAGAACACTTTTGCATGTTCCTTTTCGTTTTCTGCCGTTTCGATGAAGAGGTTGCATATCTGCTCATAACCTTCTTTCTTGGCTGTTTTGGCGGCATAGACATATCTCATGCGAGCTTGTGATTCACCGGCAAAGGACTTCATTAAATTTTCAGCAGTTCTGCTATCTTTGAATGACATAGGTAACTCCTTATGCTTTCCACAGTCCATGCAAGTTGCAATACTCGCGGACATATAGAACTTTTTCCATCTTTACGGGGAACTTAGCCTTGGGCTCCATGCCCGGCTTCAGTTCTTTACGGTAAACCTTCTTCTCGGTAATCACTTCTATCAGGGCAATATAGTGCTTCTCTTCCATGGGATGAGGCACACTGCCAACGCTGACTTCAATCTTATCACCAAGATCGGTAATGACCGGGACATGCTTTTCTTTGGCTGCATCCACGGAGTTTTCCACCAGCAGCTTCATCGGTTCGCCACAGCAAACTAATTCGCCACCGCCGGCAAAAACCACTTCCACTACGTTTCCGCAGAGGGGACAGTGCCACAACTGACGCAATGCTATCATTTGATCCTCCAGTATGTTATTATGTTTTTCAAAACTTAGTGGGTGGGATTCTTTTGTCAATAGGAATTTTTGCTTGCATTCCCCCATTTTTTAAGTCAGCCTGATTTTCATTTGCCATGGTTCGATT
>CAZPNU010000020.1:0-49513 GCA_964588075.1 uncultured Candidatus Cloacimonas sp.
TCAAGTATTTGTTATCTATACTTTTTGTCCACTTCTATGTGCAACGGTCTTTAAATATACTCACATAACTGATAGTAGAGAGCTAAAATACATTATGCCCCAATATCTTGCGGTGTATCCTGCTGTCCTTATGAATGCAAAAATACTATGCAGATTAATGGCACTGATTGGACTCTCTCTATAATGATACGGGTGACAGAATTGCTTTATTGTGACAGATTCTGCATTTTTATTGCAGACCTGCTTGCATGATGTCAGAAGCTCTTTGAACGCGATACTTAGTTCGTCTATGCTTTGTAGATAACCTTTCCCGCAGCCATGGTTTCCCTCACGTTGAACTCTGAGCCAAAGAACATCATCTGCGAAAGGCTGTGAGCGCCCACCTCATAGCCATCCGGGGGAGAAAGCAACACTATGTCTGCTTCTTTACCTACTTCAAGAGAACCAATACACTTTTCCATCCCCAGTATTTTGGCAGAGCCAAGTGTCATGTGATATAGCGCAGCAGCGGGGCTTACAGGTAGCTTGCTTTGGCGGTAGTTCATCATTTTGGCATGATGCAACATATTCAACGTGGTTCCTGCACCCACATCGCTACCCAAGCCATACATCAACCCGACAGAAACAATCTGCTGCAATGGATATTCACCGCTCTTAAGGTAGAAGTTAGAATCGGGGCAATGGGCTATCTTGGCATCACATTCTTTAAGTAGCTTGAGCTCAGTTTCAGAAAGGTGGATTGCATGCCCAAAGATGCTCTTGGGGCGCAGTAATCCTGCTTTATGATACACCTCCGTATAGCTGGATAACCCAAACAGTTCTTTAACCCACAGCAGTTCATCCGTGTTTTCAGATAAATGAGTCTGCACCCAAGCATCCTTACTATCTGCATAATGCGCCACCTCTTGCATCAATTCCATGGAGCATGTTGGCGCAAAGCGTGGAGTGAAGATATAATCCAACTTAGGGCTTTTCCCGTGCCACTGTTCATACAGCGAAATGCTCTCCTCCAGAGACTTTGCCGTGCTCTGTTGCAAGGCTTCAGGCGAATTCTGATCCATCATCGTCATGCCAATAAGAGCTCTAACAAACATTTCATCCGCAACCTCAAAGGCCGTTTGACAGGCATTGCGAAACGGAGCGGTATAAATAACCGACATAGTGGTACCCACACTGGCTAGCGCAGAGAAAAAGCGTTTTGCTAACTTACGGGCATAAGGTTCTTCTGCAGAACGAGCTTCCTCTGGGAATACATGCTTATTTAGCCAGGGAAGCAAGGCAGGTTCATACATCCCCCGCATCATATACTGGCTTAAATGCACATGCAGGTCAATAAAACCCGGCAGAGCAAGGCAATCACTGTAATCCTCGCAAACGGTTAATGCATCGGCAGGACGAATAGCAACAATCTTCCCCAGATCCAAGCTGATTATCTGATTGGGGAGATATACCGCCTCCGTGGAACTAATTGGATTAACTAAATTACACAGGATGTTTCTCATGGTTCATATCTCCTTATCTCCAGCAGCTTGCCCTTGCCAATACCGAACTGCAGTTCTGCTGCATTTTGCGAGGCTGTACCTTTGGCACTGCTAAGCTCACGCACCAGTTCATGGGTCTTCCCCCCCAGCTTGTAACTTAGCACCACTCTACTGCCAAAAGCAGGTGATTGAGGTACTTTCCCAAACTGAGCAGGATCACTTATCAATTGTATCTTTTCGCCAACCCACACAGGCTTTACATACACAGCTTTGTTTGTTGTTTTTGTGTTGTTCCGCAGCACTTTTGCTCCATTACCGCTCCCCACCACCAAGTCAAGCTTGCCATCTCTATCCAAATCGCCACAAGCATTTCCCCAGCCGTTATACACTCTTGCTCCCGCAAGCCAGGTTATGTCGCTGAACGTGCTATCCCCATTGTTATGATACAGATAGGAGCGGTCATTCTCGTAAACTGAGCTGATAAACAAGTCCAGATATCCGTCATTATCCGCATCGAAGAAGCAGGGATCAGAATGCAGTTCATCATATGTTATGCCCGCGTTAGCGGTTACATCCGTGAACTGCCAGTAATACAGAGTGTCACCTTCCACCACCCGGGAGGCTAAACCATCGTTACGTAACAGCATGCTGATATCCGAGATATCCAAAAAGCGTGGATGTGCCAGATTGGCTATGAATACATCCAGATCTCCATCATTATCATAATCGCCCCAATCTGCCCCAATGCTATGCCCGTAATATCCTTTCTTATATGTTCCCGCCAAGCCGTATAGCGGAGCTACATCCACAAACAGCGTATCGGTCTGCTTCCAACAGAAGTTACGGTTCAGACGGTAATTGCTAACAAAAATCTCTTGCTTACCGTCATTATCAAAATCGGCAGGGGCAACCCCTCTTCCGGCCTGCCCGGGATTGTCTGTATAGTCTGGAGTGCGAAACCCGTAGGCTTGGCTTTTATCACTGAAATATCCCCCGGCATTATTCCAGAAATAATCAGGATAACCTGCTCTCTTTTGCCATTTTTCGTAGTTTGTCACATAGATAGAGGGATATCCTTTGCCATCCATATCTACCCAAGCAGCTGCTTCCGTGGGAGATTTATCGTCAATGTCACCTGCGCGTTCATTAACACTAACAAAACGCTGCAAATCCTGATTCTTCATCAGTCTTTCCCCCATTCCATTCTCCGCATAGCTTAAGCTGAGGATATCAAGCTTGCCATCCTTGTTAAAGTCCGCAAACAAGCCACCTGTACTGCTAAGACTATCCAGATTGGCAACACTGCTATCGTTATTGAACTCCATCCCTCCCAAGTTTGTATAAAGATGTTTACCTGAGAAAAGCATATCTATCATACCATCGCTATTGTAATCTCCCAAGGCAACCCGCGAATACGGAATGCCTTCCACCCCGGCTTGTTGCGATACATCTTGAAATACAATCCCTTTATACCCAAAGATGCTACGTATCCAATCCATAGGGGCTTGTTTTATCTTCAGCGCGGCATGAATCGCAGTGATGGCATCCCAGGCTTCGATATCATACTTTTTACGGGGAGAGCCCCAACGTAAACACTCTGCAAAACTCTTGGCTGCTTCTTTTTGCGTTTTAGGGTTCAAGGAGTACAGCTTGCCCAACCAAAAGAATTTCTCGGAGTATTCACCGCGATCGTTGTTCGCAAAACTGATGCGGAGTAGCTTCATCTTTATCGCATTGAAATCACGCATAGGCAACTTCTTAAGCGAACTCAGCGGTTTCTCGTCTCCAAACATTCCATACTTCTGCAACAACTGGTAATAGTCTATCTTTGCTTGTTGCAAGGAAATTCTGTTCTTCCAGTCCGCTGGGCTGTAGTTATCGTACAATAGAGTCTGAGCTTCCGTTGAAGCAGCTTGTTGCAGCAGTTGTTCTGCCTTCAATAATGGATCTTGCTCACCTTTGTATGCTTTGCGATATCCGGGGGAGATAAGGTAAATAGCCGAGATGTAGGCATGCACCGGGCTCTTTTGCGCCAAGTTATCCGATGCTATCTTGAATGCTTCCCAGTTCTTAGCATTGCTAAGGTGATAGAGCTGATAATAGTAAGCAATCTGGTCATATTTGGAGTAGGGAAAGCCGGTGTGCAACTGGTCTATCATTGCCAAAGCCAGGGAGTCGCTACGCTGGGTGCTAATCTCGTCGATAATCTCCTTAGCCATGGTCTCTATTACATCATTGTACTTATCAGCAAGGGCGATAGCAACCGAGATATCTTCCTCAGTTGCCTGTCCCGCATAATAGCTAAGTACGCTTTTATCCAAAGCTACGGGGAATGCGGCAATAATCTCCTGCACTTCTGCCAGCCAGGTAGTGCTATCAACCTCCGCTGCTTGGGTTAACATTAACCACTGCAAGGCTGCATCCAAAGACTTAAACTCCGTGGCAAGCCGTTTGTTACAAAGCACTGCCAGCCCGGGCTGATCTGCCCTAATGGCATAATTCAATACTGTTAACACATCTTCCTGACTTCCACTGTAAGCCCTGTTTAATAAAGCATCAGCATGCTTTTCCAACAGCCCAAACTGCTCCTTATCCACCAGGAAGTTTATCTCATCGTTCGAAAGGGCAAAGGATGATACATAAATGCTGCATAGGATTAACATAAGTAACAGCGTTGATATTTCTGCTTTAAGAGACTTTATTCTGTTGTGTTTATCCTTCACCACCCCATCTGCTTTCTTGCTTGAACTGCGGGTGTATTGCGCGTGAAATACGGATCGCACGCGTAATTCACGCGTATTACATCCGTAATTGGAACAAGGAAGATTATGGAAGGAAGAAAAAAAGTTACTCATGCTTATCCTCCAAGCTGCTGATGATTTGCGTCATATCTTCGGCGGAGAAGTGATAAGTGCTATTGCAATAATGGCATAACGGAGCTATCCCCTCCACCATTTCGCTTAGTTCCTTCTTACCCAACAACCTCAGTGCATCGGCAAATCTCTCTTTGCTACAGGTGCATTGATAGCTAATCTCACGGGCATCCGTCTCTTGCCATGTAATATCCTTGAAGATGAACTTATCCAGTATCTCACGGATGCTGTAACCCATATCCATCAGGTCACTTACGTTTGGTGTGGCGTTGATGTTGCGGCTAATTAGCTCCGCTGCCTCCGGCTTCGCAAAGGGAAGCTGCTGAATTATATAGCCTCCGCTGCTGCGGATGGTGGCATCCTTATCTATCAACAAACCGAGGTTTACCGCGGTGGGGATTTGCTCCGATTGCAGATAATACTCCGCCACATCCTCGGCAATCTCACCGCTTACCAGCGCACAGGTGCCCATATAGGGAGTTTTTACCGCTTCATTACGGATAACGGTGAGTGTACCCTTGCCCAATTGTTTGCCGGTAAAGAGGTTAGCACGCGGGTTATCCTCAATGAACAGCTCCGGATGCAGGGCATAACCACGCAATTTACCCTCTGCTGTGCAAATCGCCACTGCCCCACCCAAGGGACCTTCCGCATCCACCCGAATAGTATTCTCTGCCAATGGATTTTTCAAATCCCAGCTCATCATTGCCGCTGCGGATAGCAGCTTACCCAAAAGAATGGTGGCAAGGGGCGATAAATCATGCAAATCCCTTGCTTTCTGCACCGTTGCCGTGCTTTGCACCGCGAATATACGGAACTGGTTATCAAAGGCAGTTCCGCGTAGAATAATATCACTCATTATAACTCTCTCGTCTATTCCGCATCGGGGATAAAATCTGTTTCTCCCCAAGCCAGCCAATCGCTGCGAAGCTCTACTCCGGGATAATAATGGGCTAAAATATCCAGATAATTAATGCCCGCTCTTGCCATACGCAGGGCACCAACCTGGCACATACCCACGCCATGCCCTGCACCTTTACCCTTTAGGTTTAGCGTATCTTGGGGACGGATGATAACTGCACCATCTGCAAGGTTATAGCTACCTTTAATGTAAAAAAAGGAAGATAACAGATTGCCAAATGCTTGCCTTATCTTATACTCGTTATCCAACTTAACGGTCTTATCACCATACAGCTTCATGCTCACAATCCTGCCGGAATGCCCGCGGGATAGGATTTCCAGCTTGTCGATGTAAGCCATGCCCAGGTTTGCAGCAAGCTTCCCCCTGCTGATGCTCTTCTCCCAGCTTATCGCACCCCGTTCCCAAGAACTGATGCCTGCGCTGTCCTGCTTATGGTCTATCCATTCTCTGCTGCCTGCTTCGGTTGAAAGATCCAGCGAGTCAGCTTCGGGAATGCAGGTTACGCCATTCAGATGGGCAATGGGTTTGCCTTTCCAGATTATGCTTGAGGCATCGGTTTTGCCTCCGCAAGAACTGTGATAAGTGGCATCTGCCACACCGTTCTCGGTGAACAAAGCTTCTGCCCGGCAATCCAACACCGCCTTGCGAATAGCATCACTTTGCAGGTGTTTGCCTTTATATACCTGGCAGTGTGTTCCGCTGCATAAATCGTAACCATCCGCTTTATGTCTGTTGTTTAACAATAAAGACAGGGCATGCGTACGGGCTGCCACCGCTTGAGCTTTTAGTGCCTCATGGGGGGATGTATTGCCAATCTCGTTCTGGATAACCCCCGCAAGATAATCCTCAAGCCCCAACACCTGATTTAATACCAGCTTCCCGGAAACTGTCTTGAGGATAAACTCCCCCTCGAAAGGATAATCCTGTTCGTTAATCTTCAGCCCGGTGGAGCAGTTAATCCTTAGCGGAGTTTCCCAATAGATACTTTCGCCTTTATCGGTCTGCACTTTAACCGTGGAATTAATAAGCGGAACCTCAATTATTCTGGCTTTATCTATCTTGTGAGCTTTGGCATAACTTTCCGCTTCGTCTCTACTCGCAAAGCTTAACCTGCTGTAAAACAGTAGCTCATGCTTGATAACCAGATGATTATCCTCCCAGGCAAAGAACTCTCTGGCAACAGCCAAGGTATCATCCGGCACCACTCCCGCCACTTCACGATGCTCCAAAAAAGTATAGTAACTTGTGGTTCCGGGGTTAGCCGGAGAAATGCTTATATTGCCTTTCAGAGTACGGCAAAACAGCTCTTCAGCATCGCTGATAAGCAGATTTGCCCCGGAGACTTGTTGTTTTAGGTTTATTTTGCCATTTATGGCGAGGTTTATCTCCAGGTAAAGTTGATTGTTCCTATACTCTGCCGCCTCCATGCCAAAAGCATAGGCAAACAGAAGCAGAAAGCAAAACAGGTGTTTCATCTATGCTTCTTTGGGTATTACTGAACAATAGCTCCCGGACTGCCCCCACCATCGGGAAGCATCACTTTTATCGCTCCGTCGCTATGGGCAGCTAAAATCATCCCTTGCGAGTTGATTCCGCGTATCTTGCGAGGTTCTAAATTTACCAGCATGGTAACCACCCTGCCCACCAACTCTTCGGGCTTATAACTTTGAGCTATGCCTGCCACAAGTTCCCGCTGCTCATTGCCTATATCCACCTTAAGTTTCAGAAGCTTATCCGTCTTGGGAACAAGCTCTGCAGCCAGCACCTTAGCCAAACGAATATCCAGCTTGGCAAACTCTTCGTAGGTAATGCTTTCCTTAATCGGAGCATATTCCACAGTTGCTATGGTTTTGCTGCTTGCTTTTAGCAAATCGAGTTGCTTTTCTATCTCTGCATCTTCCAGTTTGCGGAACAATGGTTTGATTTCTCCAAGCTGTATCTCTTTATCCAACAAGCCATAGGCATCGGCAAACACCGGCTCTAAAGGCAGGTTCATCATCTGTCTTAGTTGCTTCGTATGTTTGGGAAGAATTGGGCTAAGGGCAATGGAAAGCTTTGCCAGCAGATTGGCACAAACAAAAAGAGTTTCGTTTACCTTGGCACGGTCTTCCTTTATCACGCTCCATGGTTTACGTTCATCGAAGTATTTGTTCCCCAAACGCGCAATATCCATCACCAGCTTGGTATTCTTTTTAACCTGATAATCCTTGTATCCGGCATCAATCTCATTCAATAGAGCATCCGCTTCATTCAGTACGCCTTTGCTTTCAGCATCAGGCTCACATGGCGTCACCTTTCCGTCAAAGTTCTTTAATGTAAAGGCAAACACCCGGTTAGCAAGGTTGCCCAGCGTGTTATTCAGATCAGTATTCACTTTAAGCTGAAAATCCTTAAAACTGAAATCAGAATCTTGTTTCTCGGGAGCGTTCACCGCCAGATACCAGCGAAGATACTCTCCATCGAACTCTTTCACAAACTCATCCACCCAGATAGCCCAGTTCTTACTGGTGGAAATCTTCTCGCCCTCCAGATTCATGAATTCGTTTGCCGGAATGTCATGCGGTAAGCAATAGCCCAAATCCTGCCCCATCAACATTGCAGGCCAAATTAGGGCATGGAAAATGATGTTATCCTTACCGATAAAGTGGATAAGCTGAGTGTCAGGATTAAGCCAGTAATCCTTCCACAAATCCGGCTTTCCAAGGCTCTCTGCCCACTCCACGGTGGAGGATATGTAGCCAATCGGGGCATCAAACCAAACATACAGCACCTTGCCTTCTGCTTCGGGTAGTGGTACCGGCACCCCCCAGGATAGATCACGTGTAATGGAACGTTCAATCAAACCTTGTTCCAGCAGTCCCATCATGAAGTTGAGCACGTTTTCTTTCCAATAATCCTTTCCGCTAAGCCACAGTTTGAGCCTGTCGCGGAAGCTATCCAGATGCAGAAACCAGTGTTTGGTTTCTTTTATTACTGGCGTGTTCCCGCAAATCTTACACACTGGTTCTTTCAGCGTGGTAGTGTCATATATCTGCCCGCATTTGTCGCACTGATCCCCACGCGCTCCACCTGCACCGCACTTTGGGCAGGTTCCTTCCACATACCTATCCGGCAGATAGCGCTTATCATGTTCACAATAGAACTGCAAAGTAACCTTGCTTTGAATATGTTCTTTTTCATAAAGCTGGGTAAAGAACTCCTGCGAAAGCTTATGGTGCGGTGGACGAGCAGTCCCGGAGAAGTTATCGAACTCAATCCCTACTCCATCGAAGGCTTCCTTGATGGAATCGTGATATCGCTTAACCACTTCGTGGGGGGTAACCCCCTCTCTGTCGGCAGATATGCTTATGGGTGTACCATGCTCATCCGTGCCACAGATGTAGATTACATCCTCTTTTTTAAGGCGCAAATAACGCACAAATATGTCAGCAGGCAGATATGCCCCTGCCACATGACCAACATGCAGCTTACCGTTGGCATATGGTAAAGCACTTGTTACTAAATATCTCATCTATTTATCCTCAATAAACGCTTTATGCAAGGCAAACACGGCTTCCTTCATCCAGTCTTCCGGCATCAGCAGCTCCACACTTTTCTCGGTGTTGATGCTGCGCAGCACCTTGAAAGGCGCACAAATCTCCATACATCTTGCCCAAAAGGCGGGGTCATAACCCAACCCCAAACCGCTAAGGGTAACGTAGCACAGATGGTGATCTTTCTTTACGCCGGGAATATTATTATTCTCCAGCACATAATCCACCTCTGTTTCATACTTTTCTTCCACATATAGCTCCAGAACATTGTTCTCCAAATGGTATTTGAACACCTCATGATACCACTTTTTTAGCAGTTCCTGCATCTCCCAAGTGTATGGGATACTATAGCGAAGCAATTTATCTTTATGGGCTATTGCCGTAACCGTTCTTTCTTCCATCTTATCTTCCTTATCAAGCTCTGTTGTGCCATTTATCATCATTGTTCCGGGTGCAAAGGTAAAGGATGATTTCACCTCCACTTGCACTCCGTATTTACAGGCGAACTCCACCGCACGGGGATGCAGCACCTTAGAGCCATTGTAGCACAGATTCAGCATCACATCACTACTGACTTCTTTTAACAGCTTTGGCTCTTTCACAATGCGAGGATCGGCAGTATAAACCCCATCCACATCCGTGTAGATTTCACATTTGTCGGCATTCAGGTAACACGCCAAGGCAACTGCAGATGTGTCACTCCCTCCCCGCCCCAATGTGGTTATCTCTTTAGCTGTGCTAACCCCTTGGAAACCTGCAACAATAACAATCTTACCCTTTGCCAATTCTTCATGTATCCTAAAAGCGTTCACTTTCAGGATGCGCGCATTACCATGCTTATCGTCGGTAATAATCCCGCTTTGAGAACCGGTGAAGGATATACTGGGGATGCCTTCTTCCATCAATGCCAACGACAGCAAACTCATACTTATCCGCTCTCCCGCCGTAAGCAGCATATCCATCTCTCTACGCGAGGGATGCTTTGAAATGCCGTAGGCAAGCCCAAAAAGCTCATCTGTGGTCTTTGCCATGGCGGATACAACTAATACCAACCCGTCCCCGGAGTGATATTCACCTGCCAACTTATGTGCGATATTGCGGATTAACTCAACGCTTCCCACGGAGGTTCCGCCAAATTTTTTCACTATTATAGCCATATATGGCAATCACCTGTCAGTATAGGGCGTTTGTCAAGAGAAAAATGCAGAAAAGGAACTATGAACATACCACCACAAATGTAGTTCTCCTACTTCCATATGCCGGCGCATCATTTATGTTACTCCGCAACAACAAGACTGTCAATCCAGTCTGCGCCGGAATAACGGTGTTATAAGCTCATGAGTCCATTATCAGGAATAGAAAAGACCTTTGATTCTGCTTTTTAATGCTTGCTTGCCAAGCTCATCTGCCTGTATATCACTAGGTATAGGAATGCTTTGAATGAAACTACCAGGATCTTTGCACATCAGTTCCACGCGGTCGGAAAGCTGCATTGCTTCGTCAATATCATGGGTTACAAGGATGATGGTGAGCTGCAGTTCACTCACAATGGTTTTAAGCCAATCCTGCAATTGGCTGCGGGTAAGAGAATCCAGGCTGGCAAGAGGTTCATCCAATAACAATAAGGGTGAACCGGTCATGTAAGTTCTCAGCAATGCCACGCGCTGCTTCAATCCTCCTGAAAGCTGATGAGGATGGTGATGGGCGTGATTCTCCAACCCAAAGAGAGGGAGCAAATCGTTCACTTGCCTGGTGGCTAGCTTGAGGTCTCTGCCTTTTACACGGACAGGGATTAGGATGTTCTGCAAAACAGATAGCCAGGGGAAAAGCAGATCCTCTTGTGGCATATAGCCCAAGTATCCTGTTTGAGCAGTGATATCCATGTTCCGATACAGTATTGTGCCGGAATCCGGCTTGCTGACTCCTGCAAGCAATTCTAAAAAGGTACTCTTACCGCATCCACTAGAGCCAAGAATACTAACAAACTCACCTTCGTGGATAAGGAAATTGACCGCCTCCAAAACAACAGAAGGGCGGTTTCGAAAGAGAAAAGACTTCTTTATCTCTTTAGCTTCCAGTATTATACTGCCATGTTTTGGAGACGGTGCATTCATAATATTATGGTAAGTACTCGTTAGTAAAGCTTTTGGAGCTTTCCACGCTAATAGGTATTAAGCGTTGCTGATACATCCAATCGTTGAAGCGTTGCCAAACTTCGGCTTTTTGCACTCCCCATTTGGGTGCTTCGGCTTTATACTCGTTTGCCAGATAGTACATGCTGAGCTTCACCTGCTCTTCGTTCAGTTCCGGTACATGCTTCATAAGGATTCCTGCTGCTTCCTGTGGGTTGGTGCTGCAGTAATCATAACCACGAGATAGGGCTTTCAACAGCTTCTTGGCAGTTTCGGGATTTTGAGCAAGGTAGTTTTCGTTACTGATGATAACAGGAGTGTAGTAATCAAACACTGGGTTAAGTTCACGCAGTGCGATATAGTTGATATCAATGCCTCTACGTTTTGCTTCCACGCCGTCCCAACCATAATATATCCATTCAAAATCAGCATCTTTACCGATGGTGGAGAAGAAATCATATACGCCAGATACGATTTTTACTTTGGAGAAATCCGCTTTATTACTGTCCATAATGGTCTTAAGGATAGCTTGCTCTGAAGGGGAATCCCACGAGCCGTATTTCTTGCCTTCAAAATCCTTTGGTGTTTTTATACCAGAGCTTTTTAATGCAGCAAAGCCGGAAGTGTTATGCTGAATAACTGCAGCAATTGAGACCAGCGGAATGTTCTCGCTGCGTGCGCGTACCACATTCTCCTGATAGCTGACGCCAAACTGGCTTTTTCCAGCCGCGACAATCTGATCGGTAACTCCCTGCCCGGGCTGGAGAATTTCCACGTCCAAGCCGGCTTCTTTGAAGTACCCAAGTTCTTTGGCTACGTAAATGCCTGTGTGATTTGTGTTTGGTGTCCAGTCCAGAGTAATGCTGACCTTTTCCAAGCTTTCGGTTTTTTGCTCCTTTTTTCCGCATGCATTCATTAGGAATGCACATGCAATTGCCAAGATTAGCAAGTGCCTTAGTTTCATGGTGTTCTCCTTTATATACACTTTTTTTAGGATCGTGGGTGAAATAGTTTGTGGGTTTCAATCAAATGACGCATATCCACATGTGTGTAGATCTGCGTGGTATTGATGCTGGCGTGCCCCAAAAGAGCTTGAACAATACGGAGGTTAACGCCTGCTTCCAATAAGTGAGTGGCAAAACTGTGACGAAAAGTGTGGGGCGTAACATCCTTCTTTATTCCGGCTGAAATAACTGCTAGACGAAGAATCTTCCAGAACCCCATGCGACTCATTTTAGCTCCCCGCACGTTAAGAAAGAGGTATTCTGATTGCTTAAACTTTAAGAGAACAGGACGTGCTTGATTGATATAATGCACAAATAGATCATCTAGACTATCCACGAATGGAACAAAACGTTGTTTGCTACCCTTGCCATGAACTAGGATGGTGCGTTCGCTTAGATTAAGATCGTGCATGGTTAAGCCCAAAAGCTCAGATATCCGTAATCCACATGCGTAGAGAAGCTCCATCATCAGTTTATTGCGTATCTCCAGTGCGGTGGAGGCGGGCAGACTACCTAAAAGCTTAAACATCTCCTCAACACTGAGATAATCGGGAAGATGTGTGCCCAGTTTCACGCGGGGGACCAATTCTAAATCTACCTTGACGGCAACATCATTTTCAATAAGGAAGGTAAAGAACTGACCAAGGGCAACACGTTTTCTAGCAAGACTGGTGTTTACCAAACCAGCTTCCTGTAATGCCAACAGGTATCGGATAAGATCGTCGGTGCAATAACTGGTTATATCCTTCTCCGTGAAGAGCAGGAAGTCTTTTATATCGCTACGATAACTCTCGATGCTATTGGCAGCCATACCCCGCTCCACCTTGAGATGGTAGATGAAACTGTTGAGGTAGCTGAACAAGGTTGGATTTAGCTTGTTATTACTCGCTGCTGTAGTAATTTGGTGTCTCCTTGGTGATGCGAATATCGTGAGGGTGGCTTTCTTTGAGACCGGCGGAGCTTATTTCCACAAACTCAGCATTAGCGGTAAGCTCGGATAGATTAGCTGCCCCACAATATCCCATGCCTGCACGTAAACCACCCATTAGTTGGAAGAGGAAGTCCTTCAAGGATCCCTTGTAGGGCACCATGCCCTCAATACCTTCCGCAACCAGCTTGCTGTTGTCCTCAGCACTTTGGAAATATCTATCCTTGCTTCCTTTCTGCATAGCACCAATGGATCCCATACCGCGATAGCTCTTGAACCTGCGACCATTGTATATGATGGATTCTCCGGGACTTTCGTCACATCCGGCAAATAACGAGCCAATCATAACCGAAGAGGCTCCTGCTGCGAGAGCTTTTACAATATCCCCGCTGAATTTTAGACCACCATCGGCAATAATTGGTATATTGCTCTTGGAAGCTTCTTCGGCACAATCCAAAATGGCAGTTAACTGAGGCACTCCGATGCCGGCAACCACTCTTGTCGTGCAGATTGAGCCTGGTCCGATGCCTACTTTCACCGCATCTGCCCCATTATCAATGAGATATCGGCAAGCCTTGGCAGTAGCGACATTCCCGGCAATAACTTCAATGTTAAGAGAAGATTTTACCTTCTGAAGTGCGTATTCATAATTCTTCTGATGCCCGTGAGCAGTATCCATGACCAATACATCCACCCCTGCTTTCACCAACTCACTGGCGCGTTCCAGAAAGTCTCCTGTTACGCCAATGGCAGCACCCACTAAGAGCCTATTTTTCTTGTCCTGTACAGCACTGGGATAATTGAGTCGTTTCATGATGTCACGCACGGTAATCATACCGTCCAAGGAGCCATCATCACGTATAAGAAGCAATTTCTCAATTCGATGCTTCTGCAACAAGGCAATCGCCTGCTCCATCCCAATTCCGGACTTGGCGGTTATAAGTCTGTCCTTGGGGGTCATCAGATCTCTAACCAGGCAACTAGCATCTGATTCAAACCGTATATCGCGGTTTGTGAGGATGCCTACCAATTTGCCATCCTCCAGCACAGGAAAACCACCCACCCGGTGCAATGCCTTTAGTTCTAACACTGTTTGTAAGGTATCGTGGGGAGATACTGTATATGGATGTGTAACCACACCGCTCTCCGCGCGCTTAACCAAATGTACATGCCTGGCTTGGTTGGCAATATCCAGATTCTTATGAATGATGCCTATTCCTCCCTCTCGTGCCATTGAAATTGCCATCTCAGCTTCTGTAACTGTATCCATTGCAGCACTGAGCACGGGTATGAATAAGTTGATTTTGGGGGTTAGACGGGTGTGTAATGAGACACTCGAAGGAAGCACATCTGAACGCTGTGGAATCAACAGAACATCATCGAATGTATAGGCTTTACGAATACTTTTCTGCATTGGTTTCTCCTATAGTATCATATATATATTTACATAATTATATGGTTACAGATTTGGTTTGGCATTAGGCAACTTACTTAGCTTCTGCCTGAAACCCGGAGAGAAGATGCTATTTGGTTTAGCTTTAAGAAACTCTCGCGCAAGCTGTTGTTGCTCTGTTTCGTTAGAAGTCAGAAGCAGTTTTAAAAGTTCTGCATACTCAGCTGCCACGGGATCAGTGAAAGGATAGTTTAACATAGTTTGAGCCCTGGAACTCTCACCCAAACCGACAGCCCACTCAATAGCTAAGAGCAGCAGTTCTTCATCTTTATTAGCATTAAACACATACTCCAACGAGTCCAAACCGCTCTTCTGGTTCATCTGCAACAGCTTTACTGCCGAGAAGAAGGTTGGCTGTTCCTTAGCTTTAATACCCAGTGTGAGCATCATTAAGTATATCGCATCATTGGCATTGCTACTGCCTGGGTAGCGTATGATATAGTTATTCATCAAGGTATCAGCCAGGGCAATTTGTCCCGAAAGCAGTGCCCCCAGAAAGAGCAGATAGTCCCTTTTTTCTGTTAGTGATGAATCTTGTATAGTCGAGAGTACTTTCTGTGCTGTTACGGAGTCCGAGTTTAGAATCTTTAAGCGAGCGTACTCCAACTCAGTGTCTTGTCTTTCTATGTTATCGCGAGAAAAACTTCTAGCTCTATCTAACCAAGCAAAAACACTATCTGTTGGTTCACTCAAGGCGAGGCAAGTGGATGCCATCAAACGGAGCATTTTGTTAGCGTAACCGCTTTTGATAGGTAGCTTTGCATCTCGCCATATTGCTGAGTTAAAGGAGGATGCCAACGCCTCTTTAGCCATGAAGTAATCTGCCTGTTGAAAGTTTATTGTTGCAATGCGATAGCTTAACTCCAATAGTTTGTTGTTATCCTTCTCCACATCTTGTGCATAAGTATATGCTGCCAGAGCTAGACTATCGTTTCCAGATCCCGCAAGGTCATCAGCAAAGCGATATAACTTGCTTAAATCCATTTGCTTGTACACATCCAATGCTTGGTTAAAACGCTTAAGAGTTACCAATGCACCTGCATACGCCTCTTTAACGGCAACACTATGGCTTGTATCTGCAACTGCAGCAATGTTACCAATTAAAGTGGCATCTTCTGCAAGTATCAGTTTAAGTTGGTTACTGGTAAAGAAGAGGTTAACCGGGGCTGTCTCCAAGTATGCAAGGTACTCGTATATGGCATCAGAATACAAACGATAATTGAGGGAGGCATTGGCAATTTCCAGCCGAAAATATCCAGGTTTATTCAGCCTAACCCTTGCCAGCCGATACAGTTCAAGCACCTTATCATAAAAGCCTTTACGCTCAAAATACGAAGCCAGAAGTCGATAGCGATATTCCTCATGTTTATATAGTTCAAGATACGCCATGCTTTCCTGCCAAGCCTCCGGCAGCTTTGCTTGCATAACCAACAATTGAATATGCTGTTCTGCATACACTTGCGGAGGTATAGTACGTTGATACTTCGATAGTAAAGCTTCAGCTTTGTCTGTTTGTGAAAGGGCAAAGTATATCATCAGCAGTTGGTTTATTGCGCCTAAATCTGCAGGATATTTATCCAGCACCTGAAGATAAAGCTGCTCCGCCTGAGCATACTGCCTTTGCATAAACATCTGATAAGCCTGCTGGCTCATAATGTCTTTCTCGTTGTATTGGCAGTAAACAATGCTTAACAACGATACAAACACAAGCAGAATAAGAAAGCTCTTACTCATCCTTACTTCTTTATCTTCTCATTGAGATTTTTGAGATACTGCATGATGACTTTTTGGTACTCCCCGGGATAAGCTTTGAAGTTATCTTCAAGCAAACTATTTTTCCTCAAGGTATTGTAATCTATTACATTGGGGTTTCCTTCAAACTGCTTCTCTGCTGTTTCTCCTTTTCGTTTCTCGCTGAACTCACGTTTATTTATCGAACGTTGTGCATCCAGCATCTTGGAGATTATCCTCTCCTGACGTTCCAGCAGATCGGGAGAAAGCTGGTTATTCTTCAGTTGTCTGCTTACACTATCCATTTCATCGATGATTTGTTTAATTGCATTTCCTTGTTTTTGCGCTTCGGGGCTGTTCTGCAAGGTGCGTTTAAGGTTTTCAGCAAGTCTTTCCTGATCCGAGGCAAGCTTCTGTATCTGCTGTTGTAATGCCGCATTCATCTTCCCACCATTCCCCTGCATTTGCATCATCAATTGCTCAGTTAACATATTCATCGCCATCTGCTCCTGCCCCATCTGTTCCAGAGATTGCATAAGGGCTTGCATCCCTCCCCCACTACCTCCGGAGGATGGATTCTGTAAGGCTTGCATCAGGTCATAAACCATCAGGTTTATCCCCTTTTGTATGTTATTCATGGCAGTTGGTATTTGATAGTACTGAGCTTCATTAACATAACCATAGAACTCCCGATAACTTTTATTTGTATCGCTCATGTCGATAAAGAACTTAGGGGGAATCATCATCATCACTTGCGCTTCGCTGAAGAGCTTGTTTAGTGACATCTGAATTCCCTCTGATTGAGCAATAATCTCCTGAACAATAAGGTAGGGGTCATTGCGATATTTGGCAGAAGTGCTTTCATGCTTTTTGGAGAATATCAATAGTTCCCTCGTGGCGGTCTGTATGGCTTGCATAGTCTGCCCCTGGCTTCCCGCACTGAGTGAATTCTTAATCTCATTCAGCTGCATTGTAAAACGGCGTAGTTTCTCCATTGCTTGCTGTTGTGAAGACTGGGATTGACTTCTCTGGTTCTTTTGCAATTGGCTTTCGGAATTCTGCATATCTTGCTCGGTTTTACTTTGCTGCATGTCCTTCATAAGTTCATTCAGCTTATCCTTGGCATCTTTATCCTTCTGGCTATCCAGCATTTCCTTTATTTTATCCAATTCTGATTTCAGCTTGTCGAAGTTCTCGCCAATCTTCTTTTGATCAGCCGCCAGATCCTTGTTGTCTTTAGTAACATCAGTGGTTCGCTCGCTCAAGTTCTGTTGCATTTTCTCGGTTTCTTCGGATATCTGCAAGGCTTTTTGTACTGCCTGTTCCTTTTTGATGCTCTCCAACAACTTCAAGGTCTGCTCTATCTTCTTAGAGAAATCATCCATGGAAAACTTAAAATCTTCCATAGCTTTCTTCAGGTCTTCAGGTTTGATGTTTTTCAAGCTGTTTTCTAGTTTTTCCATTGCCTTTCGGAGATCTTCATTGTTTATCTCTTGCATCAGTTCTTGAATCTTCTGCATCTTCTCCAGGGTCTCAGGGGAAAGTGCTTGATTTGCTTGCATTTTCTGCACCAGGTTCTCGAAGTTCTCCTTCACTTCTTCCACCTGTTGACTAAGCTGCTCTTGCTCAGAAAGCATCTTTTGAAGCTGCTTTTTATCCTCCCATTTGGGATTGTTTTCCTTCAAGAGCTCTCTTCTTTTATCTTCGAACTCCTTTTGTAAATCCTTGGATTCTTTAAGGGCTGTCTCCAATTCGCTTTGTTTGTTTTCTTGCTGACGTTCTATCTCACGATATATTTCCTCGATAGAGGGAAAGCGAGCTTTAAACTTAGTGCTTTCTGCTTTTTGCGTATCAGGGCAGTTGTCATATACTTCTGCCCAATATGTCACCACATCTCCCGGGAATAGATCATAGGGTTTTAAATCTAAGGTATAATCCGTTGCATACATCTTACCATTAATCACGCTTTGGATGTTTATAATGCGTGTATCTCCGCTGTTTATCTGGAATTTCAGGCTCAGGTTCCTTAACCCAAAATCATCATCAGCGTTGATAATCAATGGAAGTAACAGGTTTTGATTAAGCGTAACATCCTCTCCCGGGAAGCTTATCTTTATCTGCGGAGGAGTGTCATCAAGCAGAGTGATGGTCTTTTCTTCTGGCTTGCTTTTCCGCCCCAAATCGTCCACCAACTCCAAATACCAAGTTCTTGCAGAAGTTATCTTTAACTGTGTGATGAAACTCTGCCTATCAAGTGCTTGGAGTTCAATTCTGGTTGCATCGTCAAACACCATGCTAGCACTTTTTACTGGGATATTGGTGTTAACCGCCAGTTTAACCATGCTATGCTTCCAAGCTTCGATATTGCCGTAGGATAGAGTATCCACTCCAATAGGCATTCCGGTATAGGCGGGGGGGGTAAGCTCAAGCAACCATCGTTTAACAATGGGCTCATCCAAAACAACTATCTTGTATATCGGGCTTCTACAAACGTTGTTTTCTACATAATACTCTATACTGTTGTCCAAGTGGTTAAATAGATAACTGCCGTTTTGCATCCCCAGTTCTCGCCATTCCTTGTCTATTCTGAAATATAGCTTATGCTGCAACCGAGTATCAGGGTTTATCAGTTTAATTTCTAACGCTTGGCCTCGACCAATTACCGAGGAGCCTGGCATGAGTTCAATGAAGTTCTTATATTTAACTTCTTCTCGTTGATTAGTATAGAATTGTTTGATTGCCAATCGGAAATCCGACCAAGAGAGTGCCCATATACTCCCCAAACCCAGAAAGAGGAAAATGATACCAAATCTCATCCAAGATTGCAACAACCCAGGTATGCGGTATTTCTCTTGTTTTATGCGAAGTAACGCAGATTCACACAGAGCTGAAGTGATGGCATTATCTCCGTTACTTTGCGCCAGTTCGTACGTATTTTGCATCAGGTCGTCATGATACTCAACCTGCCTATCCAAAAACCTCGTAACTTTTTGCTCATTCCAAAAACAAAGATAGTTGTGCCACAGATAGTATAGGATAACCAATGCCAATCCGGCCCTGATACCAATATTGGCATAAACCAAAGCTATGGATTCATGTGGAATGTGTAACCAAAGGAGATAATACACGTGCAGACCCACGGCAAAGCTGATCAAGCAATTCAGCAAAGCCTGCATGGTTTGGCGAGTGTTTATTTTCCTGCGGAACTTCCTGATGAATTCTGAAAACTCTCTCATGAAATGGGTATCTCCTAACTATGGAGAGTTATCTTTCCCAATGTGGGGTATGTGTCAAGCACAGTTTGGTTAATCTTTACCAATCAATAAACGCATGATAATTCAGATGGATCTACTAGCGCATTCGATTATAGAAATATGGACTCAACCTCTGCCATCAATGATCTGAAGTCTGCGTTCTTTTCCAATACTTTAACCACATGTAAGTTCTCTGTAGCAGTTATGATGTCATCATTCACTGCTCCGGTGAGGATGATAGCTGGCATGTGAAAACCTTCATCCCTAAGTTTCGTTAACACATCAACCCCGCTTATTCCAATAAGATTGTAATCAACAATAACCATATCGACAGAGGATGATTTTAGTACCATTAGAGCTTCCTCCTCATCGCCTGCCTCATACAGCTTATGTCCAAGCTTGGAAGCGGTTCTTCCCACCAATTTCCGGATATCCTCTTCATCATCTATCATGAGAATGGACAGAACACTATTCCTACCGCCACCGTTGCTCAACTGCTTATAAATGATGGTGGCAATATCCAAAGCGGTGAATGGTTTTTGGATGTATAGAGTCCTTTCATCTTTTTCTTCATTGTGAATAACTACATTATCGGTGAATCCGGACATAAATATAACTCTAACGGATGGATGAATTTCTCTGATTTTATCCACCAGTTCTTTACCATTAATCGATGGCATAACAACGTCGCTAAGTATTAAATCCGGCACCAATCCTTTTTCACAAGCATTATATGCTTCCAGCCCGTCTGTATAAGCTGCTGTTTGATACCCAAACGAGGATATCATTTTACTGAAGTATGTGCATAACGATTCTTCATCTTCCACGATCAACACCATTTCTCCCCTACCTCTGATGTGGCGTGATAGCTCTTCATTAACGCCAGGTAACTCCTGATCGTGCGATACCGGGATCAGCACTCGAACTTTAGTTCCAACATCAGCCTCACTCTCTATATACACATGCCCTTTCGCCTGTTTGACAATTCCATATACGGTGGATAAACCTAAGCCCACTCCCTTGTCCTTACTTTTTGTGGAAAAGAATGGCTCAAACACCTTGTTTTGTATGTCTTTTGCTATCCCACAACCTGTGTCCATCACGCTAAGCTGAACATAACGACCTGGGCATAAATCTGCCATTTCGGCTCCCACCTCAATCTTTGCCGTTTCTATGCTGATTATACCTCCAAGAGGCATGGCATCACGTGAGTTTACCACAAGATTTAGTATCACTTGCTCAATATGTCCGGGATCAGCTTTTATATATGGAAGATTCGTTGCCAAATGAGTCTCGATTCTTATATGTTCCCCAATCAATCTTGATAACATGGAATTCATGTTACTAACAATAGTGTTAATATCCAGCACCTTGGTTTGAATCACCTGTTTACTGCTGAAAGTAAGCAGTTGTCTGGTTAGCGAAGCTGCCCTTCTGCCTGCTTTATGTATCTCTGTTATAGCCTTATACCTCTCGCTTTGTTCATCTAGTTGCAACATTAGGTCTTCGCTATAACCTAGGATTACGGTCAGCAAGTTGTTAAAATCATGTGCAATACCACCTGCCAATTGACCGATGGCATCCATCTTTTGGGATGCAATCAACTGCTCTTTCAAGCACAAACTCTCAGTAATATCCTCATACAAGGATAAAAGCAGTTTCTCACCGTTCAACTCCATTAGATCCAAGGTTTGGCTAACAATTAATTGGCTGCCATCCTTTCTCCGTAATCTAACATCTTTCTTAACTGCCTTTCCTTGTTTTAAAAGTGCATCCACAATATCGGCACGGTCCTGGGGATTAACATATACATTCAACTCGATGCTGCTGTGCCCCACAATTTCATCATGAGAGTATCCAATCAGCTTAGTAGCGGCATCGTTAACATCGATGATTATACCATCGGTTGGTTTTGTAATTGCAATGGCAAAGGGACTGGAATTGAATATCTTGCTAAATTTATCTTCTGCCTTCTTTCTCCCGGTGATATCCCGGCTGGTTCCGATTGCTTCAATCCTCCCCGTATCAGGATTGGTCCTGAGATAGCTTATTACTTCGGTATTCACGATACTTCCATCTTTACAAGGCTGGTCTATCTCATCGTAAAAGACATCTGTTACACCTGTCTCGAGGTATTTTTTTACCCTTGCTTGCATCACTTTGGTGAAGTTGTTTAGGGATTTTTTTGTGAGCACTTGGCTATAGGTTTGTTGCATAACTTCTGCAACAGTGTAACCACGTAGTTTTTCCACAGAGGGGCTTACATAGGTGAATTCTCCACTGGAAATGTCCAACACCCAAATAACATCTAATATGCTCTCTGCTAAAAAGCGATATTGTGCTTCCCGGGTTTTAAGCTCATGCTCCGTTGCCTTCCTATCGGTTATCTCACGGAAGTTTATAACCACTCCTTGCACTGCATCCACTTGCAACAGATTGGTAAAGGTGCTCTCAACCCATTGCCATTCATCGGTTTTGTTCTTAAAGCGATACTCGATAGCAGGGCTGTAATCCGCATTAGCAAATACTCTGCCAAGAACTTCCAACACCATGGGCAGATCGTCCGGATGAGTATAATCATTGGGATGAAAATGGATGTCATCTTCAGGATAGAAGCCAAACAGTTTCTTTGCAGAGGGACTGATATAGCTGAATTCCCCATTTTTATCAATCAGCACCACACCATCCGGGGCTTTATCTATTAATGCTTCATAGAATTGCTTAACCTCATCCAGTCGTTTGAAGGCTAGCTTTTCCTCTGTGATATCAAGATAATAGCCAATCATTTTTACCAGATTTCCCGATTCATCCACAATAGGCTTACCGGATCCACGCACATAACGGATACTACCATCTGGCAATAGTACTCTGGCTTCTATGGGCTGGGGAATTCCGCTCTCTGCAACCTTTTTCGTTGCGTCAATCAGAAACTCCCTATCGTCGGGATGGAAAGCAGATATAGAGTTCTCCACGGTTATCTCAGTTCCCGGCTCAATGCCGAAGATGAGATACATGCCCTCTGACCATATCACTCTGTTTGTCGCAACATCCCATTCCCATTCGCCGAAACGCCCAACTTTCTGAGCTTCATCGAGATTTGAGCCAATCTTATGAGAATCGCTATGATCCTTAGCTGTTTTATTCAACAAATTAAACCACTTACCAACGCCTTCTTTTGTCATAATCTAAGCTCCTTTGCGATGCGCCATATTGTTGAGCCACTGTATCTTGTCAATCCACGGATGATGCTAAACGGTGGAAACAAAGCTTTGGTGAAGCCTAGCTCTTTTGAACTATGTTGTCAAGAACTATCTTCTCACTTACCGGGATTACATGATCATTGCATGTTTAATACGGGTGAAACATGTAATGATTAAGCAATGATTAAGTAATGATGCCAAGGGAGTGCTATCTATTAAGCAGCGATGTGTATGTTGCCATAACTGCCAGGGAAGACAGGAATTGTTGCAATTTATAGCTTTACCGGAAAAAAGAAAACGACCCTGGCTTTGTAGCCGGGGTCGCTCTATTATGGAGCTAAATGAGGGATTCGAACCCTCGACCTACTGATTACGAATCAGTTGCTCTACCGGACTGAGCTAATTTAGCGTCTTAATTATCTTGAGAAACGAGGATTTGCCGGGACCATCCTGGAAACAACCACGATGCGTTCTTATCCCTTTATTCTCTGTGGTCAAGCAGGGGTTATCCAGCTCCAGTTTATATAAATACGAGCTTTGAAGTTTGATGTTTACCTTACTGGGAAAAACTATGTTGCGGGGGAACCAATAATGGTCAGTTAAAAAACCGGCCATCACCGCGTTAGACACATCAGGTTGCCATTCGGGCAGCGGTATCCAAAAGCTTACCTTGAAATGCACACTGTCCGCTGCAGCCAAATCCGCCTTTTTAAGGCTGTAGCAAACCATAACAGAGGTGGAATCCAGCAGAGCCGGGACAGGAAGCGATGGGACGAAATGCTCTGCCTGTAGATTACTGGTAATAAAAGGGCTTAACAACCTGGAATTAACAAACATCTGCTCGATATGCACATCCTGATTAACAAAAAAGCTGTAATAATCCAGTGTCTTAAGGCTATCTGCGTTCACTGTGAATAGGGCGGTGATATACACTCGTTGCATTTCGTTGGACAAACGCAAATCCAGGCTGTATTCTTGGGCTGAAATCAACCCGAATCTTACCTGATTTCCCTTGTTAACCTCAGCGCATAACACCAAGCTGATCAATACCAGTATTATGCTTAAGAGAATCCTGTGCATTAAAACTCCTGAACCTTTGTGCATTGTTGCTGGCAAAAGAAATCAGAGCCTTGATTTAGTCAAGCAAATATCAGCTTACTTAAGCAGCACCATCTTTTTTACCGAGCATGCTGCTCCGGTTGAAACACGCACAAAATACATCCCGGATGCTACTTGCCTGTTAGAGCTATCCCGTGAATCCCAGATAAATCTATGCTTGCCCTGCTGATAATTACCCCGGGCTAACTTTTTAACCAATTGCCCCCTAATGTTATAGATACCCACATCTATCTCCGCATCTTGGGGAAGATAGCAACTTATGGTGGTGTCCGGATTAAAGGGATTGGGATATAAATCTATTTCTGGGCTTGGGGCTGTGTTTGAGGAAAGCTGATTACCGACATTGGCAGAATAGGCTTTCTCCGTAAGGAAAACACTCACAGATTTCATATCATCACTGCTCTGCACCTGCATCCAATAATAGTTATTGGGCCAGGGAATATCTTGTAACTCGCCAATAGATGTCCAAGCACTCCACTCGATTAAACCAACATTATCGAACAAAGCATGCGATGTTCTGGATAACACCGTGTTGCTAAGCCTAATATCATAGTAGTATGCAGAAGGAGGGATGCTGAGTTCCTTGTAGTAGAAAGTCCATTCTGTGCTTCCCTCAATGCCGGGACAAATTGTCTCGGATGCAATGACACTGCCATTGCGCGTATTATAGAATCTGATGGTGATATTAGCTCCGTTGGAGTTAAGGGTTTTTATCCAACCATGTAGAGTGAACTTTTGGGTGTTGTCGTAGATCTTGCTGCGTTTGGAGATGGTTGATGTGATGCTTTGGTTATCTGATACAGTCAATATGGCAGAGCGGACTCCATCGAACACATCTGTTGTGGAATAGGCAGGGATGTCCCACAACCCGGAACCCTCATCCTCAAAATTGCCAAACCAAATACATTCCTTCCCCAACCTTATCTGATAGTTACCCTGAGGATCAATAGCATTTACTTGACTAATCGAGCCCATACGTGGTAGATTTATGGGAGCAGTCTGGTTATTGGTAGCGGAGTAATCATCCACAGGCACGGTTATTCTGCTATCGCTAACGCATACGCTTGGCTCATCATCCTGCATTAGAACCTTCGCCTCCATAGCATTCCTGTCCACCCACAGGCGTGTATTCAAGTCTCGCGAACGCATAGCCACATAATCCAGAATATACATTCCCAGTTCGCCTGTGGCAGGTTTGGGGATATAGCCATCGATGTAAACTGGTTTTATCCGATAGTTACGAAAACCGTCGGGGTATGCATCGGCATATAGTATCATGCTGGGCATGGTTTCGGGATAATCCAAATCAAAGGCAAAGTTACCCAGGGAGTGGGCTATCAGCTTATTATTATACACCTCCAAGCCCTGAATGATATGCGGATGATGCACAATAACCAAATCTGCACCACTATCAACCGCGCTATGCCTGATATCAATATCCCACTGATGGGGTATGTCGCTACGGTTGCTGTAATCCTCATCCTTGGTATCCTCCAGGAAGGGATTGCCTTTGTCATATCCAGCTCCGGGGCTTGTGGAATATTCGCTGCCCCCATGCATTTCCACAATCTTCAGATCGGCAAGCCCTTCAACGGCATCAAGCTGTTGCTGAATATAGTATGGGGTCATATAGGCAAAGCCGGGTTTGTTATACCCAGCTTGTAAAAAAGGTTGTGCATTGTTATATTGCCCAGTTCTGTCGCTGCAACGCAGGAAGGCTATGTTCAAGCCACGCTTATTGATAAACGCCGGTTGATATGCAAGATAACTATCCGAACCTGATCCGCTATACACAATACCGCTGCTGTTTAGCATATTCTGCATCTGTAACAAAGCAGGCTCACCATAATCCATCACATGATTATTTGCCGTGCTAACACAATCTATCCCTGCGTATAATAGTCCGGCAATATTCTGAGGATTGCCTCTATATACCACAGACTTTGTCGGGTGCGGACTGCCTACATTTGCCAACACAACCTCCAGATTTGCCACGCTTATGTCCGCCACATCGCCAAACATTGGCTTGGTTGGAGCAAAGATGGAATTCACCCCATAAGTGGGAATAATCCCTCCGCCTTGCTCATAATCACGCGCCAACATGATGTCCCCCACAAAGTTCATAGTTACAGGCATGGTGCTGGGACCCGGATCTACCTGAACCACAGCGGAGGCATAGCCCTTCCTTCCGCTTTCATCTGTCACTCTAAGGGTTACCCTGTAGCTGTGAGCATCTGTGCAATTATACATGTGGAATGGATTGGCAATAGTACTGGTGTTGCTATCCCCAAAATCCCACAGATAGCTGAATTCCTGACTATCCTCATCCACCACCGTGCAAGCGAAGTTAAAGCCAACTTCCTTTGCAAAAGCGGGACTACTATAGCTGATGCTTGGTATGGGACTATGTGGCAGGTCAGCGCTAATATCCTCAATGGCATCGAAAAACACCGTCCTGACACTAACTCCATCCATATCATTCACATAGATTATCCCTGTTATGGTGGGGATATATTCGTAAAAAGCCTGCCAATCGGAAGCTAGGGGAAGCCGGTAGGTGTTCCATACATTATTGCTCATTGCGCCTTGATACACGGGTATCCAGCTTTCCAAGTTTAGGATGGTTGTTCCGGAAAAGCTATAGAACAATTGGTGAACCCCATCGCTGAAACCTATCCCCTGTACCTTGCCATTTGCTTCGGTTTTGGCTCTCACTTGAATCACTCCGATGCTATCCACCTGATGTGGGCTTATACCCTGATACTTCCAGGTGTTGCCATACAGTTTTAAACAAAATGGAGAGCCGTCCGGGGTGCTGCTTACCAGAGACCACGAGTTGGGGCTTTGGTCTTCCGCTGCCCAAGAGCTTAAAGCTACCGTGCCGGAATCAAAGTTCTCCAAGGGAGTAAGACGCACTCCCGCATAGGCTATCCCTAAATGTAGAATAAAGAAGAGGGCAAGAAATCTGTTCATGGCTACCTCTTATGTTCCGGTGTATGGGTATAAACAAAAGCCGGAGCATGCTTTTACACCGCTCCGGCTATATCTTATGGTTTATAATTGCTACTCATCTCTGCCTCTCAGCCAAGAGATTTATGCAAGGTTTTCATGGTTAGTTTGTCCCTGCTATTCCGGCTTGCAAGGCACGGATATTGGCATCCACAATCACTTCGCCCTTACGGGCAAAGATTGCTTTTATGGCATCCTCTATCTCTGCTTGAGTGAAGCCCAAATGTTTAATAGCAGCTCCAAGCACCACGATGTTCATGCTACGGCTGGCTTTAATCTCTTTGGCAATGCTATCCGCATCAAGCATCACATGGTTACCTGCTTTCTTAATCTCGTTATATATATCCTCTTCAGGGGGATACACGGCGATATTCTTGAAGGGAGTGGAATTGGTGATAATCCATCCATCCTTCTTGAGATAGGGAAGGTAACGAAGTGCTTCCATCGGCTCTACGCTAAGGATCATATCTGCCCCGCCATAACTGATCAAATCACTCCAGATAGGTTCGTCGGAAAGGCGTAAGTGCGATTGCACATCTCCCCCACGCTGGCTCATTCCATGCACCTCGGCTTGTTTAAGGTGCATTCCCCGTTTAAGAGCTGCGGTTCCAATGATGGTGGCTATGGTTAGGATTCCCTGTCCACCAACTCCGGCAAGAATTATATCCTTTTTCATCTTTAGCCCTCCATCTTATGCTTTTTCTTAAGGGTTTGCACGCATTCTCTGCGGGGGATGATAACCGAAACGCCGTTGTATGCCATTTCTTCCTTGTATATCTGTATCATCTCGGGGTAGTTCTTCTTGAAGGGCACAAAGGTTCTAATGTGTTCTTTCTCCACGCCCAAGCCCAGGCATATCTCTTCCAGTTTTCCAAAAGCAGTATATTCCTGTCCGCCTGTCATCCCTGTGGTGGAGTTATCCAGAATTACTATCACTACATTGGATTTATCGAACACGCAATCCAACACACCGGTCAAACCGGAATGGGCAAAAGTGCTATCTCCAATCACGGCTATGGCAGGGAACAAGCCGCTATCCGCAGCACCCTTTGCCATAGTGATTGATGCGCCCATATCAACACAAGCATTGATGGCATTATAGGGAGGCATAAAGCCCAAGGTGTAGCAACCGATGTCGCTGAACACATGACCCCTGCCATACTCTGCCAAAGCTTCGTTTAAGGCTAAATATGAATCTGAATGGGGGCAACCAACGCACAACATAGGCGGTCTGCCTGCCACTACTTCGGGTATGGGGCTACCACAAGTATCTTCCATGCCAAGTGCAACTGCCACTTTGTTTGGGTTTAGCTCACCGTCACGGCTAAGGGTTCCATCCAATCTGCCATGAATGGGTTTTTGTCCCTTGAATGCCAAACCTTTAAGCTGTTCTTCCACCAAGGGCATCCCCTCTTCCAGAACAAGCAGGCTGTCGCAAGCATCATAAAGCATGTGTATCTGCTCCGTGGGGAGTGGATATTGACAAACCTTTATCACGGGATACGGTATTTCCTTTCCACCGAAAGCTTCATTAAGATAGTTAAACGCCAAACCGGTGGTGATTATACCCTTGCTACGATCCTTGCCATCCAAGAAGAAGCTGTTAAAGGGTGAGGTCGCCGCTTCATTCACAAAGTCCTTTTGCAGCTCTATCAAGTGCTTATACTTCTTACGGGCGATAGCGGGCAAAAGCATAAACTGGAACAAATCTTCCGGCTTCTTTAGCGGATTCTGGGGTAGCAACTCTCTGCGCATAACTCCGGAACGAGAATGTGACAAGCGAGTGGTTAGACGAATCAACACAGGAACATGGTATTTCTCTGATAGTTGAAAGCCATAAAATGCCATGTCATAACATTCTTGCTGGTTGGAAGGCTCAAGGATGGGGATCATGGCAAACTTGCCGTAGAAGCGAGAATCCTGCTCATTCTGCGAGCTGTGCATGGAGGGATCATCCGCCACGGTTACAAGCAATCCACCGTTTGCACCGGTGAAAGCAGAATTCATAAAGGGGTCTGCCGCCACATTCAAGCCCACATGTTTCATCATCACCATTGTGCGCTTGCCGGCATAGCTCATCCCAATTGCGGATTCCATGGCTGTTTTCTCGTTAGAACTCCATGTTCGGTGAATCCCCTCGGCTTGCTTAACACGTTGCACATACTCCATTATCTCGGTGGAGGGAGTTCCCGGATAGGCATAAAAGCCAGATATTCCGGCATCCAACGCACCTTGCGCCAAGGCTTCATCGCCTAATAGCATCAAAGCATCCATTCGATAGTCTCCTTTGTTTTTTATCTATGTTTTTGTATTATTATCCAAGGTAAAGAAACCGCACTATAGTGCTTTTCCACATCATGACAAAAAGCTCGTATCCGTCAAGTAGAAAATACATCATCCCCACAACATGCATCTGCCCCTAAGCTCTGTCCTTTTCCTGCCCATCCCTGCCTAATAACCTGTTGCAGGTGTTGATGTAACTTTGCACTTTCATGATGGGTATCATCCCCGCAAAGAAACAAGCAAACCTGAGTAGTGGTGATATCAGCGGAATCTGTCCCCAAGGTGCAATTAAGGCAGATACAATCAGCGCATACCATAGAATCGCCTGTAACACGGGACGGAAATTGGCAAGACGCACCCGACGAAACTCCTTGAAACCTTCTACTGCAGAGAACAGTGTGAAAGGAGCAAACAAGATGAAGATGCTGAATTTATTGAAGATGCTTTGCTTTTTGGCATCCAACATCTCCACCCTATACCATTGCCGGATTAGCCACAAGAACTGATACAAGCCAAAGCTGAGCAGCATATATAGCGGTATGCGCTGCCAGGGTGTATTTATGAACAAGGACTGCCTGTGCAGCACCCCTAAGCGTTCTGCCAAATCCTTATCGGAATACAGATAGCTTGCCACCAGCTCTTTATCCGCCTCAAAGGGAGTATAATACTCCTTCTGTTTGCTTACAATCAGCTTACATATCGCAGTGATATCGCCAATCTTATACCAAGCCCCTTCGGCGGGATCAATAATCGGCGTGTCCTTTGCCAGCTCACTCATCACCACCATCTCCGCCAGAGTATCAGCAGATACTGGTCCCTTGCTTTGTCCGTTTTTGAGATAAAACCAGTTCTTGGTCGAATTGCCCATCTTAAAAGTCTATATCATGCCAAACCAGTTGCCGTCAGACATATCACTATCGAACTGGTTGCGGGATTCCACTTCCTTGATCTCGCTACCTGCTTTCAGGGCAAGTTGGTGATATTTGTTAAACTCGGTCTTGTTTTGCCACAGAGCCTGAACCCGTGCCATTGCTTCATAACAATATGCCAAATCCCAATCTGTCGGCTTCTGCTCTTCCATCAAGCGTAGCACATTATGGGCGTGATACAGGGCTTCTTCCTTGTGACGCAATATGGTGTAAACATGGCAAATCATCCATTCACCTCGAAGGATGTTTATCGGTTGCCCAACCTGTCTCCAGTGATACAGTGAAGCGTGTACCATGTTCAACAGAGTGTTCTCTTCCGTTACGCTAAGCTTGTCCTTCATTAACAAATCCCAGCTTCCATTAAACAGCTCAATTGCTTGTTGTTGATGAAACTCTTGCATATCAACTCCTTTTCCTCCATTACAGCAGAAATTATACCAATTACCGGAATTATTAGGGGTCGGATTGCCACATGCTTTTTGTTCATTTATCCGGGTAAGATATTGTTCCTGTTGACCGTGTTGGTATAAACACGTAACGGCTATATTATACACTTACGAAATCTTCTTTTGGTTTTCACCCTGATGATAGGGAGATTCACCTTGCCTATTCCAATTGCGGATGCAATACGCGTGAAATACGGATGCGAGGCGTAATTCACGCGTATTGCATCCGTAATTGGAATAAGAGGCAAATTCCCTCAGATACATAGTTCCTGCATTTCTTCCCAAAATCAATCATAGCTTATACCATATAGATTATGCGTTGGTTTGATATCTTAAGCATCATCCAACCTAGGTAAGTCGGCATTTTCATTGACAGGAATCAGTATGTTATGAATTTCTGGAAATGAGGTGGAAATGATTGCTTGCTTACCCGGTATCAGCTTTAAGTCTTTGCGTATATGTATCTTGTACCTGCTTATCTTTACGCAGTGCATCAGTCTGTTCTCTACACAGCTCAAAAGAGAAAAGGCACTGCTTGATAGCATCTACACATCAGATGGAGCGCAACTAATCAACCTTGCCGAAAGATATCACAAGCAATATCTGAGAGTGAACCCCAAAAAGGCATTGGAGATTAACCTAAAAGCCCTCAAGACGGCAAAGCGTATTAGCGACCGAAACAGTGAGGCGGCTAACTTACATCGCATTGCGATGTGCTATTACCAATTGAACAAAGACGATAAAGGCATGAGCTATGATACTAAAGGGATTGGGATTTTTCGCCAAACGGCTAATAAAGCAGGCTTGGCACGATGCTACAATTCACTGGCAAGCTATCACCTAAGGAAAAATGAGATAGCCAAAGCAAGCAGCTTATCGCAAAAGGGATATGATTATGCCAAGACAGGTAAAGAATCCAAGCTGATGGTTGATGCGCTGGATGTCATGGCAATATGCGCCGGTAAACAGAATATGCCGAATATCGCAATAGCGAAACTTGAAGAAGCCTACCAGATAAGCAGGGAAAGCAAAGATGAGTTCGACATTGCCTATTTCGCAACAAATCTGGGTATCAGCTATCAGGCGATAGCTCAATATCCCAAATCTCTGGAATACTTTGAAGTCAGCCGCAACCTGATGGAGAAACTGAAGGACAAAGCCTCTCTTGCGAAAGTGTATAACAATATGGGCACATCTCATTTGCAAATGGGGAACTATGAACAGAGCTTGAGCTGCTATCTTAAAGCTCTGGAGCTTAAAGAGAATAACAGTTCAGCAGAGTATATTGCCAAGGTGCTGGTGAATCTTGGTTCCCTATATCTCCGATTGGAGCAATATCCCAAAGCTATCGAACACTATAACAAAGTGATAGAAATAAAAAAGCAGACTTCTGACCAAGTTGGTGTAGCCTCTGCATATAGCAGTTTGGGCGTTGCTTACCGTCAATTGGGAAAATACAAACAGTCACTATCATGTTATTTAGAAGCCTTGAAGCTCTATAAAGTGAGTTCTGATGAAAAGAGACTTGCCCAAACACAGAATAATCTTGGAGTTCTGTATTCCAAGATGGGAGAGATAGATAAAGCACTTAGCTACTATAATTTGGCATTGGGCACGCATATCAGAAATAAGGATGCAGCCTCTCAGGCAAGTGTGTATCTGAACATGTCCGATGTATATCTGACAAAACGGGTTAACAAAGCTTTAGCCGGCAAGTATCTGGATAAGGCATATAACCTCAGCCGGGGTATCAACCAACCGGAACTGAGGCTTAAAATGTTACAACAGCTAAGCATTTATCAAGAACTTACACAAAACTATCCCCTTGCCTTGCAATATCATAAAGAGTTTAGCGCTTTGCAAGACAGCATCAACGCCAACCGCCACAGTAAAACCCTCGCAGCTCAAGAAACCAGATATGAACTGGAAAGTAAAGAAAAACAAATTGAGATTCTGCGGCAGAATATTGAACTGAACAAGCAGATTGTAACCAAATCCAAGTTACTGCGAAACTACCTTATCATCATCATAGCTTTATCGTTATTAACAGCTTTGGTACTTTGGGGCAGGTATCGTTCGCTACGCAAGTTAAACCGTTTGGTGATGGAAAACGATATCAAGCTGCAAGCATTGAACCAATCCTTGGAACAGCGGGTGGAAAAAGAGATTGAGATTAGAAGACAACACGAACAAATTGCCTTTCAACAAGCCCGGCTTGCATCGTTAGGGGAGTTGGCAGCGGGAATTGCCCACGAACTGAACCAACCCTTGCACAGCTTGGCATTTACGCTTGATAATATCCTTTTATATCTGAATAGTAACGAGGCAGACCCCAGCTATCTAAATAGTAAGATGGATTTCCTGTTTGACGACATCTCGAGGATGCGTAAATCAATCGACCACATCAGACATTTCTCAAGGCAGAAATCTGACATACCGGATGAGGATTACGATGTTACTGAAGCAATAATGCAAACCGTATCCTTAGTGCAAAAGCAGTATGCCAAGCAAGGGGTGGAGCTGGTAACAAAACTGCACACACCTCTCCCTCACCTCTTTGGTAACCCATTCAAACTTGAACAGGTGTTATTAAACCTATTATCCAACGCCAGAGATGCAGTAATAGATGTGGATTGCAGGCATAAGAGCCTGGAACTGAGCACCTCGATGCAAGATGAAAGACTGATTGTGTGTGTTAAGGATTCCGGCAAGGGGATGGATAGAGAAACAAGGGAGAAAGCTTTCAACTCCTTCTTCACCACCAAAGATATGAATCAAGGCACCGGATTGGGCTTAACTATCTGTAAGGGTATCATTGAGGATATGGGCGGAAGCATCCAAATTGAAAGTGAACCGGGAGTTGGAACAATTGTTTCAATATCATTACCTTTAGCAGGGGTCAAAACCTCCGCGTGATGACCCGACAAAGGAGCGAATGCATGAATATCTTAGTGATTGATGACGAACAGCGTGTGCTTACAGAAATATGCGAATACCTGAACCGTATGGGGCATAAAGCAACAGGCTCACCTAATCCGCTATCCGGTTTGGAAATGCTTAAACACGAATCGTTTGATATGTTGATATTGGATGTGATGTTGCCTGATATCGGGGGAATAGAGTTCCTTAGGAAGATAAAACCGGAATTTCCGGAGCTTGATGTAATAGTAATCAGCGGACATGGGGATATGGATACGGTGATAGCTGCCTTAAGGGGTGGTGCAAGTGACTACCTTAAGAAGCCATTCAGGCATTACGAACTCCAGGTGGCAATGGAAAGGGTACATAAAATGCATCAGATGAAAGATGAGATAATTAGCCTTAGTGCTGATAATGCCATTATATTAAAGGAGTTCAACAAGAAACACGAGCATCGGCTGATAGGTGATAGTCCGCAGATTAAAGAAGTGTATCAGCTTGCCTTAAAGGCAGCGGAATATTCGGATTTACCCGTGATGATAACCGGAGAAAGCGGTACCGGCAAAGAGATTATCTCACGCTTGATTCATTTCTCGGGGGAAAGAAAAGCTAGGAACTTCCTGGCAATAAACTGTTCCGCCATCCCGGATAACATGATGGAAAGTGAGTTCTTTGGTTACCGCAGGGGAGCTTTCACCGGGGCTATCAGTGATAGGAAAGGCTATTTCGAATACTGCGACAAAGGCACCTTATTACTGGATGAATTGGCAGAGATGCCGATGTTTATGCAATCTAAGCTACTGCGAGTATTGGAAGAGAAAACCATCACCAAGATAGGCATGGATAAGCCGGTTGGTGTTAATGTGCGGATAATATCTGCCACTAATAAGGATATCAGTAAGGAAGTTCAGGCAGGCAAATTCAGACTTGATCTATATCATCGCATCAACACTTTCCAGATACACATCCCCCCGCTAAGAGAAAGGATTGGCGATATTCCCCTGCTCGTTGAGCACTACCTATACATGTTCAGCAAGCAATATTCAAAACCAATGTGTAAAGTCCCCGACGAAACCATGCAAGTTCTGATGTCATATAGCTATCCGGGAAATGTCCGCGAGCTGAAGAACTTGATTGAAAGGGCGGTTTTAATTGGCAACGGTAAAACACTTATGGCAGAAGACTTCAGCGGTTTGATAAGCTCTACTTCAAAACTTCCTGTAAAAGAAAGTATAGGCTGCAACTTCAATCTGGATGAGAATGAGCAACTCCTGGTTAAACAAGCATTGAAGCATACTGATAACAATCAAACCAAGGCTGCTGAGTTATTGGGAATATCGCGCCATGCCTTGATTAGGAAAATGAAGCAATATAGTAGAATCAGCACTCGTTGATACTTGTATCATAATCGCACAGTGTGCGGTTTTGCACTGTTCGGTTATGACACAACATGAGCCATACATCTGTAGTAATAGAATAAAGATCTGATTTTCATTACTTCTTATCAGCTTATCTATCAATTCTTTATAGATTATCGTACGATAAGTAAACTTGGTTACTGCATATGGAACGCAACCTGATTAATACAGCGGCATATACTTATTTCCTAAAGGAGGAAATCATGAAACAAGAAGTATTAACCGCAATGGCTGCCTATCACACTGTGATATCGTTACTATGCCTTATGCTTTTTTCAGTTAGTTTAGTTTTTGCTCAGGCTTCACCCATTACCTTTCATCTCGAGAATGTGCTGTCCACCAGCACAACCGGACCATGGATGTTTGAGAATGATGACATCGGCCTGAATGGCTTTCCTTTTGATAAAATAGGTGGTGATGATAACTGTTATACCTTCACCCCCGGGTTGGTAACCGAAAACTATGCTTATCGATACTTTCTTTCAGACGAAATGACTAGTTCATCCTGTCTGGCGGAAAATCTACCTTTTGTAGAGAATACAAATGGCTTCCGGGTAGAATTCGACGAGTTTGAATTGACCGGTTTCCACAAGATTAACACGGAGAATGGTGGAATGGGTTGGAATGTTGGCGGAAGTGCCGGAGACATCAGAGAATACACCGGTGGAGTTGGTAGAATATACAAAGACAATGTCTTAGTGTTAACGGTCCGCGAATGCAAGCTTGATGTAAGAACACCTTATCCAACCGCAGCTCAGATGAGAAGCATGTTCCAAACATTCTATGGCGTAGCCGTTCCATGGCAACAAGAAGTAGGCACAGGAGAAGCTGTAACAGCGGCAGGTCATGGGGTAATCGATGATGATCCGGCCTTTTCTCATCCGCAATGGGTAGCAGCTTTCGCCAATGAAAATGGGAATCAAGTAGATTTTGAACTTAGCACTATCGACTATGTGATCCAGGGGTTAACGGGCAGATACGATTTCAACTTGGGAATCAAAGCAGCCGCAGTGGAACAGAACTGCTTGGTTCAAAATGTAAATCTCCTTAATCCCGATTTGCATAGCTTTGACTTGTTGAATATACAATTAGATTTCGAACTTGCCGAAGGTGGAGGACCAGATGAAGCACTCAACCACATCACCGTTAACCAAAACCACGCTGCTCCTACGAATAACCTGCCCTTCATGGTTCAGAGAACCCTTCCACACTACTGGGGAATATCCACAGACCTCAGCTCCTTTAGAACTGACCTTATCTTCGATTTAACTGGTGCAAATCTAGGTGCACCAGAGAGCTGGATTGTGATGCGACGCCCGGCAAATTCTGAATGGTGGATTATGTATGGGAACACAACCATCATCGATGCGAACACTATCCGGGCTAATGACGTGACAGAATTCAGTGATTGGTCGATCGGCAGCATTGAAGATATTCCTCTACCCATAGAGTTATCCTCGTTTTCTGCATCCATGAATTCAGAAGGTCTGGCTGTGATTTACTGGACAACGCAAACTGAAACGGGGTTATGCGGTTACCGGGTTCATAGAGCAAATTCCACTATCTTTGCTGAAGCCTTGGCATTAAATAGCGAATTGATTACAGCAAACAACTCATCATCAGCTAGTATATACACTTTCACCGACACCCATAACCTCGAATCCGGGGAGTGGTTTTATTGGCTTGAGGCGTATGAAATGAGCGGTACATCCGTACTTTACGGTCCTGTTTCTGTAACCCTTACTGATTCCTATGGTTCGGACACTCCCGACACACCTGTTATCAACACCATGATGTTAAAAAACTATCCTAATCCCTTCAATCCATCAACTGCTATCTCTTTCTTCCTACCCAAAGCAACAGAAGCTGAATTATTCATCTATAACACCAGAGGCGAGGAGGTTATGCACTATCCTTCTAAAACCTACCCCGCTGAATGGAACCGACTGTCTTGGAATGGAAAAGATAAAATGGGAAGAGGTTTGGCAAGCGGATTGTATATGTTGAAGCTGAAAACCGATAGCGAAGTAATTACCCATAAAATGACTTTAACCAAGTAAACTCCCCCCTACTTGTGCTGCGAGCCCTCTGCTTCGGCAGGGGGCTTTTGATTGCTTACCCCATTGATGTTAGCGCGAATTAGTTATTGGATAAACAGATACTTAGGATGGCGATTGGATATATGTTTATTTCCCGAGCTATATACGTATCTGGCGCAGAGCTTCATACATCACGATAGCAACGGAATTGGAAAGGTTTATACTGCGTATCTGGGAGCTCATGGGTATTTGGATGCATTGTTGCGAGTGTTGTCGTAAAAGGCTTTCCGGCAATCCGCGAGATTCCGGCCCGAATACTAACACATCACCATACTTATACTCTGCGTCCCAAAAGCATTGCGTGGTTTTGGTGGTGGCAAGAAAGATGCGCTGAACAGGGAAGGAATCATATATTTCATTGATGCTATCGTGAATATGTAGTTTTAGATGTTGCCAATAATCCAATCCGGCTCGTTTGAGGGATTTATCATCAAGTAAAAAGCGAATGGGTTTGATGAGGTGAAGTTCGCAATCTGCCCCCACGCAGAGCCTTCCGATATTTCCGGTGTTTTGGGGAATTTCCGGCTCGAACAACACAATGTGGAGTGGCATCTTAGCCCAACTTAAGCGTATATGGCTCAGGCAATTTGGAAGCCAAAGAGTCTATCCCAAAAATCCAACCAGATGTGCAATTGTTCTGCAATCAGGCTTAGGTTAAGCTTGTTGTTAACCGCATAGGATGTGAAGGGGATGGTGGAAAAGTGCATGGGAAGTGTGGTTTTACGATTCGCAGGGAACATACCCAGCTTATAGATAATCATTTTCTGGGTGTCTTTATTTATCATATAGTTTATGAATTTGCCTGCCATGTCGTGGTTAACGCTTTCGCGGTGCATGCCCACGCTTTCGATGTATTGATAACTGCCCTCTTTAAGCATGGATATGTCGAAGTATTTATTAGCGGGATCAAGCTCTTCCAGATAGGCAGGGATTGTGTTCAGGCTTAAAAGCAGGTTACACTCACCCTTCTTAAGGGCTTCCAACGCCAGGTTTCTATCCGTGTAGCTCTTATAAATGTTTTTACGAAGGCTTTTCCACAGGTGCTCGTAGCCATCGGGACCAAAAAGGGCAAGGCTCCAAAACAGAGTAGCACGCCCAACACCTGAATCGTGTGGATCGCAGATTGCCATCTGGTTCAGGTATTTGGCATCTTGAAGTTCACCAAAGGATTGGGGTGGTGAAGGGATGTTGCTTTTGTTATATATTACGCAAAGACTGCTGTAGGCATATGGAATCAGGCGAAATTCGGGATCGAAAAAAAGCTCTTTGCTTAGTTGCTCTGTATCAAGATTATCGGGGCGAATGAAATGGGTTGCTAAGGATTCTGACAAGGCAAAGGAATTATCCATCCCAATGGCAATGTCATATTTACCTTTGCTCTCAGGATCTTTGATGGCTTGCGCAAGCTCTAAAGCATTGGTGAAAAGCACAAGCTCCACCTTGCATCCATGTTTCTTACTGAACTCGGGGACAATAGTGGATTCCAAACCGGAGGTGCGAAAGGCATCGGTGCAATATACAACCAGTTTATTGGTTAAAGGACCGGTGGCTCTTTTAGGTTCTGCCTGCTTTTTACCACAGGAAGATAGAAAAAGTGTTAGGAATAACAGGATGGGTAATAAGTGTTTCAACTTCGTTACACTCCAAATAATGCCCAGGCAACGATGAAATCCATCACCAGAATTGCCACCGCGGAATAGACCACTGTCAGCGTAGTAGCCCTGCCTACTCCCTCAGCTCCACCATAACAGCGATTACCGTGGAAACAGGCAAAAGTGGTGATGATGAATCCAAATACCAGGGATTTTGCCAAGCCACCCCATAAATCCGAAGGATTGAAGTAGCTGCGCATGTTGTTAAAAAAGGTGTAATGATGAATGCCATACCTTAGCCAGGAGAAATACCAGGCACAGATTATGCCCACCACATCCGCAAAGATGGTGATGAGCGGAAAGGCTACTACCCCCGCCAAGATACGGGGCATATAGAGAAATTCGTGTGAATTGATACTCATGCTTTGAAGGGCATCTATCTGCTCACTTACGCGCATGGTGCCAATCTCGGCAGCCAAGGAAGCACCTACCTTACCTGTTAAAACCAGGGCGGTTAATACGGGAGCAAGCTCAATCATCGTGGATTTACCGATAAGCACACTGAGAAGATTGAGGGGGATGTATCCTTTGGATTGATAAACGGCTTGGAGGGCAGTAACCAAACCAGTGAAAGCAGCGGTTAATGTGATAAGAAACATGGAATCGAAGCCAATTCTCTTGAACTGGATGAGAAACTCTGGGAACCGCTTCTTAATTGAGGGCAAGCAAGCCATGCAATTGCCCACAAAGAGAGTATACTCACCTATTCCGGCGAGAACATTAGCTATCATGGCTATTGTCGAGAGACCTGAATAAGGTGAATTCCCCTTCGAAACCTAAATCGACGCTACCGGTTGAACCATGACGGTTTTTACTGATAATAATCTCGGCAATACCCGGTTTCTCAGTTTTATCGGGATGGTAATATTCGTCCCTATAGATGAACATCACCAAGTCAGCATCTTGCTCAATAGCTCCGGACTCACGCAAATCCGCAAGTTTGGGGCGTTTATCTTCTCTGGTTTCGGCTGCACGATTAAGCTGAGAAAGGGCAACCACGGGAACCTTCATATCCTTGGCAAGAATCTTGAGAGCGCGCGAGATCTCGGAGATTTCTTGTTGTCTGTTGTCCTTATCACGGGGTAAAGTCATGAGCTGAAGGTAGTCTATCATAATCAGATCTATCCCTCCCGTTTCCGCAGCGAGACGGCGAGCTTTGGCACGGATGTCAAGAGGGGTGTTGGTGCCTGATTCATCGATGAATATCTGTTTGGTTGAAAGCACTTCAGAAGCCTGCATAATCCGAATCAGCTTCTCTTCATTCATGCCATAACCTTTAAGCATGCTTTCCATATTCACCTCGGAAGCCGAACTGAACATACGCATGATAACTTCATCCGCACCCATTTCCAACGAGAATAAGGCTACTTTTTTGTTAAGATTAACCGCAGCATGTGTGGCAATATTAAGCGCAAGGGAAGTTTTACCCATAGCCGGACGGGCAGCGATGATGATGAACTGTCCGGGACGGAATCCCCCTGTTATCCTATCTAAATCGCCAAACCCGGTGCTTACTCCCACCACAGGTATCTTTGTGGAAGCAATCTGATCGATGGTATGAAGCACTTCGGAGCTGATTTGGTCTATCCGTTGGAAACCTTGATTGCTCGGTAGCTCCGCAATGGAAAAAATTGCCTGTTCAGCCTCGTCCACTATTGTTTTAACAGGTTTAACAGAAGTGTAACAGGATTCGATGATACCGTTGGCTGCGAGGATTAAATGCCTAAGCAATGCCTGCTCGGTAACAATACTCAGGTGATAATCAAAATTAGCACTGGACACCACAAAATCGGCAAGATCATTGATATATGGGATACCACCAATTTTATCTAACTGGTTGTTTCGTTCCAGACGGTTTATCAGAGTAAGCGGGTCTATCTCTATGCTTTCGTTAAAGAGGGATTCCATGTTGCGGAAGATTATCTTGTGGGCATTACGATAGAAGTATTCCTCTTTAATCTTCTCCACACCCTTGCTAACGATACTGCTATCGATGAGCATTGCGGAGAGGATTGCGGCTTCGGCGTTAACATCCGCAGGTAAGCTTCGCTCGGATACCTTTGGCTTCTCAGGGCTTTCCTGATTATCCTTTCTTGCCATATTTCCTCTTCATGGCTGTTGCCACATTTTGGGGAACGAAATCCTCCAAGGGACCACCCAAAACTGCCAGTTGCCTAATCATGGATGATGATAGATACATATACTTAAGGCTTGGCACTAAGAAAATGGTCTCGATATCAGGGCTTAGTTTTTTGTTGGTGAGAGCAAGAGAAAGCTCATACTCAAAATCGGACACAGCTCGCATACCACGAATCATTATCCTACAGTTTTGAGATTTTGCATAATCCACAAACAGGCCTTGGAATGAAGAAACCCGAACATTGGATAGATGCCCGGTTGCATCAGCACAGAGCTGTAAGCGTTCCTCCAGACTAAATCCGGTCTGCTTACCTGTGGCATCAGCGACAGCGAGAATCACTTCATCGAACATACCGGCAGCTTTTTCTAAGATATTGATATGCCCGAAGGTGATGGGATCAAAGGTACCGGGATATATCGCCAGTGACATTATCTGCTCAGTGCAGCCTTGCGAATATCCTCAATTTCTTCTATCTCCTTGGGGATATTCTGAGATAATACACAGTATCCTTCGGCAGTGACCAACACATCATCCTCGATTCTAACTCCCAGTTTCTCTTCCGGGATATAGATACCGGGCTCGACGGTGATTACATTACCTTGCTCCAAAACGGCATTCCTTCCGCCCAAGTCGTGCGTGTCCATACCTAGGAAGTGGCTTACACTGTGCATATAATACTTCGTAACATCATCAGTATTCTCAATTAAACCTATGGCAAGCATCCCCTCAGCCAATAAGGTTGTTGTTGCTTGGTTCAAATCTGCAAGGGTCACACCTGGTTTTATCATCTCAATTACTTGCTTTTGAGTGTCGAGAACTATGGTATATATCTGTTTCTGTCTCTCGCTAAATGTGGCATTGGCAGGGAAACAGCGGGTTACATCTGCGCTATAGTTATTGTAGGAAGCTCCAACATCCATCAGTATAAGATCACCTGATTCTATCCGGCAATTGTTCTTTTCGTAGTGTAGAGTAGCAGCATTTAGACCGGAGGCAATAATCGGAGCAAATCCCCAGTTTTTAACACCGGAGCGTTGCATACGATAGAAAAGCATGGCTTCAAGCTCATATTCCATCATGGTGGCAGTGGTATTCTCCATAGCATCAATAATGCCTTTCCCGGTGAGATCGATAGCCTTTTGAAGTTGGGTTAGTTCCCAATCGTCTTTAATTTTTCTTAGGGGTGCTATCAGGTTGTTAATTTGTTTAATCTCAATCTGAGGATGTTTTGCCCTGATAGGCTCAAGCATAAACATAGGATAGCTCATAGGTTTATTCAAAGCGACAAAGCCGAGATTCGCATAAATGGTGTTCATCATCGGACACATCCCCGTAAGCACGGAATAAAACTCATCAAGATACTTAACCCGTTTTATACCGCTAATCTCGGTTGCTTCTTCTGCAGTAAGTTTGGCACCTTCCCAAACAATACGCTCCGGATCACTGCGCTCGATAAACAGCATGTCGTTGAAGCGACCAGCGAATTTCCCCGCGATGTAAATCAATTCCGGATTATTCAAGCCGGTTAGATACAAGAAGTTATTATCCTGCACAAACTTGGATAGATTGGCTTGAGAATTGGCAAAAACAATAATGTTCTCGCCATCATTTAGCAGATTGGCAAGCTTTTCTCTACGGGCTGAAGTAATTTCTGCGGTCATGTAATGCTCCTTTACTGTTCGTTGGCTGCCTTGCTTTGCTTAATAGGTTCAATGAAGCCATATTCAGGCTCTGCACTCAACCTAACCACCTCAGAGGTGATACTGCACTTTTCGATGTCTTTTCTATCTGGGATATCGTACATAATCTTCAACATAAACTTCTCCATGATAGATCTAAGACCACGGGCACCTGTCTTTTGTTGTATGGCTATCTTGGCAATTTCTTTTAATGCATCTTCCTCGAAACTTAGTTCCACACCGTCCATCTCGAAGAACTTCTGATATTGCTTACAAATTGCGTTTTTGGGTTTAACCAGTATATCAATCAATGCATCTTCCGTAAGTTCATGGAGCGTGCAGATAACAGGCATTCTGCCAATTAGTTCCGGGATCAGACCATACTTCAGCAGATCGTGAGATGAGGTTTGGTCAAAAATCTTTGCTTCTTCTTGCTTCTTGCCAAGTTCCACATCAAAACCAATGGCTTTCTTATCGAGGCGCTCCTTGATTATCTTCTCTAAACCGAAAAATGCTCCACCTGCTATGAAGAGGATATTCTTGGTATCAATCTCAATGAACTCTTGTTGGGGATGCTTTCTTCCCCCTTTTGGGGGTACATTTACCTTTGTTCCTTCCAAGATTTTCAACAACGCTTGCTGAACACCTTCACCGCTTACATCTCGAGTGATGGAAGGAGTTTCAGATTTACGGGAGATTTTGTCTATCTCGTCGATATACACAATGCCCCGCTCTGCCTTTGCTACATCATAATTGGCATTTTGGAGCAACCGAACAAGGATATTCTCCACATCTTCGCCCACATAACCTGCTTCCGTAAGGGTTGTGGCATCAGAAATGGCAAAAGGTACCTGTAGAAACCGTGCAAGAGTTTGCGCAATAAGTGTTTTACCGCTACCCGTGGGACCTATCATCATGATATTGCTCTTTTCCAGATCAATCTCATCATGCTTGCTTTGTTTAAAGATTCTCTTATAATGGTTGTAAACTGCCACGGAGATGATTTCCTTGGCTTTATCTTGCCCGATCACATATAAATCGAGAAATTGTTTAATCTTGCTTGGAATAGGAGCATCGAATGTTTCTGGTGTTCCTTCCTCTTTGTTTGAATCTATGATGGTGTGGCACATTACAATACATTCATCACAGATATTACCAGATATCCCTCTGATGAGATTCTTAACTTCATTGTCTGCTCTTCCACAAAAGGAGCAGCTTTGGGTCTTATACTTATCCAAGAAACCTCCCACAATTATTTATCATGGTTATTAAATATAGGGCAGAGACTACTGTAGTAGTCCATGCCCTTCACTTACAATTATCTTAGCTTGATTTCGTCAAGTTATTTTCGAACAGCCAGTACTTCGTCAATTATCCCATAAGCCATGGATTCTTCCGCACTCATGAAGTAATTACGATCGGTATCTTCCAATATCTGGGCAATACTTTTACCTGTATGTTTGTGTAATATATCATTCATGCGCTCGCGAAGATATAGTATTTCTTTGGCTTGAATAGCTATATCGGCAGCTTGTCCTTGAGCACCGCCCAATGGTTGATGTATCATAATTCTGCTGTTTGGTAAAGCAGTCCGTTTACCGGGTGCTCCTGCAGCAAGCAACACTGCAGCCATACTGGCAGCCTGCCCAATACAGATGGTACTGACTCTGGGTTTGATATACTGCATGGTATCGTATATCGCCAAGCCGGAAGAGATTACACCACCAGGACTGTTGATATACATATAGATATCTCGCTCTGCATCTTCGCCTTCCAAATGAAGTAGTTGAGCAACAACGGTGTTGGCGAGATTATCCTCGATGACTCCTCCCAGAAAGACGATTCTATCTTTTAACAAACGGGAGTATATGTCGTAAGCGCGTTCACCACGGCCTACCTGTTCAATAACCATAGGGATAAAGTTCATTATTCCTCCGTTGTTTCCTGTGCTTCTACCTCAGGAATTTCAGGGGTGGTCTCCGGCTCGGGGATAAAGAAGCTGGATGTAGCAGCTAGTTGTCTCAGGATAAAGTAGTTTTTGGCAGAATTCACATAGTGCTCCTGCTCCAACTCGCCTTTGTAGGCTTCCTTGTAAGCTTCAGCGCTTTTATCTTCCAAGATTGCCTCGTGGGTGATGTATTCATCCATCATCTCAGGGCTAAGCTCAATAGAAATGGCTTTACGCAGATTATTCATAATGTACATGCTAACCATTTCTTGGGCTATTTGCATGCGATATTGATAGATATAGAACTTCTTATACTCGGGAACTTCTATCTTTCCTGCTTCTTGCTCCGCTAAGTATTCAATTGTCTTATGGGGAAGATCAAAGTTATTATCCACGAACAGCTTGGTGATGATGGCATAGTTATCAATATTGATGTTTATATGCTCGTTCTTAAGCTTCATATCCTCTGCTATCTTAGCTTTCATCTGCTCCAAGTTATCGAATTCCATGTCTTTAGCAAACTCATCATCAATTTCCGGATACTGCATACGTGAAACGCTGTTAACCATCACCTTGCAGTTGTACATGAATTCCTTTTCCAGATTGGTGCTTGCATCCATGGTTACCAACATGATGGTTTTGCCCGGGAGTTTTACTTCGAATACATCTCCCGTCTTGCAACCAACCAACTCGGGGAGAGAACGATTGTGCATCCCGGTACCGGCAAAGAGTGTGCCAGTTTTGGTATAACTGTCGCTACCATGTTGAAAGCTGATCTCTGCTAACACTTGATCGTCTTCAATGGCAGTTTCCACGTCAATAATGTGACCGTTCTCTTTCACCAATCCATCAAGGTATTTTTCCACTTCATCTTCTAAGAATTGAGGTTGACGAGGGACACTTAGGCCTTCAAGTTGTTTAAACTCCAAACTTGGTTCGTGCTCTACTTCCACCTTAATGTTCATATCAGAACCTTTTTCCCAAACGAGGTCTTTCACTTCGGGGAAAAGCAAGAAATGGATCTCATGCTCTCTGGCTACAGAATCAAAGACCTCATCAACATAGTCTTTCATAAAATAGTCTTTTACGGTGTCGGCATGCATCCGTTCCACCATTGCCAAAGGAGCTTTGCCCTTACGAAAACCTGGAATTGTGATGTCTCTGGATGCTTTACGAAGGTATTTCTCATAAGCTTTAGCGGTTACTTCAGCCGGAACTGTAATATTAATCTCTTTGGTTACGGCGTTTATCTGATTGAATTCTACCTGCACTGTATTCTCCTGTTGTTCATTTACATAATTGGTGCGAAAGAGGGGACTCGAACCCCTACGAGTTTAACCTCACTGGATCCTAAGTCCAGCGCGTCTGCCAATTCCGCCACTTTCGCGTGTGTTAAAAGGCATGTTCGAGCCAAAGAATCCTGCCCTATGCATTTGTCAAGTATGAAATAACACTTCAACTCTGCTAAATTGAACGCAAAACGCCACCAATGCACCGAAGTGCTGTTGGAATATGTTTGTACAGTGTTATAATTACAGCCGGATTAACTTTCGTGTAAGCGCAGCTTTCCCGTTGTTAAACTTAACGATATAGATGCCGGAAGCAGTTCGTTTATTTGCCGAGTCTATCCCGTCCCAGATAAAACTATTTTTGCTCTCGCTAATACCGGTCTTGGAATAAATGCACTCTCCCTTAATATTATAAATCATCAAACTATACGGTAATCCAATAGCTTTGCTGGATGTCACGATAGTGGTGGAAGTACTGAATGGATTGGGATATATCTCCATATCATCAATTCTGGCTGCATTAATCTCATCATCAGTCGATACAGGAGTTTGATAACTTGCAGAGACAATAGCACTCGGGGTCCAATTCTCTTTGAATGCAATAGCTTTTATCGTTGTTGGGCTAGTCAAATACAGAGGAGTTGTATATAGCTGAGAAGTACTCAAGGGATTTGAGCCATCAGTAGTATATCTAATCTCAGCTCCAATAGTACTGCAAGTTAACGAGATTGGTTGATTTGTCTGCACTAATCCTGATGGAACCGAAAATTCCGGAGCGGCAACAGTTCCGGTGATCTCATATTCTTCAGACATTGTGATACTGGGTTGCATACCCTGCATATAGGCCTTCACCTTTAATGTGGTAGTGCTTGCGATCAGAAATGGAGTATAATACATGCTAGAAATCATGCTCGGTTCAGAACCATCTGTTGTAAAATAAATCTCAGCGTTTGGATGTGGAGGGAAAATAGTTACCACTATCGGGTAGGGGTACACTCCTGCTGGGGGAGTTACTGATGGCTGAGGCAGCACATCATATATTTCAAAGTGACTCGTCGATATAGCGCTATCCAATGCTCCATCTTGATGAGAAAACGCTTTCACTGTCACATCGGTATCAATCGTGAACGGTGCAATGTATAATTGTGACTCAGTGGTTGGTGTCTGTCCGTCTAAGGTATAATATATTGAACAGTCTCTTGATATACTTGACATCGAAATTTGGATTGGCTCTGCATATTCTCCCCCCTGAGGCGATATAACTGGCTTAATCAAAGGAAGCTTCACTGAGGCAATCATCACATCTTCAGCTCCGAAGCCATTCAGTTCATTCGAACCATATGATGCAGTATTGTTAAAATATCCACATATAACATAACTATTCGCATTACAAACCGATACTCGTCTACAGTAATCGTTTCCAACACCTCCACCTTTTGTTGCGTCCAGCCAATTCCCTTCAGAGTCCAAAATACACAAGTAATTATCAAACATCCCTCTGCTTGTAAAAGAGTAGGGCCCGAAGCTTGCATTTTCAGAGAATCTTCCGGCTATCACTATCTGATTATCATTAACCAGCTTGATATCATATCCACAATCATTACCTGGTCCACCTGCTTTCTTTGCCCAGATAACCTCTCCTGTTGGACCAAGTTTAGCTATTAGAATATCCTCTGCTGAGCAGGTAAAAGTCGTTGATCCAAAGCTTGGAATCCCTGTCATTTGTCCCGTTATATAAATGTTCTGCGAACTATCAACTGCCAATCCGCAACCCCTATTTTCATCGCCATTTGTCCCTACCCTAAGGGCAAAAATCCAGGTTCCGGCACTTGATAATTTAGCCACGTAAGCTTGCCGACAATAAGTGGTGATTGTAAAGGGACCAAAATGCGCAGAGTTATTATAGTCACCTGTGATGTATGTGTTGCCCATATCATCGGAGGTAATATCATAACATTTATCTGTCGTGTTCCCCCCTGCTGTCTTTGCCCATATCCACTGCCCATTATAGCTTAGCTTTGCTACAAATATATCACTTGCTCCAATCCCTGATAGTTCTGTACTCCCAAACTGGGCAGCATAGTTGTAGATTCCTCCTACCAGTACATTATTCTCATAATCAAGGCTTATGCAAGCTCCTTCATCGAAATAGTTACCTCCGGCTTTGGTAGCCCACATCCACACCCCGTCGAGGTTCAACTTTGCGACAAAAACATCGCTCCCTCCGGTAGCAGACAGATTATGATATCCGAATGAAGCAGTGAACTCAAACTCACCTGTGATATACACATTTTGAAACTCGTCAACGCAAATCGCTTGGCCTTGATCAATTCCGGGTCCCCCAGCTCTCTTCGCCCAGATAAGATTGCCATCTCTATCATATTTGATTACAAAGATATCTTGAACGCCTGCACAGTTCAGTATGTAATCACCAATATACATGGTGTTGGAGAAAACGCCTGTGACATAGATATTGCCAAGATTATCTGTAGCGACCCCATCAGCATAATCCATCCCTTCATTACCCATCGCTCTTGCCCAATTCCATTCAGGTGCTTGGGCACACAATCCCACAAAAGATAATAACATAATAGCTACTACTAAGTGCATTCTGTACTTGCACATAACATCCCCCTAAGGATATAGAATTACTATGATTCCCATGCTAAGAGATGGATTTATTTATGTCAAGATTTATTTTTACGCAATCTAATGTGAGTGATATTTGATTTGAAAGTTGTAGAAGAATAAAGCTTAAACTAAGGAGGAGTTGTCTATTAAGCGTGTATTTCCTATTTTTACGGCAAGTATAACTCGTGTATCTGGCTTAGCAGTTTTGGTTTCCATCAGTGAATCCGGTTCAACAAATGAGATATAGTCTATTTGTCCGTTATACTCCATAATCACTTCTTCCACTGCCTTACGGAGAATTAAGGTATCGATTAATCCCTGAGTAAAAAGGTCTTTTACTCTGCAAATCGCTTTGAACAAACACAGTGCCTTTTGTCTCAACTCACCCGTCAAGTAAGTATTTCTACTGCTCATCGCCAAACCATCTGCTTCTCTCACAATCGGGCAGGGGATTATTTCTGTGTCCACATTCAAGTCTTTTAACATCGCCTTCAGCACCGCTACTTGTTGGAAGTCCTTTTCCCCCATAAACATTAGATCAGGCTTCACCAAGTTGACAAGCTTCAGTACCACGGTAGCAACTCCACGGAAATGTCCCGGACGGCTGGCTCCACAAAGCCCTTCACTGATGCCTTCCACCTCGACCCAAGTGTAGTATGGTTTGGCATACATTTCATCTGCTTCCGGAATAAACACATAATCCACCTTGTAGGCAGACAGAAGCTTTAGGTCACGTTCAATATCCCGGGGGTAACTTCCCAAATCCTCATTTGCACCAAACTGCGATGGATTCACAAAGATTGATACAACTGTTACATCACACTGCTCGTTTGAAGCTTGCACCAGAGACAAATGCCCTGCATGCAGATAGCCCATTGTGGGAACAAAGCCTACATTCTTACCGGCTTGCCAATTCCGGCTGAGAGCTTGCATATCTGCAGTGCTTGTTATTATCTGCATTTACAGTATTTTGTCTATCTTGTTTTCGTCGTTTAACACTACAATCTTGGGCTTATGTGCCTGCATCTCTGCTTCGTCCATCATCCCATAATTAATGATGATAACCTTATCCCCCGCATGTGCCAATCTGGCAGCGGCACCATTTATCCCAATATCACCGCTATTCCTCTCCCCCACAATCACGTAGGTGGAGAATCTGTTGCCATTGGTGATGTTAAAAACTTCCACCCGCTCGAACTCACGCATTCCGCTTTGTTCTAACAGGGCTTCATCTATTTTTATGCTGCCGTTATAATTCAGGTCACATTCAGTAACCGTGGCACGATGCAGCTTTGATAACAGGACTTGCCTTAGCATTTTCTTGCTCCAATATATTGCTTTTGTTTCCTTGTCTTATATCCCCTGCTTTTGTCAATATAATTCGCAATCTCACATCCCCCCGTTTTTCAAACAAGGTATTATAAGTTGGTTTTCTTCGTGC
>CAZPNU010000021.1:0-44869 GCA_964588075.1 uncultured Candidatus Cloacimonas sp.
TTTGTTTTTTCGGCAAGCGAGATAAGTTAACAAAACAATATGCCGCATCGCGTATCTCATTATCCGGCTTAAAGCCCCAAAGATGCTTGCTGACAAAGCTTTTCTCTATCTCCTCGGCTACTTTCACCTTCGCATGCGGCTTGAGTTTAAGCTTAGGCTCAGCTTCGGCAAAGGCTTTGTTTGCAGATTCAGACAATGCCAAATCTGCTTTTCGTTTGGATAACCTCTTTATCTCTATCATCGGTTCGCCGGATAACACATACTCGTTTTGAATCACATTCCGGTAAATGTTCCAGGTCAAAGTCCCGCAACTTACCGTCATACGCAGCTTGATGGGGTATTCTCCGATCTCTGTTTTGCAGGTTCTATTTTTGCCATATTGCTTCCGAATGGCTTCTACAGCTTGCTTAATACATCTTGCATCAGTCCCGGGAAATACGGCACAAAAGGCATCTCCGGCAAAATGGCTGACGAACCCACCATGCAGTTCCACCTGCTCAATGGGATTGGAAAGGGCTTCTCCGAGGTATAAATTCAAGGCTTCTGCCCCTCTTTTGCCGTCCCTGCGAAGCTGATTGCTGATGACGGTGAAATCGGCTACATCTAAGAATAACAAGAATGCTTCAAAGCTGCCTGAATGCTCATCATGACCGTATTTGTTGAGGATAAAATCAGGTACATAACGTAACATATAATTCTCCTAATAGCTTACTAAAATCTACACTATAGACATCTTTAATATCGTCAAGAGAAATTATTCACCATATCTCAATATCATGCTATAATGCTAAAGCATACATTTATCTTCGGATAATAGTAGCTTGCAAGCACAGTGGTAATTCTCAAGCATCTCCTTAGACGAATCACATGATCATTGCATAATCATTGCATGTTTCATCCGTAATAAACATGTAATGATTATGTAATGATTTTAAGCGGAATGGATGAGGCGCTTTGAAATAGGTTGACCAATAGCTCAGTACCAAAAAGAGACAATAAATCAGATGAGGTAACCGCCAAGTTTGGTAAAGTTAAAAAAGTATCTCGTCGGTATGTGATTGAGAACGGGATAGCATTGGAGATGATAATTAAGTAAAAAATTAATCAAAAAAAAGCTCCGGAGAACCGGAGCCGTTATGATTAGTGGTTAGTATGCTTATCAACCCTTGCGGAATCTGGCAGTGAAAGTAAAGTCTGCTTCTTCTTTGATATTGAAAGACCAGCTTTCACAAAGAGACTTCACCTCTGCAAGGAACTCAGTAGGCATTTGACCGTTAGGGGTAATAATAGCGTTCTGAACTTTACCCGATGCACTAATTAGCAAACGGATAGCTGCAGAACCGGAAAACGGGACTATTGCGTTATATTTGGAGTATATTGCTGATATCTGTCCTTGCCGTGCTTTTACGGTTGAGTTGATAACCTCATGCTTGCCCTTCTGTTCCGGGGCAAGAGATGAAATTGACGACTCGGTAACAGCTTGCACATTTCTGCTCTTGAAGCTGGAAACAATCTTGTTCGTGGTGGCAGTTTGCCCAAAAGCAACACCACTGGGAGCAAGTTTGCGAAGGTCACCGGATACATTAACGAAAGAACCGGCTTTAGGCTTAATGCTGGAACCTCCAACGGTTGGAGCATTGGTAGCAATCTTACCAATATCCCCGGCCACACCGGCAGGAGCATTGGGATCGAAAGAAGTGGTGAATCCACCACCGGGACCAGCACCACCACCGGGACCTGCACCTTGTCCACCACCGCCACCGCCTCTACTACCGGGACGGGCAGCTGCAAAGCCTTCCGTTACGGTTGCAACGCGAATAGTGGGAGCGGAAGATGTGGCATTGGGATTAAAATCACCGATGCCAAACATCGAGCCGACATTCATAGCTGTACCGCCACCGGTTCCGGCCTGAGCAGGTTTTCCGGTCATTGCGGGAGCAGCAGGTGCTTCTTCTGGGGGAGCTTGTTGGTCATCTGTTCCGGCATTGCCTTGATCTTCAAAAGTACTTCCTTCAATTTTGGATTGCTCCACGCGAACAAGCTCTGCTTTTTGCAGGGTTGCGAGCTTTGCTTCCAAGGTTGTATCGAAGGTCTGTTCAGGCTTGAGCACCCAGTCAAACACTGCGATGAAGATGATGGTGAGGAAGATGAAGAGCAACATTAGGTTACGGTTGAACCTCTCCATGGAGGTAGGCTCAGAGAACCTTGCGTATTGAGCGACTATTTGCTTCTCTTCAGGAGTGAGCACGGAAACCCATGGTTCTTTGTACTCATAACTGATTTCCCATTCAGGAGCAATGGCAATAGTACCCGTCATGTCAGGTCTGAGTAGCAACTCAGTACCACGCAGAATGCTATTCTGAGTAAGAAATGCACTATCCACGGCTGCGCCGTCCTTCATGCAACTTAGCTTAGCACCGGGAGGAAGCAACAAGTAATATTGATTGCCCTTTTCATTTATCAGCAGGTGTTTTTCAGGGAAGTTGGGGTCTAGGATCTGCCAAAAAAGGTATTTGTTAGAGCCGATAAAGAACTTCTTCTTTATATCTCCGCCTTCTTTAACGAAATCCAAGAGCTTGCCTTTGTAACTAAGTTTTAAGTTTAACAGTTTTGCCATTATCCCTCCTCTTATCTCGCCGCTGCCAGCGTTTCTTTTTGCAGCCAATCAGTGTCTTGTAAGGTGGCGAAATAGATGTGTGTATAACCGACTATGGTTCCAATCTTGATAATCTCAGAGATATAGCTACACGGTATGAAGTTATCTGCCTGAATCACCAAGCAAGCTTCCACATCGGCAGGTTTGTTTGAATAGATGGCATGTGCTTCCATTTCCAAGAATTGGAATATGGCTTTACGTTTATCAGGGTTCTCCAATAGGTCTCTGGGGTTACCGAAGTTCAAACTTTCATTTCCCAGCAGGATTTTATCGGTGAAAACCTTAACAGAAGTGGCTTCTGCTTTTTCCCTAAGTAAGTCGTTGGTTATGGTAGTTGGATAACGAATGTCTTTCTCAGAGGATAGTTTAACAGAATCAAAGGATACGTTTTTGATGAGGAACACCAAGATGATTGTTAAAGCATCCAGCAATGATGTTATAGAAAGACCTTTTGCGTCCTCCACCTTTCTGCGAACACGGCGGAATGTTTTATCGGAACTGCTTTGGCTATCTTTAAACTGCATAATTCAGCTCCTTAATAATAATTCGGTATGGGGCGGTTATAATGAACTTGAGTAAAACCATTAGCTTTACACAAATCTATTGTTTTCATCAAATCGCCATATAGGACATTTGGATATACTGTGACGGTGATATCGATTAAGTCGGCTTTTCTATCCCGAATACTCTTCAATTGTTTATCCAGGGCGACAAAATCGTAGTTTTCGTTGACGGCAGGCAGCATTTTGGTATCCATTCCCGGTTCGCGGACTTCAAAACCGAGGAATTGGTTCTTCTTGGCATAGTCTGAATCGAGAATGATTATCTCAACCTTCTCAATATTTGCTCCGCCACCTCCGCCACCTGAACTACCACCACCGCCTTCCCCTTGCGAGAAGTTTAGCGCAACTAAGGCAACCTGAGATATCACCACGAACATCAACATAAAGGGGATGATGGTGAGGAACAGGTTCATGATCGGCACTAGGTTTGGTTCCTGTGGTGCCGTCTGTGCCTTTTGTTGGCGCATTTCGGAAGGCCGATAACGTGCCATGGCTTATTCCTTTATAGCGTTGTTAATGGTGTTTATTAACTTCACACTGAATTCATCGATATCGCTGATAAGGTTATTGGCTCTGGTAAACAGCCAACCTTTAATAACAGTTAATGGAATGGCAGCAAGCAAACCCAAAGCGGTTGTACCAATAGCAAGACGGATACCTTCGGTAAGGGCAGCACTCTGAGCAGAGCCGGTTAATGCATCCATAGCAGTGAAAGCTTCCAGCAATCCCCAGATTGTACCAAGCAGACCAAGGTAGGTAGCAATTTGGGCAAGGGTATCAAACCAGAAGAGACCGCCATCAAGTTTGTGCACTGTTTGCAGAACAGATTCTTCCAAGGAGTTCTGCACAGCTTGGCGCATTTCAGGACCTTTTTTTCCACTCTTACGAGCATCTTTGAAGATCATCAAAGCACTCCAGAAAATGAAGCCCATGGTTGTGCCTTTGTAGCTTTCAGAAATCTTGGTGGCTTCATCTAACTGGTCGTTCTTGATATAATTGCGAAGCTTCAGATAGAACTTGCCGGCATCAATCTTTTCCTTGCGATAGAGTTGATTCCATCTGGCGATACCATAAACAATACCGATAACAAAAGTAAGTAAAATAGGATATGCCCATTTTCCGCTATCAACAAAAACTCCGAATATGTTCAATGATGCTTTTGGGGCAGCAGCTTGAGCTGCAGCTTCAGGTGCAGCTTGGGCGAATAAAAAACCAAGGCTCACGATCAGAGCGACAACAGTGAGGATGATATGTTTAGCTTTCATTTTGACTCCTTCAGCCATTTATTTAGTAAGATTTCGCTATTTTCTCGCATGGACTCTTTGTCGAAAGTGAAGTTATACACTCCGGCTTTCTGGTAGGTATCAGTTTTTTCTCTAAACTCATCAGAGGCAGGGATAAGTGCTTTTAGATCAATATTAATAACTTCCTTCTCCACGTAGGCTTGGACGTTGCGGAAGCTATTGGTACCGGTTGTAGCCTGAGCATACACCAAACCAAGCCCCATACCAAGAATAACTAATAGTAGCAGGTACTTCTTCATCGCACGACCTCCTTTCCTGCTTTTACGATTTTAACAGAGGCTATAAACCCACGGTATTCTGTATCGTTCTCTACGATAAATTGGATAACATTCTTACCGTTCACCACATGCTCGCGACTTATAGTAGCTTGCGAAGTATATGCCATGAATGGTTCAGCATCATAATCCATAGCAATATTGCTAACAAGTTCTTTTCCATTGATAAGTACGGTAGCTGTTCCGGGGGCAACAAAGTCCATGCTGCCTTCCTTGAACTCAGTATCGAGGTTGAACTCAACTTCAAAGGTTACTTTAGTAGCCGGTGTGGTTTCATTTACCCAAATAGGCACTGCGGTTGTTTCACCCATTCCATCGATCTGGCTTAGCTCGATCCCAAAGTTTGTTGCAGCAATGGCAGGGGATGCTTTAGCTAAAGTATTATCCTGGTTTGGGATTATTGCTTTCCATGTCGAACCTGTATTTAGTGTTACTGTTTCAGAAGGAATAGCCTCAAGCAATTGCTTGCGATCAGTCAGCAACTGTAAGCCCATATATAGCTTCTCGGGAGCTTTACCTGGATTGGGGACTTTTATCTCAATCAGATTTTGTCCGGCAGCCCAAGCTTCCTTGGGAAGAATGTAGGCATATCTGGTGCTTATTGGCTTGCCCGCTTCAAGAGTGTCTGTAGGGACAACCAAGGGCGACACATCTGTGCCATTAAGAACAATCTCAATATCATTTGGATACACAATATGCAGTAATGCAAGTTCCGGGGCTATCTTGGTGTTGATCATTCGGGTAAACACCGAAGTCTTTTCTGCCGGGATGTCCATCATAGCTAAACTAACACCATTTGGAGAGCTCACACCTTGAGCATTTATCGAAACGGGATTGCCATCAATCTTCTGTACCCACGATTGGTTAAGCACATAGTCATCAGTCTTATAATCAGGCATGAAATTCCATTCTTGGAGCCTGGCAACGCTACGCTCAGTGTACTTGTCATGATATCCAGCCATATGATACATGTTGAAGATATTGATGTGTACGGAGTATTCTGCGTTTAGTAAGTCGGTTGTCTGCTGGTCTGCTATATATTGGATACGAGCTTCCAACTCATCACCTTTATACTGCTTCCTAAAATCTGCAGCTTCTGTGCTGTTCTTGATATAGTACCCAATCTGGGTTTTAATAACATTAGCACCCCTGCTATACAAGGAAGCAATCATGCTCTGTGCTCTCAATCTACGCGGGTTACTTAGGTCAATATTGGCTTTGTTTGCTTGATCTATCAGCTTGCTGACCTTATTGATCTCACCATTAATGAGCGACTTGAAACCGGGGATACGCTTATTTCCTCCCACAAGATTAGTCTGCCATCTGGTGTTTACATTAACACTTATCAAGCTTGCCGGGGATCCAACCATGATGTTGGACTTCTCAAGCGCTGAAAGTTGCTTATCGTAATTGTTTAGGAACGTAAGCTGCTTTTGGATGTTGTCATACTCGGCTTGTACTGCAGCAAAGTATGTATAGGTGTCGGTAACATTGAATGACAAACCTTCCTTAACGTATGCAGACTCAAGCTTTTTGAAATCATCTCTGGCTTTGAATGCAGAAGGGAAATCTTTATTCTTATAGGCAAGGTCGAATGATGTGTAGAGTTTGTATAGCTTAAGTTCAGCAACTCTCTTATAAAGGTCACTCTTGTTTTTATCTTTCTGGAATATCTCTTTGGCTATCTGCTCGAATTTAAGTGTATCACCGTTAGCATAGTAATTACTCGCTATATACTCCATATAAGGGATGGTGCGCTCGTGTTTTGGGTATAAGCTAACAAACTGCTGCATCACCTCAACCAATCGAGCTTCGTTCTTAGCTTGAGTAAGATTAACTATTGCTCTAACCATTAAAGCATCAGGAGTATCATCCCCAATGCTTATGCTTTTTGCTCTGGCTTGGTCATGCAGAGCGAGATATGCATCAGCAGCTTCAGCATAACTACCCAATGATTCGCTTTTCTTAACCTCGGCAACCTTCAATGAGTAGGTTAGCTCACTAGCGGGATACTTGGTCATAAATGCTTGTTTGATGGTAGTTGCAAGCTGGGGGTTATTCATCATGCTGTCAGCTTCGGCTATCTGCCAAGCAGTGTAATAATGTGTATAGGCTTGGTCGATATCTGTTTTAGTGCCGGCAACTTCCAGTAGCAAGTCTACTGCTTTCTGGTATTCCTTTGCCTTTACATAGGACTCATGTGCAGTCCTTCTCAGTACCTGAATCACTTTATCATCTTTAGCAGGAAGTTCGCTTGCCATACGCAGGCGCTCTGTTGCGGCGAAACTGTAGTTTCCGCTAGCATCAGCAGCTTCATAGCTTAGCTGGATCTGATTTAGGATCAGCTCATTTATTGCAGCAATCTCGGCAGGAGCTTGAGTAAAGGTAATCGTCTTACGGTAATACATTTCAGCGTTGGCATAATTCTTTGCACTCTGAGCCATAAGAGCTAACTTACCATATATGTCAAACTTGGTTCGGGTAGCAATGATGCTTTCCTGTTCCAGAGCTTTGAGATACAATGCGGTAGCTTCCGGGTATTTATCTCTGCCATATTGAATGTCAGCTAGATTAAGTAGAATGGCCACCGCCTCCTGTTCTCTCTCAGGAGTTTTGAACTTCTCGGAACGCATTACCTCGATAAAGCGAACAGAATTGTTGCTGAGTAATGTGAAAAGTTCATCCTGAGTTGCTGGTGTGCCAGGCTCGGGAGCGTATCCTTCCTCATTATATCTATCTTTCATGAGGTTGAATATGTTGTTGGAATAGGTGTAAGCCAAACCTTCATTGTTATAATAATCTTCATCTTCGGGATACTTACTGTTGAACTCACGAAGGCTGGAGATTGCTTTCAGGTAGTTTAAGGGGAGGTTGCTCTTCTCGGCAAGAGTGGTTGATAGCACCAATATCGATCTATCCGTTTCCAATTGCCATGCTGTCAAATTATCACCATGCAGTTGAGTGTAACCACCAAATTTTAGCATATGCGCTTTATAAGCGTCGAACCTCTGGTCGGTAGGATTTTCGGTGAACTCAATATATAATCTCTTTCCTCTCTCGGTGTAGGCTTTATTGATAACTGCCAGTTGGGGAGCGATATTCTTATCTTTGTTGGCAGCATACCAAGCAGAATCTTGACCATAGTTATCAATCAAGTTTAGGTAAATCTCTTGTCTGGCTTGGTTGAATTCTTTTCCTTCACGCAGGTTATTGGCTTGTCGGGCATATATATATAGGATTGAGTCAAGCAGACTTGGGTTCTCTAACGCTAAGGGAGACATATTAATCTTTAGCCAGATGAAATCAACAGCTTGAAGTGAAGCATCCAGATCGAACTTGTTTTTCACGGCAGCATCTAAAACACGATTAATAATCTGGGAGTTAGAGTAGCCTGCGAATACCTTTTGCAGTTCAGCTACACCTTTGGCTTGAGAAGAGAAATCCAGACCATCTAATGCTATTAAGCAATAAGCGATGTTCTTCACAGAATCATCACGATAGTCTTGGGCTAACATAGGATCATTTACTTGGTTATTTTCAACTGCATTTAACAGCGTCAGAAAATCTGCCATTGCCAAACGCAAATCCTCATCCTTAGCGGTGTTCATACGCAGCCAGCCACGTTGGTAAACTGCATCATATTTGTACTTACTGGTTGGGTTGGCGATAATCTCGTCAAAGTAATTTGCTGCTAAAGCATAATAACGAGCAGGATCATCGGCATCAGTAGCAAGATAGAAGTTCAAAACTCCCAAACGATACAGAGATTCATCATAGAACTCGGAGTTCTTATAGTTATCCACAATTTCCTGATATGCAGTAATGGACTCAGCGAAGTCTGAATACTTATATTTGCTATTGGCATCCAAAGCCAGAGCATTGGTATTGATCTGATAGAATCTTTCCTTATTCGTATCAATCTGGTTTCTATTCAGTTTACTACTAATGAAGCCAATGTTATACAGTGCCGCATCTTTATGCAGGTATGTGGGATCATCACTAACCACCTTACGGTATGTCGCCAAAGCAATGCCGGGATTGTTCATGTTGACGTCATACTGTAACTCTGCCAAGTTGTAGAGCATATCTGTGCTGTTGATTAGATAATTTCCATCCGGTTGCTCGAAGGATTTGAAGTTAGGATGAGCGCTCAGATATTGTTCGAACTCATTAATCAATTGCCTCTTAGCAGTTAGAATCTCAGCCTGCATTTGGGTCATTTGCTCCATTGTGTATACATCTTTTTTAGCAAGCCTGGCGTTTTCACGTGCTCTGAGATTCCTATATTTGAGTTGCAGTTTAATGAACTCCAGATCAGTTTGCATGTCTTCTGCATTCTTCGCAATCATAACATTACGTTCTGTGTCATTTGTTGCGTCTGCAACCTGAGTTCCTACTCTATCCTGTATCTCCTGACGGAGCTTGGCGTTGAATATATCTTTCGCATCATTGGCAAAGAAATCTTCCAATTCCGCTATCTGTAAATCCAGATCTTTCTCATCGGCATTAAGAGTGTAGTAATCATTCAGGATGGCTTCAAAGATTTGTTCCTGGACATCGCTGGAATGTTTTCTTTTCTCTAAATATGCTTCTTTGCGGAGTTGCGAATCTGTTCGTTTATCCGAAATCTCCGCTCGCATATTCTTCATGTCGACAATAATCTGAGCCGCCTTGGGATCATTAACATTGGCAACAGCCAAATTAGCATCTATCTCTGCTATAATCTGGTCATATATCTCTATGTTCTTTTCGATATCATACAGGCGTTTAAGCTCCATGTCGCTATAATCTTTATCTTGCAAGGTGGGGTCATTGGCCAAATATCTTTCGTATTGGCGTTGCAAAATAACATCAATAACGTTTATTTGCTTAGAGTATGATACGGAGAAGTTCTTCACTGCCTGAAGCTTCTGATAATAATCACCAATAATCCTATCGGTTTCTTCCTCGTTATTCAAAAACTCTGTTGCGCTGGCTTTCAGCCCATCAAGCATTGCCATTTCTTGTTTGTGTGCATTTACAACAGCATTCAGATAGATGATTCCCTTCATGGAAATGAGCTCGTTATACACAGTTGTAAGCTCAATTTTGATGTTTTCCAATTTGTTGATTATCTCATCATGCTTTTCCTTGGTAGGATTAGCGAAGAAGGGCTTCATCTCAATCTTGTCAATTTTGTCTATAATCTGCTGTTTTCTTGGCAGAATTCTGGTAATTATCGCTTCACGATTTTGGTTATAGCTATCCAAAGCAGTGACCACGTCGTCATAGTTCCCATCTTCTGTGCTCATTTCTGACCATATATAAAGGTAGGTAGGGTAGTATTTATCGATGTTAAAATTCTCAAAGATAATGGCACGCAGGAAGTCTTTGGCAGCTTCACGATTGTTGTTCTGCAGATAGCTGATCATCTGCTCATACAAAACATAGTTGAGCATAGCTCTGGCGTCTTCGTTGAGCTTGGTAGTCAGCAGGGAGTTGAAAGAGCTGATAGCTTTGGTGTTTTCGCCCATTCTGGCATAAAAATGTCCCAGCAGGTAGATGAAATCCTCTTGGTCCATCGTGTTGAACATACCACTGTAACGAGCCAGAGCTTGGTCGGCAGCAGCCGGATCAGATGCCATCAATCCAGGGAGAGTATCAATCAGGAAGGTTTTTGCCGCTTCTTTTATCAGCTGTTTCTCTTGAGCAATCTGCTTAAGCAGCTCTTCTTTATATTGCTCTTGCGATAATTGTGCATAGGAGGAAGACAACATACATATCGCAAAGACGATGAGTAATAAAACTCTAATATTCTTTTTCATAACCCCGCTCTCTTGTTAATCACTACATAACCGGTTTGTGACACATTCGGCAGAGACCAAGATAGGTTGCATGCAACCTATCTTGAATCCATTACCATATCTCATAGGAAGTATGAATCCTAATGCCTACATATCACAAATATGCGGCTAAACTATTATGGTTTCTTAAGTTCCTGTATCCATTTGCGAAGATCATCAAGGGCTTTCTGAGCATTCTGACGCTCAAGCCTTAAGGCTTCAAGTTCCTTTAAAAGGTCTCTTACTTCAGGTGACAGCTCTTTATAAGCAGAACTGCCGGGAGTAACCAAACCGGGGGTTTGAAGTTCGGTGGGATTGTTGGTGGCAACTTCGGTGCTGCCGGGTCCGGTGGGAGGAATTACCACAGCACCGCTACCGGTACCTGTAGGTCCTGATGGGGGAACAACCACTCCAGCTTCGATAGGTGTGGGGGTCTCGCCGACTTCCACATACTCCGAACCTTCCATTCCGGATTCCAAGGCATATTTGCTTAGATCAGGACGACGCTTGGCATCGGAATATTTATCGAAAAGGTAGGATAAGCCGAAAGCCATGCGCAAGTTGTTCTTATAATGGGTATCCTTGGCAAAATCTTCCACAGCTTGAATTCCAAACTTGGCCCCAAAATTCTTATAGCTATACTTCAATCCGGCATTAAAGTCCTCACCGTCAAACTCGCCTTGGATGGCAAAATCACGGAAGGGGGAAACTTCAACCGAAGAGAAGAAACCATTGAAGATACGGGCACGTTGTACCTGACCCACGAAACGGTTTGCGCCAACACCCGCATTGAACATAGCGGGTATGCCGGAGAATATCGCTTGCTTGGATACTACCACATAGGGTGAAAAATATTCATAAGCATCGCGATCGGGGTGCTCGCTAAAATCATCACCGGCTTGCAAATACTGCGCACCATGCTTCGGCACGGGGGACAGGAAGTTGTCTATACCAACAGATACCTGAGGTATGCGCAACGACTCCTCGATGATTTTGGCTTTTACATTCATAAAATATACGGCGCCATCAAGCTTGGTGTAATCTCCTGCGAATAATCCAAGCTCAACCCTGTTGAATAGCCCGGCTCCAATCATGACATAGGGAAACAATCCCTTAGATGCGTCTTTGGCATCCTGTGTCAAGGGCCTGGGTGCTACCACATCCCGATAATAACCAACGACCATTACTTCGCCGGCTCTATGGGGCAAAACGTATGCGTCAGGGGTACGTAGCATCCCAAGTGTTTGGAACGGCGCAGCTTCAGCTATGGCAAACATAGTTGTCAGCAGCAACATGCAAAAAATAACTTTTTTCATACTTCCCTCCACCTTTCGGTGTTCTTTCTAATCATAATTCATTAATCTCGTTGACATATAATCCGTCAAGCTTTTTCTTGGCTTATGAATAAGCCCAAACAAGCTCTACCTTATAAAACAGGTGAGTCAATCGCCACCAAGTTCCTTGCAAGTAATGGCTATACCATTATTTGCCAAAACTATCGTTTGCGCTGCGGGGAGATTGACATAATCGTGGAAAAAGATCAACACCTGATATTTGTTGAAGTCAAATCTCGAACTTCACCCTATCTCAATGCTGCCCTTGCTTCTGTGTCCTATTCCAAACAGAAACGCATCTCAAGAACAGCTCAATTATATATTAACGAAAACCCCATCTTTGCCAACCACTACTTTCGCTTTGATGTGATTGTTGTTAACTATTGCAGGGAGCAAGATACTTACTCGGTTACTCACTTAGAAGATGCCTTCCGCTTCATAGCTGAAACCTAGATATCACCTATCCACGTACCGCATACTCAAGAAATTGTCTTGCCCCACCTACATCCTGCCTATTGGGTTACGGTAGAGATGTGGTTGCGATACCCAGCGTTTTGCTGGGAGGCGCAACCGCATCTCTACCGTAACCCAATAGGCAGGATATTAGGAAACTGCGAAGAATTAGTGCAAAATAACCGGATGAAGAGTAAGTATTCTATATTCTCCAAGATTTGTGCTTGACACCCAGCAGGATATAAAATCCGGTGAGAAAAAAATACAGGTAGGAGTTTCACATGCTTAGAGCTGAAGAAATACATGCTGCGAAAGGCAAGTTGGGCGTATTATTAGTTGGTCTCGGTGCGGTTAGCACCACTTTTGTAGCCGGAGTGGAAGCGATTAAAAAGGGGCAATCCGAGCCAATCGGTTCAGTGTCTCAAATGGCGACTATCCGCTTGGGAAAACGCACGGAGAACAGAACTCCCCTTATTAAGGATTTTGTTCCTTTGGCAAAGCTGGAAGATATTGAGTTCCTGGCCTGGGACATCTTCGAAGCAGATGCCTACGAAGCCGCTTTGAAAGCGGGAGTACTGGAAAAGACTCAGATAGACTCTTTAGAGCCGGAACTGCGCAAGCTGAAACCACACAAAGCTGTATTTAGCAAGGACTATGTGAAAAAGCTTGATGGCACGCACGTTAAACAAGGTGCTAACAAGATGGATTTAGCCAAGCAACTGATGGCGGATATTGAAGCCTTCAAAGCAGATAAGCAGCTTGACCGTATGGTTATGGCTTGGGCGGCCTCCACGGAAGTGTATTTGGAAGCTGATGCGGTGCATCTGACTCTGGATAGCTTCGAGCAGGCGATGCGGGACAACCATCCTGCCATAGCGCCCTCCATGATTTATGCCTATGCTGCCTTGCAGATGGGCATTCCCTTCCTGAATGGTGCGCCGAACCTAAACTTGGAAGTTCCTGCACTGCGCCAACTGGCTCAGATGAAAAAAGTGCCTGTGGGCGGAAAGGACTTCAAGACCGGGCAAACCCTGATGAAGACTATTATCGCTCCGGGACTTAAAGCCAGAATGATAGGTGTGAATGGCTGGTTCTCCACCAACATTCTGGGTAATCGTGACGGTGAAGTGCTGGACGATCCGGAATCCTTCAAAACCAAGGAAGTAAGCAAGCTCTCGGTTTTGGAATCCATTCTGGAGCAGGATAAGTATCCTCATTTGTATGGTGATTTGTTCCACAAGGTGCGCATCAACTATTACCCTCCTCGTGGAGATAACAAAGAAAGCTGGGATAATATTGACATTATTGGCTGGATGGGTTATCCCATGCAGATAAAGATAAACTTCCTCTGCCGTGATAGCATCCTTGCCGCACCGGTGCTGCTTGATTTGGTGCTGTTCATCGATCTGGCACAGCGTTGCGAGATGTATGGTGTGCAGGAGTGGCTTTCTTTCTTCTGGAAATCACCCATGACTGCTCCCGGATTGCAGCCGGAGAATGACCTGTTTATCCAGCAAACCAAGCTGAAAAACACGCTTAGATATATGATGAAAGAGGATTTGATTACCCACTTGGGCTTGGAATACTACGATCAGATGTAAACAGGCACCAATGAAGAAGATTAAATTGCTGTTCAAAATAGGCTATGCCTATCATAAGGCGGCTTTTGACCCGATTATAGACTTGCTTCTATCCAACGAGAATTACGATGTGTGGTTCTCGTTGGATATGGAGAAGCTGAAATACTTCATCTTCGAATTCCCATACCGCAACAAGATTATTGATCAATGGAAAGAGCTGGGCTATCGCTTCACAAATGAAACAAAGGGCTTTGACATAGTGATAGCGGGTGATACTCTGCGTAATGCGGAGGATTATGGCAAGACGCTCTTGATTTTCCTGAATCATGGAACGGGGATAAAGAACATCCTCTACCGCAACCTTGCCAGGGCTAAGGGGCATAAGTATCAGATATTTGTGGAAGGTCAGCATCGTGTGGATTCGCTTATGTCATGTCCACATTTGGGAGATAGCGAAGTGCATCTGGTAGGTTTACCTAAGCTGGATTATTACTTTATGGGTAAATTCAAGCGGGAAGAGGTGTTGCAGCGGTTGGGCTTGGATCCTTCCAAGAAGACTCTGCTATTTGCCCCCACTTACAAACCAACCTGCATGTATGACATCAAGGATGAGATATTCAGTGAAACACGGGATATAAACCTGATAATTAAGTTGCACCCCTATAGCTGGATGGGTAAATATGCCCCGCATAAGCAGCATCGCATCTTTGAAAAGCGGGTGAAACGTTATCCGCATGCAAGGCTGTTACCCTTTTCTGAGCTTAGTATTTTGCCCTATTATGTGGCAGCGGATAGTATCCTAAGCGAGGCAAGCAGTACAGTGTTCGATTTTATTGCCTTCGGTAAACATGGCATTGTGTATGACCTCCCCTGCGATAAACTGAATCACTCCGATGGACAACCACTGTTGGAAATTGATAACCGGGAGTTTTTGAAAGGTGCCTTTCCGCATATTGGCAGTGGGAAGGAGTTGATGCAGGCGTTTATGCAAGCCCTTAACCCAACTGAACAGATGAAGCAAAGAGCTGCTGAATACAGAGACAAGTATTTCTACATGCTGGATGGCAGGGCAAGTCAGCGGTTTGTGAGTGTGATGGAACAGCTTTACCGGGAAGGTGGGCACGAGAATGGAGCTTAAGGCATGAAAGGTGTTATCATAGCTGCCGGCTTTGGCAGCAGATTGTGGAACCTCAGTAATAAAACCCCCAAGACTTTACTACCTTACGGGCAAGGGACTATCCTCTCCACGATAATCGGTCAGTTAAAGGCTGCCGGAGTGACAGAGCTTGGCTTGGTTCTGGGCTTTAACCGGCAGGAGATTAAAGCCTATTTGGATACTTACGATGCAGGTTTGCCGATAACGGTGATTGAGAACCAGGAGTGGGAAAGGGGAAACGGCATTTCAGTTTATAAAGCAAAGGATTTTTGCGGTACGGATAGCTTTCTGCTTTCCATGTCTGACCATGTGGTGCAACTTAACGCGCTTAAGCAAATAGTGCAGAGTCCTTTGCAGGCAAATCTGCTGTTGGTGGATCCCTTTATTACACAGAACTTCGATTTGGATGACGCCACCAAGGTGCAGGTTGAGGGCAATGATATAGTGGCTATTGGGAAGGAGCTAAGCAGTTATAACGCATTGGATTGCGGAATATTCCGCCTACAGGAAGATTTCTTTAGGGCGGTGGAAACTGCTGAAGCCAAAGGTATTGAATCTATCAGTGGAGCAGTATGCGAGCTTATATCTGCAAAGCAGATGCAAGCCGTTAAGGTTACTGCACCAAACATGTGGATGGATATTGATACACCCGAGGCGTATCAGTTTGCCTGGGAGAATATTAGTAGCCTAGGTCTGTAAGCGGGAGTTTATCACCCAAGAAGCAGCCATCATCCCCATAATGGCGGGCATGTAGCTGATGGAGCCGATAGTCTTGCGCTGTCTTCCACGGGTGATGATAAGTTCGTCGGGGCTTTCGATATCCTCATCCGGCTTGGTTGGAAGCTCGGAGGAATACACACAGGGAAACTTACCTCGGATGCCACGCCTTCCCAGAAATTTACGTACACGTCGAGCAAGCGGGCAATTGATACTTTTGTCGATGGTGGAGAGGTGAATCTTAGAGGGGTCTTTGCGGTTACCTGCACCCATCACGGCTATGAACTTGCGCTCTTCCCGCACAAGGTATTCCAACATGCCAATCTTTGGTCCCAGGCTGTCTATGGCGTCCACAATAAAGTCCGCTCCTTGTAACAAAACCGCTCGGTTATCCTGATCTATAAACTCGGTGTGGCAAACTATCTTAGCCGTGGGGTTGATGTCCAGGATGCGCTGTTGCATAACCTGTGTTTTGGGTTTGCCAATGGATGAGTGAAGAGCAATAATCTGCCGGTTCAAGTTGCTGGAACCAACAGTGTCAAAATCTATCAGGATAAAGCTGCCTATCCCCGCTCGAGCCAGTGCTTCCGCCGTGTGTGAGCCAACACCTCCCAAGCCCACCACTGCCACGCAGGTTTGAGCGAGCTTGGACATAGCTCCTGTGCCAAGCAGCAATTCTGTGCGGGAGAAATCCGTTGAAACGTTCATCCTATCGCCCAAAAAGGTATTTTGAGCTTCTTGCTTGCAAGCTCATTAAAGCGGCAACAGGTATTTGGTTTAACTCAGCACACCTTTGCACTAAGGCAGGTAGGCGTAGAAGAGGATTGCTTTCCCCCTCACGCAGATAGTATTGGGTGATATCTGTTTCAAAAAGGATGCGTTGATGAGTCAGCATGGCAGTTAGCAAATCCTGCTTATCTTCTTTAACGATACGGGAACTAATGGTGAAAACCGCATCAAGTCTTTTTAGCTGATTGAAGCCCTGCACAGAGCCTGCATAACCGTGAATAAGGTATTTTATGGGGTACTGTTTTAAAGTGCGGAAGGCTTCCTCCTGATGTCCCACAAGATGCAGCACCACCGGTAGCTGAAAATCTGCAGCAAGTTCCAACTGTTTGGTGAAGTCCTCTCTCTGTACTGCTATTTCCGGGTTATTGTTATCCAACCCAATCTCCCCAATAGCCCACAGGCTTTTTGCCTCGCAAAGGCTACGAAGATACTTGATATCCAGATCACACTCGTCGAAATTGGGGTGTATTCCTGCGCTGAATATGATGCGTGGATCGGGGTTGGTAAGATGCCAGGATACTTCGCATTTACGCAGTGCAGAGGAAACAAAGAAGTTTATTCCTGCTGCCTCCGCTTCATCTAACAATGATGGAAGTGAAACAACTTCGGCAAGGTTGGCAAGATGGCTATGGGCATCGATATACTTCATAAGGCAAGCTCCGGCATTAGTTTAATTATTTCTTGGGCAGCACGCCAACCGGCATTGCCATCCAAGGGGTCAATCAGGGTGGAGATAAGTTCTTGGCGGGCAGTGGAAGTTTGGGATGCTGTGCTGAGGGCTTGGTTGATTGCAGCTTCCAGTTCATTGAAGCTGTCAATGCGTATGGATACACTCTTTATTAGCTCGATAACATCGTCCATGGTACGCTTGGTAGCCTCGATGGAGAAGGTTATGATCGGTCGGTTAACAATGCAGAACTCTGCAATAAGGCTGTTTGTGTCGCCTATACACACATCTGCCAGAAGCAGGTATGGGTAAATATCCGCAACATTGATATAGTGAATGCCCTTTAGTTTGCTAAGATAATCCTTGTAGTGTTGGCTCATGCGTGGATGCAGAGTGACCAGTATGTTATATCTGTCTGCTAGATTCTGCACCTTATCATACCATTTATGCACCGCACTCATCCCCGATCCATCCCAAGTGCTGGAAAAAAGCACGGTTGGCTTACTTTCATCAAGATGTAAGCTTTGTCTAAGTTGTTCCAGCATCTGAGGTGGATAGCTGCCATTGAAGAGACTATCGCTTTTAGGGTAACCAATAGCCTTAACCGGCTTTGCACCTAATGCTTTGAGGCGTGCTACATCGTGCTGACTGGTCATCAGGTAGGCATCAAACAGATTGTAGTAATATGCCTTGGGAAAGCGCTTGAAGTTATAAGCACCATGCTCCAAGCCTACCTTCTTAATCTGCTTAACCGGATACTTCCATGCTGCATTGCGGAACATCAGCACTCCATCAGGAAAGCAGAATGGGTATTGATATATCTTGGTAGGTGCATCTAACATACCTTTGATCGCGGGGATAATTGCCGGGTTGCTGACAACGAGATCCATGTGCTTAAGGTGGGGGCGGATATTGCGAAATATGAAATAGTCAAAGCTATCCTCAATATGCAGTAGGTATTGCTTTTGGGGACGCAGAACTTTTGCTATTCGCCATGCCAGATTGTAGGGAAGATAGGCAAGGTAGTAAGTGTAAACCATTACTCTTCCTGAGCAGTAGCTATTGGTATATTAAGGAGGATGCTATCAAAAACTTGCTGGGGACTAACTAACTTCATGCAGTTATGGTGCCCCAGAGGGCATCTTGACGCACCGTGGCTACCGCAAGGACGGCAGGTCAAATCTGCTTCAAAAACCCTGTCACCGTTACGGTAAGGGTAATAGCCGATAGATTGTACCGTAGGACCAAAGATCGCGAAGACTGTGGTCTGCATGGCATTGGCGATGTGTAATGCACCGCTGTCATTACATACCATCAAAGCACAGCGGTCAATCACCGCAGCACTTTCCAACAGGTTGGTTTTTCCTGCCAAGTTAACTACATCTTGGTGCTTTAAAGCCACCTCGATGGCATCACATTTATCTCTATCTTGCTCTGCTCCTATCAGCACAATAGCGAAACCTTTCTCCTTCAGCATATGGGCAAGGGTAATAAACGAACTAAGCAACCAGCATTTGGTAGCCCAAATTGAGCCGGGAGCAATGGCAATCAGTTTCTTGGGTGTAAGAGGCTTAAGATGTTCTTGGGCAGTCAGTACATCAGTCTTGGATGGGAAAAGTTCGGTCTGTAAGGGGAATTGCCTCTGGCTTAAAAAGCTTAGTAACATAAGGTTCTTTGCCAGCTTATGCATTCCCGTAGGGTGGGGGATTCTATCTGTCAGCAATTGAGGTAATATGCTGCGGTCAAAGCCTATCCTGCGTGGTATCCCACCAAGCCATAATAGCAGATGCGTTCGTCCGGAACTGTGGGGAGATATGGCGAGGTCGTAATGAACATCTCGAAGCTGTTTCACGGTAGAGAGAAAGCTTGATATTGCGCCATTCCTTTTGTAGAATGGGATTACTCTGCGGATGTGGGGATTGTTCTCCAGCAGTTTTGCTGCTCCGGGAACCACCATAACATCAAGCAAGGCAGAGGGGTATAGTTGCTTCACTGCCCGAATGAGAGGCGTTATCAGAATAACATCACCTATGAAGGCTGTTTGTACGATCAGGACTTGTTTAATTTCCATAATATATGATACTTATACCAGGTTCCCCAGGCAGTGGTGAGGCAGAGTTTAAAGCCAAGCAGCCCATCCAGAATCCCGCCTTTCAGCAGATACATCTTTATGAAGGTGAAGCTTGCCCGTGCCAGAGCCTTAAAGGGATTGGACTTCTTGCCCGCAACATGCATCTTCTGTGCCCCAAGATTTCCATATAGTTCCATCTTTGCTTTGTGCATGGCTTCAGTGGGGTATGTGTAGTGATGCAGTGTTCCGCTTAGTCTGTAAGCTGGAAGCGTCGTAACTACCGATTCGTGCACCAGTTCAGTATTAAAGTTGCTTCCCTTGCGGTTAAAGATGCGGGTGTGCCATTCGTTTTGCCAACCACAAAAGCGAATGACTTTGTTCAGGTAATAAGACTGAACTCTCACACGGTAGATAAAGCTACCAAAGCCTTCCTTACGCAGGGCGATAATGGCTTGCTGCAAGCGTGGAGATACTATTTCATCCGCATCAAGAGAAAACACCCAGTCATTGGTAGCAAGGGATACGGCTTGTCTGCGGGCTTTGCCAAAACCTTCCCACTTCTCCAGATGATATACCTTTGCACCAAGCTCTGCACAGGTTTGTGGTGTGGAATCCTGCGAGCCCGTATCCAATACCACAATCTCATCCGCCCAAGCCACAGCCTCCAGACACTTTCTAATCCTATGGCTTTCGTTTTTAACGATCATGACAACTGAAAGTGGAGTGTAACCTGGTGTTTTGCTTGGCATTATCTTTCCCTTTTGTGCTTATTCTTACAGCATTCCTTATTTGTGGGAGCAGTCCAACGTGTCAAGTTAAAAGGACTATACTCCGAGGAATTCTACTCAGCGTTTTATCCCAAACAGCCGAAGTAGTTTCCTGCCCCGTTTTGTGAAGCGGAAGCGGATAATCCTTTGCCTGAGTTTGCCCGGAGCAAGCCTCTTTTTAATATACAGCGCATCTCCCCAGGTTCCACCTATCCAGTCCGTTATCATGCGTTAAAACCAAGCTCTCCCAAGTACGCATCCAGTTCATCAATCATGCAACAATTCTCATACAACTCAGCGCGATTCACTTCCGTATAGATGTAATCAATCTGTTTTTCCAGAGTGTTCTTGCCACCTTTAAATACTTCCAACTCAAAGCCTTGGACATCAATGTTGATCATATTATACGCGGCTTCAACCTGTAACTGATCAAGTTTATCCAGCTTAACCTCGATTTTATCGTCGAAGGTAATATGGGGGTACTGCTCCAAGTGTTTTTTGGGTTTTAGCAACGAGCTGGATTGAGATTGATTAACCGTTTCCACATACATGGGTAATATGCCTGTGCTGTTCCCCAGGGCGAGATTAAGTGCCTTAATCTGTATTTGCTTTGCTTCATCATCGAGGTTAAGTTCTGGTGGATATCCATCGAAAGGTTTGATGTTGTTACGAAACCTATCAAGCAAATGCCGATAGTTATCAGGAAGGGGTTCCACGAAGAGTAATTGCTTGATTCCACAATCAAGATAGAAATCCAATTCCTCCCCATAGTGTGCTCCGATATGCATCACTCCGTTTATGTTCATACCATACAAAGATATAAGATCTTTCAGTTTTATAACCATTACTCTAGCTCCTAAGCGGGAATAGAACCCCAATCTGTAGGGGATTTACCAGTTCCCACGCCGCGCTTTGTTTTTGAACCTGACTTGCTGGTGCAAGATAAAGTGTTTAAGGGTGCGAGTTTGGCTACCAATCGGGCGGATATCTGCTTCTATTGCTTGGCACAACCATTTCAGGATGCTCTCCGGTTGGAAAGCTTCAGCCAGGCGGTTACCAAGGCACCAGGGTGCTTTCAGATAGCTGAGATAAAGCTCTTGGTTATTATCCACTTCTTGGATGCGCTCGATGAATGCTTGCTCAGTGGGATAGTCGTGATAGCAAAGAAAAGCATCCGGATTAAACTCTTCCCTAACCACCGGGTTGCCCCAATAGATAGGGACGGTGTAGGCGAACATTGCTTCCACAAGTTTCTCTGTGGTGTATCCGGGATAGGACTTGTTCTCGAAGGACAGACAGAACTTATAGTCCCGGATAAAGGCAAGCTTGTCTGGCACGCGGTAGCCGATGTTGTTGCGATACTTTCCTCCGGAGGCGATGCTTTTATACTGTGAAAGTTTGTTGTAAAAGCGGTTGCGCACTTTGCCTCCGGGGTTGGACACCACGAAACTGCAAAAGCCCTTCTTGTTTAGCATCTCTGCTTCGACATCGAAATCTGGTTTAACGAACCTCTCGGGCGGGAAATACAGCACATACAAAGGCAGTCGATAATGCCGTGGATCCGGATTGTGGTCACCTGTCAAAGCATAATCGCATTCTGAAAAGTCTGCCCCCGCATTCTCACCGGAAAAGAATATGCGTTTGCAACGGTAGTTCAGGTGCTGCTTGCCAAACATGGAATAGAACAGCACATCCGGCTTATCGCTGATAACTAACTCATAGTGCTTACTTAACAACCGTGAAAAGTAGTTATCCTGCTTGTCCAGGCTCTTCCAGAAATCGGCGAAGTCAATCTTTAACACGGGCTTTGTGGGAGATGTCATGTGGCTATTTCCTTCCTTGCCTCTTCGATTAAAGCAAGGTAGTTGCTTCGGAATGCAGCATAGTTAAATTCATGTTTCACTTTATCATAGGCAGCCTTGCCCATAGCTTGCAGACTGTGCGGGTTATGGCAATAGTGATTCAACAGGCATACAATTTCGTCCACAATGGCTTGTTCCTCTGTGGCGTGCACCAGATTACCTGTTTTACCCTCAATTATAAGCTCCGGCACTCCACCCACGGCAGTGGCAATCGGCACAGTTCCACAAGCCATCGCCTCGGCAACAACCAAGCCAAAGCCTTCGGTGCTGGAACATAAAACAAGTAGGTGAGCACTTTGCAGCACCCGGTAAATTGCTTCCTTCTCGGCCATTTCCCCAAGGCACTCTATTTCCTCTGAACTGCTGAAGTTGCCGATACTTTTAAACTCCAGATTCAGGGCTTGTTGTTTGCATTGTTTAGCCACTTGCTGATACAGATGATAGCGTTTCTCCGGCGAGTTTCTGCCAATGAACACAACTTCTAGCTTCGTTGAATAGTCCTTGTCCGCCAAGCTTTCGGGCACCGGCACGGCATTGTAGATTACCTTAGTACGCAGGTTATACTCGGCTGCCACTCCCCATTCACGGTATAGTGCAAACAGCTCTTCCTGCAGATAACGGGAGACCAGCACCCGTTTTCTAAGCATCTTAATCGGGCGGATTATATCCACCGGTTTTATCCCGATAAAGCAGTGGATTAAATCCATCAAGTAAACTTGTTTTAGCTGATGGTTTATATCGGCGATGAAGTTATTCATGGAGCTTAACACCACAACTCCTTGATGCCTGTTCAGCAGAGAGGTGTAATAACCAAAGAAGAAGTTCTTCACAAAGAAACGGTTGCGATTTGTGATATACTTACCAATTTCAAACAGTTCTGCACAATGCTGCATGGCTGCTTTGTGGAAGCTGTTTTTGCTTTTGAACACAATTATCACCCAAGGATGTTCCTTGGCAAACAGGCGTAGGATGTCCACATGCACCTGCTCGGCACCGCCGGTGTGATAATCTGTAAGAAAGAAAAAGAGCTTGGAAGGATTCTGCCTTTTCTGGATTCTATCTGCCAGCATCCCAATCATATACACCGGGAAGCCGAAGATGCGGTCTTGCAGCTTAATGAAACACCTCTATGTCCGCTCTGGGGGCATCCAAGCCCACTGCACAGCGATAGTTTTGCTTATCTATCTCTTGTTTGCGCTTGTTTATATAGCCCGCATTGTGTTTACGATTGTTTTGGTGAAATGGCTCATGATATAGGTGTAGTGGGAAGTTATGATAGCTCACGTTCTTGCCCACGGTTCCAATTGCCAGTAAGCGACGCCCCATATCATCATCTTCTCCGCCCCACCATTGAAAGTTCTCGTCGTAGCCATTCACTCTTTCATAATCCTCTCTGCTTATAGTGGATACCCCACCGCGTAGCTTTGCTCCGTGATTACCAATCTTCAGATACCGACACAGCAGGTAGGCAGCCAAATCCTCCCGATATTGACGGTGAATCTTGGCATACTGCTTGGTAAGCAGCACTTTGGAATAATCCCCACTAAGGATTATCTTCTCGTCCAGAGCTTCGGATTGGGTATCAGAAAGCCTCACGGGGAAAGAGCTGACGAACAATCCCTGCTTCATCCCATTGGCTATGTCGCTCAAATACTTTGGGGGGATGATGATATCCTGATCCAAGAACACCAGCAAGTCTCCACTAGATACAGACACAGCATTATTCCTGATGCGGGCAAGGCGAAAGCCTTCGTGCTTCTGTCGCACCAGCTTCATGGGAAGGGAGTATTTTGCTTTAAGCTGCGTGAAGAAGCCTACTACATCTTCAGTTGAGCCATCGTCGCTGAAAACAATCTCAAAAGGGGGAAGCACTTGCCGAGATACCGACAGCATGCACTTCTCCAGCAGATGCAAACGGTTGTAAACGGGAATAATAAGGCTCAGCTTCATCGTTTCAACAGGTGATAATTCTTGAAAGTACCATATTGCTTTCCACCATGGAAATACTTTTCCAAAAGACTCAGCACCCGCACCCTAAACTTCTCGTGCTTATGCGGTTGGCGGTATGGATTGGGCTTTCCGCTTGCCTGCAGTTTATCCTGCCAGTTCATTTGGCTAATCATCTCCGCCATCACCGCAGGATGAGTGTCTTTGTACACTCCCAACCTATCCAGAGGACCATAATCGAAGTATTCGGGAGCTTTATTGTAAAACTCTTCGGCTCTGTCTCTGCCCCAATGTACGGAGTCCAAAGCCCTGCGCTTATTCTGCATCAGGTGTGGAGGGCGCACCCATCCATAGTGAAAGATGCGGGCATTAACCGAAGCCACATTCAGCTTGCGGGTATTGGTCTCTTGGCGGGGATGCTCGTAAACATCGAAATAGCGGAAGGATTGTGCGCTTTGATAGGAGTGTATCTTCTCCACATTGCGCACGATGCGAATCTCATGTGGGTACCATCCGTGTCCCGTGTGATAGTGCTGATAGTCGCCCCAAAAGTGACGATAGTTAAACAGCAAGCCTTCCACTTCTTTGTCGTTCAGCAGTTCCTGGCAACGGGCTTTAATAATGGGCAAATCATCCTCGTGCACAACTTCATCTGCCTGCAGGTAAAATAGCCAATCTCCGCTGCATGCCTTCATTGCCACATCCGTCTGCCAACTGTTTATGGCACCGCGTACACAGTATTTGGGATCCCAAACTGTATCGATAATGCGGATTTTGGGGTCGTTAATGGCGGCTATCCGCTGCCTGGTGTCATCATCATCATCGCCTTTACCCACCGCGATAACAAACTCATCACAGATGGGCAGAATGCTCTTGATAGCTTCCACAATCGGGTAATACAATTTAACCCCATTGCGCACAAACGAAAATCCACTAATCTTCATATCGTTAAGTCCCTATATTTGCTTAAAAGTATGCTTTGCAGCATGTTTTATATCGCACTGCTTTTGTCAAGTGCTAATCCTGCTATCATTACTTGATCATTGCATGTTTAATGCGGATGAAACATGCAATGATTATGTAATGATTATGCAATGATGGTTAGGATGAAGCTGAAAAGCACTTGACGTAAAAACGGGACTTTGCAAGCATCAACCCATCACATAACTGGAGATAACTTATGGAACTGCAATATTTAGGACACTCTGCCTTTCGCATCGAGACCAAAGAAGGAAAGCAGATTTTGATAGATCCCTTTTTGGAAAGGAACCCCCTGGCACCCCTTAGCCCCAAACAGCTTAAGGCGGATTACATCATTCTCACCCATGCCCACGGAGATCATCTTGGTGATGCCCTCACGATTGCCCACATGGCAAACACCACCATCATCTGCGTGTCGGAGCTTGCTTCCATCATTTCCAAACGTGGATATAAGGTTCATGCCATGCAGATAGGCGGGAGCTTCAAGTTTGAGTTTGGCAAAGTAAAGCTGACCATAGCGTTGCATGGCTCTGCCACTCCGGACGGATTGTATGCGGGTTTGGCAGCAGGGGTGATAATCGAGGTGGACGGCTTGTGCCTTTACCATTGTGGTGACACGGGCTTGTTCGGCGATATGCAGCTTATTGGGGATATGCATTCGATTGACTATCTGCTAATCCCCATCGGCGGGAACTATACCATGGATATAGATGATGCGGTACGGGCAGTAAAGATGCTGCGTCCCAAGCTGGCTATCCCTATGCACTATAATACTTTCCCTGTGATTACGGTAAATCCCGAAGAGTTTGTGAGCAAGGTGGAAGCAGCAGGCTTTGAAGCCTTGATTATGAAACCGGGGGATAGCTTTTAGTTTGCCAGGCTGCGTACAACACGGAAACCGATATAGGGCGTTTTAGAGTAAGGCTTGGCATAGCTGCGGTTGCTGACGCGTAAATCGTGCACGGGATGATACCAGCTTCCGCCGCGGATAACTTTATCCGTGCCGGTTTCAGGTCCTCTATACAGGTCTCCGCTGCGGTAGGAGTATGGTGCATACCAGTTCCAGACCCATTCATACAGATTTCCGCTGAGATCATATAAGCCGAGATTGTTAGGCTCTTTCTTGCCTCCGGGATGGCTGTGCGCATCGCTATTGCCGTTGTACCAAGCAACTTTATCGGCATCATTAGCACCGCTGTAGATGCTTAGGTCAACGGGCATTCCTGCTCTGGCAGCGGATTCCCACTCCGCTTCGGTGGGAAGGCGATAGCCATCCGCTTCGAAGTTGCAGATAACTTCCGTGTCGTAGTAATCATAACACTGGCGGTAACCATCCTTGATGCTCTTGGCATTGCAATACTCGATAATGTCGTAGAAACTCACATTCTCCACGGGAAGATCCAAATCCTGGTTTTGGGATGGATTGGTGGGGAAAACCATCAGCCATTCCTTTTGCGTAATCTCATGGGTGCTTATATAAAAAGGTGCCATGCGCACGGTTACCAGCGGGAATTCATCATCATCCGCTCCCGGAGCAATGCTGCCCATAATCAGGGTATCTGCCGGAGCAAGCACCATATTTATAGCTTTGTTGGCTTCAGGTGGATTCTGGCTAAGCTCTTCCACCGCAACACTATCGGGAGGAGCTTGGAACTTCGGACGAGAGCCGAAAACGAAGTATTTGAACACGTAGAACACCAGCACTACCAAAGATAGGTACAGCAAGGTGCGGAAAGTTTTGTGGAGCTTGCGGGTATCGATAAGTTCCGGTTCGGTAGGTTTTGGTATGGGATTGGGATTATATAGCTTGGGCTTTACTGTTGTTGTAGGGGTAGGTTTAGGTTTGGGAGGATCTATCTTTTTGGGTGGCTCGGGTTTAGGAGTTTCAATTATAATAGGTTTCTCGGGTAAAGGAGGGATATTCTCCTCTTCAGGAATGGGCTCAGGAGTGTATGCGTGTGGTTCAGGCTCGGCAATGGTGAAGCTTGGCTCAGGTTGCTCCTCCTCCTCTGTTATCGGGGTGGGACGCTCAAGTTCTGTTACAACAGGGATAGGCTCGGGTTCTACAGCGATTATCTCCGGCTCCGGCTCTATTACATCAATCTCCGGCTCTGGTTCCGTTTCGGGAATAAGCTCTTCCAAATCTGCCACTGCTATGGCAGCAGGTTCATCAATTATTGCAATAGGTTCGGGCAGAGTTTGCTCTGTCTCCGGAACAGGCATTGCTGTCGGCTCTTCGGTGGGAGCAGCATCACCGCTGTTAATCGCCTCCAGTAGCTCTGCGGCAGAACCAAAACGCTGATTTGGATCCAACTTAAGGCAGGTTAGAATTACGCCATACAGCCAATCCGGCATCTCCACCTTGAGTATTTCGGGCATGATAACCGCTCTACCAAGACTTTGCTTCTTCTGTTGCACATAGCCAAGGCTGTGGTCAATGCGCCAGGGAAGCACTCGGCAGATGCATAGATAGGCGATAACGGCAACTGAGAATATATCCCCGGCAGGTAAAGCAATCTCGGCTTGAAAAAGCTCCGGAGTGGTGAACATCAAGGGATGATAACCATAATCCTCTTGCTCACCCGTCATCCAGGCTGCTTTATCTTTGCCAAAGCCGAGAATCTTGATATGCTTATCGGGAGTAACTATCAGGTTGTGGGGGTTAAGATTAAGGTGGGCATAGCCTTGCTTGTGGGCATAATCCAGAGCGGAGAGGATATCCTTCATCCAGCTTAACACCAGGTTTAGCTCGATGCCCCCGGGATTCATCTTCATATAGCGGGAAAGAGACATCCCTTCCACATATTCAGCAATCATATAGGCAGAGCTTGCTTCTCCGCTATACTCATAACACTTACGGATGTTTGGATGTTGCAGGGTTAGACAGGCTTGGGCTTCGCTTACCAGATTGGCAATCAGCTCCATATCCTTGGTGCGCACTGAATCAGGGGTTTTTATCAGTACAAGCTGTTCAGTATCATATTTGGTGGCAGAATAAAGGCTGAACCTACGGGAATGGTGAATGTTCTCCAGCACTTTATAGCTGTTTAGCTTTATTTCTTCACTCATGCTTGGTCTGCACTAAAGATACATTTGCCTTTCTTGAAGGACTTCAGTAGGTGGCTTGAGCCTAGGTGGTAGGGCAGGAAGTTCACTCCGGGGATATCCCATATACCAAAGTCTGCCTGTTTACCCGGTTCTAAAGATCCAAGTTTGCTACCTTCGCATAGGGCATGGGCTGCGTTTATTGTGGAGGCGGATAGCGCTACAGCAGGACTGATGCCCATTTGCAGGCAAGCGATTGACATGGTTAAGGGCATGGAGTCGCAATTGCAACTTCCTGGGTTATAATCCGTTGCGATAGCGATGGGCAGGCCTGCAGCAATCATATCCTTGGCGCGAGCATAACTTTTACTACGCAAGGAAAAAAGGGTTGCCGGAAGCAGCACCGGAATAACTCCAGCCTTCAGCATTGCAGAAATGCCTGCATCCCCGGTGGCACCAAGGTGATCGGCAGACACACAGCCCATTTCGGCAGCCAGTTCTGCTCCACCCATGGGCTCTATCTCATCGGCATGCATCTTAAGCTTCAAGCCATGATCCCTGGCGCATTGCAGCACTCTGCGGGATTCCTCAATGTTATACACATGGGCTTCGGTGAATATATCGCAGAAACGGGCAATACCTTGCTCTGCCACAGCAGGAATCATCTCTTCACAGAGGATTTTCAAGTAAGCTTCATGGTTGTTTTTATACTCAGCAGGATACTCGTGCGCACCCATGAAAGTGGGGATGATGTCTATGCCCAATGTTTCGGCAAGGCGTTTTATGACTCGCAGTTGTTTAAGCTCACTCTTAGTGTCCAGCCCATATCCGCTTTTAGCTTCCAAAGTGGTTGTGCCAAGGCTTATCATCTTGCTTATTCTCTTGGCAGCAAGCTCATACAGTTGGTCTTCGGAGGCATCACGAGTGCTGGCGATGGTGGAGCGGATTCCCCCTCCTGCAAGGGCTATATCCACATAAGTCTTGCCTTCTAGGCGCATGGCAAATTCGTCCTGGCGGGTATGCACAAATACGGGGTGCGTATGGCAATCCACCAAGCCCGGTAGCACAAGCATGCCATTTGCATCCAGCTTTTCTGAGTCAGGATAGCGCTTGTACAGTTCTTCACTATTCCCGGTCTCCAGCACCAATCCGTCCTTGATGGCAATAGCCGCATTGCTTGTAACAGCCAAGTCCTCCAAAGCAGCACCACATCTGGGTTCAGCTGCACCGGAAAGGCTAATCAAGCTACCGATATTATGTATTATTAAATCTGCCAACATCGTTCCAACTCCCAGGATTTATCCTTGGCATATTGCGTAATCACCGCTATTCCGTCAAGGCTTTTTTAGCAGTATATAAAAAAGCATCCACAAGCTTTTGAGCCTATGGATGCGGATTAAGGAGGTGTTTATTTACTATTCTTCGTCGAGGATGTCTTGTTCGTCACCTTCAGCGCTGAATATTTCGTCGAACAAATCGGCAACGGCATTATATTCGGCATCATCTTCAATGATGCTAAGCTCAAGTTGGTCGTCCACTTCTTCGAAGCGAAGGATGTCGTATTCCACAGAGTCCATCTCGGAAAGGGCAACATACTGCTTGCCTTCGTGTTCGATGATGTTCAATACTTGAAAGTCTTTTTTGGTGCCGTCTTCCATATCGAGGGTGATAACATTGGATTCGCAATTGCAATCGTCATCACAGCAATCGTGATCGTGCTCTTCTCCACAGTTGCAGGCTTGTTTTTCTTTATCTGTCATGATAAACTCCCATAGCTTTTTTGCCATCATTTCCGAGGGGGCTATTCTGGCAAGCTAATTCTTGTTAACTTCGAAAGCTATACGAGCTTAGGCTTTTGCTAACGCTGCTTCTGTATCTCTGTTTCTTAAGAGATTAACCTCATTGATATAACGCTGCACAGGTATAAGCATCGTTGAACCGAGAAGCAGGGGCACCAGCAGGTTGATAAACACACCAATCAGGCTGTTTGCTGTGTAGGGCAAAAACATCGCTAAGCATAAGCCCAGATACCACAATAGAGAAAGAGTTATGGCATTCCATGCAGGACGTTTGTAGCGCAGCATCTCTCGGTCACTTTCGATAGCGTGAAAGATTACATAGGCAAAGATGATTCTATCCAGCCATACTATCAGCCAGCTCCCGCGCATTATCTTTTTGTTGGTGATCATATACAGCCATTGCCGATAAAACCAGTATCCCCCAAACAATCCAAATGTAAGAAGCTGCCATTTGAACAGCTTTGAAGCCGGGAAGTTGTAATATAGAGGCTCGCTCCGATTTAGCTCATCAAGGGTTATCCCTTTTTGCATGAATTCACCAAACTGCCTGGCTGCTTCCTCGTTAAATATGGGGTGCGCTGCGGGTTCGTGGATAATATCCATAATCTCAGGAATATCTTTTATTCTGGTCCAGACCTTAGTCTTCTCCGATATAACATAACTCTCCAAATCTAACTCACGACAGAGCACTGCGTCGGAAACCTTTGCCGAAGAAACTGGACCCACATCTCTACCATTAACCGAATAATACCAACGTTGCATCATCCATCCTATGTAGTTCTTTAACAGTTTTTACATTTTACTTCAGGTAGTTTGTGTCAATGATAATGTTGTTCTCTGCTTGGTGATAAGAAATGGAAATAATTCCACACACATCTATCAGCTTGTATGAGGCATGGGTTTGTGGATATAATCTTGAGTTGAGATCAAGCTTTTGTGCCATGTTTTCTGCATGAATGTAATCAACAAGTTCTTGACAATCTGTAAAAGCCGGGCCTATTTGGAATAGGCTGTAGCATATCCTTTTAACTAAACATTAAGACATAAACAAAGCTAACATCGAGGTGAGAGATGAGTAAGTTACTTTTACTTTTTGGATTGTTTGTTTTAAGCGGCATGTTCTGTTATGCTGCCATTGTGATTCAGGGCGACATCAATAGCGATACAACATTTTACCTTTCCAACAATCCCCATCAGATTCGAGGTACTGTGCGGGTGGTAAACGGCGCAAACCTGATCATCGAGCCGGGAGTGAACATCATGTTCGAAGAAGGCTCGCAGCTTATCATCGAAGGCTCGGTGCAGGCTGTGGGAACCTCGCTAGTCCCGATAGTCTTTACTTCAATAAACACCGAGAGTTATAACACCCGCATTCAGCTCTCAGGGGCAGAAGCAAGCAGCTTTCAATATTGCACATTTGGGCGTACTAACGACGGGTATGGTTTGATGAGGATCAGCTCTTCACCCAATGTAAGCATTCTGCATTGCTCATTTGGCACCAGTGTGGCCGGGAATGGTGTTCATATCGCCGGCTCCGGAGTTAGCATTAATTATTGTAGCTTCAATGCCATTAGTGGCAAGGGAATATTTGTTAGCAGTAATGTAAGCTTGAACCTGCACGAGAGTGACTTCAGTAATTGCCAAACAGCTCTATACGTAGAGGAAAATGCCTATCCCAATCTTACCCTTAGTGACCTGACGATTTCTCAAACCAGTTCATACCCTCTCTATATGGCTGCAGAGCATTACGAAGTTCTGAATGGGCTTTCTGTTAGCAACGCTGCCGAGCCATTCCTCTATGTATGGGATGGATATATCGACAGTGATACCACGCTTAGAGATTTATCTACTCCATACTTGTTAAAATCAGGCTTAAATGTGAATAATGGTGCTACTCTCACGCTTGAAGAGGGTGTGCAAATACGTTTCCCGCAACACGCCCGCCTGCAGGTAAATAACTATGGCAGCTTGATTGCGAGTGGCACTGTGGATAGTCCCATAAGCTTTGCTTCAGCCGGAAGCTGGGGATGGAAAAACATATCCTTCGCCTATAACAGCCATGGAAGCTTTAGCTATTGCAGTTTTACCGGAGGAGGTCAGCAGGAGTATGGTTATGCAGAGCCCACCATTGTTTCCAATGGTGCGGAACTACTTCATTTTGATAACTGTGATATCTCCGGAGGAAGCACCTATGCTCTTTATGTTGAGGGTAGCAGTGCAGGTGGCATAGAGCTGTATGACACCACCATTCATGATGCTCCCCAAGCCGGTATCTATATCAGCAACAACAGCACGACTTTGGATTATAACAACCTTACGATAACTGATTGTGGTAAGCCGATTATGCTACCGGCAAACCTGATTGATGATCTTGACAATCAGATTGTGACTGCTGATAATGTGGATAACCGCATTTTTATACACAGCAATGGCAGCATCAACAGGGCAAGTACTTTTCGCAACCTAGGCATACCCTATGTGTCTGTGTCCACAGAGATTTTCACAAACTACGTTCCCCTAACCATTGAGGCAGGATGTCAGTTCCACCTTGGTTACAGTGTGGGATTCAACATCAACGGTGCACTTAGCATCAATGGAACTGAAGAACAGCCGGTGGTCTTTAACCGCCTACCGGGAGAGACAAGAAACTGGCGTGGCTTCGACCTTAATACATACTGCTCTGCTGCTGTGTTCCGCTATTGCCAATTGCTGAACTGTGCCAGCTCAAATGATTATAACCATGTTCAGAATGCCATCAAGATATATCAGGCTGATTATGTGCTTGTGGAGAACACCATTATTCAAAATGCCATTTGCAGAGCTTTGTTCATCGAGAGTAACAACAGCCCCTCAGATAGTCTCAGGATTGAAAATCTCACCATTGATGGTTGCGGGATGGATGCTTTTTATCAGAATGCAGCAGACTTCAGGCTAAGCATCACGGGGCTTTCTATCAGCAACTGCAACGCTTACCCGCTAAGTATCTCTGCCAAATGGGCTCATCAGATTGAGGGAATAAGCCTGAACAATAACACCCATAACCTAATTCGCTTCATCAATGGCGGATATCTGGCAAGCCAAAGCTTAACTAACCACGGGTACCCCTATCAGATAAGCGGGGGACCCCTGTATATCAGTTATGGCATATCAGTGAGCCTGGAGCCGGGTACGGTTATGTACTTTGATAATGCACTTACGATAGAGATTAACGGTACCCTGGAGGCGAATGGCACTCCGGAACAGCCAATCATCTTCGATAGAATCCCCGGCAGTACAAGCTATTGGCAGGGAATCCGGGCATATAACAATAGCTCTGCCAGCTTTAACTGGTGCGTTTTCAACCATGGAGGCAGAGTGAACGAATATGGCTACAATGCCTGTATGTTGGATTACCGCGGTGCAACTAATCTGTATCTTGGCAATTGCCAAATTCTTAACACGGGGGCACAAGCCATAAGTATCACCGAAAGCAGCACAGGGGATAGCTTCATGGCAGAAGATCTGATTATCGACACATGTGGCACTGATGCAGTGTACTGCAACGACAGCGATCCCAGCTTGAGCTTCACTAATTTAACTATCAGCCACTGCGGACGTTATCCGCTGGATATTCCTCCCCAATACGCCTCGTCATTCACTAATCTGCAACTTGTTGACAACACTAACCAATACATACGACTCAGCGGAAGCTCTACCCTTTATGGCAGTAACAGCTTTCCCAATCACGGCTATCCATACCGACAGATGGTAAACATATACGGTGCAAGTGGCTCAAACATCAGCATCGCAGCCGGGTGTAACTTCGAGATAGCCGATGGGGTTATCCAAGACTATGCCGGTTCTGTGCTTGCACAAGGCAATAGCGAAGCTCCGATTATCTTCGACCGTGTCCCCGGCAGCACAGGATATTGGATGGGCATAAGAGTATATAACTCCACAAGCACAGCTATCTTGAACCACTGCCAGATTCTTCATGCAGGGCAAGCAGACGCTTATAACAACGGCTACGCATTCTACAATGGCGGTGCCTCTGCTGTCAGCTTGACTAATTGCCTGGTTCGCTACAGCACTCGCCAGGGAATACGCCTTGAGAGCAGCAGTTCCACTGATGTATTTTCGATGAACAACTGCACACTGCAAGATATAAATGGAGATGCCTTGGTTTGTGGGGTTCCATACCACGATTTGAGTGTGGCAAATGTGATAATCAACAACATAAATGGCTATCCGCTGGTTTGTTCCGCGGATTTGGTCGATAAGTTCAGTGACCTCAGTTTCAGTAATTGTAGCAATCCATATATCTACATCTCCAGCGGTTACCAAAGCCGCAGCGCTACTTGGAACGACATGGGGCTTCCCTATAGAATGAGCCAGGAGTTCAACGTGCAAGACTGGGTTACCTTAACTCTTGCAGCAGGTGCGGAGCTTATCTTCCCCAATTACGTTGTGTACCAGCAAGGCTCTGCTTTCAACATTAATGGCTGTATTATTGCGAATGGTTCCTCATCTGCTCCGGTTATAATCCGTGGTTTGAACTCGGAAAGTCTCAGCACCTGGTGTGGACTACGCATCATCAATCCGGAAGGCACCTGCACTCTTAACTACACCAACATCATGAATGCCGGGCTGGACGAGCAACATACACCAACACAGGAATATTGCTCTGTGTACATCAGCGGTGGAACGGTGAATATGAACAATTGCAGCATCCAAAAGGGTAATCACAACCTCCTCAAGCTGGAGGGTAACGGTACATGCAACCTCTTTGCCACAAGCTTAACCGGCGGGACAAACGGAATTGTGCACAACTATGGCACTCTGAATATGACCAATTGCGTGGTTAGCGGATGTAGCAGCAACGGTATTTATCACAATGGGGGAACGCTTGCCTTCGGCACAGGCATCAGCCAATGGAACAAGATATATGGCAATGGGATAAATATCTATAACAACCTCAGTACACCGTTCAACGCCGCATATATTTACTGGGGAACTACTCAGGCTGCCTCCATTGACGCCTTGCTGTTCGATGATCAGGAAGGAAAGGGTAAGATTAGCTTCGAGCCCTGGCTGGATGAGGCTTGCCAGAATCTTTATTACATCACTTTGGATGCCCCGCAAGATATACAGATTACGCAGCTCCCCAATCAGCAGCTTAGGATATCCTGGCAAGCGGTATACGATGCCCAAAGCTATAAGCTGTTGGCTGCTTCTTCACCGCAGGCAGATACCTGGAGCGTTTTGCAGCAAAACATTATAGGCATTTCGGTGGATATAACACCCACACAAACAACCATGTTCTACAAGGTGGTTGCGGTTAAATAAGCTCATTTTGTTGCTCTATATGCCGGGACATCTCCTTATCTGCAGGTGTCCCGGGCTTCTATCCCTCCTATTCGCTCCGCAGCTCAAACCGTGACGATTCCCTCGTGATTCCCTCGTCGCACCCGGGAATCACCACGGGTTTACGAGCGGGTCACCAGGCATTAAAGCAAGGGAGTAGTTATAAAAGCAGGATGTGGTGGGTAGAGAAAATCAAGTTAGACGGTAAAAGTTAGACGTTAAGCGAAGAGCGATAATCAGTCGAGGAGTTGAGGGTCGAGAGGTCAAGGGAGCGAGGGGTGGTGAGGCTAGTGTATTGAGAGCTCGAAGGTCGTGGAATTGTGAGGTTCGGGTATTGAGAGGTTTAGAGATTGGGGATTTGGGAAGTCCAGGGGTCAAAAGGTCGAATAACTTTAAGGTTGTGGGCGTGAAAATATGTTATATGGATACCTAGCCCGTAGGGCGACATATCATAGCGATGGGTTCGGAGCATTGAGCAGCAATGCGCAGACCCTCGTTCCACGCCCCACAGAATAAGCCCCTTAGGGCGACCACTAAAGGGCTGTCAACCTCCCGGTTGACAGATTTGGCGGAGTCGCGTGTGTTTAATAGATAGCATTTGCCCACGGGTTAAAACCCGCGGGAAAGTCCCCTGCGGGGATGCTTTTGGTTATTTTCGCAGGGGGCTTTCTGTACGTGGGTTAAAACCCACGCCTATATTCCTTGGATGATCCCGGATGGGATTATCATGAGGAAAATCGATATATGCTAAGGATGGGAAAGAACTGGTTTTTTTAGCCGAACCACCCCAACAGCCAAGGACTTGTCTGTCGGGGACCCCGGACGCTGGAATGACGGAAGTGTTTAGCTGAGTGGTGATGGATTTATGAATAGCAGATGCTCTGCTTGAACACCAAGATATTCTTTGACAAAATCGGGCATATTGCAAAGCTTACTTTTAAGATAGAGTTGGAGAGATAGATGTCCTTTGTACATTTGCATAATCACACGCAGTATAGCCTGTTGGACGGTGCCTGCCGGGTAGATAGAATGGTGGATTTGGCAATTGAGATGAATATGCCCGCGGTTGCCATCACCGATCATGGAAACTTGTTTGGGGTGGTTGACTTTTACAAATATGCCAAAAAGGCCGGAATAAAGCCGATTATCGGCATTGAAGCATACATCATCAGCAGCGACTTGACTGATCCCCAAGCGAAGAATGAAAGCAGGCATCACCTGATTCTGCTTGCCATGAACTACACCGGCTATAAGAACCTGATGAAGCTCTCCTCCAAGTCCTTTATCGAAGGCTTTTATTACAAGCCAAGAATATCTAAAGCCTTGCTAAAAGAATATAGCGATGGGCTCATCTGCCTCTCTGCCTGCGTTAAGGGCGAAATCCCCTCGCTTATCCTGAATGACCGCATGAAGCAGGCACGGGAAGCTGCCCTGTGGTACAAAGAGCTTTTTGGCGACCGTTATTATATTGAGTTGCAAGATCACAAGCTGGAATCCGAAAGAGCCGTTGCTCCCCGCTTAATTGAGCTGGCACGAGAACTGGAAATCCCCATGGTGCTCACCAACGACTGTCACTATCTGCACCAAAATGATAACGAAGCACATGACATCTTGCTATGTATCCAAACAGGTAAGTTGCTCAACGATCCCGGCAGGATGCGCTATCCTACCACTCAATTATACTTCAAGTCCCCCGAGGAGATGCAGCAGATATTCCCTGAGGTGCCTGAAGCATACGAGAATACTGTTAAGATTGCCGAAAGGATAGATTTGGAATTGCGATACGAGCAGTTTCTACTTCCCAAGGTGGAGACTCCCCCGGAGTTTCCCGGTATGGGCGAATACTTACGGCATTTATGCTTTGAACAGGCTGCCATCAAGTATCCCGGATTGCCCGAAGAGGTTACACAGCGGATAGAGTATGAATTGGGCGTGATAGATAGGATGGGCTTCAATGGCTACTTTCTGGTGGTTAAGGACATCATCGATAATGCTCGCAAGCAGAATGTGCCGGTGGGACCGGGACGTGGCAGCGCTGCCGGAAGCATCATTGCCTATCTGCTGGATATAACCCTCATCGACCCCCTGCGTTATGGCTTGCTCTTCGAGCGTTTCCTTAATCCGGATCGTATCAGCATGCCTGATATTGATATAGATTTCTGTGCCCAAGGACGGGGCAAAGTGATTGACTACATCGTGCAACGCTTTGGCAGAAACAGCGTTACGCAGATTGTAACCTTTGGCACCTTGGGGGCAAAATCCGTAATCAAGGACGTTGCCCGCGTGCTAAGCGTACCAGCCGCGGAAGCGAACAACATCACCAAAACCATCCCCGGTAATCCCAAGAGCTTGGAGGATGCCTACATAAAAAACCCTGAATTCAGCAGCCTGATAAACCAGAATGATCTGTACCAAAGCATCTATAAGCACTCTCTGGTGCTGGAAGGCTTGGTGCGCCAAACAGGTATCCATGCAGCGGGAGTGGTGATTGCCCCCGGAGATTTAACAGACTATGTGCCTTTGGCAATCAGCGTGCAGAAGGATGGCGACAACGTAAACCTTGTGCAGTATGAAGGTAAGTGGCTGGATGATCTGAAGCTGCTTAAGATGGATATTCTGGGGCTGAAGACCCTCACCTTAATCCAAAAGACAGTGGATCTGGTCAGGCAATCTCAAGGTATAGATATTGATGTCCGCAACCTGAAGCTGGATGACAAGAAGGTGTTTAATCTGCTTGGTAAGGGTGAAACAGATGGTGTGTTCCAGTTTGAATCCGATGGCATGCGCAAGTATCTGATAGACCTCAAGCCAAACCGCTTTGAAGATATCATTGCCATGGTTGCGCTATACCGTCCGGGTCCCATGCGCTTCATCGATACCTACATCGCCCGTAAACACGGCAAAGAAAAGGTGGTATATGACCATCCCTTGGTGGAGACAACCTTAAAAGAAACCTATGGCGTAACCGTGTATCAGGAGCAACTGATGCGCATCTCGCGGGAGATGGGTGGTTTAAGCGGTGGTGAAGCAGATATGCTGCGCAAAGCCATGGGAAAAAAGAACCTGGACCTGATGCTGAAGTATCATGACAAGATTGTGGAGGGGGCAAAGGCAAACAAGGTTCCCGAAGCTACCATAGAAAAGATCTGGAAGGATTGGCTGAACTTTGCCGAATATGCCTTCAACAAGTCCCATGCCACCTGCTATGCTTTGGTTGCTTATCACACTGCCTACCTGAAGGCATACTATCCCGTGGAGTTTATGGCAGCTTTGCTGTCTCTGGAAGATGATCCTTCCGCCATACCCAACAAGATTGAAGTTTGTAAAGACATGGGCATCAAGATCATCCCGCCCAATCTTAACCGTAGCGAAAGCGAATTCAGTGTGCATGGCAAGGAAGTGCTGTTTGGTTTGCGTGCTATAAAGAACTTAGGCGAATCTGCCATGCGTGCCATCATTGAGGATAGGCAAGCCAATGGTGCATACACCAACATCTTCGGCTTCTGCAGCAGGCTGGATAGCTCCTCGGTGAATAAAACCGTGCTGGAAAGCCTGATTGCCTCAGGGGCTATGGACGAGCTGGAGGGTAGCCGTGCCCAAAAGTGGGATGTGATAGAGCAGGCTTTAACCTTCAGCAGCGGTGAGCAACGTGACCGCAAGAAAGGGCAGACCACGCTTTTTGATTTGATTAGTGATGATGATAGCGATGCAGACTATTACCCTCCGCTTCCCCCTTCGCAAGCATGGAGCTATCTGCATCAACTGGATATGGAAAAAGAAGTTCTGGGCTTTTACATGAGCGGACACCCCCTGTTTGAATACCGCAGCCTGATAAAGAACCTCACCAATGCAAATTCCCAAACCGGAAAGAACAAGAGTAATGGCGACCTGCTGCTTGCCGGCATTGTAAGCTCCATCTCCAAGAAAAAGGACAATAAAGGCAATCCCATAGCTTTTGTGGAGTTCGAAGACCTAAGCGGTAAGTTCGAGGTTCCCCTCTTCAATCGTGATTTTCAGCAGTTCTTTGGCAGCATCATCCCCGGTAAAGTGTATTTCATAACCGGCACAAAAAGCACATTCAATGGCAATGACGATGGCATTCTGCGGGTTATGCCCCAGGCAATCATCCCCTTCGAGGACTTACCCAAAGAACTGCGGGGAGAGCTGAAAGTGCTGCTAAATACCGAGCAGATTAAGAAGGGTTACCTGAATGAGATAGGCTCTTGGTGCAGCAAGCATGCCGGTGGATTCATCCTGCAAACCCAAGTTCAAACCGAAGACCTAAACAGCTATCTGCTGGAATCCCGCAAGCTTATCTTCCCTGATAATACCATTCTGGCATGGCTGGAAAAAGAAAAGATTGATTTTCAGATAAAGGTGGCAAGCAATGCTAAAAGCACTTAGTTTCATCTTCCTGTTTATCTTTTGCTCCCTTGCACTGGGTGCACAAGAAGTTTTGTACGAACACTACGCCACAGGTGTGGATTTTTGGGTGGTGCTTCCTTACAGCAGCCTTAGCTTTGCCAAAGGGAAGAATGTTGCAGATTACCAATTGAGTGTGGTGATAAAGGATTCCCGCAAGAAACAGGCAGCCGATTTTTCCACCTCGATAAGCATCCCCAAGCGCGATTGGCTGCAGGATACCGCCATCCCCATCAGGTTTGCCAAAAGCCTTAAACCCGGCATCTATAGCGCAGATTTCAAGCTTAAGAACAAATCCATGGGCTCTAAGCTGGCGTTCAAACGTTCCTTTGAAGTGGGGGCGAACTACACAGAAATTGGGCAAAGCTGGCTGGTTGCCAAAAAGGAAGGCTTTAGCTTCATCCCCAATACTTTAACTCCTGATTGCGACGAGCTTAGCCTGTTCCAAAGCTTTTCTGTGCCTTTGGATAGCATTCTGATAAGTACTCCAAACCGCAGCTTGCGCATCGATCAACTCAGCAGCCCCTTGCAGGTGAACCTGAAACCATTTCTGGATAGCAACTCAGGTAGCATTACCAAGCTGTATATGTATGAGGGCAATATCCATTACAATGTGGATCCCTTCATCTTTTCTCCGTGGTATTCATATTCCTTGCGCTACAGCCCCGGCGACCAACTGGCACAGCTCCGCTATGTGGCAAGCCAAAACGAATGGCAATCGTTGCACAGCGTCCCCACTGCCAAGATTAGCCAAGCCATCGAAGCATATTGGAAGGTTAACGACCCCAGCCCCGGCACTGCCCGCAACGAGAGCCGTGAAAGATTTTACCAACGTGTGCTGAAAGCAGATGAAATGTTCACCGTGCATAAGAAGTTGAAGGGTTGGAACTCAGATCGCGGTAGAATATACATCAAGTATGGCGAACCTGATGAAATTGTTACGGAAGCCTACCCCATCGGCAGGTATCCAAACATCATCTGGACTTACTACAAGCAAGATAAGGAGTTCATTTTTGCCGACACCAAAGGTTTTGGGTTATACACTCTGAGGAATAAAGAAGATGAGTATTAAAAAGATATTGCTGCTTACTGCACTCTGCTTCGCATGGCTGCTTAGTCTTGCCGGCGAGTCCCTTAATATGTTCGTGGATTATAATCGCTTTCTGGATAAGGATAAGCAGACCGTTTTGCTGTTGGACTACCAGATTCCCTATCGCAACCTTGCCTTTGTTGCCAAAGAGGGTGGCTATTTTGCCGAACTGGACGTTAATGTGGAGTTCATCCACGCCGATAGCATCTGCATGAAGCAGGAAGTGCGCGATAACATTGGGGTTTCCAACAAAGCAGACACTTCCTCCAAAAGCAAGTCCTACCTGAACCGACTAAGCTTTGTGCTGGATAACTGTGCCTCGGATATTCGTTTCACGGCTGTGGATGTAAACTCCCAAAAATCCTTTAGCTGGCTCTTCAATGTGCAAAAGCTGCCGCCAAACTCCATCCTCAGCGATCTGGAGCTTAACAGCGAAGTCCGCCCGGATACCTTGCAGTATCTGGCAAAGTTTCACCGTAACAAAACCTTATACCGCTCAGAGCCATCCATCCTGATTAACCGCTCTGCTACGGATTTTGCCTATCTATACCTGGAAATCTATAGCGATGGGGTTTCCGCCACCGATAGCAACCTGCTAAACCTCTCTTTGGAAAGGGATTCCATTATTGTGATGGACGACTATCTGGATTATTCACCCAAGAAAGCAGTGGAGGGATTTTCCCTCAAGATTCCGCTTAAAGAACTAAGCCTGGGCAAATACAACGGCAGTGTGACCCTGCAAAGTGGAGAAAAGAGCGAGGAACGCACTTTTGAATTTGTGCTGGTGGAAGATGCGGAAGAAGTGGCTTTCCTGTTTCCCGATCCCGAAGATGAATATCTGCTGATGCGCTACTTCTTGGGTAACAGCGTGCCGGTGGATTGGAAAAGTTATTCTCTGGAAAAGAAGCGTAGGGTTAGCACCATGTTTTGGAACACCATGGCTTCCAGTACCCGAATGGATACCAAGTCCATCATGGCACTGGTGCAGGAACGGATAGACTATTGTAATCGCTATTTTGGCAACCTCTCCGCGGGCTGGAAATCTGACATGGGACGCATCTATATCCGCAACGGTGCTGCAGATGATATTGAACGGGATACCAGCAGCGACCAAAGCCGCTTTGTGCGCAAGGATTACCAGATTTGGAAGTATAGCACAGGCGAGAAGCCGGTGTATATCTTCGTGGATATCCAGATGAACGGGAACTATAAGCTGATATATGCGGAAAACGACGATATGGAGAACTCCGATCCCGATTGGCTACGCTTTGTGGGCACCGATTTCGACGAGAGCCGTCTGGATAACTAATGGCTATGGGGAGTTAGACCTTAGGCGGTAAACGCTTAGCATCTAACTCCCAACTTTTTTAACCTCATCACCTCATCACTTCGTCACTTTGTCACCTCATCACCTTGTCACTTTGTCACCTTGTCACTTCGTCACTTTGTCACTTCGTTACTTCATCACCTCATCACCTTGTCACTTCTTCACTTCGTTACTATGTCACCTCATCACCTCATCACCTCATCACCTCTCCAGTTTCTTGCCTATTAGGTTACGGTAGAGATACGGTTGCGCCTCCCAGCAAAACGCTGGGTATCGCAACCGCATCTCTACCGTATATCAATAAGCAGGATGTTGGGGAAGAACTGTGATTGTGTCGAAGAATGTCTCTGTTAATCTTACTATGCTGAAGAGAGTATAGTTGAGTAATAGACAGTATTGACGATCGTCAGCAAGATGATCGTCGATTTGTTAGGTACCTGTTACTTGCTAGAATGGCTTTATTTCAGCAACGTTACTGAGAAGCCTTTGACTATTCCTTCGTGTGTATTGTTGAATCTGTACCATTTTTATGTTATTATCATATTGCAACATTAAAGATATTCCAATGCATGCTAATACGTAACGGGATAAGTCTTTGTCAGCATTCTGAGGTTGAATCTCTTGGAGTAAGACTTCGTTGTTTCTAAGATCAATAACAGATCCCAGAACCTTATCTTTGTATAGCACTTCATCTAGCTGATATTTCTCTTTCATATCACTACTAATCTCAAGTAAATTTAGGTAAGGCAGATTATTCTTTTCAACTATCAAGAAGGACTCACCTTCCTCTCTATCATATGCATCTAACCTACGGATAGCAACTCCTTTGTATGAATCTTTGGTTAGATCGTGTACTCCTAATGTATTGATATAGTGCTCAAAGTAAATGTTCATGGCTAAAATGATATGCTTCTCTTTATCAAGTTTTAATTTGTCAATAACGGTGAATATCTCATCCGGTTTATAGAGATATTTATGACTAACCATTCGGTACAATGTATGACTAAAATGTCTCTGGAGTTTTGATTTTACCATGTTGGCAAGTATAGTGTCATAGTTATCTATAGGGATGTCAACATCATCCTGGAAACAGTTCTTTTCTAACAATAAGTTATCGCCCCACAAATAGGTTCTTTCGCTGTTGACTCCCTTTGGACTTGAGGCAGTTATTTCTTTGATAGATTCAAAGTAATTGTCGAGGATTTCCTTCGATGAACTGTAGAAAACTCGAACCTTACTTTCTGATAATGACTGAGTTATCACGGTGGTAAGCATTTTTTGTTTCAAGCTAGATTTCAATTGATCAATCAACCGTAAAGGATAATTGTCAGGTGAATCTACCATAACTTTGGTTACTGCACTTAGACCGAGTTCAGATAGAGTATCGGGTCGTGCTATCCAGTCTTCGACAAGTGTACGGAATCTCTCTATACTCTCTAACCAAATGCGTCTTTCTCTCTGAGTTCTTGGTATCTCTATTTGAAAAATCTCTATGTAATTGCCAAATAGGCGCAGGCTGTATAGTCTGATAAACAACAGAGCAATGTATGAGCAAATCCATGATCTAGTCGCACTACGGGCGTTGATACCATCTATGTGAGGTAGCGAGTAACCATTGCTGTCCCAGAAGTTGTTTCCCCATACATCATAGAAGTAAACAAATTGTTTGTAAACATCTGTAAATGTTACAGGTAGCAGGTGGTAATGTGGCGGTTCACTGGTTGTATAGAACAGTGCTCTGGCTAAAACATCGTACTTCTTATGGAAAACGAGCATCCCTCCTATGGAATACATTAACTGATAAATCTGTTCTTGAACATCAATATGTTTATCTGTACTATGAACGTTGGGCTCATTATTAGAATTATCGGGTGTATCGTGGGTGTTTTCATGGTGATCTGCGTACTCTTTTGTAAAAATAAAGCTCCCCATCTTAAAGTCCATCGCTTCCCAAAAGATCATAAATAAATCAGGCTCATTTGATTCTAGAATGGCTTCAATATTATACCAGATATGGCTCAATGTATCAAAGGATATGCTAGAGTTATACTGGTCGCCTATCAAATCACTTGCTGAAATGATGTTGTACGCAATCTTACTTCTATGCATTGTTCTTGATGATATAACTGCAATTAGTAAACGGCTATTTAGTTCGAAATAGTCTTCCAATAATTCGTGTTTCTGCAAATAGGAATATCTGAACTTGCTTCCGATAAGATCGGTTAATGTCTCAATAGCATCCCTATCTCCACTTTTGATTGCACTGATCATTAACTCAGCAGCAGCACAAAGATATAAAGAGCTTTGCTTTTCATTCCTACTAAACTTCTTACCAATCCTCTTTGCAATATCCAAAGTGACGCTATAGATGACTACTAAATGCAGTTCACTTAAGAAAGCAATTATTAGAAGTATCACTGCAACCATCATTAAGAATGTAGAGGAATTCTCTAACAAAGAAAAATATCTATGGATGCTCCATGGAGGTAAGTCTAATGTCCATAATATAGTAGCAGAAACAGAAAAGTAAAGACTTCGTTGAAAGAATTTGTGTCTTCTTTCATTCTTGAATAACTCAGCGATGCTGCTAGAGCAATACTTGTCTTCAAAACGTGCAATTACTTGGTATAGAATAGGATATGCAACCCCCAAGATTGCTATCATGATTGACCAGTACGTTTCAGGGTGCGCCATAAAGATCTCCATAGTTAACATATTGTTACTGGTTATATAGTGGATGTTAATGTAGCTAACTTCTGTAATAATTATGGTGTTTCTTTAATGCTACTACATTAGTGCCATTTCAATTAATATCCTCAAGGCAGTCAAGACATTTTCTACATGCTCACATCCCCCCGTTTTTCAAACAAGGTATTATAAGTTGGTTTTCTTCGTGCCA